>JAZKGE010000009.1:0-60627 GCA_040386075.1 Bacteroidota bacterium
ATAAATGATAAATGACAAATCAGAAGAAATTTGATCAGTTTATTTTTCTTCGATAAAAAAGCCATTTATATTTTATGATTAAAAGTATTTAATTCCTTCTAGTAGTCAGCTTCGTTACCAACTAACTGATCAAGCGCTTTTTGTAATTGCTCGTCGTTAGGAGCCGAACCGTGCCATTTGTGAGTTCCCATCATAAAATCAACGCCAGCACCCATTTCTGTTTTCATGATGTTAACAATAGGCTTACCTTTTCCGATAAATGCTTTTGCTTTATCCAGGCCTTCAATAACCGATGGAATATCATTCCCTTTTTCGGTTTCAACAACCTGCCAGCCAAAAGCTTCGAATTTTGCACGAAGATTTCCCAGAGATAAAACATTGTCTACATCACCGTCGATCTGGCGCCCATTATAATCAATGGTAGCAATGTAATTATCTACTTTATTGGCAGCGGCATACATGGCAGCTTCCCAAATTTGCCCTTCCTGTAACTCACCGTCGCCGTGTAGGCTATATATGATAGAATTATCTTTATTTAATTTTTTAGCTAAAGCAGCGCCAATGGCCACACTCATGCCTTGTCCCAATGATCCACTGGCAATACGCACACCCGGTAAATTATCGTGGGTGGTTGGATGCCCTTGTAAACGGGAATTCAGCTTACGG
Organism: Bacteroidota bacterium; assembly: GCA_040386075.1. GTDB lineage: Bacteria > Bacteroidota > Bacteroidia > B-17B0 > Aurantibacillaceae > UBA4416. The sequence continues at coordinate 667 of JAZKGE010000009.1, forward strand.
AAGGTCTTTAGTTCTTCAACCGGAAAGTAACCGCAACGCGCTAAAACACTATAAAATACAGGAGAAATATGACCGTTACTCAGGAAAAACAGATCTTCGCCAATACCATCCATGGTAAATTTCTTTGGGTCATGGTTCATATAACCATTATATAACACCACTAAAAAATCAGCACACCCTAAAGAACCGCCCGGATGGCCGGAAGCTACTGCGTGAACCATGCGAACGATGTCGCGGCGAACCTGGATTGTAAGTTTTTGAAGATGTTGAATATCTGCCATAAGTATTGATTTTGCTGCAAAAATAGCATTAGATCAGAGGATATAACGCAGATGTTAATAATAAGAACAGTATGTTAAAAAATAAAAACCAAGACTTGTTTTTTGCACAATTATTGGCCTGATTGTTAAAAACTGCCCCATTTTGCTACAAATAATAGTAAGGCTTAGCTACTGTTTTTAATATATTTGCGTCTTAATTTTAATAAACTAAATATTTAGGCGGGTTTGCCTTGTCTTGCCCACGGATATTTTTAATTCAAAAAATAATAAAATGGCTTTAAAATGTGGAATTGTTGGGTTGCCAAATGTAGGAAAATCGACCTTGTTTAATTGTTTAAGTAATGCAAAAGCACAGGCGGCAAACTTTCCGTTCTGTACCATCGAACCAAATGTAGGTGTAATAACAGTTCCGGATGAACGTTTAAATAAACTGGCTGAGTTGGTAAAGCCACAGGCAATTTTACCTACAACGGTTGAAATTGTAGATATTGCAGGCTTGGTAAAGGGGGCTAGTAAAGGCGAAGGCTTAGGGAATAAGTTCCTGGCCAATATTCGCGAGTGTAATGCTATTTTACACGTATTGCGTTGTTTTGATGATGATAATATCATTCATGTGGATGGAAACGTAAACCCGGTTCGTGATAAAGAAATTATTGATACAGAATTACAGTTGAAAGATCTGGAAGCCGTTGATGCTAAATTGAAAAAGTTCGAAAAAGCAGCTAAAACAGGAAATGATAAAGATGCTGTGAAAACTTATTCAGCTTGTTCAAAATTAAAAGAAACATTGGAGAGTGGTAAATCGGCTCGTGCCTGCAATTTGGAAGAAAGCGAACTGCCTTTTATTCAAGACTTGCATTTGTTGACCATTAAGCCAGTGATGTATGTTTGTAATGTGGATGAAGCTTCTGCAAAAACAGGTAATAAATATGTAGATGCAGTTAAAGAAGCTGTTAAAGGAGAAGGCGCAGAAATTTTAGTGATCACAGCCGCCATGGAAAGTGAAATAGCGTCGTTAGAAACATACGAAGAGAAACAAATGTTTCTTGGAGAAATGGGATTGGATGAACCGGGTGTAAATAAACTAATCAAACAAGCTTATAACTTATTGCAATTGCAAACTTACTTTACCGCAGGGGTAAAAGAAGTAAGAGCATGGACCATAGGAAAAGGAATGACGGCTCCTCAAGCAGCAGGTGTGATTCATACTGATTTTGAAAAAGGCTTTATCCGTGCTGAAGTAATTGGGTTTAATGATTATGTAACTTATGGATCAGAAAATGCCTGTAAAGAAGTTGGTAAATTAAGAGTAGAAGGAAAAGAATATGTTGTGGCTGATGGAGATGTGATGCATTTCCGTTTCAACGTATAGTAATGTAGAATGGAAAAGGTAAGATGTCAATCCATGATACATTTTCCCTCTTACATTTTAAATAATAAATTGAAATTTTATTTTAATAACGAAACAACACAATGAACAATCACGAGATCGATTACAAATTATTTGGAGAAGAAATGCAATGTGTGGAGATCGAATTGGATCCACAGGAAGCAGTTATTGCTGAACCGGGAAGTTTTATGATGATGACTGACGGCGTGCAAATGCAAACTTTGTTTGGTGATGGAAATGAAACAGGTTTTATGGGTAAATTATTTACAGCTGGTAAACGTTTACTGACCGGCGAAAATTTATTCATGACTGTTTATACCAATAACTCTCAACAAAAACGCCAGGTAACTTTTGCTGCGCCTTATGCAGGTAAGATCATTCCATTGGATCTAGCACGTTTAGGAAATAAGATCATTTGTCAGAAAGATAGTTTTTTATGTGCCGCTAAAGGCGTGCAGGTTGGTATTGAATTTCAAAAGAAACTAGGTACTGGTTTATTTGGTGGCGAAGGATTCATCATGCAAAAACTGGAAGGTGATGGCCTGGCTTTTGTTCATAGTGGTGGACACGTCATTGAAAAATCATTACAACCTGGAGAGGTATTGAAAATTGATACGGGTTGTATCGTTGCATTTACAGCTGACGTGCATTATGACATTCAATTTATTGGTGGTGTGAAAAATACGTTGTTTGGTGGTGAAGGTGTGTTTTATGCAGTACTTCGCGGGCCGGGTAAAGTATGGATCCAAACCTTACCGATCAGTCGTTTGGCCGGAAGGATTTTATCCTACGGTAAAGGAGGCAGAAAAGAAGAAGGAAGTATTTTAGGAGGATTAGGAAATTTATTAGACGGAGATTAAAAATGAGTTATAAGTTATGAGTTATAAGTTTTTTGAAAAGATAAACTTGTAAGATTTAGCATAAACTAATAACTAACAACACAGAACAAATAACAAATTAAGATGGCAAAAGAGATAGCAAGTTATAACGAAGACAGTATAAAATCCCTCGACTGGAAAGAGCATATCCGTATGCGTCCCGGGATGTATATTGGTAAACTCGGAGATGGTTCAGCCTTTGATGATGGTATTTATGTACTGATCAAAGAGGTGATGGATAACTCTATAGATGAGTTTATGATGGGAGCCGGGAAAAAGATAGAAGTGGCTGTGAAAGATGGTGCTGTATCTATTCGCGATTATGGCCGTGGGATCCCGTTAGGAAAAGTGGTTGAGGTTGTTTCTAAAATAAATACCGGTGGTAAATATGATAGCGATGCCTTTAAAAAGTCAATTGGTTTAAATGGAGTAGGTACAAAAGCAGTAAACGCTTTATCTATCAATTTTAGAGTAACAGCTTTCCGTGACGGACAATCTAAAACAGCAGATTTTTCATGTGGGAATTTGGTAAAGGAATCAAAACTTGAAAAAACAACGGAAGCCAATGGTACTTATGTAGAGTTCAGACCGGATGACACGATCTTCAAAAAATACCATTACATCCATGAGTATATTGATAAGATGTTGTGGAACTATGCGTTCTTAAACACAGGCTTAACTTTATTCTTTAACGGACAGGTTTATAAATCTGATAATGGATTAAAAGATTTATTAGAAAAAAATATCACAGGTGAGATCATTTATCCTATCGTTCACTTAAAAGGCGATGATATTGAATTAGCTATGACGCATAGTAACGAACATTATTCGGAAGAATATTATTCGTACGTAAATGGGCAGTATACAACACAAGGTGGTACACACCAGGCAGCATTCAGGGAAGCTGTTGTGAAAACCATCCGCGAGTTCTATAAAAAAGATTTTGATCCGGCAGATGTCCGCAAATCCATTGTCGCTGCAGTTTCGGTTCGTGTACAGGAACCTGTATTTGAATCTCAAACTAAAACAAAATTAGGATCACAGGAAATCGCCCCGGGCGGACAATCTATGCGTTCCTTTGTAGGTGATTTTATTAAACAGCAGTTAGATAACTATTTGCATAAAAACCCTGAAACAGCCCGTGCTATTGAAGCAAAAATAGTTGCTAATGAGCGTGAACGTAAAGAGTTATCAGGTATTCAGAAATTAGCGCGTGAGCGTGCTAAAAAATCAAATCTGCATAATAAAAAACTACGTGACTGCAGAGTGCATTTGGATGATGCAAAAAATCCACGTGCACACGAAACAACCTTATTTATTTGTGAGGGAGATTCGGCAAGTGGTTCTATTACCAAAACACGTGATGTGAATACACAGGCTGTATTTAGCTTAAAAGGAAAACCTTTAAACTCTTTTGGTCTTGGTAAAAAAATAGTTTATGAGAACGAAGAATTCAATTTATTGCAAGCTGCATTAAATATTGAAGACAGTTTAGAAGACTTAAGATACAATAACGTTGTAGTTGCTACCGATGCCGATGTGGATGGTATGCATATTCGTTTATTGTTGCTGACCTTCTTCTTACAATTCTTTCCTGACTTAATTAAAAACGGACACGTATACATTTTACAAACACCGTTGTTTCGTGTACGTAATAAAAAAGAAACCGCTTATTGCTATAGTGATGAAGAACGTAAAGCAGCCATTGCCAAATTAGGGCCTAAGCCTGAGATCACCCGATTTAAGGGATTAGGTGAGATCTCTCCGGATGAGTTCAAACACTTCATCGGAAAAGATATTCGTTTAGAACCTGTGTTGCTGGATCAGCAAGCTTCTATTCAGCAATTATTGAGTTACTATATGGGTAAAAATACACAGGACCGTCAGGAATTTATTATTGATAATTTACGTGTTGAAGTTGATGCAGAAGAAGAGTTGTTGAAAGCGTAATAGAATTATAGTTTAAAGAAAAAGATTTAGAAAGTGGAAGAAAATACAAATAACGAACACAGCGAATTAGGGTCAGTGAAGCATGTATCAGGAATGTTTAAAACCTGGTTCATTGATTACGCGTCCTATGTGATTTTAGAGCGTGCCGTGCCTGCCATGGAAGATGGTTTGAAACCGGTGCAGCGTCGTATCTTACATAGTATGTGGGAACTGGAAGATGGTCGCTATAATAAAGTGGCTAACTTAATTGGTAACACCATGAAATATCACCCACATGGTGATGCCAGTATTGGGGATGCATTGGTAGCAATTGGTCAGAAGGACCTGTTAATTGATATGCAGGGGAACTGGGGTAATATTTTAACAGGAGATAGCGCCGCTGCTCCGCGTTATATTGAAGCCCGTTTATCAAAATTTGGACAAGAGGTTATATTCAATCCTAAAACAACAAATTGGGGAATGAGTTACGATGGCCGTAACAAAGAACCTATTACTTTGCCGGTAAAATTTCCTTTAGTATTAGCACACGGTGTAGAAGGTATTGCGGTTGGTTTGGCTACTAAAATTTTACCACATAACTTTAATGAATTGATCGATGCGTCTATTCAAATTTTACGTGGACGTAAAGCAGTTATCTATCCTGATTTTATAACAGGTGGTATTGCAGACTTTGCTGATTATAAAGATGGTTTACGCGGTGGTAAAATTAAGATCAGGGCACGTGTTAAAGAATTAAATCCAAAAACATTAATTATTACAGAAATTCCTTTTGGAACAACAACGGGGTCTTTGATCGATTCGATTTTAGCAGCCAACGATAAAGGAAAAATTAAGGTTAAGAAAGTAGAAGACAACACATCAGAAAGCGTTGAAATTTTAATTCATTTACAACCCGGTATTTCTCCTGATAAAACTATTGATGCGCTATACGCGTTCACAAACTGTGAAATGAGTATTTCACCAAATGCCTGTATCATTGAGAATGAAAAACCTCGTTTTGTTGGCGTTAGTGAGATCCTGAAAATATCGACTCAACAAACGTTAGCTTTATTAAAACGTGAGTTAGAAATTGAGCAAGCTGAGCTAGAAGAAAAATGGCATTTCTCCTCTTTAGAGAAATTATTCATTAAAGACGAAATGTATATCGACTTTAAGAAATACTCTAATAAAGAAACCTTATTCGAATATTTATATGAGCGTTTTAAACCACACCGTAAAAAACTGATCAGAGAAATCACGGATGAAGATCTTCATCGCTTAACTCAAATTCCAATGATCCGTATCACGCGTTTCGACAGCATTAAAGCCGAGGAACACATGAAAGACTTGGATAATAAAATTGCGATAGTAAAAGGGCACTTGGCAAACTTAATTGATTATGCCGTTGAGTACTTTAAGAATTTGAAGAAAAAATACGGTGCAGGCAGAGAACGTAAAACAGAAACCAAAGAGCTGGAAACCATCGTTGCCACAGAGGTAATTATGGCTAACGAAAAATTATACGTTAACCGAGCCGAAGGATTTGCCGGTAAAGGTTTGAAGAAAGATGAATTTGTTTGCGATTGCTCTGACCTGGACGAAATTATTGCCTTCACTAAAGAAGGTAAAATGAAAGTATTTAAAGTAGCTGATAAAGTATTTGTTGGAAAAGACATTGTATACATTGCCATTTTCAGAAAAAATGACGAGCGTACTACTTATAATATGATCTATTCGGACGGACCAAAGGGAGTGACATTTATCAAACGATTTAATGTAACCGGTGTTACACGTGATAAAGAATATGATCTGACAAAAGGCTCTCCAAACTCCAATGTGCACTGGTTTACTATTAATCCAAACGGAGAAGCTGAAAAGGTACAGGTTATTTTAAAACCGGTTGCCGGCTTACGTAAGTTTGAATTGGATATTGATTTCGCCGAAATTCCTGTAAAAGGAAGAGCATCTACCGGAAACATTGTAACGAAGTATGCAGTTAAAAAAGTATTATTAAAAACAAAAGGCACATCTACTTTGGCTGCAGAAGATTATTGGTTCAATGATGCTGTACACCGTTTAAATAAAGAAAGTAAAGGTACTTATTTAGGAAAATTTGCCGGTGATGATAAGATCCTGACCGTAACAAGTAAAGGGCAGTATAAATTATATACGTATGATGTATTGAATCACTTTGATGATGATATTGTATTGATCGAGAAGTATTACCCTGAAGTTCCTCTATCTTGCATTTATTACGATGGAGAAAGTAAATCTTATTTAACGAAACGTTTCCTTCCGGAGAACATTTCTACTAAATCATCTATCATTACCGAGCATGAAGAGTCTAGGATTGAGCTGATTACTTCTCAGATCCAGCCGGTTGTGGATGTGAAATTCGGTAAGCAAAAAGATAAAGACATAGCTGACGAAACAATTAGCCTGGTTGAGTTTTCTCCAATGGTAAACATGAAAGCTAAAGGAAAAAAATTGACTTCTTATAAAGTAAAAGAAATTAATTTACGTCAGTCACAGGAAATTGAAATGGAAGATTACTCGGACGAAGATGAGAATATAGGTGAAAATGGAATGTCGCCAATGGAATTACATCGCCGGGCTATGGAAAAATTAGATCCAAATAATTTTAAAGGAAAAGACGGGCAAATTAATTTTGAATTTTAAAATAGAAAATATTCCATTCAATAACCCTGGCAGAGTTCAAAACTCTGCCAGGGTTTGTTGTTTGTAGACTATTAATAGCATGTTTTTATATAACCTCGGCATACATTTATTTAAATTGGGATTACAGGTGGTTTCACCATTTAATCCTAAAGCAAAATTGTGGTTGGAAGGGAGGAAGAACTGGCAGGAAAATTTAAAAGCTAAAGTTGCCAATTTTAAATTGGAGAATGCGATCTGGATACATGCAGCGTCCTTAGGTGAGTTTGAGCAGGGTAGGCCAGTGATCGAAAAGATCAAAAAAGAAAACCCTCAACAAAAGATCGTATTGACGTTTTTTTCACCATCGGGTTATGAGATCCAAAAAAATTATCCTTATGCCGATCTGGTTACCTATCTGCCTCATGATACATTATCTAATTCAAAGGCATTCATCAACATCTTAAAACCAAAGCTGGCCATATTTGTAAAGTATGAATTCTGGTTAAATTATTTGTTTGAACTTGATCGAAAAAACATTCCCGCTTTTTTAATATCAACAGTTATAAAAAAGCATCAAACCTTCTTTAAATGGTATGGTGGTAATTTCCGTAAAGCTTTGGCAACCTATAAAACGGTTTACACGCAGGATGTTCATTCGATAAAATTATTACGTGTTTTAAAAATAAGCACCGGTGTATTAACCGGTGATACCCGTTTCGACAGGGTTTTACAGATCTGTTCAGCGCCAAAAAAAATAGATGAAATAGCAGAGTTTGCTAAAGATTCTTTTGTGATCGTAGCAGGAAGTTCCTGGCAAAAAGATGAGGATCATTTGGTTGAGGTTTATACTAAACTAAAAGAAGTTTATCCTCAACTCAAATTAATTATTGCCCCACATGAGATCGATAAAAGAAATATTGACCGCTTGAGTAATTTATTGATCAAGAATAAATTATCATTCCATTTATTTTCTGATAACGAACCTAAATACACAGACTCCATTTTAGTGATGAATGCTATTGGGTTCTTGTCTTCTGTATACCAGTATGGCACTATAGCTGTTATTGGCGGTGGATTCAATAGCGGCATTCATAATATCCTGGAGCCAACTGTTTATGGCTTGCCGGTTTTGTTTGGACCAAATTACCATAAATTCAATGAAGCCTTTGAGATACTGGATCTGAAAGCAGGTTTTGTATTTAACGATGCCACTGATCTGGCTGATCATTTGCAATACCTTTTGGATAATGAAGAAGCTTTATCTGAGTCGTCACGTTTGGCAAAGAACTATGTACTTAAAAATTCAGGAGCTACTGATAAAATAGCAAATGACTTAAAACAATATTTTAAATAGCATGAAGATCATTTTTATGGGTACGCCCGAATTTGCCGTAGCCAGTTTAGATATATTAGTACAAAACAAGTATGATATTGTTGGTGTAGTTACTGTGCCTGATAAACCAGCAGGTAGGGGACAACAACTACAGCAATCGGCAGTGAAAAAATATGCACTGGAAAAAGGCTTAACTATTTTGCAGCCTGATAAATTGAAGAGTGAAGAGTTTATTGAAGAATTAAAAAAGCTAAATGCTGATCTGCAAATAGTAGTAGCCTTTAGAATGTTGCCTGAAGTAGTTTGGAATATGCCACCTTTAGGAACATATAATCTACACGGTTCTTTATTACCCAAATACAGAGGCGCTGCGCCTATTAACTGGGCTATCATTAATGGCGAAACAGAAAGCGGTGTAACCAGCTTTAAATTGAAACATGAGATCGATACAGGTAACATGTTGTTCCAGGCAAAAGCACCGATCAGTAAAACAACAACAGCCGGAGAACTGCACGATGCATTAATGCATGTTGGCGCAGAGTTAATTTTAAAAACAGTGAAAGCCATTGAAAGTGGTGATTACGAATTAAAGCCACAAGACGATACACAAAGTATCCACGCACCAAAATTATTTAAAGAAACCTGTAAGATCAACTGGAATAATACATCTGAAAAAATATATAATTTGATCCGCGGTCTTTCGCCTTATCCTGCAGCCTTTACAGAGTTTGTAGATAAGAATGGCCAAATGCTTGGAGTAAAAATATTTATTTCTGAAATGGAAGAAGTAAAACATTCTTTAAATGCTGGCACTGTAATAAGCGACGGAAAAGCGTTTTTAAAAGTTGCGTGTGCTGATGGATACATATATATAAAGGAATTGCAAATGGCCGGCAAAAAAAGAATGTTGGTCGAAGAGTTCCTGCGTGGATTTAAGATCGATGCTGATTTGAAGTTCATATAATTCTCTACTGATAAAGGATAAGAGCGAGTTACAAAAAATATTTCTCTGTAGAATAAAGCTATATTACAATATGTATACATATAATATAGTAAACGCTTTATTAATAGTATATACCACTTATATAAGGTCTAAAAGGGTTAATATGGAACATTATAGAGCTTGCAGTGGTTCAAAAGCCCCGTTATAATGGCGATACAGGGTGTATTTATTAACAAACGGCCATTTTATTAACAAAACCATCACTTTTTTTTATAAAGCACTTGACAAATAAGGATTAGCGTATACATTTGTAATGTAATTAATTTAAAAAAGTTTAACCCTTAAAAACAAAACAAAATGAACAAAGCAGAATTAATCGAAGCAATCGCAAACGGATCAAAATTAACTAAAGCTGACTCAGGTCGTGCATTAGATTCAGCAATCGAGGCTATCAGCAAAGCATTAAAAAAAGGAGATCGTTTATCTTTAGTAGGTTTCGGTTCTTTTTCAGTAGCTAAACGTGCTGCACGTTTAGGTCGTAATCCTCAAACAGGAAAAGAAATTAAAATTGCTGCTAAAAAAGTAGTAAAATTTAAAGCTGGAACTGAGTTAGCTACTAGCGTTAACAAAGGAAAATAATTAGGAAACTAATTTACTTGAAACCCTCCACACTGTGGGGGGTTTTTTGTTTTTTATGTTGTTTTATAGAAGTTGGGCGTGCCGGCGCAAAGAGGCAGCGCCGTCGGGCTGACCCGCTGCAATCTTTTGCAGGAGGCAGGCAAAAGGATTTCCGCTCGCATCCCTCACGCAGGTGTAATGCAAGTTTGAAACTTAAACTTCGATCATTAAAAGTAAATCGCGCGAGGGATGCAAACGGAAATCCTTTTTTGTGAAACAAAAAAGATTGCAGTGACAGCCCGGTTCGGCTCCCGCCGAACGCGCCCAAATAACCTAAATTAACAACACATTATTATTTCACTATTGAATACAACTAATTAAATCGTATTTTTATAGTATGATCGACAGGCAACGGATAGAACCTTTCTCGAAACTGGAATTACTGGCAAAGCAAGTAGTAGAAGGTTTTATTACCGGTTTGCACAAAAGTCCTTTTCATGGTTTTTCTGTTGAGTTTGCCGAACACCGTATTTACAATGCCGGAGAAAGCACCAAGCACATCGACTGGAAATTGTTTGGTAAAACAGATAAGCTATTCATTAAACGTTACGAAGAGGAAACCAATTTACGCTGTCAGATCATTATTGATACGTCCAACTCCATGTTGTTTCCTTTGGATACAAAGAAGGATGGGACTTTAAATAAATTATCTTTTTCGGTTTATGCCGCAGCAGCTTTAATGCAGTTATTGAAAAACCAAAGAGATGCTTTTGGGATGACCTTTTTTGATTCGGAGATCCATAAGCATTTCCCAGCTAAAGCAAATCCAACGCAACAAAAAGTAATTTATCATGAGTTAGAAGAATTACTGAATAAAACAGTTTATACGGAAGCGTCTACAACTCAGTCTGCACGAGCTTTAGATCAGATTGCAGAGATCATTCATCAGCGTTCTTTAGTAGTTATTTTCAGCGATCTATTCGAAGATCAATCACATCTCGAATCTATTTTCTCGGCATTGCAACATTTGAAATACAAAAAACACGATGTGGTATTATTTCATGTGACCGATAAAAAGCAAGAACTGGATTTCGAATTTGAGAACCGTCCTTATCATTTTATTGATATTGAAACCAAAGAAGAGATCAAGTTAAATCCAAAGCAAATAAAAGAAATGTACACTAAAAAAGTACAGGAGTATACAGAATCTATTAAACTTAAATGCGGACAATATAAGATTGATTTCGTAGAAGCTGATATCAACCAGGGATTTGATGTGGTTTTACAGACTTATTTAGTAAAGCGTGGCGCAATGTTGAAGTAGGGTTAAATTACTTTACTGTTAGTCTTCCAATTTCCCGGTTCTGAATTCTGCTCAACAATACAATTGCACAGGTAGCACCAATGCAGGCATACAGCATGTCTGATTGTGTATCCCAAACATAACCCTGTGTTCCTAAAAATGCCTCGGCTGATTGTCCGGATGCTTCAGCCACAAACCATTCTAAGAATTCATAAAATACACTAATACTTAAGCAGGTACAAACCGTTAAAAACGCTAACCAGCCACCTGGTTTTACAATTGCTTTTCTAATGAATAATTCTCTTACAATTATTGCGGGAACAAAGCCTTGGGTAAAATGCCCAACTTTATCATAGTTATTTCTGCTTTGATCAAACGTTTCTTTTATCCAGTCAAACAAAGGAACTTCGGCATAAGTATAATGTCCACCAATAAACAACACATAACAATGTGCCAAAATAAGGGAATAAGTAAGAAAAGTGAATTGAAATTTCTTAAAAGTGAGTATTAATATGATCGATCCAATTACTGCCGGAAATACTTCCAGAAACCAGGTAAAGTAATCATGTGGGTTAATTCCAGATACAATTAATCCAATCAAAAATAAGATGATCAGTACGGTATGTTTTTTTGCCATATGATCAAATATACCAATTAAACGTCAAAAGCTCATCTGCTTCCCGCAGATGAGCTTTTGAAAGTACTGTTAAATATTTTACTTTGCCGGAACGTAATATTTCTTCGCCTCCGGCATAAAGGCTTTTAAGTTGGCAATACGTGTTTCGTCGCTTGGGTGAGTACTTAACAACTCCATTGGTTTTTGTCCGTTACTGGCTGCTGCCATACGTTCCCAAAAGGCTACTGCAACTTCGGGGTTATAACCACCCATAGCGGCAAATACCAATCCCATTTTATCAGCTTCGGTTTCGTGAGTACGGCTGTATTTAAGCATGCCCAATTGTGAGGTTACACCATAAGCCTGCTGAAATAAGGCTTGTGTTAGAGCGGGTTTTGTTTGTAGAGCAGTTGATAAAACGGTTCCTCCAAGTTGTACAACCATTTGCTGACTCATGCGTTCGCTGCCATGTTTTGCAACAGCATGGGCAATTTCGTGTCCCATTACAATTGCCAAACTGGGCTCATCAACAGTTACTGGTAATAAGCCTGTATAAACCACTACTTTACCTCCGGGCATACACCAGGCGTTTACTGTGTTTTCATCCACTACATTAAATTCCCATACGAAACCGTCAAGTTGTGAGCTAAGGCCTTTATCGGCATAGTATTTTTCTACGGCGCGTTGTATCTTTACGCCTACATTCCTAACCAGAGTTACTCTTGCATCCGAAGCAGGCAATGTTTTATTTTCTTTTAAAAATTTATCGTATTCGGTTAAACTCATACCTATCATTTCCGATTCGGATACTAAGCTTAATGAACTTCTACCGGTAATGGCATTCTTGTGGCAGGCAATTAAGGTAGCTCCCAAAAGCAATGTGATAATAACTATTTTTTTCATAATTTAATTAATTTCGGCGCTCAATCCTTTTTCCAAAAGGGTTTCGCAAATTGGTTTTAATTCTTCCAATGTGCCTTCTTTAACGGCACATTTTCCTTTATAATGAACGATATGAGCACACTGTTCGGCCTGAATGGGATCGTGACCACAATATCTAACAAGGCACTCAATAACCCATTCAAATGTATTAACGTCATCATTATATAAAATGATATTATATACAACATCTTCCTGGGTTAAAACATCGGCTTCTAATAATTGCTCAGTATCTATGTATCGATCATAAATCATGATACAAAGTTAGAGTAAATTATCTAGTTGCTCAAATATTGGGTTGCTTCTGCTCCGTATAACTTTTTACCATCCTTATACACGGTGATATAAGCATCCGAAATTCCTACAGAAACAGCTTCATCCCTTAACTTTTTAGCAAACGATATGCCAGTGAAATTTCCAATGGTATAGATGTACAATCCATTAATTACAACATTTTGTACCGGCCAGGTTTTGATATTTAAGAATTTGGAAGCTACTTCATTTGGAACCTGGTTCCTGTAAGCCCCAATTTGCACTTTATAGGATATACCTGCCTCATCCGCTTTAACACCATTCTCGGCAGTTGGAGTCGGACCTGTTGTTACACCATTTGAAAAAGGAGTAACAGTGGGAGTAGGTTTGTTATTTGGTTCTAATATGGTATTCATATCAACCACAACTACCGAATTAGTTATAGGTGCCGGGGTTGTACCTCCTGCAAAAATAATAGGGTTTTCAGCTTCCATTTTCAGGTTATTGTTCTCTGTCTGTAATTTTTGTGCTTCGGCATACGGAATTCGTTTAGAGTTGTAATAAGCAGTTACAAAGGCATCTTTTACGCCCAGGTTAACCACCCTGCGTTTGTCTTCAACTACTTTGCCGGATTGATTATAAATACCTGCTGTATAACGGAATAACCCATTGGGTAATTTTTCTGTATAAATTGGCCTCAGATTAAATAACTGAGACCGGGTTATTTGCTTTGAATACACTCCAATTTGAACCGTATACAACAACCCATTCATTTTTTCATGTTCATTGGTAATTTCAACCGGCTGAGTATCAACAGCAGTCGTTGCATTCGTGATCACATTTTTAGGAACATTCGAATTAGAGGTTAAGCCGGCACTTGTATTAGCTGTTGGCTCGATCGTTTGGCCTGCCGCTTTTGCTTTATCGGTTGCTTCGCTTAAATTGATCCGCTTTCCGTTATAATATGCTACAACAAAGGCATCATTGTAACCTAAATTCCTCAGATCGTTCTTTACAGCATTGGCACTACCGTATTGTTCAAAATTTCCGGCCATATAACGGATATAACCGTTAGGAGTTGTTTGCCCTATCACAGGACTCAAGCCTTTAAATGTATTGTTAGGTAATGGCGTTTTAAATGCACCTATCTGAACTTTGAAAACCAAGCCATCAGGAATTTTCTCGTCAATAGGAATTGGCTTATCGGCTGTATAGGCATTATTGGTTTTAACTTCCAGACCTTCTACTTTTATTTTCACTACCGGTGTATTTGCGTTTGTAGTATTGTTATTTGTAGTGGTATTATTCCCGGCCGTATTTTGATTATTTGTTCCTGCGGTATTATTATTAGTGTTGTTAGCCATATTTGGATTGCCTGCGTTAGCATTTGTATTATTTACATTGTTAACAGCGTTATTGGTTGCGGTATTATTGTTAGTTGCATTTTGATTATTGGCGTTAGTACTGTTATTAGGATTGTTACCCGTATTATTGCCTACAGTGTTGTTTGTTGCTACAGCATTTGGTTTAGCAATTTGATTCAGTAAAGAGATAGCTTCCTGTCCGGATGTAGTTGCCTGGATCAACAAATTTTTCTTTACCGACACATCGCCTGCTTGATTTGCCTTTGCTAAAAGATCCTGGTTCTTTTTATAAGCAGCCTGAGCTTTTGTTTTTATACTTGTTTGGGTTGCATTTAATGTAGTTGGCAATGCTATAAAACGACTCTTATATTCTTTTTCATTGGCCTGTGATAATAAAATCAATCCATCCACATGTGCCTTGTTATTTGTATTGAGTTCAGTTTTTACCTCATTTAATTTAGCAATGACTTCAGGGCTGTCGGTTGATACATTTGCTTTTTTAGGAGTGTAGTTCGGGAATTGTTTTTTATAGAGATCCAATAAAGATTGTTGTTTGAATAAGGCCTGAAATTCCTTTTCTTCGGCATTGCTGTAACCTCCAAGCTTAGCACCGTCGCTAGGGTAGGCGTTTGCTTCCTCTCTTAATTTATTGGCTTGTTTTAAAAACAGGTCAGCTTCACTCGTTAACATATCTGCAGAACTTAATTCCGGAATATTTTTTCCTTTAGCCAACTGGGCCAGTTCTTCCAAACTTTGTTTGTTTGCTTCAAACGTAGCTTTGTTTAATTGCTGTTGTTTATTGGCGGCTTCTATTTTTTTACTAGTGGCATTAGCTTCTAATGCTTTTGCATCACTAATGTCTTTATCTTTGTCGGCACCTGTTTTTGTTGCTGCTGATCTTCTTAAGGCAGAGGCATCGTCGTTTAATTTTTCAGCTTCTGAAAGCAAAGATGAAATAACCTGTGGTGTTAACGAATTACCGCTTGAGTTACTGGCAGCTAACTGACCTACATTTTCTAAAGTAGAAACCAATTGCTTATCCTGTGTTAATGCTGCATTTATTTTTTCAGTAGCCTGATCTTTTAATGAAATGGCTTCGCTGTTCGTATAAGCGTTATATGTTACTAGATTCGATTCATTACTGTTATTTAAAGCTGCTTTTAATTTAGCGGCTTCATCGCCGGCGCCATTGCCATTTACATTTACGCTTGAAGGGTTGTTGGAAGTATTATCAGTTATATTTTCATTGTTAGTAGTTGTTGCATTTGTAGTGTTCTCTGCACTAGTGTTACTTACAGTTTCGTTATTACCTCCTGTAGAATTTACATTTGCAGAAGTTTTATTTGTTGCATTCGTTGAATTATTGGTTGATGTATTCTCATTATTTACAGTAACAGAATTTGTATTAGCTGAGTTGGTGTTGTTTTCTATAGAATTTGTTGCTGCATTATTATTCTCCGAATTATTGTCTGCGGCAACCGTATTAGTATTAGTTGCTGAAGTCGTATTTGTATTACTTGCATCCGGGTTACTTGTTTTATTTGTAGCGTTTGTGCTTATAGTATTTGTTCCTGTAGAATTAGTATTGTTAGTAGCTGCAATGACATTCCCTTTAGTTATTTCAACTGCTTGATTTAAGGTTTTAATGGCGTCTATCTCTTTTTCATTTGCTTTTAATAACAAATTTGCCTTTTCAGAAGCTGTTTTGGCAGTTAATGATTGGCTGATAAAACCTTTAGCTTCATTGTTTAAGTTATCAGAACTGGTTTTAAATTCCTGAGCCTGAGTATTAGATTTAAATGCAGGGTTTTTTGTCAGTTTATCGTTCTGCAATTTTAATTCATTTTGATTGGCTTTGCTCAATGCTAAATAGGCATCCAGTTGCAACTGCGAATTTTTATTGATCTCATTATTTAAAGTGGCAATAGCATCAGCCGGATTTGCATCCAGTGTTTTAACCACATAGGTTGGATTTGCTTTTGATAAGATGTCGAGCGCTTTTTGTTGTTTTGCTAATGCTTCGTTTTCTTTTTCTTCAGCATTGCTCAATCCTCCCAGTTTTGCTGCCCCTGAAGGGTATGCATCTGCTTCTGTACGTAAATTTTGTGCTTGTCTGAAATTTAAAGCAGCTTCATCTACCAACAAATTTGCCTGTGATATGGCATCATTTGATTTGTTTCCGGTTAGTTTTTGAAGTTCTGCTAAATTACTGCTGTTATTGTCAAATTTTGTTTTGTTTTGTTTTTGAGCAATAACAGAAGCTTCTAATTTTTTATCAGTAGCCAGCTTTTCATTATCAGTTGCCTGTTTTATCAGGGCATCTTTTTCGGCTCCTGTTTTTGTTGCAGATTCTTTTCTTTGCTCATAAGCTTTGTTGCTTAAACTTTCAGCTTCGGTTAATAATGCTTCTGGTCCACCGGCTGATGAGCTGTTTTTAATAGCTGTTTCTATTTTTACAAGTGTGGCATTTAGGGTTGTTTCGTTTCGTTTGGCCGCATCAAATTTTTCGGTAGCAAATTGTTTAAGGGCAATGGATGTATTCTCTTTGTAATCGTTGTAATTAAATAACTGAATCGCAGCACTGGTATTTGAATTTAATCCATTCTTTAAGTTATTCAATTCATTTAAGAACGCTGTATTATCAGTTCCTGCATTAGGGTCAATTGATTTAACCGGATCACTATTTGCAGCGGTGTTATTAGTAATAACATTGCCGGCACCGTTTGTATTATTATCTGTACTATTTATGTTGCTGGATGATGCGGAATTGGGATTATTATTATTTGTATTAACAGAAGTTGTAGATGTATTAGTTGAGTTGTTATTTTCGGAGGCAATAGCAGTGTTGTTTCCTGCATTGTTCTCATTATTGGAATTTATACTTGTTGTAGAAGTATTAGTGGAAGCATTATTGTTTTCAGTAGCAATGGTATTGTTGTTTGCCGTATTGTTTTCGTTGTTGGAATTGATCCCGGCAGTTGATGTTTTTGAAGCACTGTTGTTGTTTTCGCTGGCAATTGCGTTATTATTATCAGAAGTGGTTGTTGATGAATTTATGGAAACTGTATTTGAATTTGCTGCAACTGAATTGTTTTCTATTTGTTTGAGGGTTGAATTATTGGTGGCAATTGCCTTATCATTATCTATTTTAAGTTTCTCTAAATTTTTTATTTCGTCGTTCAATTTCTTTTTCTCAGCGGCATTGGTTGTTTTTGATACAGCATTTTTATCAATAGCGATCAGATCAGCTACTTCTTTGTTATAGGTTTTTAAAATATCGTTTTGTTTAGCAACACTTTCTTTATTGGTATTGTCTATTGATGTAGATGCTAATTTCGGGCTATACTTATTTGTGATGCCTTCATAAGATAAAGCAGATGAATTAGTAGTGTTATTATTTTCAATAGCTGAATTTGAATTATTTGCATTGGCAGATGTTGTGGCGGTATTTATTGCCGTTGAGTTTCCGTTATTAATACTATTATTATTAGTTATAGCGATACCATCCGGATTTTCGTTTAATATTTTGGCGGCGATCTGTAATTCCTGGTTAACACCTTCCACTTCATTTTTAAGGGCGTCTATTTTTTGGTTATTCGTAACAAGGTCTTTGTTTTTCGTCTCTATCTCAGAAGTTAATTCACGTATCTGTGCTGAGATATTTTCCTTAATGGATTTATCATTTTCATTAGCCAGATCTTTCTCCAGATTATCTGACTCAGTTTTTAATGTTGTTATTTCATTGCCAATGCTATTACTTTTCTTTTCAGAACTGATCAACTCTTGTTTTTTTAATTCTGATTCTGCTTTTAATGAGGTTAGCAGTTCGCTGGATTGGTTCTTTTGTTTTGAAAGATCATCCAGTTCTTTCTGAATGTTTTCCAATTTTGTAAGTGCTTCCTTGTTGTTTTTGTTTGTAATTACAGTTTCTAACTGGGTAATGTATTGGTTGGTCAGATCAGCTTCTTTTTGTTGTATGCCAGCATCTACTTCCAGTTTTTTAGCCATGTTTGTGGCGGTATTGGCAACACCGGCCGCTATCTTCGCTTCTTCTTTTAATTGATTAGCCTTTGCCAACTCTTCGTTCTTTTTTGTAACATCTGTTATACTATTGGCGTTTTCAATTGCCTGATCGGCTTCTTTTTGTATGGCAACCGATTCGGCTGTTTTTTGAGTAGCTAATCCAAATGCATCCTGAGCTTCCTGTTTTAATTTCGTTGCCTCATCTCCTGCTTCTTTAGCATCCATTTTTGCAATGGATAGCAACTGTTCATTCGTTACATTTTTATTGGTATTAGTACTGGTCTTTGGTTCAGTTGTTTCATTACCGCCACCAACCGTTGGGTTGGTAGTGCTTACTGAATTCAAATTTTTATTTTCAGAGTTTGTTTGATTTTTAGACGCATCTTTTATTAAGCTGCTATTGTAGGGATCGTTCTCATTGACTTCAAGTTTCGCTTTTTTCTCTATCAAGTCTATCATCATGCTGTAGTTCTCGTCAGCCACAGAGCCGTCAAAATAATTAGTGATCTTTAATATTTTTTTGTCGTAAGAGATCAATTGTTTATATGGTTTCAATGTATAAGCTACTGGAATGTTTACACCATCTGATTGAGTTGGTATGCCCGGCGTTTCGACCGTAAAAATAAATTTTCCACCATTTGGTAGTTCCATATTGTAATCGCCATTATCGCCAGCCTGAAATGTACCAACGATCTCGCCATTGGCCATATTCTTAACGGTGATCTTTGATTTGATACTTTGCGACGCCTCTTCTTTTACAACAGTACCTTTCATTACTGCAAAGTTCATAGGTCTTCGCTCGGTGTTTATTTTTAAAACATCCAGCTTTCCATACGGACTATATCTTCCTGTACTGAAGAAAGCAGTTCTCTCCAATGAATCGGTTACGAATAAAATATCATCATCAGGTGAATTGACCGGGAATTCTAAATTTTCGGGCTTGCTCCAGCTTTGTGTGTTAACATCAAAAGTTGTTTTAAACACATCGTATCCACCCATGCTGTTATGTCCCTTAGAACTAAAGTAAAGTGTTTTACCGTTTGGATGCAGGAAAGGATAATCTTCATCAAACTCAGTATTGATCGATGCGGGTAACATGGTGGGTTTACTCCAGCTTCCATTAGGTAATTTATTTACATAGTAAATGTCTCGGCCATTGCCACCACCTTCGCCATAACTTGAGTAATAAAGCCTTTCGCCGCTGCGTGGTAAATACACAACCGATTTATCTTTTTTCTTTTTATCGTAGCCCGATTTATACTCATCAGGTTTTACTAATAATTTCCCTCCAATATCTTTAACATCGTAAGCTTTGAAATAATCCGCCTCGTTTAGTTGTTTTTTATTTATAACAACCAGATCAGATAAATTAGACAATAAGCGCTTTCCATTCTTGCAGGCCTGTATCTCACGATCAACCTGTAGTTTTTTTATTGAAGCGGCACTTCCGATAGCTTTGTATTCGGTATATAATTTTATGGCTTCATCAAAACGATAATTAACATGATATGTTTTTGCTAAATAAAATTTCGCGTCCTTTGGAGCATCTGCCGGATTTTTAGTGGCGATCTGAAGATAGGAGTAGGGTTTCTTTTTATCCGGCTCTGTAAAAAGCATACACACACCTAACTTGTAATTATAATCTGGATCTTTTGGATAGAGCGAAACTAATTGCGCAAATAATTTGTAGGCGAGGTTATAATCTTCATCTTCAAAATATTGTTCGGCTTGTTTTTTCAGATCATCTTCGTTTTTAACCTGCGAATAAGCATCTGAGCAATAAAATATTGCCACAAATATAAATAGTAAGCTTAAGCGCTTTTTATTACGTAGGATATGTCTAATATGATTCAGATGCAACATCAAATTTACCTAAAATTACCTAAATATTTTAGCATAAAGATGCTAGTTAACAAGAATTTACATAAGATTTACTACAAAAAAGAGTTTTTTATTCAATAACTCTTGTTTAAATGATTTGGAAAATTTATGCCAAAAGGCATAAAAAAGACCAGCTGGATAGCGAGGATTTAAATTATATATTAAGAAATAAGATTATTTGCTTGATATAACTTTTTTAGTTTTGATCTGGTCGTTAGAGTTTAATTAACGAAGTAAGGTCCGTTAGTTAAACCTTATAGATCAACAACGCTATTACCTTTTACAAGAGTATATTTTATCTCCACCATTAAGTAGATTTTTTTTACAGGAGTTGATTTAATTTTCTCAAGCATAGCAAAAATGTAGGTTTTGTTTTTTATCCTATTCCTTTTATTAATGGTATAATTATTTTTTTAGTTGTATTTAGTTAATTTTCAAATAGTTACGAATATCTAAGATTGTTAGTTTACATGCGATCCGTTGTATCTGGTTATTTCATTTCAAGGGTATCTTTTTGAATTAAAAAATCTGGTATATTTAGCTGATTAAATTTAACTTAAAATAAACACACATGAAAAAAATTTACTTAACATTAGGTTTAGGAGCCTTAATCCTTGGAGCTAACGCTCAACAAAAAGTTACACCAGTTCTTACAGCAAATGCTGTAGAATCAGCGCAATGGTTAAACGATAACGGTTTGGCTAAAACTGCAGCTACATCTACTTTAATGCCTGCTACCTTTAATACAGGAGGCTGTGCTACAAACTCTGCAAATGTTGTTTTTTATTCTGTTTGGAATTATACAACAACTGCTCAGTACACTGTTCAAGCTTCTGGTTATGCATTTGGTACTAATCACACAACTTACACTTTATCTACAGCATTGGCAACAGCTCTTGGTACTCCAACAATTACCGATGTTACAAATAGAGCCGCTCAAAAGTACAATGTTACAGGAAATGTATCTGTAACTGATATTATTTTTGCATCTGGTATAGGTGAAGGTACAGGTATGGTAACAGCAAAAGTTTATTCTGAAAATCTTACAACCAAAGGCCCTAATGCACAATTAGGCGCATCTTCTACAATGGCTTTAAGCGCTCTTACAGGATATGATGTGATCACGTTTGCTGCTCCTATCGCTGTATCTGCCGGAAATTTCTTTGCGTCTATTGAATCACCGGTTATTGGCGGTGCAGGACAGGATACATTAGCGGTTTTATCAACAATTGCAGGATGTTCTTCAACTGATAGTTTGTCATGGTCTTTCCACGTTGTTGCTCCTGCAGCTGCTGCTGCAGTTTTACCAGCAGGTTGGGCAAATGTTAAGTCTGATTTTGGCGCAAATCTTGATCTGTTGATTTTCCCGGTTGTAGATATTTCTACAGGTATTAGTAACATTTCTAAAGGTAACTTAACTTTGTTAGCAGCTTTCCCAAATCCTGCAAATAACGAAATCGCTATTAATTATGCTATAAAAAATGCTGGTAAAGTAGAAATTGAAATTTTTGATGTAACAGGTAAAAAAGTAAATACAATTACCGAAAGTTTAGAAAGCGGTAATCATAGCGCAAAAATCAATACATCTGTATTAAATTCTGGTGTATATATGTATTCAGTAAAATCAGAAAATGCAAAAATGTATAGCAAATTTACTATTGCTAAATAATTTTAACTCATTTGGTATTAAAAAGTCCTGCTTTTAGCGGGACTTTTTTGTTTATAAGCTTATCTTTACAGGATGATTTTAGAAAATCCCCAAGAGTTAATTTTGCAGTCGACCCTGTTAAGTAAAGAATTAAAACAAATTGCTGCAAAAGTTTTTAATAGCGAACGCATTACGTTTGACGAAGGTGTTTATTTATACGAACATGCCGACCTTTCATACCTTGGAACATTAGCTAATTTTGTAAGAGAAAAAAAGAATCAGAATTTTGTTTTTTTTAACCGTAATTTCCATGTTGAACCAACCAATATTTGTGTATACACATGTTCCTTTTGCGCTTACTCACGTTTGATCAAACAACGGGAAGAAGGCTGGGAACTATCTATCGAGCAAATGATGGATATTATTAAAAAGTATGACGGACAACATGTAACCGAAGTTCATATCACAGGTGGTGTTATTCCAAAGCAGGATCTGAATTTTTATACATCTTTATTCAAAGCTATTAAAGCCCATAGGCCTGATCTGCATGTAAAGGCATTAACACCGGTTGAATGTCATTACATTTTCAAAAAAGCAAAAGTAACTTACCAAGAAGGATTGCGGTTGTTAAAAGAATCAGGATTAGATTCAATGCCGGGTGGAGGAGCTGAAATTTTTGATAAAGAGATCAGGGATAAAATAGCAGGAGGAAAATGCAGTGCTGAAGAATGGTTAAGCATCCATGAGATCTGGCATAACATGGGGATGCAATCCAATGCAACCATGTTGTATGGCCACATAGAAACATTTGCTCATCGTGTTGATCACATGGAAAGATTGCGTCAGCTACAGGATAAGACAAAAGGCTTTAATGCATTTATTCCGTTGAAATTCAGAAACGGGAACAACGACATGTCGGATGTGCCTGAAGTAAGTGTTATTGAAGATCTGAGGAATTATGCCATAGCACGTATTTACCTTGATAATTTTGATCACATCAAAGCTTACTGGGCAATGATCGGTAGAAGTACCGCACAACTATCGTTAAATTTTGGAGTAGATGACATGGATGGAACCATTGACGATACTACTAAAATTTATAGCATGGCCGGAGCCGAGGAACAAACACCTAAATTAACCACACAAGAATTGGTTGATCTGATCTCACAGGTAAAACGTACGCCGGTAGAAAGAGATACGTTATACCATATTGTAAAAGATTACTCTGTCAATTAATCATAAATGGCATATATCTTTTTAATACTTTTTTTATTGTGCTTATTGGCCCCGACATTCAGCTATGTGATATTTCCATGGTTGATGAAACAAAAAGCGGTTAAGATGCTCTATCAAAAAAATGATTATTCAAAAGTAAAAGATTGGCCTGCCGTAACGATCGTTTTTTCGGCATTTAATGAAGGGGCAGTGATCGTTAAGAAAATGGAATCGATCATCAATTCTGATTATCCGAAAGATAAATTGAAAGTGTTGATAGGCTCCGATAATTCTACTGATGGCACAAATACTGTTATTGAGGAATATGCATCAAAATATGCTTTTATTACTTTAATAAAAAAAACAAACCGCAACGGAAAGCTTAAGATCATTAATGAACTGATCGATATGACCACTACTGATCATTTGGTTTTTACCGATGCGAATGTGTTTTTTGAACCCAATACCTTAAAAGCTCTTGTGTACAATCTGGTAGAAAAAAAGGCCCGGTTGGTTTGTGGCAACATTCACAAATTTTCTCCCAAAAATGAGGGGATTTCTGACCAGGAAATTTTTTACATGAATTTTGAGAACCAGCTAAAGCATAACGAAAGCTTGGTTTATGGATTTTGTGTTGGTGTAGAGGGTGGTTGTTACGCCATCAAGAAAGAGAGCTTTGTAAAAGTACCCGACGGATTTTTAATGGACGATTTTTTTATTACTCTGGATGTGATCTCTAAAAAAGGGAAAGTATTGTTTGAACCCGAAGCTTTGTGTTATGAAGATGTTAACGATGCACCGATGATCGAATTCAAACGTAAGATCAGGATCTCTTTAGGTAATTTCAGGAATCTAAGCTATTACCGGCATTTATTATCTCCCATCACTAAAGGGTTTGGGTTTGCTTTTTTCTCACACAAAGTATTACGTTGGCTCACACCTTTTGCCCTTGTTTTCTCTTTCGCCTGCTCTATAGCTTTGATCTTTTATTTCCCGTTCTTTAAGTGGGTAAGTTTATCCTATGGCTTGTTAATTATCCTGCCTCTTATGGCAGTTATATTGGAAAAGATCAAATTAAAGATCCCGCTTGTCAACTCACTGGGGCATTTTATTTTAATGAATTTCGCCTTGCTGATAGGTTATTTTAAATACATGAACGCTTCGCACGAAAGTGCCTGGGAACCACCAAAACGTAATGTTTAACTTTTTCTAACCAATTACCGGCTTGTCAATTACTATTCACTAGCAACTATTCACTAAATTCCCTATCTTTGCGCCCTTAAAAATTACTATAATTAATTGCAATGGTTTCTATTAATGGTGTTACGGTTTCGTTTGGCGGGTATGATTTATTTGACAATGTTTCTTTTTTAATTAATCCGAAAGACCGTATTGGTTTGGCCGGAAAAAATGGTGCAGGTAAAAGTACCATGCTTAAAATTCTAGCAGGTTATCAAACACCTACCAAAGGCGAAGTTTCCCGCCCTAAAGATTGCAAGATCGGGTACTTGCCACAAGATATGACCCATCAGCACGGACGCACAGTTTATGAGGAAACCGAGTCTGCTTTTGAAGAAATTAAAAGATTACAAGCAAAGTTAGTAGATATTAATCACGAGCTCGAAACCCGTACCGATTACGAAAGTGATGCGTACATGGTTTTAATTCAGGATCTAACGGATATCAATGAACGTCTGAATATGATTGGCGTTGAAAATACAGAAGAAGAAATTGAAAAGGTTTTAATTGGCTTAGGGTTTCAGCGCAAGCAGTTTCATATGCAAACTTCGGAGTTTAGTGGTGGATGGCGTATGCGTATTGAGTTAGCAAAGTTACTGTTGCAAAAACCAGACGTATTGATGCTGGATGAGCCTACCAATCACCTGGATATTGAAGCTATTCAATGGTTAGAAGAAGTAATGGAAGTGTTTCCCGGAGCGGTGGTTTTGATCAGCCACGATAAAACATTTTTGGATACAGTTACCAAACGTACCATTGAAATCGTCAATCAAAAAATCTACGATTACAAAACTAACTATTCACACTATTTAGTATTACGTCAGGAAAGAAAACAGCAGCAAGAAAACGCGCAGAAAAATCAACAAAAAATGATCGATCAAACCGAGATGTTGATTGATAAATTCAGGGCCAAAGCCAGTAAATCAGCTATGGCACAATCTCTCATTAAAAAATTAGATCGACTAGACAGGGTAGAGGTAGACGATATGGATACGGCAACTGTTCGTTTTCGTTTTCCACCACCGGCACACAGCGGTAAAATTGTTATTACGGCTGAAAACGCCGGCAAATCGTATGGCGATAAATTTATTTTTGGAGGTGCTAATTTTATCATTACTAAAGGAGAGAAAATTGGTTTAGTTGGAAGAAATGGAGAAGGCAAGTCAACGATGATGAAAATGATCGCTGATAAAATTAAATATGATGGATCTATACAAATGGGGCATAATATATTAATGGGTTATTTTGAGCAGGATCAGGAAGAAAAAATTGATCTCGATAAAACCGTTTTTGAAACCATTGATGAATTAGCAGTTGGAGATGTTCGTCGACAGGTGCGTAGTTTATTAGGTTCATTCTTATTTCAGGGAGATGATATAGATAAAAAGGTAAAGGTATTAAGTGGTGGAGAACGCGGACGTTTAGCTTTGTGTAAATTATTGTTGGAACCCTATAACTTATTATTACTGGATGAGCCAACTAATCACTTGGATATTAAATCGAAAGAAGTATTAAAACAATCTTTGATCGATTACGAAGGAACTTTAGTAATGGTAAGTCACGATAGGGATTTTATGACCGGTATGTGTGATCGTTTATTTGAGTTCAGAGATGGACATGTAAAAGAATACCTGTGCGACATTAAAGAATTCATGGAGATCCGTAAGGTAGAACGATTGAACGAGTTAGATCTGGATAAGTCGGGTGTAAAAGCAGTTCCGGTTGCTGAAAAAAAGCAGGCGCCTGCTTCTGATTTTGAAGCAGCTGAAAAGAAAAAACTGCAAACGCAAATTGCCTCTCAAATAAAAAAAGCAGAAGAGCAAATTGAGAAATTAGAGTTGGAAATAAAAAAGTTGGATGATAAATTAGCGGTTCCGGCTTCCTATGAGGAATTAACCAAAGACCCCAGTTTTTTTAATTCGTACAACAAGTTGAAAAAAGACCTGGAAGCTGAAATGGCAAAGTGGGAAGACCTGAGTTCGAAACTCAGTTAAGATAATGGATAGATAATTTGAAATCCCGCTTCAATTGAAGCGGGATTTTTTTTTCTTCCCATATTTACTTAGCTTAAAGTTGTTATATTTTACATACTTTATTAAGGCGTTCGATCGTTTTTATAAGCTTCCCATTTTTTTGCGTACATTAGATAGATTATATTATTATGAAATTTGCTTATCTCATACTATTAATTGTTTTACCTCACTGTTATGTTGCTCAATGTGTTGATTGTGGTAACGGAATCATAGATGCTGGTGAAACATCTATTAATTGCCCTGAAGATATTGCTCATGGCGCAAGCTGTACCAGTCCTTGTAATCAACCAACCTCTTTTGAAGCAAACTCAGGTTTGCGTGTATCCTTTGATTTTGTTGGAACACAAGGATTTGTTAGTACCGGTCTGCCTGCAGGCTGGGCTTTTGCAGGAGCTCCTTCAGCAACAACTGCGGGTGCTCTTCCAGCAGCAGATGTGTTTGGTTTAAAAGCAGGCCTTGTGCAGCCAAATTGTTCGGGAAGTTGTGCTGGCACTAATTTCTTTTGCATTGGTAATCTGGCAAATAGTGTAGCTGTTGGTGGAAGTGGTACAAGTGGCAAGCTAGGCGCTAATTTTGATGGCAGGGCGAATGTAGCGGCAAATTTGAGCTACGCTATTTTGAGAGGGCAGAATAACCCAACACTTGTTTCCCAAACGTTTAATAATTCTGCCGTAGAGGGCTTTAAAATTCAGTTTTGGTTAGCAGCTTCCGAAACTTCCTGTGGACTCTCTGGTGGCTGGGGCTCATGCACTGGTAATACTTCATTTTTGGATTTTTCTTCGGATGGAGGCACCACCTGGGTACAGATCATGCAAATGAATAACAGCAGCACAAATACAGATATGTGTATAAATAACTCCACCAATACGATGTGGCTTGCCGAAGGACGATGGGGAAGGGTGTGTTTAACTGTATTTAAAAATGCAACGTCAGCGGGTAATTTTTATCCGGCAGCTAAAGCAGGTACCGCAGCATCTGGGATGATGCTTGATAACAGATGGTTTACTAGCAGCTTCAAATACCGTATCCGATATTCTCAGTCGGCATCCTGCACAAGTGCTACCGCATCTAATCCGGGTAGGTATTTAGCGATTGATTATCCAGTTTTTACGTCGGGTAGCGAAATGATTCCTTGTGGTATCTCTTTCAGTAAAATGTGTGGATATGGTGAAGATAATAATGATGATGGAGTAGGAAGTTCAGCAACAACGTCCACAATAGTTTTTTCAACTGTAAAGAGAAGCGTTAACAATGCGGAAAGAGGCGTTGAGATTTTAACCTCGCAAACAAGCGCTTATGCTTCACAGAATCTTACCGGTTCATCGTTTGCTACTAATTATGACCTGTGTAATGCCGAAGGAGGCGATGCTCAGTGCATTGACTGGCGAACAAGCAATGGTTTTTACACAGCAGTTTACGAATGTATTGCTGATTGGGAAGCAGCATCTGGCACCGGCATAAACCTGCAATATTATAAAGGAACCACACCTCAGTCTATCGGTATGACCAAAGTAACCACGGCCGGTAAAACGGCAGTAATAGGCTGGAGATATTCGGCTAATCGTTTTGTAAGTTGTAGTTCTCTTTCTGATCTTAATCCTGGCTGTAATGGCTACAGTTTTCTGTCGGGGAGTTTACCAACGCAGTTTAACAGAGGATTTTATGCTTTAGCAACAAATAGTTTGGGCGAAGGGTGGTCGTTTTATGGAGCAACATCCTGCAGCCATTATTTTAACGGACCATTTTTTGCACCAATTGCAACGCCCGATACCATAGCTAGCGGAGCCGGTAATTATGTGATCTGTGATGAAGGTGTGCCCGTTTTTACAGGACTTGTTGATTATTGTTCTGATGGATCTGGATTTACAGGTAGCGCACAACTTACTATTACCGGCCCAAATGGTTTTATTGAAACAATTAGTAGCGGCGCTGTAGGCGTTGCCCCGATCGTTGATCAAGGGACTTATACTATACAGGCAACAACGCCTACTACTCCAACGCAGTGTAAAGATTGCGGACGCTCGGTATGTGTTACAGTAACGGCAACTGATCTGGATATTTGTAGTGCTATATTGCCAATTGAACTGATAAATTTTGATGCTAACTGCGTAAATAATACAATTGTCTTAAACTGGTGTACAGCAAGCGAAAAAAACAATCAATATTTTACCATAGATCAATCAACTAACGGCATAGATTTTAAAAGTGTTGCTAAAGTATTTGGTAATGGCACAACTACGCAACAACAGTGTTATCAGACAATGGTTAATGCAGTTGCCGATCCCACTTATTTTAGATTAAAACAAACAGATTATAATGGAGATAATAAAACCTTTAAGATCATTGCAACTCATTCATGTAGCGAAACAAAGGATAATATTAAACTCACAAATAACGGCACCAGATCATTACGTGTTAGTTTAAATTCAGAATCAGCACAAAAACTTCAACTCCATTTGTATAACAGTTTAGGTCAGTTAGTCGATAATCAATACATAGAGATTCAACAGGGCAATAACCATGTCTCTGTTAATTTAGATAATACAGGAGTGGGATTATATTATGTGTCTGTTAGCAATGCCGAAGAGAAATTGATCAGCGAAAAGCTTATGATCACTGATTTCGATAATTAACCGCTAATGAAAAACCGAGTTTATATCCTCGCCCTTCTTTAAACCAAGTTTCTGACGAATAGTTGATGCCAATATGTTAATGGCTACCATGTTTTCTCCACCTAAAGGAACGATAATATCAGCAAAGCGTTTGGTGGGTTCAATAAACTGTTCGTGCATTGGTTTCACCGTTTCCAGATATCTGTCCAAGGTTTGTTCTACAGGTCGCCCACGTTCAATAATATCACGTCTGATAACACGTAGTAAACGTTCATCAGGTGGAGCATCCACAAATACCTTAACATTACAGATGTTTCTGATGCGCTCATCCGAAAACAACAGGATGCCTTCAATTAAAACCACTTCTTTGCTTTGAACAGGAATAGTTTTAGAATCGCGGGTACAGGTAATATAGGAATACACCGGTTTTTGGATATTATTGCCTTGTTTCAGTTCATTTATATGATCAAATAACAGGTCGAACTCAATGGAATTAGGATGATCGAAATTAATCGATTTTCGTTCCTCAGGCGAAATATGCGAATTGTCTTTGTAGTAAGAATCCTGTGAAAGAATGACCACATGATCTGAAGGAAGTATTTCCAGTATCTTATTAACTACGGTTGTTTTTCCCGATCCTGTTCCCCCACATATACCAATAATTAACATACAGAATTTATAAAAAATGACAGTGTAAAAATAGCAAATTATTTAAACAGATCGCTTTTTGGCCTAACTCTGTGTTTTAGCGATTATTTTCACTAAATGTCAGTTCAAATAAAGTTCCAACTTCGTTATTTGTAGTGATTTTTCCGCCCATTTGCCTTGACATTAATTTTACTAAGCTCAAGCCTAAGCTGGTTCCTTTTCCGCCTGCATCACCGTCTTTATAACCAATTCCATTATCGGTTAATTTAAAGATCCATTGGTTGTTACCTATTTTAGTGAGAGATATGTTGATTAAGCCTTCGTTATTCGGAAAAGCATATTTAATAGAATTGGTTAATAGCTCATTCATTAACAAGGCCAGAGGCAGCGCGGTTTTTGTGTGAAAATTAATAGAGGGAATGCTTACATTTAATTGTATTCCGGGTTTTGATTCTAAAACTCTTGAATAGAAATTAACGATCTCTCCCAAATACACACTAATATCCACTTCCAGTTTAGAGTTACCTAAATGCAATAAATGATGCATCGTTGACATGGCATGAATTCGATTCTCACTTTTCAAAAGGTATTCCCGGATCTCTTCATTTTCAGTAGTATCCGCCTGAATTGATAAAAGAGAAGAGATCATTTGTAAACTGTTATTTACGCGGTGATGCACTTCGCGTAATAATAATTCTTTATGTTCATTTTCTTTAGATAATACTTCCGAATATTTTTTCTTGTTGTCGTAAGCGCGTTTGGCAAAGAACAATACTATCAGCATTAATATGATAAATACAATAATAAAGATGATCAGGAATAGTTGTTTTTGTTGTTGTAATTTGTTTTGATTTTCGAGTTCAAGAACAATGCGATCACTCTCAATTTTTGTGGCAGCTTCTTTTTTATCAAAATCATACTGCATGGAACTTTGCAGTGTTTTTTGTTTGGTTTCTTCATTAACTAAACTGTCTCTATACACAATGTATTTATAGTAATTCCTGTAAGCCGCTTTATAATCTCCCCGGGAGCTGTCTAAAACAGCTAAGGCGGAATAAGCGTCTCGTATTCTTTGTACGTTGCCGTTATGTATACTTAGCTGTAATCCTTTCGTTAAGTGCGAGTCGGCATCTTTTGGCTTGTGTAATTTGGTGTACAAAATGCCTATATTAATCAGGGAAGCTGAAATGCCTTCTTCATTCCCGATTTTTTCATTTATGTCCAGTGCAATCAAATTATTTTTTAGAGATTCGTCATAGTTTCCAAGTTTATCATAAACAATACCTACATTATTGAAAGACGATGCTACACCTTGCTTGTTTTGCGTTTCTTCATAAATTTTTGACGAAGCCAGATAATTTTTCAAGGCTTCCGGATAATTACCCTGATACATGTAAGCAAGACCTGTATTATTCAATGCGATAGCCACCCCTTCTTGGTAATTAATCGACTTGTATAATTTTAAGGCCGTATTAAAATAATTCAGGGCTTCAGGGTATTTTTTTTGATATAAAAATAGTTGCCCTATGTTGTTGTTAGAAGATGCAATGCCCTTGGTGTTTTTACTTTCTTCATTTGTTTTTAATACCGAAAAATTAATTTTAATTGCTTCAGGATAATTGCCTAAATACATGTGTATGCCACTCATATTGCCATAGGCCCTGGCAACCCCCGTTTTATTTTTAGCTTCTTTATAATTTGTTAAAGAAACTTCAAAACATTTCATAGCTTCCGCAAAATTGCTTTGGTCCATGTAAATGATCCCCATATTATTATAAGCGCTGGCAATACCATTTTTGAATTTTAAATTCTGAGCCAATGAAGCCGCCTGCTTACCATAGGTTAATCCTTTTTCGTAATCGCCTATTAAGCTAAATTCGTTACATAGCCGGTAAAGGTCTTTTACTTTATTGGTATCTGATATGTCAGTCGTAACGCGGGAAAGCAAAGAGTCTATTTTTCTGTTTTGCGCCAATAGTGGTTGAATGCTCAACAAAACACAACAGATAAAAAAGAAATATGGTTTCAATAATTTCATATAATGATGGTCATTTTGTTATTTCCTTGCGGATTAATTGCAAGCAAGTGATTTTTTATTGAACGCACAAAAAAAATGCACGAACGACGAAAATAAGTATGCGGACAACAATTGGGTTTAAATTATTTAAATTGATCATTTAGCAGATCCTTATAGGTTCTGCCCACCGGAAGTTGAATATTTTTTAAATGGATCATTGAGGATTTATATTCCGTAATATGTTTTTTGTTTACAACAAACGAACGATGAACCCTTAAAAAATCTTCGAGCGGAAGCTGCTCATGAATATCTGTAATAGCAATGCGTATCAGCCGTCTTTTTCCTGTATTAGCATGTAAAAGTGTATAGTTTCCTTCGGCTTCTAAATATAAAATATCATCATGCGGAATTTGTGCTATTGCATGCCCGTCCTTAATAAACAAACTCTGGCTTTCTTTTGGTTTTGTAATTGTTTCAGCACTAAACAAGGCTAATTCAATAGCTACTAAAAGATCTTCTTTTTTAAATGGCTTTACCAGGTAAGCATTGGGATGTGTGTGCTTAGCTTTTGAAAGCATTTCAGGATCCGAATGCGAAGTAATATAAATGAATGGTATTTTATATTCACTTTGTAATAAGCCTCCAAGATCAATACCTGTTTTTGAAGAGCCTAACATGATATCAGTTAGCACAATATTTGGTTTTTGATCTTTAATAACAGCTATTGCTTCATCAGCATTAATGGCAACATGAATATTTGAAAAGCCCGCTGATCTTAAAATTCTGGATATATGCTCCGCAATCAGAAGTTCATCTTCGACAATTAAAACAGAGTGGTTATTTTGTATGGACATAGCGCTAAACCAGCATTAAAAATAGGAAAAAAAGTGACTCAAAAGATAAATCACCTGTTTTGTTTTTCTTTTTATATTGGATTTTGTAGTTGGTATATATAAATCGGTTGTTCACACCATATTTTTTCAAGTTTTAGGGAATTAGCGCATCTTCGTGCAAATAATTAAAATTTTCAAGATGAAAAAAACGCTACTTTCTTTTGCCTGCTTGTTGGGCACATTCATTTCAAATGCACAGACTGGTGCTGCCCTTCATTTCGATGGAGTCAATGACTATGTGATGACTGGTTCAAATATTACTCATGGCAACCAATTTACCTATGAAGCGTGGGTTAATCCAATGTCCGCTAACCAATGGGGTGGCATTGTCACTACTTCTTCCACTGGTGGTCAATCACAATGGGTGCAAATAACGCTTAATAGTGTTGGTGCTCTTAGAGCGGAGATCGTAGACGACTTTGGTAATAATAAATGGTATGAAGGAACCACTTCATTATTGGGTACATGGCACCATATAGCGGTAAGCTTTGATGGAACCAATCTGCTTTTTTATGTAGATGGAAATAAGGAAACTATCTCAGTAATTAGTAACAGTACTTTAGGTACTATGACTATTAATTCTCAATTAAATATTGGCGCAGAAAGAAATCAGAATGTTTTTTATAATGGGGATATTGATGAGGTACGCGTTTGGAACGTTGCTCGTACACAATGTGAGATCATTTCTTATATGAATTGTGAGATTCCAACAGCAGCAGCAGGGTTGGTTGCCAATTATCATTTCAACCAAGGGGTTCCTTCAGGGGTAAATACAACGGTAACCTCTTTAACAGATGCTTCCGGAAACGGAAACAACGGAACACTTTCTAACTTTGCTCTAACGGGTTCGTCATCAAACTGGGTTTCACCGGGAGGTGTCGTTTCGGGTTTTACCACGTCAATTGCTTGTCCTTTAGCATCGGGTCTTCGTTTTGACGGATCAAATGATATGGTTAGCATCCCGGGAACTGTTAATGCAACTGATTTAGGCCTTTCAGCATTTACTTTAGAAGCATGGGTATATTTAAACTCCAGTTCAGGAGCTCAGTCAATTGTCAGGAAATCGGGAGACTATAATTTTTACGTATACAACGGTAATTTAGGTGCAGAGGTTTGGCCATTAGGAACTTCAAACTCATCCTGGAATTTCATTTCGGGTAACACCGGCCCGGCTATGAATCAATGGACGCACGTGGCATTTACATGGAACGGAACAACCGGAACTTTATACGTTAATGGGTCACAGATTCCTTCAACAACAACAAATGGTAATATTTCAGCCTCTGAAAATTTACATCTTGGTGCTTCATCTGTTTATGGAGATTATTTAAACGGATCTTTGGATGAAGTTCGTATCTGGAATACATCAAGAACTAATTGTGAATTAATTTCATTTATGAATTGTGAAATTCCAACCACAGCAACTGGCTTGGTAGCCAATTATCATTTTAACCAAGGTATTGCTTCCTATTCTAATTTGGCAGAGACTATTTTGATGGATGCCAGCGGTAATTCTTATAATGGTACACTTAACAATTTCGCCTTATCAGGTACTACGTCAAACTGGGTTGCACCTGGCGCCGTTGTTTCAGGATATACTACCACAAGCAACTGTCCGGTAGCGGCCGCTTTAAATTTTGATGGTTCTAGTAATAGAGTTGACCTGGGAACAAGCATAAACAATATCTTGGACCCATTAAATACGATTACTGTTGAGGCATGGGTTAATCCTGCTACCACCACTGGTTTAGGCTGCATCATTGGTAACTATAACACCAACAATGGTAATAGTATGCAGTTGTTGTTAAGAAGAGACTTCGATAACTATGCATTCTGGGTAGATTGTGGCTCAGGATTCCAGGTGGTAAATTCAGGGCCTGCTACGGTTTTAGTTGGTACGTGGCAGCATGTAGCGGGTGTATGGGATGGATCAGAACTACGTATCTATATAGATGGGGTTTTAAAGAGCACACAATCAAACGTAAACGGATCGAGCTTTGTAAGCAATTCTGGTTCAATGATGATTGGCTATAACAGCATTAACGAGCGTTTTAATGGAAGTATTGATGAACTTAGGGTTTGGACGAGCGCTCGCACCGCTTGTGAAATTAATTCCTATAAAATGTGCGAAATTCCAACAACTTCCGCAGGTTTGTTAGCAAATTACCATTTTAACCAGGGACTGGCTTCATACGCTAATCCAACCGAAACTAGTTTAACAGATGCTTCAGGAAACGCACACAATGGAACACTTTATAGCTTTAATTTATCAGGGACAAACTCAAACTGGGTTGCACCAGGGGCGATCGCTTCAGGATATAGCACGCCAGCGGTTTGCGCGGAAGGCTTAAATTTTGACGGAGCCAATGATGTTGTTTCATTGCCTAACGGTTTGCCATCAATGGCCGAAATGACCATTGAAGGATGGATCTATCCTGAATCGATCAGTAATTTCAATGTGATTCTTAATAACAGCAATTGGTATACTGGTTTACTTCATTTTCAATTAAGGCCATCCGGCGAGTTAGGCTTTTCCATAAACGGAAATAACCCTGCAGATCAGAACACCTCCATGGTGTTTACTCCAAATCAATGGTATCACATAGCAGCGGTTTATTCATCAACAAATCAATATTTGAAGTTGTACGTAAATGGGATTTTAGTTGATACGTACGCTTACACTACGGCCATTGCTACGGCAGCAAACGCACAATTTGAAATTGGCGGTTGGGATGGCCAACGCTTTTTTGATGGAACAATGGATGAATTGCGCATTTGGAATACAACCAGGACTGAATGTGAGATTAATACCTATATGAATTGCGAAATACCATCATCTGCTACAGGTTTAGTAGTAAATTACCACTTTAATCAAGGACTCGCTGCATCTCCTAATCCAACTCAAACTGGTTTAACAGATGCCTCAGGAAATGGAAACAATGGAACACTAAACAGCTTCGCGTTATCTGGTACTTCATCCAATTGGATCGCCCCGGGCGCTGTGGTATATGGCTACACAACAACCTTAGCGCCTCCTGTTATTTCGGTTACCAGCGGTTCTATTTGCGCGGGGCAATCCTTTACAATGATTCCTTCGGGAGCAAGTACCTATACCTTTTCAAATGGAACGGATGTGGTTATGCCAGCTTCTGACGCAACGTATTCAGTAAGCGGTACGTCTTCCGTTGGTTGTGTATCTATAGTTGATGCCGTGGCCAGCATAACAGTAAATGCTTTACCAACGGTCTCTGTAACCAGTGGTGCTATTTGTGCAGGACAATCTTTCACGATAGTTCCAACAGGAGCAGTAACTTACACGTATTCTAACGGAACAGATGTAGTTATGCCTACAGCAGATGCAACATATTCAGTAAGCGGAACAGATGCTAATGGATGTGTATCTTCAATAGATGCAGTATCAAGTGTAACAGTAAATGCCTTACCAACTATTTCTGTAAACTCAGGAGTAATATGTTCAGGTCAATCTTTTACAATGGTTCCAACAGGAGCAACAACTTATACATACTCAAACGGAACAGATGTGGTTATGCCAACAGCAGATGCAACTTATTCTGTTAGTGGAACAGATGCTAATGGTTGCGTGTCTTCAGTAGATGCAGTGTCAAGTGTAACAGTAAATGCATTACCAACTTTGGTTGCAAGTACAACAAATACATTATTATGTACTGGCGAAACAGCTACTTTATCAGTAACGGGAGCTACTTCATATACCTGGAGTACAACTGAAACTGCTTCTGATATCGCAGTTACACCAACAACTCAAACAACCTATACGGTTGAAGGAACCGATGGTAATGGTTGCTCTAACACAACAACTGTAACACAGGATGTTAGTCTATGTACAGGTATAGTGAACTTGTTAAGCAACAATGAACTAATTAAAGTATATCCAAATCCTAATAATGGTTTATTTATTGTTGATTTAACTACTTTGTCTCAGGTGACTGTAACTAATGCTTTAGGTCAAGCAATAATTTCAGAAACAATGGAAGCAGGTAAGCATAACTTAACTATTCAGGGGCAATCTACAGGAATTTATTTTGTAAAAATTACTCAGAATAATAAGCAACAGGTAATCAAAATAATTAAAGAGTGATAATTAGTAAGCTCTTTATTAAAAAGCTCCCGTTTGTTATCAGACGGGAGTTTTTTATTTCGCATTAATGAAAAGAGTTGAAATCTACTATGTTTAAGTTTGGTCTATTGTAAATAGTTGAAGACAGAATTGCAGCAGTATTTTTGCCTAAAGGAAGAATCAGATCAGAAAAGGGTTAGTAGTTTCAATACATTTTGACTACAGCTTTTTTCGAACCCGTTTTTCCGCATATACCGTAATTAATGGTGCAATAGTTAAAAAAACTTAGAGGGTAAAAATAACGGTTATTTAGATCAGTTATTTCGTTACCAACTCAAAATTTTGCCAGCAAATGACTTTTTTAGTCGATATTTTTCATCCTACCCCTAATTCGATTCAGTTCGTATTCATTATTCGGTTGTTCGTCCCATTTTTCAAAACCGAATGCTTATTATCTCTAATTTTGTGCAGTAAAAAATGAATTGAATAATAAAGCTCATGAAAAAAATTATATGTTGCGTTATCGTTTTTATCTGTGGATTGAACCAGTTATCGGCTCAAACCGTAAGTAAAAAGGGAACTGCTATTGCAAATCAAAAGAAAACGTTTAAAACAGAAGCGTCATCGGAAGATGTATTTCAAAAATTGGTAGATTCCGGTTTTCCTAAATACGTTTCTACGGGATATCCTGCCGGCGATAATGCTCGTTACCAAAAGCAAAAAGAAAAATGGATCAGTGAAAATCCTGAATTATATAAGGCATTAACAAGGCCTAAAACTATCACTGCAAAAAAATAAAATCAAACCCATTATATAACGGTATTGCATATAAACTCCTGCTTCAGTT
The DNA here is from genome assembly GCA_040386075.1 of Bacteroidota bacterium. Lineage (GTDB taxonomy): Bacteria > Bacteroidota > Bacteroidia > B-17B0 > Aurantibacillaceae > UBA4416. The sequence continues at coordinate 38,323 of JAZKGE010000009.1, forward strand.
GAGCAGGAGTTTTATTTTGCACGAAAAATTATTTCACCGAAATAATAGTACTTGCATTATTACCTAAAACGGTTGTCGGAGTTTTTCCGTCCCATTGTTGTATTTTTACATATTCTATATACAATGGACTTAAGGTTAATTGTTTTCGTTTAATTGACTCAGCTTCACCTGACGCTTCAATTACCATTTTAGCAGAATCTCCACGGGCGATAGCTATTTTTCTTAATGCGTCTGCAATAGCTACTTGCTTTTGATTTTCAGCAACTTGAACATCCTGTAAAGCTTTTGTTTTAGCTTCAATAGCCGATTGTAATGCCGGAGGAGGAGTAATGTTTGTTCTTAACTGGCTAACTGTGAACCATTTTGAGATACGTTTATTGCATTCTAAAACAATAGCTGATTCAAATAATTCGCGGTGATTAAAGATACTGTCAACCGCCCACTTATTGGCTACATCGTTTACCGAGCCTACAATAGCTGTCTTTAACCAACCCTGCTCAACTTCTTTTATAGGTAAACGTAAATTCTGAAACATATCGCCAAGAGTAGTAGAAACCAATGCGTAATTAAAAGAAGGTTTAATTTCGGCACTAAATCCACCTTTGGTAATTACGGTTTGAGGGTTGTAATCAATATGTTGTTGGTAGGTAGGAAATTCATATAACTTTTCTGTCCAGCTATTAAAAACCACCCAGCCGGTTTTGTAGGTATAGTCAGAAACCCCTCTTGCATCACCTGTTAAATTTACTTTTAATCCTAAGTGGCCTGCATCCACTCTTTCTACGGCAAATGGATTTACAAGACTAATTATTATTCCTAAGATAATAATCAGTATAGGTTTAGTGAGCCACACGGTTTTTTCGGTATTCATGTTATACCTGCCTCTTGTAATAAATAACAATCCAAGAGCAACTACTAAAAATGATAAAAAAATAAATAAGGAGATCATATTATTTGGAGTTTAAAAAATTACTAATTTCTTTTACCAGATAGACCAGATAAACAACGACAGTGATAAACATTGCGATCATAGCTGGATACTGTATATAAACACTTACCGGTCTGTTAACGATATACTCAAAAAACAAACTACACAAAGTGATGACCACGGCCGTAATAAGAGTTAGTTTGATAAAAGTTTTCATTACGTTATATGTTATTTATAATCAAATGTAATTAATATTGGAAGCGCGTGAAATATATTACCTGTCATTTTAATTACTAATGAAAACTTTCCATCCTCGTTTTGAATGATGTAATGGTTGTATTGGGATTATCCGACTCAACAAGCCCATCTTTTAAACGCACAATGCGGTGTGCATGCAAAGCAATGTCTTCTTCGTGTGTTACTAAAATAATGGTGTTTCCATTTTTATGGATATCTTCCAACAAACCCATGATCTCAACCGACGTTTTACTATCCAGGTTACCTGTGGGCTCATCTGCTAAAATAATCGCAGGATTATTTACCAGGGCTCTCGCAATAGCCACACGTTGGCGCTGACCACCTGATAATTCATTGGGACGGTGACTCATGCGGTTACCTAAACCAACCTGTTCTAAAACTTTGGTTGCCATTTCTTCGCGCTTACTTTTTTCAATGCCGGCGTATACTAATGGCAGCATTACATTCTCTAATGTTGTTGAACGTGGTAATAAATTGAAGGTTTGGAAAACAAAACCGATCTGTTTGTTCCTTACTTCTGCCAACTCATTATCACTCATTTTAGCAACCGCTAATTTGTTAAGAATGTATTCGCCCGAAGTAGGGGAGTCTAAACACCCCAGCATATTCATCAGGGTTGACTTACCACTTCCGCTTGGCCCCATAAGTGCTACATATTCGTTCTTGAAAATATTAAGACTTACACCACTTAAGGCATGAATTTCCTCGGTACCGATCTTGTACTCCTTCTTAATATGACTTAACTCAATAATGGGTTCCATACAGTAAAGGTAATTAATTTAATAAATCCGAGCTCCGAATTATTTTATTGGTATTTATTCCAGATTAACGGTCTAGTTAAATGTGTAACCAAGTCTTATCGTATTTCCTGTAAAAGATACACTTGCCTTTTTTAAAAACGGATCCAGATGTTTTTTGCGGTTTCGGTTGTTAAGTATCGTCATAGCCACATCAAATATCATTAAACCTGCCCCTTGTATAATCACCGAATTACCATAGCCATTACAAAGTTGTTGTGTTTTAATATCAGGCTGGTTGCTACCATATTCTTTTAAGTAAAATCCTCCACTAATATAAGCCACATCCAGAATGGCGTTTGCCAAAAATATTTTTTCAAGTTTTGTCTGACCTTTTTGAAGTTCATAAATGCTTGTGATGGATTTAGGTTTAGATAATAAGCCGGGTAAAGCTATTCCTAAATTAATAACACCCCAGGCACCGTTCATGATATAGAACTGCTTTTCTTCATAGCTATTGGTGAGAGCGTAGCCGGCAACACTTCCTGCAATGTTGGCACCTGCCCATGACGTAAGTACAATCATGCCATTATGATTCAACCGGTTCTTACGTTCGTCAAATTGTTTAATAACTGAGTCATTTTGTGCGATGGCACATTTCAACGAGCAGGATAATATGATCAGGAATAAATACTTCATAGTAAAAAAGGGATAATAGCTTTTGTTTTATTTTGATATTTTAAATATTTATCGCCAAATAGTTCTATTAACCATGTTTCTTCTTTTCTAAGTTTAAAATAAAATGAAATGAAAATGATTAAAACGGCAATTAATCCGCGATACTCGCCAACAATAATGGTATGTCCTACGAACATTAGTAGTAATCCCGTATAAATAGGGTGCCTTACAATTTTGTAAACTCCTTTTGTAATCAATTCATGATCTTTTTTTTTCTGAACAGAGAAACTCCAGTTTTTGCCTAATAAATATCGTGCCCAACACGCTATTACCATGCCGGTAACAACAAATAGTAATCCAATAATTCCAATGCTATTGTGGTGAGGTAAGAACCTCCCTCTGAGCAACGTGTGCTCAAACCACTTTTCTGGCCCTAATAAATATAAGGAGACAATGATTGGAAACCAATACAAAACAACGCGTTCAAAAACTGATTGCTGGCTTTTGGTTTGCTTATTTTTAATTCCAGACAAGACCCAATACAACAGTAATAATGTCCAGATTATGCGTGAAATGATATGAATGCTTTCGCTCATAAACCTATGTGTTATTAGCAAACATACATAAATAAAAAAGGTTCTCAAACGAGAACCTTTTTTTGTAAGTTTTATATTGCTAGTATTTAATGATCTTACAGGCTTTTTTTAATTCGGCCTGACGAAGGTAAAGAATGTAAGATCCGCTTCCCAGTGCATTCATGCTCAATTCTTTTAATGTAGTGGATGCATCGGCATTTTCCGACAATACTAACCTTCCGGAGATATCATATAACTCAAATACTACAGGAATAGTGGCTTCTGCAATATAGGAGATAATTAACTTTCCTTCAGTTGGATTTGGAAAAACAGAAAATTGAATGTCAGCTGACTGGGATTGCAGGCCTGTTGTAACGCAAGCAATGCTTCCTTTGATCTTTCTGCCAGCTCTATCAGTTGATGGGTTTTGGATCAGGCTCATAAAGGTATTTCCTGCGGAACAATCGTTTTTTAATTCATAAGCTAAAAAAGGTTCCAGGTAACTCATATACCGTGCAAATAAAATGGCATTGCAGCCCGTTCCTGTACATGCAGGTTGGCCAATAGTGCAAGTGCCACTGGTTCCATTTCCAAAATCGCAATGTTTGGCCCCGGTGGTGATCACATGAAATTTTGTTAGAGAAGCATTTGCTGTATAATGGCTGTTTTGAACAGTAGTATCTGCTACACTGTCCATTTCCCCTGAAATTAACAAAGATGGAACTGTGACTAAGGTTGCTGAGCTAAGCGATGATGGATTGGTTGTAGCAGCACACATGTTAAATAAGCAGGTTACTGTATTGTTTGATGCCGCTGCAAGGAATGAACTGCCGGCTCCCATTGAGTGACCTCCAATAGCTGATTTTTGAAGCACTTTACCATTAAACAGGGCTAATGTTGTTGAAGTAGAAATAGTGTTCAATGCCATCCCGGCGTTTGCCAGATACTTCAGATCGGCACCAAACTCACTATGTGTTGGTGAAAAACTGCCTTCTGTGCGCGGCATAAGTACAATGTATCCTAATGATGCAAGTCTGTTATAAATGTTGTCGTACGCATCATAGGTCATTACAAAGCCATGACCAAAAACCACAACAGGGAATTGTCCGCTTGCCAGTGCTACATTATTTCCTGCAACTGCTGCCGGATAGTACACTTCTGTGCCAATGGCCCTACCTGTAGCGGTGTTTGTTGTTATTCCGCCTGAAATAGTGTAGCCTGCGTTTGTTCGATTTACATCTTTAAAGTTAATGCTCATGTGCCCAACAGCAAAGGGTTGTGCGTAAATGCTTAAGCTTATGCAGACTGAAATGATTTGAAGCGATATTTTTTTCATGATTTTATGTGTTTGTTGCCGACGAAGTAACAGACATAAAATCATTAAATAAATTCTATAATTTTTTTAAAACAAGATGAGTAATAATGCGGAGCAACAAAAAATCCTGACCGGTAAAGGTCAGGATCTATATGGTTTTTGTAGTATTTCTGAATTAATTACTCAGTGATGATCACTAAATATTTTGAATTAGACCAGAAATCCTCTGCATTTAAAATTTCAATTTTCTCTACAGTTTTCTCTCCAATTAATTTATAAGAACTTGACGGGTGACTGGTAATGATCTTTGCTTTTTTAGCGCCAATATTAATAGATGTTGTTTGAGAAGCGTCTACTTTTGTAAAGTATTCTTTATTGAAATCATCTTTTAATTTAGTTGATTTACCAAGTCCAATGAAACCACCTTCTTTAGTGATCACATTTTTTTCTTTTAATTCTTTTTTAGTTCCAAAGGCATAATATACAGTATTTAATTTCTCGGTTTTAGCAGAGCTTTCAGCTTCAACGTTCTCTAAATTCATAACGATGTTACTTAACTCAATGTTTTTTGATTCCAACTGAGCTTTCAGATCAGAGATCTCACCGTCTTTAGCATCGATCTGTGCCTGCAATGTTTCGATCATTTTTTCTAAACCACTGATCTTTGATTTAGAATCTTTTAATTTCTTGCTTAAAGAACTGATACGGTTTTTATTTTTAGCCATTAGGTCATAAATAGCCTGGATATCCTCTTTAATGGTTTCTTCCTTACTTTTTACATCTCCGCTTTGTGAACTTGCCGTAACAATTTTTTCTTTTTCTTTAATAGCGTTTAAGTTATCCTGGATCTCATTAAAAGAGTTTACAAATTCCTGTAAAGCCACTTCTTTCTCAGATAATTTACCGTTTAATTCACCATTTACTGATGCTAAACTATCTGCTAATGGATTTGCTTCTTTTTCACCTGTACCACAAGATACGGTAAATAAGCTGGACGCTGTGATAACAGCCGCTACTAAAAATAATTTTAATGTTTTCATAAATAATAATAGATTTTAATGTTTGCAAATGTATGTATTAATACCTTAGAGCTATGCAAAGTAACCCAAAAATTCACATTTTTTTGTTTTTTGTTTTACTACATTTGTTATGCCAACTATTACGAATAATGAACAAAACCGCTAAAAAGCTTTTTACCTGCATTATAGCCATGGCTTTAAGCTTTCATCTGATAATGATAGCTGTGTATTGTTTTCCACACCCTATCAAAAATCCTAAAATTAGGTTCATTAATAAGCAATATATTTATCCAATCTTTCACCAGAATTGGGGGCTGTTTGTACCCGCACCTGATACAGAAAGGAAATTATTTATGAGGTACGAGAAAAACAATGGGTTTACAGACTGGCAGGATATATTAAGCCAGGAGGTAATAAAACATAAACAAAACAGGTTATCAGGAAATGAAACACGCGTTCTACTACTTTCTAATTCATTGATATACGCACTCAATTCATTAGATGAACAACCTTCTTCAGTTTTTAAAGCAGGCATTAGTAATAAAGAATTAAAAGTCCTGCAATTTGAAGTAGAGCAATATCTGAAATCTAAATACCAGCTTAATGGGCGAATAGGGTATGAATTATTGATTACCTCGTCGGGTCAACAGTCCAAAGCCTTTTATTTACAAAACTTAGCGATCAATTGAATGCTATAACAACATATCTGTTCCAAACCAAAAAACAAACCCGGGAAGTCGGTTGGTTTAGAAATGCGTTATACCTGTTTTTATTATATAAAGTGTTTGTTTATATATATCAGTTTCAGTCGCTTTTTTCTGAAGACAGATTGATCTACAGTAATGTAAAACATATCAATACAATAGTTGATGCGGTTTTTTTTCTAAATAATCATTATTCGGTTTTTTTAGGCTCGTTCTTTATTATTGCTGTTGTTATTATTACGCTTATCGGTTTACTGAAACGATCATCTTTTATTACAAACATTATTTTGTGGTGGTTAGTGATGAACCTCACTAATTTTTTGTACCCAACCCTTACCGCGGGTGATTTTTTATTGAACCAGCTATTATTATTTAATTGTTTTTTTAGTTTAAAAAAAACGGATGATCTAATTATCAACGATCTAAAGACCGCTTTTCACAATACAGCTTTGATCGGTATTAAACTTCAGATCTGCCTGGCTTATTTTTTATCTGCTTACTACAAGCTTACAGAGGATTCCTGGATAAATGGTGGAGCGCTTCATACTATTTTTCAGATCCCGGAGTTTTCAAATACGTTGTTAGCTTCGATACCTTCAGTTATGTGTATGGTATTAACGTACTTAACAATTGCTTATCAGCTGAGTTTTCCTGTTCTGGTGTGGTTTCGACCTTTCAAGATCTGGCTGTTCTCTTTCGGTATCTTGCAACACCTTGTAATTGCTTTAGGAATGGGCTTATTTCAGTTTGGGATCATTATGATCATTTGTTATATCCTGTTTTTGAAATATGATGACAGAACTGAAAAAGAAAATACAATTTCTAATAATTAGTTTTAACTTTGCCTCATGTTTACAACCGATCAACTAAAGGACCTTCACGAACGACATACCGCTCTGAAGGGATTTCTTTGACTATGATAAGAAAAGTCACGAGTTAAGGGAACTCGAAGAAAAAACCCTTGATCCTAATTTCTGGACCGATTCAAAAAAAGCCGAAGCTGTTCTAAAGGAAGTCAAATCCCGTAAATCATGGGTAAGTGCTTATGATAAACTGACGTCTGCTATCGATGATCTGGATACCATGTATGATTTTTTCAAGAGTGGAGATGCATCTGAAGCAGATGCTGAAGAGTTGTATCAGGCCGCTTTAAAAATATTAGATGATGTTGAGTTCAAAAATATGCTCAACTCACCTGATGATGCTTTGAGCTGTGTGTTGCAGATCAATGCAGGTGCCGGCGGTACTGAAAGCTGCGATTGGGCAAGTATGCTTGAACGCATGTACATGATGTGGGCAGAGAAGCAAGGTTTTAAATTGACCGAACTGGATAGGCAGGACGGTGATGTTGCCGGCATCAAATCGGTTTCCATACAAATTGATGGCGATTATGCTTATGGTAATTTAAAAGGGGAGAATGGCGTGCACCGTTTGGTACGTATCAGTCCTTTTGACAGTAATGCTAAACGCCATACATCCTTTGCATCAGTTTATGTATACCCGGTGGTAGATGATACCATTGAAATTAATATACACCCTAACGACATTGAAATTCATACTTCGCGCAGTGGCGGTGCCGGTGGACAAAACGTGAATAAAGTAGAGACTAAAGTGCAATTAACGCATAAGCCAACCGGTATAGTGGTGGTTTGTCAGGTAGACCGGTCACAATTAGGGAACAAAGAAAGAGCCATGCAAATGTTACGTTCTCAGTTATACGAGTTGGAAATGCGTAAACGTAACGAAGCCCGTGATGCTGTGGAAGAGGGTAAGATGAAAATAGAGTGGGGTTCCCAGATCCGGAGTTATGTATTGCATCCGTATAAAATGGTTAATGATCATCGTACCGAATTAAAATTAACCGATGCTGAAAGTGTGTTGGATGGCAATATTGATGAGCTATTAAAAACCTTTTTAATGAGCCAGGGAAAGAGAAAATAATTTAATACACCTGTCGGGTTTTGAATTCTGACAGATGTCAACTATATGAAAAAGAAGGTTCAAATATTATATAACCCCCGTTGTAGTAAATGCCGTGAAGCATTAAATTTTCTGGAGGGTGAGAATTGTGAGATAGAAGTAAAAGAATACTTAAAAGAATCGCTTACTAAAAAAGAACTGAAAGATATTTTATCTAAATTAGGATTAAAAGCTTTTGATATTGTTCGTCAGAAAGAGGATCTGTTTCTGAAAAAATTCAAAGGAAAAAAATTCACTAACGAAGAATGGATCCAGCTTTTATTAGAAAATCCTACATTAATTGAGCGTCCTATTGTAATTGATGGCTACAAAGCCATCATTGGCCGTCCGCCGGAGCTGGTAATTGACCTGGTTAATAGGAAGAAATAGTTAAAAAACAGAAGGGTCAATAATTGGTTCATACGATTCCAGCAATAGATCATCTACATATACCGGATATTTGGATTTATTGGAGAAAAATGTCTTCACTTCATCTTTAGTACTTCTCAGGTCATCCGGGATGAGGTAATAATATTCTAACTTATTCCATTTGTTGGCCTCAAAATTTTGAGAGTCGAGTCTATAGCCTTTATATTTAAATGTATATCCGCGGTGTTTTAGTTCTATTGAAAAAACAGCATTTAAACTATCTGCAGGATATCGGGAATATAACCAAACACTTGATTTGATCCAGGTATAAGCTTTTTGAGAGATGTCGCGGTACTTTATTTCAATGAAAGGACTATCGGGGCTTTCTGGTCCGGTAGCATAACTGTGTTTTCCTGAACGTTTAATTGAATCGCATATGAACAACGGATCTATGCGGTTATTTTTTTCTTCAAAATTGATCAGTTTTGCGTAGGAAAGCGAGTGCGTTAATGAATCGTCCTTTGTGAAAACCTCTATGCCATTGCTGAATTTTCCTTTTAATAATAATTTTGTTTGATCGGCTGTTGGAGGCGTTGTTTGCAAAAAAGTAGATATGTAATAAGCCCTCGACATGTTGGTTGAATCCATGATGAATTTATAGATCTGCCATGATTGGAAAAGGTTTAGTGCAATACAAAGCGCTAATAGAATTAAATACAGATATTTTAACTTGTTATTCAATATATACGCAACAAAGTAGCCTAACGGAATACTTAGGGCCGCGTAACTTGGAATAAGGCTTCTCACACCAAAGCAGGAACCGTACCACCAGCACGACCAACATGAAACGATATAAAAATTCAAAATAAAATAGATGAAAACCGGTGCAAATAGTAATTTATTGGCCTTGTACATGTGCCAAAATCCTACCATTGTAAATAGCATGAGTGGTGTGTAAATGAACCAGCCTTTTCTGAAACTGAATAGCACTTCCAGAATATGTGGATGCAAAGGCTCAAGGCCCTCTCCTGGGTTTCCTGAACCATAAGGGTTTATAATGAATTTTCCCGATACATATTTCCAATACCCAAATTGTATAAACCCTATGCAGATAACAATTATCGTACAGACAATGATCTGCATTTTGTATTTAAGCAAGAGCTGTAGTTTTTCTTTGAAGGTTCTGCTATTTATAACCCCATAAAACAAAGGAATAAGAATGCAAATGATCTCTGAAGCTCTGCAAAGAGCCGAAATTCCAATAAATACGCCCAGCAGTACCATGTACTTTATTGAATAAGACTGATGCCATTTAATGGTTAAGTAGATGATAATCGCATATAAACTAAATAGAATGTTATGAGACATGGCACCTTGTCCGTGCATCGTAACATGGAAAAAATAATTAGTACCAAACGCTATGCAAAATAAGGTTATCGCAGAAGTAAGATCATTAAAAAAATGATTTAAAATTTTTTTTACAAAATACAGACCTGTAATGGTATATAATAAACAGCCATACAAAACACATAATTGATAGGGCTTGGAAAAACCATCTTTTGGGTAATCGGTAAATCCTGTAATAAGGTCGGCTATAAAATAAAATGGAGAAAATAATACGGATAGGCCAATAGGATAACGCATGACCCAGTTGCCGTTATCCCAGTGTACCGCCTGATAGAATGTTTCGCTGGCGTGGTATTTATTTAATATATCCGTTATGATCGCATAATTCTGAATAGTTATGTCGTTATATTTAAAAGCTAAGGGTAAGTACATGTAGTACCCAAATACATCATAGCAAAGCGTGTTATTTGGAGGGAAGCCAATAACAAAAAATGAAATGACAAATACGATCAGGAAAAAGGACCAGTTAGTTAGTTTGAAATTTGATTTCATGGCTCCAAATTATAATAAATACTCTGTTATTCAATGCCTGAATAGTAATAAATTTATTGCTAGGAGTTAAGTTTTTAGATGAATTCAATAAATTGTTTTCCGGCAGGTGCAAAAAGATAAGCAAAATCACCTTAAAGAGGTTCTAAAGCCAAAAAATCGTAGTTAACAGCCAGAAAAATATTGTGAATAAAATCCCTTATTTATTCGACCAAAATGCTCTTTTTGCTTTGCAATTTTAACTTAAAACCATACATTTGCACCCGAATTTAAAAAATACACATAACATGTCTAACCAAATTGGTAAAATTGCTCAAGTTATTGGTCCCGTAGTGGACGTTAGTTTTGATTTAAATGGCGGGCAACTGCCTAGTATTCTGGATGCTTTGGAGATCGTTCGCGCAGGCGGATCCCCATTGATCCTTGAAGTACAAAAACATATAGGTGAAGATATGGTTCGTACCATTGCGATGGACAGTACCGACGGTTTATGCCGTGGTATGGAAGTTCAAATGACCGGTGCAGCTATTAAAATGCCAATTGGTGATAAAGTAAAAGGACGTTTATTTAACGTAGTTGGTGATGCTATTGATGGTATCAATACTGTTAAAAAAGATGATGGTGTATCTATTCACCGTCCGGCTCCTCGTTTCGAGGACCTTTCTACTTCATCAGAGGTATTATTTACAGGTATCAAAGTAATCGATTTGATCGAACCATACTCAAAAGGTGGTAAAATTGGTTTGTTTGGTGGTGCTGGTGTAGGTAAAACTGTATTGATCATGGAATTGGTAAACAACATCGCTAAGGCGTATGCAGGTTTATCAGTGTTTGCCGGTGTAGGTGAGCGTACCCGTGAAGGAAATGACTTATTAAGAGAGTTTATCGAATCAGACGTAATTAAATACGGTGATGCGTTCAAACATGATATGGAAAAAGGCGGATGGGATCTGTCTAAAGTAGATCTAAAAGCTTTAGAAGAGTCAAAGGCAACATTGGTTTTCGGTCAAATGAATGAGCCTCCTGGAGCACGTGCTCGTGTGGCTTTATCAGGATTAACCATGGCTGAGTATTTCCGTGATGGAGATGGAACCGGTCCTGGTCGTGATATCTTATTTTTCGTTGATAATATCTTCCGTTTTACCCAGGCGGGTGCTGAGGTATCTGCCTTATTAGGCCGTATGCCTTCGGCGGTTGGTTACCAACCAACATTAGCTTCAGAAATGGGAGCAATGCAAGAACGAATCACATCAACTAAAAAAGGATCTATTACTTCAGTACAAGCGGTTTACGTACCTGCGGATGATTTAACCGATCCGGCTCCTGCAACTACATTTGCTCACTTAGATGCTACTACAGTATTAAGTCGTAAAATTGCTGAGTTAGGTATTTATCCGGCTGTGGATCCTTTGGATTCTACATCCCGTATCTTAACACCTACAGTTATTGGTGATGCTCACTACAACTGTGCTCAACGTGTTAAATTAACATTACAACGTTACAAAGAATTACAGGATATCATTGCCATCTTAGGTATGGACGAGTTAAGTGAGGAAGATAAATTAACGGTACACCGTGCACGTCGTGTACAACGTTTCTTATCTCAGCCTTTCCACGTAGCTGAACAATTTACAGGTTTAAAAGGAGTTTTAGTTCCAATTGAAGATACGATCAAAGGATTTAACATGATCCTAGATGGTGCAGTGGATCAATATCCTGAAGCAGCCTTTAACTTAGTTGGTTCTATTGAAGAAGCGATCGAAAAAGGTAAGAAGATCTTAGCTGACGCATAATAATTATTGAATGGATGAGTTATTGAATTGTAAAATTATTCAATAACTCATTAATTCTCAAAATCAACAATTGTAATGAACATAGAAATTATAACACCTGATAAAAAATTATACGAAGGACAAGTAAAATCTGCCGTATTTCCTGGCGCTGAAGGATCCTTTGGCGTTTTAAACAATCATGCTGCTATGATCGCTACCTTAAAAAAAGGCACTATTGAACTGGTTGAAGAAAACAATACAGCTCATAACTTTGAAGTAAAAGGTGGTGTAGTTGAGGTTTTTAAAAATAAAGTGATCGTTCTGGCAGAGTAATTTTCTGTTAATAATATGTAAAGCCTGTTCAATACTATTGAACAGGCTTTTTTTTGTTTCCAATAAACATATACATTTGAATTATGCGTAAATATCTATGTGTATATAGGATAGACGGACCTTATGATCCTATTCCATTTTTTGAAGATCCTTTGACCTATGGATTAATGATCTGCGCATTCATTTTTATTTATTTACTCATATGTAAGATACAGGATAAGGCATTGAATGAATTGGTTAACGGCGAGTATTGACCGGCCATCCACTTGCCAACATTTATGAGATAAATTAATAACTCTCACTGGTTTCATCTAAAAATTAGTATAAATTTGATATGGTTTGAAAATCAAAACTCATATCCTGTTATGGCTGATCTTTTCAGTTTGTATTTCCTATGCACAGGATGCAGATTCACTGAAACTCGCTCTTAAAAATGCAACACAGGATACGGTTAAGCTAAAATTATTGGTGCAGCTTAGCGATGCCTGCGAAATTGAAGAAGTTGAGGGATATGTGACCCAGGCCATCTTGCTTTGCAAAAAGAATTTAAAAAATGTAACCAACGAAAGGGAACGTTATGTGTATTTAAGACACCTGGCAGCCGCGTTCAATAATAAAGGTTTTATTAATGATCAATTTGGAAATATTGAAAAAGCTCTAAAATATTATGAGCTTGGATTGAAGATACAGGAGGTCATAAAAGATAAAAGAGGAGTAGCTATTTCTTTAAATAATATGGCTTACATTTATGATAACCTGGGCGATGTTCCGAAAGCCTTGGAGTATATGCACAAAGCCTTGAAGATTCAGGAAGAGATCAATGATAAAAACGGCATTGCTATTTCGCTGATCAATATTGGAAATGTTTCCAAAGCTCATGGCGACGAGTCAAAAGCACTTGAATATTTCATCAGAAGTTTAAAGATTAATGAAGAATTACATGATAATGGTAGCATTGCTGTTGCATTGCTCAACATTGGCGACATTTATTACACAAGCGGTGATATTTTAAAAGGACTCGAGTATTTTAATAAAGCACTTAAATTATATGAAGATGAAGGCGATCGTTATGGGATGTCTTATGCCTTGATCAATCTCGGTCACATATACCAAAAGCAAGGCGATTTTGACCGAGCCTTCAATAATTTTAATAAAGGGCTCGAGATACAAGAATCGGAAAAAGATAAGGCCGGTATTGCTAAAACATTAGTGAACGTTACCAAAGTTTTATATAAACAGGGTAAGCTCGATAAAGCTTTGGAATCGGGCGTAAGAGGCCTGAACTTATCACAGGAGTTAGGATATCCTGAAGAGATTAAAGCTACCAGTGAATTGTTGAGCAGAATTTATGCTAAAATGGGAAGTTATAAAAATGCCTATGAAATGCAGGTATTGTTCAAGCAAATGACTGATAGTATAGTAAGCGAAACCAACAAAAAAGCAGCGATTCAAAAAGGATTTCAATATGAGTATGATAAAAAAGCGGCAGCTGACAGTATTAAAGTGGCTGCCGAACGAAAAGTATTTGATGCAAAATTAAAGCAGGGTAAAACTCAGCGTACAGCCTTGTATCTTGGAATTGCGGTTATTGCTTTGTTCTCCGCTTTTATGTACAACCGTTTCAGAGTTACCAAAAAACAAAAGCAGATCATTGAGGTTCAGAAAGCCGAAGTGGAACAGCAACGACAACTGGCCGATGAAAGAAGAGTAGTGGCAGAAGACCAAAAACATATCATTGAAGAAAAACAAAAAGAGATACTGGATAGTATCCATTATGCCAAACGCATACAGCAGGCAATGCTTACAAGTGAAGAATACATCACGTCTAATTTTTGCGAAAATAAAAAAGACGGAAGAGATTATTTTATTTTTTATCAACCAAAGGATATTGTGAGTGGCGATTTTTACTGGGCTTTGTCGCATCATGGTAAATTTTACATCGCTGCGGCTGACTGTACCGGGCACGGTGTTCCGGGGGCTTTTATGAGTTTACTGAATATTAGCTTTTTAAATGCTAACGTGATCGAAAGTGGTTTTAAAGAACCTGCTGCCATTTTAAATGAACAACGTAAAGAGATTATCAAAGCATTGAATCCAACCGGCACCGAAAATTCGAAGGACGGAATGGATTGTGTGTTATGTGCTTTCGATCTTCAGGAAAATAAAATGCAATTTGCTTTAGCCAATAATCCTTTATGGATCATTCGTAACGGACAACTCATTGAAATAAAAGCGGACAAAATGCCGGTTGGTAAATATGATGAGAACATCAATGACTTTACAGCGCACAGCATGGATCTTCAGAAAGGTGATGTGATCTATTTATTAACGGATGGTTATGCCGATCAGTTTGGTGGAACCAAAGGAAAGAAATTCAAATACAGGCATTTGAAAGACCTGTTATTAGCCAATGTTGCAAAACCAATGGCCGAACAAAAAGAGATGCTTTCCAAAACGATCAATGACTGGAAGACAGGTGTAGAGCAGGTAGATGATATATTAATTATTGGAGTAAGAGTATAAAAAAATGAACTAAACTATGAAGCAAAGAGTATTAATACTTACATTTTTATTTTTAACAACACTTATCGTTAATGCGCAAACAGATACCAAAGTGGTTCCGGATGCAAAAGCTTTAAAATACAGACGGAGTTCTCTGTATATGATCATGCTTGATAATCCTGGCACAGCAAATGCTGAGGTCATTAAAAAGACGTTTGAAGGAATGACTATTCCTGATAAATTCAATGACCATAATTTACCGGCAAAGAATATTGATGCTTCTAAGATCGTACTAACAGAGGAAGAAAAGAAAAAGGTGGAGAAAAAAGAAAACAAATTTGGCTCCTTTGCAAAGTCTTTAGCAGCCGAAGGCACAGGAGGAGTAGTTGATACTACTAATACTAAATATTTACCGGCTAAGGTTGATAAATATTTCAATGAACATAAAGTAGCCCGCGATTTGGTAGCTAAGTGGTTCAACCGATCTGAAAAAGGAACTTTTAATATGAATCTGATTAGCGAGAGAGGTTCTTATGATGCATCAGCTTTAGATATCAGTAATGCAAAGTCAAGCGCAAGAGGACTATCGACCGTATCCGATGCCGGTGAGGAGTTGATAGGAAATACCTTTGTGGTTGTTAATCGTTTTAATTATGTAACCATGGAATCGATCACAGCGGCTACACAAAAGCTGGGAAATTTTGCGATGGCGTTAGCTGCCGCCTCTGGAAACACAGTAAGTAGTGAGGTTAGGCAGGCAACGGATTCAATAGCAAAGCAAATTACAGGTTACGCCGTGCAATCAACTTCTTATTTATACAAACTAGTATGGAACGATTCTATTGAGGCTGTGTTTTATCAGAATTACTGGATGGATGATAACTCTTTTGATCCTGCGAAAAAAGAAGCCTTTGATAATACAAACCTGTTTACGTTGGAATTGATCGGTGATGAGCGCGCAAATGCGGCGATCCTGGAGGCAAGAAACTCAAACAAACCTCAGAATGAATTGGTAGCCAAAGCAACTGTTAATGCATTTGACGCTGTTATTGCAAAGCTGCAGCGAAAATATGAAATATTCAGAACCAAAACGCCCTTATATTCAGGCGAGCCTATTACAGCTAAAATTGGTTTGAAAGAAGGACTTGAGCCTGGCGATAAGTTTGAAGTGCTGGAACAAACCATGGACCCAAAGACAGGGAAAACAACTTATGTTAAAGTAGGAAAAATTAAAGTTGAACGGGGCATGATCTGGGATAATCGTTTTGGCGCCGAAGACGAAACTGTAAAAGCTCCTGCTGATGCAACAACTTCAGACGCTGCAACACCGGCTGCCAGGATCGATCGCACAACGTTTTCGGGTGGCAAAGGTTTTTATACAGGAATGCTGATCAGGCAGAAGAATTAAGGTTTATATGAAGTTACTGTCACCCTGAACTTGATTCAGGGTCTTTTAGAGATGCTGAATCAAGTTCAGCATGACAAAAACAAAGTTTAAGCCTTATTTATTGTTACCATTCAATTTTACCTTAAACGCCTCCCAATCAAAATTCCATGGGTCGGTTTTTCTTACGGGTGCAATATCGCTGTGTCTTAACACATATTTAATGGCGTATCTTTTTTTTATGCCGTTGATTAAAGTCAACAAAGATTCTACTTGTTTCTCAGTAGGACTTTCGGTATACGATGTCATAATTTCAATGCCAATAGAACATGAGTTAACATTGGTGGTGCCATCCGGTAAACTGCTTTTTCCGGCGTGATAGGAATTATCTTTTTCATCCACTAATTGATACACAGTGCCATCACGTCCAATCACATAATGCGCTGACACACCATAGGTAGAAAATTGTTTTAATACCAGGTCAATATCATATTTTTCTCCGCCCGAATTATTAAAGGTAGAGTGCACAATAACAGAGTTGATATTTCGGTTACTGTTAGGCGCAAAACCAAAACTTACTCTTTTATTGACGATGTTCAATGAATCTCCTGCGAATAAAGAAAAACTATGCACGACAAATAAAATAAATATATAAGAGAGTTGTTTCATTTAAGCTAAATTAATTGCTTATCAAAGATAGTTTTGTTTTAATAGAATTACAAAATACCTGTGTAAACAGAGCAGATATTTGTGATTTTTTAAAGATATTTATTTCTGAGCTATGATCTTCATAAAGAAGTCAGAAACTTCATTCAGTACTTTTCTGTCTGTTTCATGCCCAATGCCGGGGTAAACTTTAAAAGTACAATTCACGTTATTTTGAACATAGATAGATTCACATTTACTAAATCTTTCAGGTATCAGTTGCTGACCCAATAATTTAAAAATTAGTTTTCTTTCTGGCTTGCTATAGGCGTCATCATATAACACGGCATCATTCTTATCGTTTTGTCCCATGTAGATAAATTGCGGCACTTTTTTATATTCTTCTAAATTAACCTTCGTTCCAAAAAGAGGTTCAAAGTCACTCGTTCCTATCGGGTATTTCAATTCAGTTTTCTCCAATTTATCAATACATAAAATAGGGATGGCATTGATGCCTCCGCAAGCAGTTCCTGCAACCAGTGTGGGATGAATTAATGTAAATCTATTGGCAAAAGTTCCTGAGGCAGAAAAACCATTCATTAAGAATTTATCTTTGGAATTTATCCCGCGTTTTTTTAATACCGTTTTCGCGTGCTCAATCATGGCGATCAATTGCAGGTCTAACCTTTTCAATTCACCTTCTTTTATACTTGCTACGTCCCTGTCGAAGGCATGGGTATAGAGTTGCCATTGTGTTGCAGGCCTCGGAAAAATGGGCATCAAAAGAGGGAGCTTAAGCTTAGTGCATAAACTGCCACCTAACGATCTTCGTGTGGTTTCTAAATAAGTTTCCTTTTCATGATGCAACATCGTATCATTACTTCCTGAGTTATTTGTTTCAGCCAGCAGATACTGAATTTCATTTTGATCCAGACCTTTCGGGATACGTAAGTAATAGGCAAAATTAAAACCTAACGAAGGGTTCCGTTCTATTTTAAGGATGGTGTCAGATAGGATTAGGGCAGGATCATTAGTGCTATGCACGACATGCTTTGTAGGACTATTAAAAAAGTGTAAGATCAATACGCTGAAAAATGCAGATAAAAATAAAATGTGTTTGATCATAATCTAAATTTTAATTCCATATATCGTTCATCTCTGTTAATACAATTGGTTTGTCGTCGGTAACAATAATGGTGTGTTCGTGCTGAGCCATAAATCCACCTCTGTTTCCAACCATAGTCCATCCGTCCTGCAAAGTTTCGGCATAGGTAGAAGTGGTTGAAATAAATGTCTCAATTGCAACAACCGAGTTTTTCTTAAATCGTGTCAAATTAAAACGATCTTTGAAATTAGCTATTTCACTTGGTTCTTCATGAAGACTTCTTCCTATACCGTGCCCTGTTAAATTTTTAATGACCTTGTAGCCGTGTTTCTTCGCCTCTGTTTCAATCAGATGACCTATATCCGAAATGCGTACTCCGCCTTTTATATTGTAGATGGCTTTGTGTAGGATCTGTTTTGAAGCGTCTACTAATTTTTGGTGTTGATTGATATCTTTGCCAAGCACAAATGAATTTCCGTTGTCCGACCAAAAGCCATTCAATTCTGCTGAAACGTCAATATTTATCAGATCGCCTTCTTTAAGAATTGTTTTATCGGATGGGATGCCGTGACAAAACTCATTGTTTACGCTGATGCAGGTATAGCCAGGAAAACGATAGGTCAGATAAGGCGCTGACTTAGCTCCAAAATCAGAAAGTATTTTTGCGCCATGGTCGTCTAATTCCTTGGTTGTCATACCCGGTTTAGCAAAGCTGCTCATTTCCTTCAATGTGTAGGCAACAGCTTCGCTTGCCTTTTTCATTCCTGTTAGTTCAAACTCTTTTGTTATCGACATGATCGTTTCTAGTTTTTTTATTTGTTACCGTTCTTATGAAGTCTTTGTTTTGCATAAGGGTTTTCACCAGGTCATTGGCTTGTTCTGATCTTATGTAATTTTATCGCCCGGTTAAGTCTGGGTCTGTTATAACGTTGCAGTAAAATAGGATAAACATTCAGTAATATATTTAATACCAACAGCCACACAGATTCGGTTAAACCAAAGTTAAAAATAACAACGATGTTAAATCCAAGAACTATAACGAAAACTAATAAGTGTCCAAATTCAGATTGCTTTGTCCGATACTCCAGATGAGTTAAGGACTCCTGATTTTTATTAACAGGATTAGCTTTTTTATTTAATTTTTCCCAACCGATCAGCACCAATAGTTTTCTGAATACATTGATGCCAAGATATTCATAGATCTTTCCGGTTTTTTCCCAGTTTTTTTCTTTGTAGTAGGGTGATGTATATTCTGCTTTTAATGTTTCCGTAAATTTGAACACGAACATCATTAGCATGAAGTTTAACGACCAGGCAAATAAAAAGCCACGCATTCCAACATAATTGATAAGCCAATAGGTTGCTATCACCGTTGCCAGAATAGTTAGTACAAGTATTATTTTTTTTTGCATTTTTTTACTTCAATTTTTTATTTTGTGCTCTCGGCCAAATCGTATTGCTTCCTGAAGTATATCACTATTTATATCTTTTAGAGCTTTGAACTTTATGCAATACCCGCTCACGCTTGCTTTGCCCAGCGTTTTTCCGTACGTTTTTGCTAGGTAAGTCTTATCTTCGATACCAAGGATATAGACTGATATGCCGGTTGTGTTTGCACTCAACCCGATTTGATAAAACTCTCTGGTTTTTCCATCCTTATATTTCATGGTTTGAAGCCCGTATCCAATGTTGGGATTAGAAACAATTTTGCCCTCGCTGTTTTTTCCATCCAGGAACCATAATTTACATGCCGGCATTACTTCCATAATAATACGGTGTAGCTCCTGCAGGTCGCTGCGCTTTGGTTCAGGGTGAGTGGCAATATACTCTTTGATTTGTGCTTTTACGTTCATGTTTTATTTTTTTCTTTTGGGATAATTAAATAATAATGAAGTTGCGATCGGTACAAAAAATATCATAACTGTAATAAGCGTAATACCAACATCTGCAACATGGCCTTTCATAAAATGGCTAAAAGCAGATTCGGGATAATAATGATCGTATAAAGAAAGTATAAGTTTAATCCCCAAAATACCAATTACTAAAAAAGCCGAAGTTTCTAAAAAAGGATATTTTTCCATTAGTTTTACAAACCATTGTGCTATAAAACGGATAGCTAAAATCCCTATAAATACACCGGTACAAACCAAAATAATGTTTGGTGTGAATGCCACGGCTGCAAATACATTATCAATAGAAAAAGCGATATCCATTAATTCGATCAAACAAACTGTTGCCCAAAAAGTGCCGAGCCTGCCAACCGTTACTTTATAGAACCAATTGCTTTTTTTGTCTATAGAATCATCTTCTTTGGATTTTGTTTGTTTTCCTTTCCACCAGTCAAAAACCAAATACAGAAGGTATAAACCACCAATTGGCTTTAACCACCAGATCTTTATAAGAAAGGTAGCGAACAACATAGCCAGGCCCCTAAATACATATGCGCCCCAAATACCGTATTTTAAAGCTTTCTTTCTGTCTTTTGGCGGAAGGTCTGAAACCATTGTAGCCAATACAGCCGCATTATCAACCGAAAGAAGGCTTTCGATAAGTACCAGGTTTCCAATGATGCCCAGGGAGGCCAGTGGATGATCAATTATATCTTGTAATAACGCGTTCATACTATATTTTGCCGGTCTTCAGAATTTATCCCTCCGTGTTACTTGTAATGTTTTTATGCCAGGTAATGCTGTTACGACTAATTGCTTATCATTATCTAATTCGCTTATGAAGAAAAGTCCAGACCCCTAATGGCGAACCTTTGTCTTGTGAAACTATCAAATATTTTTTATCTAAATAGATAACTTTGAGTTCGTAGTTAAAAGTAGCTTTTTTTGGATATAATGTTATGAGCCGATTGGATTGGTCAACCGTATATTTTCCGCTCCAGATCTGGTCTTTTTCCAATTGAGTTTTTTCTTCAACTTTTCCATTTTTGTCATATGTCGTAACTTCATGATTAATTGTTTTGTTATTGACCCTCAAATTAAAACTGTCTATACTGGTCACCAGTCTCTTTTTTATATCAATATTTTCCCATGTCCCAACTATGTCTATTAGGATATTAATAGTATCTGCCTTTTTTACAATTATTTTGACAGGAGTCGTTTGACCAATGAATTTTAATGAAAAAAGAAGTAAAATTAAAGTGTAAGATATATTTTTCATATTTGTCTGGTTACCTATAACAGTTCGTGCTGAGCAAATATTTTGTCCCGATAGTTATCGGGATGAAACTGCGTCTTGTCAAAATGCGTTTAACAAAGCTAAATGTTTTTTAGAGATTTGCAAAGAACAAACATCCCGATAGCTATTGTGAAGCTAATAGGTTTTGCAAATTTTTCAACGTACATTTTATGTGTTCATTTATTGTTTTTATATTTTCAACTCCATACAATGCTGCCTAATGATTTGCAGCTACATGTAATTTTTTGCGGGTTAGTGCTCAAATGCTGAACTCGACAGGGCAAAAACTGTAAGTAGCCGCTCGCTTTTTTGCTTCGGCTAAATTTATAGGTTACTTTTTGGGGTCAAACTTGACCATCCATTCAATACCGAATTTATCTCTAAGCATAGCAAAATAAGTTCCATCTGGATTTTCGTCAATAGGCATTTCAATTTGCCCGCCTGCTGAAAGGCCATTAAATAACTTGTAAGCCTCTTCTTTACTTTCAGCAGTAATTGCAATTTTACTTCGATTTTCGTTTTCATTTACTCGCCCCATAATTTCCAGAATATCATTTGCAAATAAAATGTTTTGTCCAATTGGCAATGCAATGTGCATTATTTTATGACCCTCTTTATCGGATATTGGGAATTCCTCACTTGCAATGTCTTTGAATCGGATAATTTTTGAGAACTCTCCACCAAAGACAGATTTGTAAAAATTAAATGCTTCTTCAGCATTCCCGTTGAAGTTGATGTGTGGATTAATTTGTGCCATTGTATTTATTTTAATCGTTAGTTTTTAAATGTATTTTTTAATTTTTATTTGAGTTCTGATAAAATCAATTTTTTCTGTTTCAATGTATTTTTCATTGCTTTATCTCTGATTTTTGGGTCAGGGCTGTTAATAAGACTAAAATATTCAACGGGAACTACCTGCCATGATAAACCATATTTGTCT
>JAZKGE010000010.1:0-50808 GCA_040386075.1 Bacteroidota bacterium
TTGATCCTCAGGTATTGGAAAATTGTGGCATCGACAGTAAAAAATACAGCGGCTTTGCATTCGGGATGGGTATCGAACGTATTACCATGTTGAAATACCGTGTTAAAGATCTTCGTTTGTTTTTTGAGAACGATGTACGTTTCTTAAAACAGTTTTCGGGAGAATAATAAATGGAGCGCTTACCAAGAAAAGAATTAATTTTTGACATGTTGTTGAAAGAACCCAACGATGTATTCTTAAATTATGCGCTGGCTATGGAGCATTTATCCGCCGAAGAATTTAAAGAAGCTGATCAGCAATTAAAAAAAGTATTGAACATCAAAGCAGATTACCTGCCTTGCTATTATCAATTAGGACAGGTAAACGAAAAACTTGGCAATATTGATGTTGCGTTGAGCTATTACAAACAAGGCGTGGAAGTAGCCACCTCTCAAAAAAACACAAAGGCTTTGGGCGAACTGAACGAAGCTATCTGGCAGTTGGAGGATTAAGCATTAGAGTTTCTTGCTGCGATCTTGGAACTCCTTACTCCAACCTTGGAACTCTTTGCTGTAACCTTGGAACTCCTTACTCCAACCTTGGAACTCTTTGCTGTAACTTTGGAACTCCTTGCTCCAACTTTGGAACTCCTTACGCCAACTTTGGAACTCCTTGCTGCATTTACAAATTCTCCTCCCATCCCTCCTTTATAAGGAGGGGTGCCCGCAACGCGGGGTGGTCTAACAAATTCCCTTTACTTTAAACCTAGAACTCCCTATTCACTACAGCCTTATTCCCTACTCTATCTGTTACTTCAATTTTGATGGCTCCTGTAGCCGGCGGATCAACAAAATAACAACTGATGGTATTTGATTTGGCATCATACTCAGCAATTTGCCAAACATCGTTTACATATATATGATAATCTGCAATGCCACTTAAATTGTCGGTTACTTTAAATTTTAATGAATTTATCGAAGTTTTCTTTTTGGAGGCAGGAAATACAATGGTTGGTGCGATGGTATCATAACCAATACTAAACATTCCAAAGGATTTACTTTCTGCTTTCATCCACCCGTTCTCATATGTTCCCGGCATGCAAGTATTTTCATTTAATATGATCATCTTGTTCTCTTGTCCTTTTATCACCCTCGGTATTTTAATAGATAAGGAAAATGCTTTTAATAGAGGCTCATCTTTATTGCCTATAACAGCTTTACCTAGTTTATTAATATATACGCCAACCGACGTAGTTTTACTCAAAGTGCCCGGCTTGATCAGTACTTCCACATCCTCCTTTTTTATGAAACATTCCTTATCGCAAAAAGCATTGTATTTTATTGTATTAACCGCATAGCCCTTGATGCTTTTTGTTTTGACAAAAAAGGTCAGTGTGTTTTTATTTCCTTTTTCATCAGCTATCTGCAAAGATATTTTATGAGCCAAAGTATCCTTCAACACTATCTTTCCTCCGTTCACCACACTCTTATATATAGCAATATCAAAACAGTTTGGCGAAAAACATTTTTGGAATTTTACCCCACCTTCTTTTTCGCTGAAAACATTAACATACCGGCCATTGTCAAAACTAATGTTATTTAATTGGTGGTGGTAGATCAGTTGATCATCCAACAGGATCTTTGCTTCATAAATGTTATTTTTATTAGTGCTCGCATTAGCCCTGTCAAACCCGGAAAAACCTAAAGCAAATGTATTTTCAGCTAATACCTGTGTGTATTTTGGTAAGCTTAATTTATCGCCGGCTTGTTTTACGGCAATAGTTAATATGCGTTTGATATGATTGGTATCGGCCGTACTATAAATAGCCAAATGTGTCAGTTCGGGTTTGATATCATCTTTTACATCATATATCAACAAAGGGTTAATGGGTATCTCTGACTTTTCGTCCCGTACTTCAAAATGTAAATGCGGACCGGTTGAGCTTCCCGAATTTCCCGTATAGCCTATCACCTCTCCTTTTTTAACAGGCAAGTCGGCAGGTGATGGCAATATTTCCAGCTCATTCTTTTTCTGCTCCAGTTGTATCTTTTTTATATACTCATCCACTTTAACACCATATTTTTTTTGATGGGCATACACTGACACGTAACCGTTAGGATGCGTTACATATAATACTCTGCCATAACCTCCGCTACTGATTTTAATGCGGCTCACGTAACCATCTGCGATACATTTTATCGGCAAATTAACAACGGGATCTGTACTAAAATCCAAACCTGCATGAAAATGATTAGGGCGAATTTCTCCGTAATTACCTGTCACTACAACGTTTCTATCCAAAGGATAGATAAATCCCAAACCGTTATACTGTGCATGATAAGATGAAAAACAATGCACTAAAAAAAGTAAAAACAGGGTCCTGAAACTGATCATTATGGTTGTGTTAAATTGTATGAAGTTAATTAACAACGAGTTGTTGATGTAAAGTTAAGGTCTTGGGTTAAATGCGTTCGTCTAAACTCTATTTTTAACCAACAACAAACTGTTTATTGAGCATGAACGTAGAAAACATCAAATCAGAATTACAACAAGTGTTAGATAGCGACGTAGCGCTGCGTAAGGAGTACAATGAAATTAAACGTTCATTGAGCGACTACCGCAACCAACTCATTCAACGTGATGAGGATTGTAAACGTTTGCAGGTGTCTATCGACGTTTTGAACACCAAATTGGTGGTTATGGAACGTGATAACACGAACTACAAAAGCGAAGTAAACTCTTTTAAAGAATTACGGAACAACATTCGTGAACAGTTACAGGAAAAACAAGACGAGATCAATGGATTGTTAAGCAAGATCGATGAATTAAACACTCAGTTATCCAATATCTCATCAGAGTACGAATCTAGGATATCTGAATTACAAACTTCATCTCAGGAAGAGATCTCCAATTTAACATCTTCATACGAAAACCAGCTAACCGAACTTAGATCAAATACTACTTATCAGCAAAGCGGTATCCGTACTGAATTGGAAACAAAGATCAATGATCTTACAAATACTTACAATACTACTTACCAGGAAACAGTCTCTTCTTACGACTCACAGATCGAGCAGCTGAAATCTGATTTCAACGCTCAACTGGAATCTGTAAAACAAGAATCTGAAAACCGTGTTGCTTCTTTATCGGGGTCAAGCGAGGAAACCGTAGCCAACTTAACCGGCGAATACGAATCAAAGATCAAAGAACTGATCCAACAATGGGGGATTGAAAAAACGGAGATCACCTCATCTTATGAAAATCAGATCTCTTCCTTATCCGGTGCCTACGCCAGTGAAAAAGAAGAGTTAACTAGTTCTTACGAATCTAAAATTATTGAACTGAATACAGAATTGTCGACCAAACAATCTGAATTTGAAACAGAATTAAATTCTACCATCGAATCGTTAACTCAATCTTACACCCAAAAAGAAAATGAGTTAAAAGCATTCTACGAAAACGAATTATTAAATACATCCAGCTCTTCAGGTTCTTTAATGGAAACCTTAAAAGCAGAGTATGAAGAAAAATTAGCAAATACTGTTCTTCACTCTAATACTCAAAATTCCAAATTATCGGAAGATATGAGTAAAGTGGTTGTAGAGAACGAACATTTTAAAGAAAAGATCAGGGAAATGGTGTATCACATCGATTCACAAAATACCCAGATAGAAGACCTGACATTAAGTGTTAGCATTAAAGAAGAAGAAATAGCTAACCAGGTTAACAACTATAATAACTTATCATCAGAATTTGAAACTTATAAAACTTCTCAATTATCAACTATTGATGAACAGGTAAGTGTTTTAAATTCAAAGATCGCTGAGTTTGAACTATTGGTATCTGAAAAAGATTCCACGATCTCTGAGCTAAGCACTTCTGTAGAAGATAAATCAGATCAGATCTCGGGTTTAACCAATTCATATTCTGACCTTGAAGAACAATTCAAGGTACTGTCGGTTTCCTTTAATAACGAAAAAGAGAACTTTGAGACCTTTAAAAATGAGCTGGAAGTAACTCATTCACAACAATTACAAAGTAAAGAAGTTGAGTTCAACAAGCTATTAGCAGAAAACACGTCTTTGATCTCAGAAATTGATGCGACTGCCGATAAATTGGAAGCAACCGAAGAAGAATTGCAATTGATCACAGCTGAATTGACCGAGTTAAAATCGTTAACCGAAGGAAAAGCAACTGACCTTAAAGAAACCCTGGATGCTAAAAACTACGAGATCACAACTTTGACTGCTAACAACATGGCATTACAAACAGAACTGGATCTGGTAAAAGCAGAGTTGGAAAATGTGCGTTTGGAATTAAACTCGGCAGTTAGTTTAAATGAAGGTAGTTCGTCTTTACAGGATGAGTATAATAACCTGCTTTCTGCTAAAAGAGAGTTGGAAAACGAATTATTGTCTTATCAATCAAGGGTATTACTATTAAATTCTCAGGTTTCTGAATTAAATAGTGTTATTTCCGGTTATGAAACTGAGATCGTTAACCTTAAATCATCCAGTAAAACTGAAGAACAGGATGCCTTTATTGACCGTTTGTTCAAGCAAATAGATGGTTTGAGTGACGAACGTTTAAACTTATTGAACGAAAAAGAGGAAATGGCTAATCAATTGTTAAAAATGAATGAAACTGTTGCCACAATATCGCAACACGTTGATTCTCATAATATTGACATAACGGAATTGGATAGTCACAGAAAAAATGTTATTTTAGCAGGAAGTTCTAATAGTAGTGGTACAGAAAAAACCACTATGAAAAAACAAATTAATGAGTTGGTGCGTGAAATTGATAAATGTATAGCTCTGTTGAGTGCTTAAAAAAAGAAATTAGCTTAGTTTAATGAGCGATGTAAGTGTAAAAGTAGAAATTGCAGGCGGTTTATACACGCTGAAAGTTAAAAGTGAGGACGAAAGCAACGTTAAACAAGCGGTTGAATTAATAAATCAGAAGATCTCGGAGTTTGAAAGAAATTACGAGGTAAAAGATAAAAAAGATGTGATAGCCATGGTTACTTTACAGTTGGTAAGCCAATTAGCAAAGGAAAAAAACCAGGCCGAGCAAGAGCTAAGCACTCTAAAACTTGTGTTGGAAGATGTGGAACAAATGTTAGTTCAGCATAAAGATAACATACAGAAAACAGAAGAATAGTATATATAATAGTCTTTTAATTAAGACCCTTTTTAACGCACAAACATTGAAGTAATTCAAAGGTTTGTGCGTTTTTTGTTAGTTAGTGTTTGGATAGTTGCCCTGAACATTAATTAAATAGTATAAACAATGTGCAACAAACAAAAATTATGAGTGTATTAGCCATTATATTTATTGCCGTAGCATTAATTGCCGGCGTAGTTGCAGGTTTTGTGATTGCCAACTCCCGCTTAAACAAAAGCAGTGTTCAGGAAAAACAAAACCTCATCAAAGAAGCCGAAGTAAAAGCAGAAGCTTTTAAACAGGAAAAAATATTACAAGCCAAAGAAAAATTTTTACAATTAAAAGCCGAGCATGATAAATCGGTGAACGAACGAACGCAGCAACTAGCTGTGTTGGAGAACAAAGCCAAACAAAAAGAAGGTGATCTTGCTAAAAAAGTAGAAGAAGCTACCCGTAAAGACAAAGAACTGGAAGGCCAAAGGAATCAACTGAATTCCCAGGTTGAACTTTATAAAAAGAAAAGCGAAGAGATCGAAAAATCTCACCGTAAACAGGTTGAGTTATTAGAAAAAGTTTCGGGCTTAAGTGCTGATGAAGCCAAAGCTCAATTGATTGAAAGCGTAAAGGCCGAAGCCAAGACAGAAGCTATGGCTTTTATTAAAGATACGATGGATGAAGCAAAGATCAATGCAAATAAAGAAGCTAAAAAGATCATCATCCAATCTATTCAGCGTTTAGCTACTGAAACAGCTATTGAGAATTCGGTAACTGTTTTCCATATCGAAAATGATGAGATCAAAGGACGTATCATCGGTCGTGAAGGCCGTAACATCCGTGCCTTAGAAGCCGCAACAGGTGTAGAGGTTATTGTGGATGATACTCCGGATGCTATTACTTTATCTTGTTTTGATTCCATTCGTCGCGAAATTTGTCGTTTGTCTTTACATCAATTGGTAACAGATGGCCGTATTCACCCAGCGCGTATTGAAGAGATCGTTGAGAAAACCAAAAAGATGATCGATGAGGAAATTGTTGAAACTGGTAAACGTACGTGCATCGACTTAGGGATTCACGGTTTACATCCTGAACTGATCAGAATGGTAGGTCGTATGAAATACCGTTCATCTTACGGACAAAACTTATTACAACATAGCCGTGAGGTTGCTAACCTTTGTGCTATTATGGCCAGCGAAATGGGCTTAAATCCTAAGATAGCCAAACGTGCCGGTTTATTACATGATATTGGAAAAGTGCCTGATGAAGAACCTGAATTACCACATGCAATTTTGGGTATGAAGCTGGCAGAAAAATATAAAGAGAAACCGGAAGTATGTAATGCTATCGGAGCCCATCACGATGAAATTGAAATGACCACTTTATATTCACCAATTGTTCAGGTGTGTGATGCCATTAGCGGTGCAAGACCAGGTGCTCGTCGTGAGGTTGCTGAGCAATACATGAAACGTTTAAAAGACTTAGAAGCTTTAGCTTTAGCTTATGATGGCGTGGAAAAAACTTATGCTATCCAGGCAGGTAGAGAAGTACGTGTATTGGTATCGGCTGATAAAGTGGATGATAAACAATCAGAACAATTAGCTTTTGATATCTCTCAAAAAATTCAAACTGAAATGACCTACCCGGGACAAGTAAAAGTAACGGTGATACGGGAAGTACGAGCCACGGCTTATGCGAAATAGATAATTGAAAGGCGAACAGATGTTCGCCTTTTTACTTTTTAAAAATGAACTTAGTAGTCGGGATAGCTTGTATTCCATTTGGAATATTTCTTTTATTGCGAAGTGTAAAAACTTTTGAAAACAATAAAGAATCGAGGTTGCTTGTGAACCTTATTATTTTTGGCTTGATCCTTATAATTGCCGGTATTGCTATTATATTAAAGCACTTTAAATTATTAGCATAGATTCATAACATGATTGATTTTTTATATCTTTAAATATGAACAAAAAACTCATCAAATTTTTAAAGATCACCGGCATCATTATGGGGATAATTTACTTAGCTATTTGCACCTTATTGTATGTTAAACAAGATGATCTGTTGTTTCATCCACAGCCAAATACTAATAAGGAAGTGGCTGAGATCATTAGAACTTATACTGAGTTTGATACGATATGTTTTCAAATGAGTGACGGTAACAGAACTTATGGCTACATTTCTAAAGACACCATCAAAGAGAAATTACCTTTAGTGCTTTATTTTGGCGGCAATGCAGAAGAAGTTTCTCATTTAGCAGATTTCAAAAAAAACTTTCCTAATACAGTCATGGCTCTTATTAATTACAGGAGTTTTGGTTTGAGTCAAGGCGTGATCTCAGAAAAGACCATGTTTAGCGATGCTTTAGAAGTATACGATCAGTTAATGAAAAATCCTGAAATTGATCCTAACAAAGTTATTGTAATTGGGAGAAGCATTGGAACCGGCGTAGCTACTTACCTGTCATCACTACGGAAAACAAATGCTACGGTTTTAATTACACCCTACGAGAATATGATCGATGTGGCTTTTGAAAAATATCCCTTTGTTCCTATTAGTTTATTGATCAAACATCGTTTTGAATCGGATAAATATGCGCCGAATATTTCTACGCCAATGCTGGCTCTAATATCTAAAAACGACCAGGTTATTCCCAAACATCACGCTTATGCCTTAACCAAGGTGTGGAAAGGAAAAACAGAGGTTTTAGAAGTAAATGAAGATCATAATTCGATCATGAATAATGAAACTGTTTGGAAAAGGATCGAAGCATTTGTGAAGGAGAATAATAAGTAATTACGCCTTCGGTTCTTTCTTGCTTTTCAAATAAGTTACAACAACAGGTATAGCTGTAATTACTATTAAGGCAATAATAATGTAACCCAAATAATTCTGGATCTGCGGAAACTTTAATCCTAAAAAATAAGCTATACTTGCTATAGAACCGATCCAGGCTACTGCTCCCACAACATTATACAGCATGAATAATTTAAAATCAATTTTGATCATGCCTGCTAACACTGGTGCAAAAGTTCTGATGATAGGTAAAAAACGTCCCATGACCAATGTTTTGCCGCCGTGTTTATCGTAAAATGATTTGGTTGTGATCAAATGCTTCTTTCGAAAGAAAAAACTGTCTTTTTTGTTGTATAACTTCTCGCCTGCCTTTTTTCCAAACCAGTACCCAAATATATTTCCTATAATGGCGGCTAACATTAATAATAAAATTAAAGGGATAAATTTCACATCCAGTAATTCAGGCTTGGTAGCGCACAATAAACCTGCGATAAAGATCAACGAATCACCCGGCAGAAAAAACCCGATCAGTAAACCTGTTTCAGCAAATACAACAAATAGCAACAACCATAATCCACCGTAATGAATGATACTTTGAGGGTCGGTTAATTGTTTAAGAAAATCTAACATCGTTTGTGATACAAAAATACGAGAATAAAGCACAATTATATTATTTAAATACTGTCACCCTGAACTTGATTCAGGATCTCGGGATGCTGAATCAAGTTCAGCATGACAGAGCTAAACTAAAATATCAGCGGAGCGTTTTTTCTCAATACTGGCCTTTATATCTGTCAATTGACCTTTTGGAATTGAACTGATCAGGTTTTTGGTGTAATCTGTTTTTGGATTCAAATAGATCTGATCGGCATCACCCATTTCCTCAATCTTTCCTTTATTCATTACAACCATGCGATCGCTCATGAATTTAACAACAGATAGATCATGAGAAATAAAGATATAAGTGAATTTAAATTCACGCTTCAGATCATTTAATAGATTTAATACCTGAGCCTGAACCGATACATCCAACGCACTCACGCTTTCATCACAAATAATGAATTTAGGATTCAATGCTAAAGCTCTTGCTATACAAACACGCTGGCGTTGCCCGCCACTAAATTCATGTGGATAACGGTTAAATTGTTTATCAGTTAAACCAACTTTATTCAATAATTCGTATACCTTTTCTTTTCGTTGGTTATTATTCGCTAAAATATTGTGAACCTGCATTGGTTCCATCAATGCCTCGCCAACAGTAATACGTGGATTTAATGAAGAATACGGATCCTGAAAAATGATCTGCATATCTTTTCTCAACTGTCGCATATCATCCGGTTTCAATCGCAACAGATCGTTACGCTGAAAAAATATCTTACCTTCTGTTGGTTCATTAAGTCGCAAAATAGTTCTCCCAAGAGTTGTTTTTCCACATCCACTTTCTCCTACTAACCCCAGAGTTTCACCTTCATATACATCTAAGGTTACATCATCTACTGCTTTAACATAATCGAGAGTCCTCCCAAAAAAGCTTTTGTTTTTAGGGAAATATGTTTTAATGTTCTGAATCTCAAGAATTTTTGAACGACTATAGAGTTCCTTATGTTCGTTATCACGTTGTTCTTTAGTAATAATTACGCTATTGATCGCCTCGCTAACCGTTGTAGGAATTTCGATCATGTTGCCCTCATCATCCGTTCTCATAAAATCGGCAGAAACAGGTAAACGCATCAAACGCTTATCTAAAGGAGGGCGACAGGCTAATAAACTTTTGGTGTAGGGATGTTTTGGGTTACTGAATATTTCTAAAACAGGCCCTTGCTCCACCACTTTACCTTTATACATGACCATTACTTTATCAGCTAGTTCAGCAATAACACCAAGGTCATGCGTAATAAACATAATACCCATTTCCTGCTCGCGCTGCAATTGCAACATCAGATCAAGAATGGTTTTTTGCACAGTAACGTCCAATGCTGTTGTTGGCTCATCGGCAATTAATACACGAGGATTACAACTCATGGCCATAGCGATCATGACACGTTGTTTTTGCCCGCCTGATATTTGATGAGGGTATACATTAAAAATACGTTCGGGATCAGGTAATTGAACTTGTTCAAATAACTTTAAGGTTTTCTTCTTAGCTTCTTTTCTTGATACTTTTTGATGCAGTAAAATAACTTCCATTACCTGGTCGCCACAAGTATAAACAGGATTTAAGCTGGTCATAGGTTCCTGGAAGATCATCGCAATTTCATTTCCACGAAATGAACGCATTTCTTCGGCAGGAAGATTCCTAAGGTTTACGGTACCTTTGTGTTTGGAATGATATAGAATGTCGCCGCCCGAAACACGTCCGGGAGGATTAGGAATAAGCTGCATGATAGACAAAGAAGTAACCGATTTCCCGGAACCGCTCTCACCTACTATACCTATAGTTTCGCCTTTGTGAAGTGTAAACGAGACATCGTTTACAGCTTTAAGCAATTCTCCGTCTGATTTAAATTCAGTAACTAAATTCTTAACTTCAAGTAATACCTCTTTTTGCATAATATATCACTACGAATATAGGAAATTTGAATGAATAGCAAAGTTTTTGGTTGGGCAAAACCTGGGTTTCATCGAAAAAACGGAAGAAACCTAAAAGCCTGCTATTAAATTGATTAACCCTTGTAAAACAACCATTTTCCTATCTCTTTCCAGCTGGTTTTTTTGCCATACATAAGTATTCCGGTGCGGTATATCTTGCCTGCTACCCAGGTAAAAAACAGGAAGCCAATAATCAACATTACCATCGACAAAGCTAATTCCCAAACTGGTACATCAAAAGGCAAACGTACCATCATCACTATCGGAGACGTTAAAGGAAAAATAGAGAAGAACTGTGCCATAGAACTATCCGGATCTGTAACTATGCTTTGGGCTATAATAAAACTGGCTATCAAAGGAATCGTGACCGGTAAGATAAATTGTTGTGTATCCGCCTCACTATCAACTGCCGAACCAACTGCTGCAAATAAAGCTGCATACAATAAATAACCAAATAAAAAATAAAAGGCAAAACACATTAATACTTTAGATATATTGATGTTTCCAACATGATTAAACAGATCAATAACTTCGTTAGTGGAATTGATCTTTTCCATTTTATCTACGCCGGCTGTCAGGTCATTTTTCATCACCTTTTCCATTTGTTGATTATGTTTAGTCGTATCTGCTATCTGATCTTTGAACAAAACAGTTGTAACTGCCGTTTGAATGATCAGTGTTAACACGATCCATAAGATAAATTGTGTCATACCCACCAGGGCAACACCAACGATCTTACCTAACATTAACTGGAAAGGTTTTACGGAAGACACAATGACTTCTACGATACGATTTGTTTTTTCTTCGATCACACCCCGCATAACCTGAGAGCCGTATAAAAAGATCATAAAATAAATGGCAATGGCACAAAAGAAACCTATGGCCATATTTATTTCTGTATTGGTCTTTTCGTCTTTCCCTTCTTCTGTAACTTTTAGTGTAAGTAATTCAACGGGTCTGCGGGCATTATCAATTTTTCGAAGGTCTATACTGTCACCTTGTAAACGGTAATCGAACAAAATATTTTCCATCGAATTGGTGATATATTGTTCTGTGCTTATTCCCGGTTGCTTTTTGTAATATAATACCGGAGTTGTTTTTGTATCATTCAACGCATCTCCTTTAATTTCCATGATCAGGTCAAAGGGGCCATCCTTTAATTTGGCCTTGGCAGATTGAATAGACTCAACACCATAGGTAAATTTAATTTGCTTGGTATTTGGGATCTTATCTACAAACAAACCACTGTGGTCTAATACAAGAATCTGATGATCTGTTTTTTCTCGCATAGCGAGCCAAACTGGTACGATCATTAAACCTGCCAATAATACAGGCCCTAACAGAGTCATCACTAAAAATGATTTTTTCTTGACTCTTGAAAAATATTCGCGTTGTATAATTAAAAATAATTTGTTCATCGTATATAATATTATTCTGTGAAAGTGCTTTGAGTGTTAAGAGTTGTTTTATTTTCTACCACTGAGATAAAAATATCGTTCATAGAAGGAACGATCTCATTAAAAGACAAGATCTCTGTATTGTTAATAACGGCTTGTAGCAGGTCATTTGGTTTATTCTGTCGCAACAGTTTTACAGTTACCGAATGTATATCATCATCAGATCTTTTATTTATTATTTCAGCACCGGCCCATAAAGCATTGGTAAAACCCATTAAGTTTCCTTTAAAACTGATGTTATAAGTATTGCTTTTATACTTTTTACGGATATCTTTTACAGAACCATCAAGCAATTTTTCAGCTTTATTGATCAAGGCAATATTATCACATAACTCTTCCACACTTCCCATATTATGAGTAGAGAAAATGATCGTAGCCCCTTTATCTCTTAACTCAAGGATCTCATTTTTGATCAATTGTGCGTTTATCGGATCAAAACCACTGAATGGCTCATCGAGGATCAATAATTTTGGTTCGTGCAGCACAGTTACAATAAATTGCACTTTTTGTTGCATTCCTTTACTTAACTCTTCAATTTTTTTGTCCCACCAATTTTCTATTTCAAATTTTTTGAACCATTGTTGCAATTTTTGTTTGGCATCTGCTTTTTTTAAGCCTTTCAATTGAGCTAAATACATAACCTGTTCGCCAACCGACATTTTTTTGTACAAGCCTCTTTCTTCGGGCAAATAGCCAATAAAATCAACATGTTTAGGCGCTAATTTTTCGCCATTAAATAATACCTCACCGCTATCCGGTCCGGTGATCTGGTTTATGATACGGATCAAAGAGGTTTTACCTGCGCCATTTGGTCCCAATAAACCAAATATTTTTTGGGGTTCTACAACCAGGCTAACATCTTTCAAAGCAACATGATTGGCATATTGTTTATGGATATTTTTAACTTCTAAAATAGGATTCATATTCAAGATTCTATAAAATAAATTTATTTAATTTTTAAAACTATTGGCATAACATCGGCATCTTTTCCGCCTAGAAAAAACAATTCATCATTAGAAACTTTAAAACCTGTTAATGGAAATAAATGAGTTAAATCTTCTTTACCACCCACTGCTGCGTCAATAAAGACTGTTTCTCTTACATCATTAATTGCTAAATCAATGGTTTGAATAATAGGAATTTTAATCCAGGCAATGGTTGGAGGAACTACAATGTATTTTTTACCATCGTGTTTGTACTGAAAATCATTATACACTACTACTAATTTATTATTATTGAATGCGCCAAATACAGAACCATATAATCCACCATCTGCAACTGACTTACTACTTTTTGAAAATTCATATGATTTCACTAATTCTCCTTTAGCATTTAATGTATGAATATACGCGTCACCTTGGGTAATATCTGTTGTATACACTAATTGATTATTTGCACCCATTGTACTATTATTTACTTTAGAATAACTCTCGCAAATCATCGCAATTTTTCCATCATCATTTACTAATACTTGACGTATTTTAGAAGAGATATAATGTTTTGGAAATTCTGAAGTTTGATAAATCAATTGATCTCCTTTTGAATTAACATTTAAACAAAAAAGCCCTTTTTGTTTTGTACCACCAAAGCTTACTTTGCCATCTTCTGTATAATAACCTACAACAACTAATTCATTTTTTGTATTTAAATTAAAGGCAAAGGACTCTAACTTTTTAGGATCATCTAATTTTACACTATTTTCTTTAATGGTTTCTCCATTAGTTGAAACTGAAAAAACTGTTAATAAATCTGGCATTTTGCTTATATCCGCTTTTTTAACAATATACACAGCACCATCATTAGCAATGATTGGCTTATTAGTTACGCCCCTTCTTGACTCATAAGGCAATTCAAATTCTTTTGAAAAAACAGTTTTCAATGTGTTATCAAAAACGGTAACCAATATTTTTTCTTTCGTTTCTTTTACAAAAGGTAATTCCGTTAATACAACTGAAAATTTTCTGTTTGGTGATGTTGCGCAACTAAAATTTCCCGAATTCATTGCTTTTTCAGCAGGTATCGAAAGTATCTCTTTTCTATCATCACTTTCATCACCATATTCATTAATAGCATGCGCATAAATGAATGTTTTTTTTGCTTCCTTATTAAAAGTTGATTTAATCAGTTGCATATTATTGTCGAGATTCAAAATTCCTTCATAAATAGAGATCAACATCTTTTCTTCTGGCACATATAATTTTTTACTGCACAGGTAATCATTGTTTTCTTTAAAGCCCTGCAATTGAACTTGCATCCCTTCTTTAAATGAATATGTTTGGTTTAAAAGATATTTTTTACCATAATTTTCAAGGTATTCAATTTCCGGGTCCTCAATAGAAGTTGATGATCGTCTTTCGCCAACGGTAAAATTATACGATTGACTAAATAATTGAGCTGCAAATGTGATGCAAATTGTTAGAATTAGATTTTTCATTTTTTCTTATTTTTAGTTTTATCGTAATCTTTTGTAAATTATTTACTATTCAACATAAAAGGCTAAGCCTTTTAAATATTCACCTTCCGGAAAATTAGGTGTAATGATATGATCTGCTGGTTGAGATAAGGTATGCAATAGTTTAATATGTCTTCTGGATTCAATAGCTGCGGCAGTTACTGTATTATAAAAAAGTTTTTTATCAATAACTCCAGAGCAGGAAAAAGTAAACAAGATCCCTCCCTTTTTTATATTTTGCAAAGCCATTTGATTTAAGCGTTTGTAGCCAATAACTGCATTATGCGACACATCTCTGCTTTTGGCAAAAGCAGGTGGATCTAAAATGATGATATCATAATTCTTTCCCTGATCTTTTAAGTAATCGAAAGTATCTACTGCAAAACCTTCGTGGTTAGTAACATTATTCAAGATCGCATTTTTATTACACATCTCAACTGCTTTTGCACTCGAATCTACCGAATGAACGATTGAACAACCAAACTTAGCAGCGTACATTGAAAAACCGCCTGTATAAGAAAATGTATTTAAAACACGCTTGTCTTTACTGTATGTACCTAATAATTCACGGTTCTCACGCTGATCGATAAAGAAGCCTGTCTTTTGTCCGTTAATAAAATCAATATAAAACTTCACATCGTTTTCGATCACTACTAGCTCTTCGTCACAGGAACCATATAAAAATTCATTTGCTAAGCCAGCAGCGTAATCTTTCGGCAATGTTTCAGAACTTTTATCATATACACTTTTCAAATTTGGACCATATACTTTTTTCAAAGCTTCTGCAATGTCGGTTCTGCTTTTATGCATCCCTATACTATGTGCCTGAAAAACCAGATGCCCATTATAAAAATCCATAATCAGGCCCGGACAACCATCACCTTCGCCAAATACTAATCTATATACATTTGTATGAGGATTATCAGCAAGATTTAAAAACCGACGGTATTCAAAAGATTTTTCAATTTTCTTTACCCAAAAATCAATATTTACCTGTTGTTTGCTAAACGAAATGATACGCCCGGTAATACTACCTTTTTGATATTGGGCCATACCCAAAAACTGCTGTTTGGCAGAATAAACCTCTACCACATCGCCGTCTTTGATGTTTGAATCCTGGGTTTTTATGGCTCCTGAAAAGATCCAGGGATGAAAGCGGAGTACAGGCAATTCTTTGCCATTGTGAAGCGTTAATTTCGGGTATTCTATCATAACACAAATGTATCTTATTATAGCCTATTTTAAGCCTGTAAAGCAAATATTTTAACTAAATTTGAGCTTTATTATACATCCTATTATGACTACTTCAGAAATAAAACTAAAAATCACAGTTGACGAAAACCAATTACCTCAGAAAATAGAATGGGAAGCGCCTGACGCTAATGAAGGTAGCGTATGCAAAAGTATGATGCTGGCTCTTTGGGACGAAAAAGAAAACAATACCATGCGTATTGATCTTTGGACAAAAGACATGAGTGTAGATGAAATGAAAAAATTCTTCCACCAAAATATCACCACATTAACAGATACTTATCTTCGTGCTACAAACGATGAAGCAACCGTTAAGGAATTAAGAGAATATATGAGCGGGCTTGGTAAACGCATGGGTGTTTTAGTGAAAGATTAATGAAACAAGGCTTAAGTATATTTTTTATTATACTTTACCTGGTTGGCTTTTCTCAAAAAAAGGAATTTGATGTACAGAAAAAATATTCTGTTAAGCAGGTCTTAGAAGATATTGATTACACTGAAAAGTATCTTACCAAATTTCATCCCGATCCTTACCGATATATCAGTAAAGATAGTTTACATGCATTTATTCACAGTGTAAAGTCAATAATAGACACGCCATTAACTGAACTGCAGCTTCGCTATTGCATTAAGCGCATTGTTGTAAAAATTGGCTGCGGACACACAGATGCGGCCGCTTCAAAAAAATACGCAAAAGCTGTTAAAAAAATAAATCGTCCGGTTTTACCACTCAATGTATTCCTTACAGACTCCAGTAAGTTGGTAGTCCTAAATAATCTTTCTTCAGATACAACCATAAAACCGGGAGACGAGATCATTAGCATTGGCAACCGCCCCGTTACTACTGTTTTAAAAACAATGTATTCCATTATAACCACTGATGGCTATAACGAAACATGTAAAAAGCAAGTCAGCAGATATAACTCATTTAAATATTACTATTCGTTTTGTCATGGCTTTACCCTGGACTATGTAGCTAAAATAAAACACAAAGACAATAGCGTCACTAATTATAAACTGAAAGCGATCTCTACTTTAAAGGATACCCTTATTTTACCAAAAAAAGATTCGCTGATCCCTATCTACAAAACAAAAGTATGTAACTACTCCATTATTCAAAATAAAAAACCAATTGCTGTTATAGATATAAATTCTTTCAGAGGAATGCATTGGCGACGTTTTATGAAGAGATCATTTAAAAATATTAAGAACAATAATATTGAAGATCTGGTGATCGACCTGCGGGATAATGGCGGCGGGAAAATAAGTTTGGGATTAAATCTATTATCTTATCTGATTGATAAAAAAACGGTGTTACCTTTTGATAAAAGAATTAATTCAACTGCGTTTAACCCAAAATACAAAATG
Organism: Bacteroidota bacterium; assembly: GCA_040386075.1. GTDB lineage: Bacteria > Bacteroidota > Bacteroidia > B-17B0 > Aurantibacillaceae > UBA4416. The sequence goes on from JAZKGE010000010.1 coordinate 17,053, forward strand.
GGGATCATGCGGACTGTTCCTGTCTTTTTTGCAGCTAAGCTACCTGTAAGAATTAAAAATGGAAGGTTGCGACGTTATTTCATTGGCTTTCCAAAAAGAAGCAAACAATTTAAGGGACAGGTTTATGTGCTTACAAATGGCAAATCTTTTTCGATGAGCGGAGTTGTCGCCACTTATTTAAAGTATAAACGCAATGCGATTATTATTGGTGAAGAAACAGGAGCCAATATTGCAGGTAGTAATGCCGCCGTGAGTGGGAAAATTGTTTTACCAAATTCAAAAGTAATCGTCTTTATACCATTATATCATTTATATCATGATATTAATGTAAAAAATGATGGTCGAGGCTTGATGCCTGATCATCCAACCAAATATACCAAGGACAATGTATTAAACGGAAAAGATGTTGATATAGAAAAGGTAAAAGAGTTGGTTAACTAACTGATACTATTCCTTACCCGTTGACTAAAATCTCTTAATGCCTGAGTAAAAGGTGTTGCATGATGATCCATTTTATCTTTAATATAAATAGAAGCTAATATGTGCGTTAACTGTTCGCCCTCATCATCTCCTTCTACGTTTATTGCAGGTTTTTGTTCTTCCAGGATAGCATTCTCTGCCTCCTGTAACTGGGCAAGAGAATAACTTTCAACTAATTTTTTAATGGCTGGTACTTTCATATTACTTTCTTAATTCATCGATCATTTTTTGCAAATATTCCTCTTTGCTCGTTGCTGTACCTTCCCATAACTTCCCATTTTTAAAACTCACCAAAAAAGGTAAATTATCGACGCCTCCCAGTTTACGGGCGATCTCATTTTGCTCAGCATCTACTTCTAAAAATAAGATATCTGAATTTGCTTCGTCATTTGAATGACGTTTATATTTCGGCGCAAACAATTTGCAGGAACCACACCAATCGGCAAAATATTTAACGATCACTTTTTCGTTATTTTGTATCAGATTTTCGAAATCTACATCTGTGCTTAATTGTACCATTGTTCTTATTTTATATAAGCAAAAGTACTACAATTTTTCTTAACTAAAAAAGCCCACTGTTCTTGCAACAGCAGGCTTTTTATAAAATAAATAGCTTATTTACTTACTATTAATTTTTGTTTCACAGTTTTACCAACTAAAAAATAAATACCACTTTGTAAATGGTTAACCTTATAAGAGAAATTATTTTGTTGGTTTAATTCAACCGATTCAATTACCTGACCTAACTCGTTAGTGATGTTCATTATATCTACTTTTTGAGACTGAATTGTAAATTCACCGTTATTAGGATTTGGGAATACTAAAACTGAATTTATATTTATCTCCTGAATTCCTGTACAAAGAGAAACACTTTGTGTGAACACCGAGTTATTAGTACAACCATTAGCATCAACACCTGTTACGGAATAATTAGTAGTTGAAGTAGGAGTAACAACAATATCCGTTCCGTTTGAATTATCACTCCAGGTGTAAGAAGTAGCACCTGATACCGAAAGTGTTGATGTTTCGCCTGTACACAATAATGTATTTGTAGTAGACACGTTTATTGTTGGTGAAGGGTTAACAGACACTGTACTAATAGCTGTAACAGAACATCCTGCTACACTAGTTCCAGTAACTGTATAGGTAGTATTAACTGTTGGACTAACTAAAGCAGAACCGCCAGAGTAACTATAGGTTGTTGCGCCATTTGCGGCAATAGAAAATGAATTACCTGCGCAAATTGTACCGCTCGTCACCGAAATAGTTGGCACGCCATTTAAGAAAATAGCTACGTTACTGGAGTTAACATTTGCAACTGCAATATCTGGTTTACCATCGCTGTTAAAATCTGCGCTTACAATGGCATACGGACCAGCGTTTGCATTGATGTTAACTGCTGGGGCAAATGTACCGTTTCCATTACCTCTAAATGTTGATATACTTGCTCCGCCATAATTTGTAGTTGCTAAATCAATATTTGAATCTGCATTAAAATCAGCTGCAGTAATACCGTAAGTACCACAACAACCTGAGGGATAAACTACTGGACTTGCAAAAGTTCCTGCCCCGGACCCTATTAATATAGAAATTTGGCTTGCTGCATGGTCGGCTGTTGCTAAATCTAAGTTACCATCTCCATTAAAATCACCACAAATTACCATATACGGATTTGAAGAGCCAACAGAATAACTAATAGCAGCTGAAAAAGTACCAGTATTAGAACCTAATAATACTGACGCATCATCTGGGCCTTCATTAGCTGTTGCTAAATCTAAATTACCGTCCCCATTAAAATCTCCTGCTGTTAAACCATATGGATTAGTGCCAACGCTATAATTTACTGCCGGCGAAAATGTTCCCATTCCTGTACCCATTAATATTGCGAGGGTATTTGTTAAAGCACCAGTAAGGGCTAAATCTATCTTACCATCTTTATTAAAATCAGCAGTAACTATTCTTGTGGCAGATATACCAATAGTAAAATTAGTGCTTGCGCCAAAAAGACCGGTTCCCGTTCCTAATAAAACAGAAATTGAAGACGCGCCATAATTACCAACTAATAAATCCGCATTACCATCATTATTAAAATCGCCCGATGTTAATGAACGTGGATTAACACCAACGATATAATTTACAGCAGTCGCAAAAGTTCCAGTTGAAGAACCTAATAAAACAGATGCACTATTGGAATTATTATTTGCAGTAGCAATATCCATATTTCCATCATTATTAAAATCGGCAGAAGTTATACCATAGGGTTGTGTTCCTACTACATAACTTACCTTAGGACTAAAACAAATTGCCGGCCCTTGTGCATTAATAAAATTAGAAAAAAAGGTTAATCCCAATAAACTAAACAGTTTTGACTTTGTAAAATTTGAATTCATAAAATGTTTTTTTACGAAAATCATTAATTATTAGAAGCTGGTTCCAGTGAAATTCACGAACCGTTAGATCTAATTCACGAATCGTATCTATAGAGAAACACGCAGATCTTTTAAAAGAGCTTCAAACTCCTGTTTTCTGTCGCGGGAAATGGTAATAGAAGCGCCATTATCCATTAAAATGGAGTTTTCGCTACGGCTGTATTTTTTAATAAAATTGACATTGATAAAGTAGGAACGATGCGTTCTGAAAAAGAAAGAGCGATTAGACAAAATGTCTTCGTAGAATTTCAATTTTTTACTGACTACAATTTTTTGTCCATCTTTTAAGAAAAACGTACTATAGGCTCCGTCTGCTTCTAGAAAAATAATATCTGCAATTTCAACAAAGGTTAAGCCATCGCTCATAGACAAAGCTATTTTTCGAATATCATCGCCTTTATAGGATTCTTTTAATATTTCAATTTGTTCCTGCATTTGGGAATGCAGCTTCTTTTGTTTTAACTTTTCTACCGAGTTTTTGAGCTGATCAATATCTATTGGTTTCAATATATAATCAACGGCCGAAATTTCGAATGCCTTAATAGCGTACTCGCTGTAAGCAGTTACAAAAATGATATCGAAATCAATTTCCCTGAAAAAGCCTAATAGCTCAAAGCCATTGTAATCGGGCATTTCAATATCCAAAAAAACTACATCCGGTTTATGTTTATTGATTGCAATAACGCCGTCTGGAACATTAGCACAAGCCACTATAACGTCTATTTCCGGGCAATAGTTTAATAACAATGAAGAAAGAGTATTTCTAGCCCTTTCTTCATCATCAATAATTATTGCACTTATAGTATTCATTTAATTGTAACAAAACTAAACTATTTTTTTGTTCCCGAGGAAAGTTTAATCGTTTTATCTTTAATCATTTGGTCGGTAACAGAGAACAAATAACCTTTTGGGTTTGATGAATTTTTTTCGCACCAGGAAAATTTTTCACCCAACTTACATGTAAATGAAGAACTTGCGTTTGGCGCGATATGATGTGCAGCTGGATCGCCTTCTTTTTTTATATACATATCACTCCCCATATCATTAAAAACAGATATATAATTGTAAGTTTTGCCTTTATCATCTGCTTTTTTATCATTGCCGGCGCTACTGTTAGCAGTTTTTGGAGGTAAAGTTGTATGAATTGCTTGAACATTAGCTAAAAATGCCCTCGCATCAACTTCATTATCAAAAGACATTTCTAAAACTTCTTTTTTATATAATCCGTATTGTTTCGAACTACAAATCATTTCCTGATAAGTATTTAACTGTTTACCCTCTACTGCATAAAAAGTTAATTTATTTATTTTACGTTCACCCTCATTAAAATAAGCGATTGCTCTTTCAATAGATCTAGTATCAACTAAAATATCTCCGATAAACATTCGGTATTTTATCAATTTATTCATTGAGCCGTCTGCATTTGTTCTAACAACGCAATAAATAACACTATCCTGACGAACAGTTGCACTGATATTTCTGGTTAATTTATCAACTCCAGTATAAGTAGCTGTTTTATTACCTTCCATGATTATTTTTTTTCCTTCGCATTCAAAGTTTTGAGCTTGAATGTTTGGTGAGCTTATCATAGCCGATAAACATAATGAGGTTGCTATTAATGCGTATAATTTCATATCAGATTGTTTTAAAGATTATGAAACAAACCTATATGTTATGTCTGAATTAAATCACCATCAATACATGAACCGTATGATCTGGTTCATCAATGGTTAAACCGGAATTGAAATAATGACTTTTGTACCTAATGGGTTACCATCTGTATAAAGGTCGATAATTTCGAAATTATACTTTTTATCATTAAAAGAATTAAGCAGATCCATTCGCTTATCAGTAGCTTCAGTTGCAAAAGAGCGATGGGTTCTTGTATTTCGAGCCTTTATTTCCTCGGATTTCTTCCTCCCAACACCATTATCTATGATATCACATATCAGAATATCTTTCTCCAGTTTAAATTCTACAACCAAATTCTTATCACCCTTTTTATGCAAAAGCCCATGTTTTAATGCGTTTTCAATAAATGGCTGAATGATCATAGGCGGCAACAATAAATGATCAGCATCTAAAACTTCATTGATTTTGATGGCGAATTTAAACTCGTCTCCGAACCTTAATTTCTCTAATTCCAGGTAAGTATCTAATAATTTTATTTCCCGCGCTAAAGTTATTTCATCCTTACCGGATATATCTAATACCTCGCGCATTAACAAACTGAATTTATTTAAGTAATAATTAGAATTTTTAATGTCGTGCTTTAAGATCAGATCCTGTAAAGAATTAAGTGTATTAAATAAGAAATGAGGATTCATTTGAGATTTCAAAGCCGTTAACTGAGAGGCGGTTACTTTATTCCTAAGTTCAGCTCTCCGTGTAATGAATCGAATACGAATCAAAAATAAAACTGTCACTATACCCGACACTAAAAGCACCACCAGCACATAAAACCACCAACGCTGCCAAAACGGACTTTGAATCAAAAACTTTAAATGCTCTGTTTTTACACTTTCCAGCCCATCTTCGTTTACCGCCCTTACTTCAAAAATAAACTCTCCGCTGGGTAATGACGCGTACTGCAAATGATTGTTTACTCCTGAATTATAGTGCCAATTTGCGTCCAGTCCCAATAAACGGTACTTATACTTAAAATTCCCCCTTGCTTTAAAACAAGCAGTATTAAATGTGATATCGATATTATTTTGGTTATAGCTTAACTTCAGCAATTCACTAGCTGATTTAATCAATAATTGATTTACCGAAACAGAAGTGATCTCAATGTTGGGATATACCGTATTCTTAGTAATTTGACGAGGTAATTTTAGTAAGCCTTTATTTGTCCCTAAATATAAATTTCCGTTGTAAAATTCTATGTCATTTATCTCTTTTGATACAATACCATCCGAATAATCAAAAAATTCTGATTGCTCTGTTTTATAGTTAATATGAGTTAGTCCTTCCTCTGTAGCTATAAAAACGTGTTCTCCTACAATTTTAAAACTTTTTACGCCATCACCATGTAATAAATTAGAATGAAAATAGTGCTTTCGGATCTGATCATTTTGTAAAACATATAAACCGTCGTTTACTGACCCAACCCAGAGTTGGTTAGCATTAAACGCTAATTTATTTGCAAAAACAGTTTTTCCCTTAATTTTAATTTCTCTGACCTTTCCATTTAAGTACTTAAATAATCCATCAATGGAAGCAAAATAAACCGTGTTCGTTTTTTCATCAAGTGCCAAAGCCCTACAACCCCTATTATGGATAACAGCAGCTCGTTTCCCTATATCGTTATTAGGTATGGAATGAAATTTAGGATACACTCCAAACATAGTAGATGTTACAAAAAATAACGAATCACCTGACCAGCAAAAATCTCTGAAATTATAGACATGAAAAATAGTTTCCTGATCATTTTTAAAAAACGAAAATGGACCATGCGCAACATAGAGTCCGCCATTCCATTGCTTCATTTTCTTTACAGTTCGATATATCACATCGTTTTTCTGGGGCAGTAATTTAAATGTGTTTTTATTACTTAACTTATAAATTAAACCTGTGTATGTTCCGATCAACAATTCGTTTTGAGCCGTTTTTAAAAGCGCAGTGATATTATGATCAGCCAAATTAGAACTTTCTTCGTCGTATAAACTAAGATCATAATTAGGAATTACATAAATACCATTTTGCAAACTACTTATCCATAAATTACCTTCTTTGTCCTGGTATATTCCCGAAATTTTATCATTACTAAAAAAGAATTTACTATCAGCATTTAATTTAAAATCTTTATTAAGTTTAACTACTCCCGAAGATGTGCATAACCAATGGCGATCCAGATTATCCTTATAAACTTTGTAAACTAAACCATCTTTGGTAAAGGGAACAAATCTGTTTTTTTCAATAACAGACCTTTCGTTAACCAGGGAAATTATATATTCCCTTTTAATATTAACCTCTGTTAACGCTATTAAAGAGTTGCTGTAAAGCTCTAATGTGGTTCTTTGTTGAGCTGTTGTAGCAGAGTCTATAAGATCAACACTAAATGTTGAGCCATTTTTACTAATTAGTCCTATTCCATTTTTTTGAGAGCTTACGTAAAGATCTCCCTTTGCATTTATTTCGATTTCCTGCCAACAAATAGTGTCATTCGCATTACTTACTTTCGAAAATGAAGTTAATTTCCTGCCAAATAGATCGTAAGATTCAATTGTTCTAATATTTGCTACCCAAATACGCTGCTCCCTATCAATTGTGTATTGAGAATAGGAAGCTATTTTATTGGAAGCATCAATGATAAGTGCTAATGAGTCACCAGAAACCTTGAATATTTGTCCTGAAAAATTCTGACACCATAAATTCCTGTTATTGTCAATCTTTAATCCGGAAATGCTTTTACTATTTTGTTTTTTTGAACTGTATGGTTTAAACCGAATACCGTCATACCTGTACAAACCTGCATCACAGCCTATCCATATATATCCAAAATCATCCTGGATGATCTGGTATACCTCGCTTGACGGCAATCCATTTTCTTCATTTATTTTATAGTAATAGGGCGTTTGAGAAAAAGCAGAAAATCCCTGACTTATAAAAATCAAAGTTATAAGAACTCTAAAAAAACGATATATAAAATACGTATTCAAAAAACAGATCAACAATTCGGAACGAATTTAGAAATAAAATCGAATAAATGATCTTTTAGAAAGTCAATCGGTATTGCGGAATGACAAAAAACTTTAATTGGTAATCTGTCTTAATCGTTTGTGTATTGAGATCGTATTGTTGCTGGAAGATATTGTTGTGCTTGGTCACATTTTGAATATCAACACTGATCTCATGCGTAAATCGTTTGGTATTCAATTTATAAGACGGTTTTATATCTATCCTAAAATACGGATCATACTGTGGCTGATAAGCAACCGTTCCATCCCTTACTTCGTCCTGATATGCAATTGATGCAGCTATGTCAATTGGCACATAGCGTTTGCCTCCGGCGTAAGTAAATTTCACATCCAGAGCCAGGATATGTTTTTCTCTGATCTTAAATTCTTTTCCAGCTAAAGCATTGAATACGTAATTGCCGTTAAAAGCAGTATTTCTATATACGCCATCGCTTCCTGTATACTTACTTTCAAACAAAGAAGCCGTCACTAAAAAATAATATCCCTTACTATAAAATTTTTCAAGCGTTAATTCGATTCCATAATTTTCGCCGGTACCATTGTTCACTAAACTATCTACATTGGGACTATTAAAATCTGCTCCCAAATTAACTGTACTGAAATAATCTTTTTTTCTTTTCACAGGCACGCTGTATAAATACTGATAATATAATTCCGTTTTGATCCGAACACTGTTAAATAAATTCACGTCATAAGCCAATATGGCATGTGCTGCTTTAGTAAAGTCCAGGTTTCGATTGGTTTCAATTACTTTTCCGTTCCCTAAATTGGCCGTAGCAAAATAAACATACAATGGCTGCACCTGGCTATGCAACCCAGCGCCAAAACTTACCGATTGTTTTTTATTGAATTCATATTTTAAACCCAAGCGCGGTTCGGGAGATTGAGAGTTGTTCAATAATAAATACTGATAGGTGAAACCTGTATTAACAGAAAATTTTTCGCTGAAAGAATGTTTCCACTGAATAAAACCACGCAATAAAGCTGTTTGTCCTTTATAATTCCTTAAGGTCACAAAACCATTTCCATCACTATCTATACTATCTACAAATGTTGTATTATATACATCTGCATACACACCGGCATTTACAAAATTACGTGAATTGAATTTTTTGTTATATGTAAAATTACCTGAGTAACGTGTTGTGTAAGATGTATTTCTATATTCAGGCCTAATAGTTACCGGGCTTGTGCTGGTATCGATCCTATCTGCCCTGATACCATTATACTGTCCTGATACACCCAGATTTGTCTTTATGTATGAACTTGAGTTAACCAAATAAGTATGAGAAACTCCGCCTGCTCCAACATTGGAACGAAAATAAGTATCACGGCCGCTATAACCATACAAATTATTATCCTTTGATTGCTGACTTTGCAACAATTCAGCATAACTTAACCCACCAATGCCCCAAACAGTAAACTTACCTGCCTTCTTCGTAGGCAGATCAACCTTAAAGGTCAGATCCTGATACTGGGGTACAGCACTGCCGGTTCCAAAATCCAGACCAATATATTTAAAAATTGATAAAGTAGAGTAACGGTAATTGACCATGAATGACCCATTCTTTTTCTTCTTACTGAATGGTCCTTCTGCTCCCAATTCAAAACCATTGAAACCTACCATTCCTAAAAATTCATACTTCTCATTATTTCCGGTGCGCATTTTCAGATCAAAGACACCGGCCGTTGCATTGCCATAATCTGCGGGGAAAGCGCCGGTCATAAAATCAGAATTATCCAATGTATTATTATTTAAGATGCTTATCGGTCCGCCCGAAGAACCCATGCTGCCAAAGTGATTAGGGTTTGGGATATCCAATCCATTTAATCGCCATAAAATCCCTAAAGGCGAATTTCCACGAATGATAATATCATTACGGCTATCGTTTGCGCCACTTACCCCGGCAAAATTTGCGGCCATACGGGCAGGATCGCCTCTGCTGCCTGCATAACGGTTTGCTTCCTCTGTACTAAAAACACGAGAGCTAACAGTTGACATTTTATTGTTTGTTTTGGTCTTATCAATTTCTGCAGTTACTACAACTTCTTCTCCTTGCACTGCACTTTCTTCGAGCTCAATATTTAAAACAGTTTCTTTACCAGTAGTTAATACAACTGTTTGAGATTTTTCCTTATAAGAGATCAGAGCGATCCTTAATTGTTTCCTTCCTAATAATACATTATCAAAACGAAATTTCCCGTTCTCATCAGTGGTAGTAGCAACTATAGGTTCGGTATTTAAAATACTAATAACAGCTCCCGGCAAAGGGCTTTGTGTTTGTTTATCTAAAACAGTTCCCCTAATAGTTTGAGTTAACTCCTGAGAAAACATGAACTGAGCTAAGCAAGAAATTAGTATGGTAAAACAAAATCTCATTTTATCTTGGCATATGTTTGTTAATTAAACAAGGAAATTGGTATGCACATTTTGGATACTTCAAATTATTTTCAACCAAAGTAGATTTTTTAGTGACAGTGATTTTTAAATCCTCTTTTACCCACTCTTCTTTTAAACAATCCATTTTAACATTACTTTCAACAACTCCGGAAGGTGCTCTTTTATAAAACTTCCAGGGCTCATAAACTTTGTAAGTTCCATAAGTTAATTTCTTACAAACGTTTCCTGATTTGTCTGTTGTAATTGTATCAATTTTTTCCTTATCAGAAATTAATATTAATTTCTTGTTGGCATACGGCGTTGCTTTTTCAGTAGATTTTAAAATTTCAGGTGTTGGTTTCGCGCCTCCACAGTAAGGCAGATATTGAACCAATTTGATCTTCACTTTTTTAGTTTGAGAAAATGCAGAGCCCCAAAATATGATGATGAATAATATATACAGTAACTTCATACTATGGAGTGCTTGATGATACAGGAAGTATCTTACCATTATAATATAATTGCCCTTTTAAAGCAAAATCAAAAATATATTCGGCCATTTGTTTTGGAGATAAAGAAGCCTGATAACCCGGAAAGGCTTCGGCTAGCATTTCTGTTTGTACAGCACCTAATGCTAAACAATTAACAGATATATTTTTTTCTTTTAGTTCCTCTGCCAAACATTCAGTTAAACCAACCATTGCCGCTTTAGATGAACTGTAAGCTGATAATCCGGCAAATTTAGAACTACCCTGAACGCCACCCATACTGCTGATATTCACAATATGTGCTCTTGATTTTTTTCCTAATAAGGACAATAATTGTTGGGTTAAGTAATAAGGCGCAAATACATTTACTTTATAAACTGTTTCCAATTCATTATAAGATATGTTCTCATAAGGTTTATTTACTAATGCACCTGCGTTATGAATGATGCAATTAATAACTGTAATTTCTTTTTTTATAAAAGCAATGGCTTTATCCATGCTTTCCTGAGAACTCAGATCAGTAGCATGTAGTTTTAAATTAGTATGAGTAATGGCTTTTAGCGGTTCTAAATTTCTGGTCAGACAATAAACAGTATGTCCTGCATTTAAAAATTGCTGCGTCAATTCAAAACCAATTCCTCTGCTTGCGCCTGTAATTATAACGTTCATATACCTTTAATAATTAACGACCTGTTCCTGTATGTTTGCCGGCAACTCTCTTTCGCCATATTGTTGATTCCTCAATTGCGGTTCAAAACCTGCCTCTTTAATAGCATCCTGAATAGTTTTGTAGGTAAAGCGATGCGGAGCACCTGCAGCGCTTACCACATTTTCTTCGATCATGATACTTCCAAAATCGTTAGCACCGCCATGCAAACAAATTTGTGCTGTTGCTTTACCAACGGTTAACCAGCTTGCCTGAATGTTCTCAATGTTAGGTAACATAATACGGCTTAAGGCCAGCATACGAATATATTCATCCGAACTTACATTATTAGAAACACCTTTTACTCGTTTCAATAAAGTACCATCATCCTGAAACGGCCATGGAATAAAGGCCAGAAACCCTTTTGCATGAGCCGGTTTTTCTGACTGCACTTCGCGCAACCAAACCAAATGCTCAAAACGTTCGTAAATGGTTTCTACATGGCCAAACATCATGGTAGCTGAAGTGGTAATATTTAACTGGTGACAGGCGCGCATTACATCGAGCCATTCACGTCCGGTACATTTTCCTTTAGAGATCAAGCGACGTACACGGTCGTTTAAGATCTCGGCACCGGCACCCGGTAAACTATCCAAACCGGCTTCTACCAATGCTTTTAAAACTTCGGTATGAGTCGATTTTTCGAGTTTGGTAATATGGGCTATTTCCGGCGGACCTAAAGAATGCAATTTGATGGAAGGAAACAACGATTTTAATTCTTTAAATAAATTCACATAAAAACTTAAACCAAGATCGGGATGATGCCCACCTTGTAACAACAATTGATCTCCACCATATTTTATAGTTTCTTCGATCTTCTTTTTATAGGTTTCTATGTCAGTAATATAAGCATCCTTGTGACCGGGGATACGGTAGAAATTACAGAACTTGCAATTGGCAATACATACGTTGGTTGTATTTAAATTGCGATCTATTTGCCAGGTAACTTTTTTTGAGTTATTTTTTTTAATATTTCTGATCTCGTTGGCTACAAACATCAACTCTGCAGTTGTTGCCTGTTCGTATAAAAACACACCCTCTTCGATCGTTAAAAAATCGAGAGCCTGAGCGCGTTTTAAAAGTGACTGAACATCCATTTATTATATTTTTTGCTTAACAAAAGTACGGTTTATATAGGGAAACCAAAAAAAGAAAATGAGCGCCAATTATTAAAGAATGTTGCTTTTTACAGAAATTTGTCTATTTTAGAGTATCATTAAAAATCCTCTCATGAAAAAAAATCTACTTTTATTAATTGTACTATCGCTATGCGTAAATCTAAGCGCGCAGCAGTTTTCAAGAAAGAAAGCCATGAAAATGGCCATAAAAGAGGGTATTTCGCCCTCTAACTATGAAAAATTCATTGAACAGGAGAGATTAAAATTTGAAAACAATGGTCAAAGACCTGTTAATCCCTACCACGGGTCATACACTGCTTTATTGAAAAAGCAGCAATCAGCTGCAAAAACTGCTAGTACTTCCTGTAATAATGTTAACCTGGAAGACGGCAACTATAACAACTGGAACGTTTTTACAGGAATAAACATTAATTCATTAAGTACACCAACAAATGTCATAGTTGATACAACGGCAACTGTTACCGGTTTAAATACGCTTAGCGCATATAATTCGATTGTAGATAATGCGCATGCAACCGACAGTTCTGGAATAGCTTTAAATTCTCCTTATATAGGAAACAATATTGCACGCGTTAATCACTTTGGTAATATGCAACATGTTGGGATATTAGAGCGTCAAATAGTAGTATCCCCATCTGATCCCTTCGTTAATTTTTCTTATACCGCGTTTCTAGAGAATGCAGGGCATATGGTACAGGAACAACCATATATCAATATCATTTTTTTTGATATCAATAACGACACTATACCTGGCACTTTTTTAAATGTTACGGCAAATAGTAATACAAGTAGCGCAAATCCGGGTTTTTCTACAATTTCATATTCTCCAGGTCAGCAATATTTTTATAAGCCATGGACTCCTGTAAGTGTTGACTTATCGGCTTACGCAGGACAAACAGTTACTGCTCAGTTTATAGCATCAGATTGCGTGCAAGGTGGTCATGGCGGTTATATGTATATTGATTTTGAATGTAATTCTGCAGGCACAACTGTGCCCAATACATGGCCAGGAGATGCCAATTATGATCTAACTGTAAATTTTGCCGATCTGTTTTACATCGGAGCTGGCTATTCTCTTTCAGGGCCTCCAAGAGCGACTATAGACAATTCGTATAACGCGTTTCCTTCTACCGATTGGGCTGCTAATAGCTTATACCTGGTAGATGCTAAACATGCTGATTGCAACGGTGACGGCACAGTTGATCTGCTTGATACAGCTGCCATTAGTCAGAACTATGGAATTGCTCATGCATTTAAAAACTCAATGACTTATCTCACTGCACAAAGTGTAAACACCCAATTTCCAATTACAATTGTTCCAACAGCAGATTCTGTTTATTACGGGCAGAGTTTAAGTCTTTCATTTAACCTTGGAAATTCAATTACGCCCGTTGATAGCATTTACGGATTAGGTTTTACGTTAACATATCCAGACCAATTAGTTGATCCGCTTTACACAAATCAATCCTGTACAACGAGTTTATTAGGAACTTATGGAACTAATTTATTGAAACTGGCTAAACCATTGGGTAATGTTATTGATATGGTTGCCGTGAAGAATGATCACCAGAATAGTGTAAACATAAACGGAAATATATTTACGCTTAATTTAAGAGCCAACCAGCAAAACGTAAGTGACTCAGTATTCAATTTTTCAATAACCAATTTAAGAGCCATTACTAAAACCGGGTATACAATTCCTTTTACAAATGCGTCCAAATCAATTAAATTTAAAGCGAACCTGTCAACCGGATTAAAAGCAAATCACAACGATTTAATTTCAATTTATCCAAATCCCGCACAGAACAAAATAACGATCACTTCGCCTGATAAGATCAAGAGTTACCAGATCACCTCTGTATTAGGGAATGTTGTAAAACAGGCAACCAGTAATAATAGCGGAACGACCGATATCGACATCACCGATCTTGCAAAAAGCACTTACTTTATTTCTATAGAAACAGAAAACGGACATAAGATAGTTAAGCAATTTATCAAGTTATAATTCTATATATAACTCTAAAAAGAAAAAGCCCTGCAATAATATGACAGGGCTTTTTTTACGACAGTTTTTGGTAGGTTTGCCACCAACGGTCAGGAATCTCATTGTTCACTGCCATTTCGTAGTCTTTGTAGGAACAGGGCAATAAGGTGTGACGTTCAAATTTTAATCCTTTGGTTGGAGGGTACGGGATCTCCATCCACCACCGATCACTTTTTTTACTTTTAAAGAAATTGATCTCATATTTTTCATCCTGTAACACCACATGAAATTTTACATAGTCAGGGCTTGTGCGTGAAGGAAAATCATTTTTACGGTTATAAAAACCATCCATGAAACACCAGATCATTTGCGCTGCTAAATTGGCCGTTTTACCCTGTGTGTCATACTCCGGATTGATCTCATAGATACCAACAGATGACATTTTATCGTTCATACCTGCATAACGCATCATCTGGCAAGCCTCTTCCGAATAAAATCCATTTGGTGATGCATTTGGATTTGCAGGTGCATCGCTGTGTTTGATGGCAGTAATATCAAAACTCAACATATCTGCATGACGGATAATGGGCTCTGATTCTTCGATCGCATCTCTTACCTGTCCCAAACGATAAGTATCAAAATATAAACGATTCATCATACTTAAACCTGTTTGATCTACCAGGTAAGTTTGATATCCGATATTACTGTAATTGAATAAAAAATTGGGTTGATGTAAAATGATCTTTCCTAAATAAGCCGTGTTAGTTGTATCTTCTTCCGGATTTCCAAGATCGAACGTCGAATCAATAGCGGCAATATTTATGGTTTGCTCTAGTTTTTCATACCCCAAAAATTGTGCGTAGGTAAGATCCTGGCTTCCACCTATAATAATAGGAATAACATTATTCCGTATCAAATATTCAACCGTTGATTTTAATGCGTAATACGTATCCTCAACATCATGCCCGGGACTAATATTTCCCAAATCAACAATGCGTGGCCTGAAACTACCTGGATATAATGAATAAAAATAATCCCTCACTTTATCAGGAGCAAGAGCGCATCCTACATTAGTATAAGCTCTTCTATCTTCACACACACCAACAATCGCCATATCAATATCTTTCAATTCCGGAAAATCAGAATCTGTTGTGTAGGCATTTACTGCCTTCCCTATCTGGTTTTCGGAATAAGAATCTCTTTCTAATTCAATTGGCTTAAAAAAATGTTGAATATCGCTCATTATAAATTGTTCTGTTTAGTATTTGTAACAGATTAAATTTATTTATAATGATTCCAATTGTTTTACAATTCAGTCAAACTTATTAACGGATATGGGTTAGTAGCTAAAACAAAAAAGGGCGCTGTTAGCGCCCTTTTTATAAACATCTATTAATACTACCAAATGTTAACTCTCTTGTCAGCTGGTCTGTACATGCCATCGCCCTCTTTGATACCAAAAGCATCATAAAATTCCTGCATATTACTCAACGGACCAACTGCTCTGAATTTTCCAGGCGAATGGGGGTTTGTGGCGATCATTTGTTTCAGATATGCATCACGCATTAAAGATTTCCAGCCTTGTACCCAAGCTAAAAAGAAGCGCTGTTCTCCTGTAAAACCGGCCATAACAGGTGATTTTTTACCATTCAGTGATTTTTGATAAGCGTAGTAGGCCATGGTTAATCCACCCAGATCGGCAATGTTTTCGCCTTGCGTCAACTCCCCATTAACATGCAATGTATCAATGGCAACAAAACTATCAAACTGTTCAATGATCAATTTAGTTTTATCCGTAAAATTTTTGTAATCTGTTTCTGTCCACCACATTTTCAAGTTTCCATCTGCATCAAACTGAGAGCCCTGATCGTCAAACCCATGTGTTAACTCATGTCCGATAATTGAACCCATAACACCGTAATTAAAGGCATCATCGGCATTTACATCAAAAAACGGAACTTGCATAATTCCGGCTGGGAAAGCAATTTCGTTAGATGTTGGATTATAATAGGCATTTACAGTTGGAGGAGTCATCCCCCATTCCATTCTGTCAACTGGTTTGCCAATTTTAGCCAACATGCGGCCATACTGAAATTGACGGGCAGCAGTAATATTTTTCCAGTAAGATTCTTTGGTAATAGTCAGCGCAGAATAATCGATCCATTTATCAGGGAATGCTAATTTTTTGATCAACTTATCTAATTTCAACTGCGCCTGAGCCTTAGTTTCAGCGCTCATCCAATCTCTTGAGTTGATGCGTACCCTGTAAGCAGCTATTAGATTATCTACCATTTCATTCACGCGTTTTTTGGAATTCCCATCAAAATATTTTTCAACGTATAATTTTCCTAAAGCCTCTCCTAAAGCATCATCGGTAGATGCTTGCGATCTTTTGTAACGAGGTTTCATTTCTTTTTTACCGGATAAAACAGTACCATTAAATCTGAAACTTTCGGCAACAAATTTGGAAGACAAATAAGGGGCGGCTGTAGAGATCAAGTTCCACTTCAAAAACACTTTCCACTCAGCAATAGATACAGAGTTAATGATCGTATTTAATCCTTCGTAAAATTTAGGCTGATTTAATATAATATTCTCAGGCGTTTTAATTCCAATGGTTGCAAAATAGATGTCCCAGTTTACATTTGGAACCGCTTTCATCAATTCGGCTTTTGTATAAGGATTATACTGCTTTTGTGGGTCACGCTGCTCAACAGCATTCTGACAATTTTTAGCCAGTTCTGTTTCAATTTTCATGATGATAGCAGCATTTGCTTTTGCTGATTCAGGCGCATTTCCCAGACAAGTAAACATACGTTCTACAAAATCGCTATACTCTTTCTTAACAGATTCATATTGCGGTTCAAAGTAAAAATCTTTATCGGGCAGGCCTAGTCCTGATTGTGCTAAATAACAGGTATTTGCATTACTGTTCTTGAAATCAGAATATACATAGAACCCGATCATTCCCGGAATCCCTTTCTTATTCAATTTAGCAGTTGCCTTTAAAAGATCGTCTTTTGTTTTGATCAGATCAATGGCAGCCAGATCGGCGGCAATAGGAGCAACACCATCTTTATCAGCCTTAACCGAATCGAAAGCTGTTACATAAAAATCACGGATCTTTTGAACGTTCGACCCGGGTAATGCTTTCGTATCTTTTGAGACATCAGCAATTAAAGCTCTTAAATTAGCAATATTACGTTCGTTGATCTCGTTAAAACTACCCCAGCTACCGTCACTGGCAGGGATCTTTTGAGTATTTAACCATTTACCATTGGCAAATTTATATATATCATTTCTTGGACTAACCGACGAATCTATATAACTTAAATTAATACCCGGCGTTAAGGTCTGGGCAAATGCATTTGCGCCTATCAAAAGAGCAGATGCTGCGAAAATTATTTTTTGCATAAATTTATTTTTTATAAATATAACAGGAATTTACCAAGTAAAAAGCAATTTTGGGATAAAGAGCTAATTTAGTGGATAGGCGGAATTAAGCTACAAAGATCTGAGGGGCTACCCCCTTAATTAAGCCTTTTTCAGAGGCTTTGTCAAATAATAACTGAATAGCGTTTTTACCAATGTTTCCCAGATCGACCGAAAATTCGTTAACATATAAAGCAATGTGTTTTTTCATCACTTCTTCACTCATTTCCTGCGCATGTTGTTTCACAAATGACATGCAACTTTCCGGATTCGCAAAAGCATACTCTGTACTTTGTTTGATCAAAGCATCAATGGTTCGCTGTAATTTTACATCTATGCTTCTTTTAACAACGATACCACCTAATGGAATCGGTGCATGAATCAGGCTTTCCCAAAATTCTCCCAGGTCGATGATCTTTTCCAGTCCTTTTTCTTGGTAAGTAAAGCGGTTCTCATGAATTAGTAAGCCTGCATCTACCTGATGAGATAATACGGCTCCTTCGATATCACTGAACAGAATTTCTTTTTTATTGGTAGCTTTTGGAAAAGCCAGAGATAATAGAAAATTAGCCGTAGTATATTTTCCAGGAATAGCAATACTAGCCGCATCAATATTTTCAATTTTTGTTTTTGAATCTTTTACCAACAAAGGTCCGCAATTAAAGCCCAAAGCACTACCGCTGTTTAATAAAGCATACTGATTGGTTAAATATAAAAAAGCATGGTAACTTAATTTAGTAATATCGAGTTCTTCTTTAAAAGCTCTGCTATTTAAAGCCTCTACATCTTCCATCACAACTGTAAAATCAATACCCAGAGTGTCAATTTTTTTATGGACTAAGGCATCAAAAATAAAACAATCGTTTGGACAAGGAGAAAAACCGAGAGAAAGATTCATTACTGGATTTTAAATTACACTGCAAAAGTAACTATTTTAAAATTACACATTCTTAATAAATGTTATCAAAAAATCATTTAGGTTTTTAATGGCTAAAGGCATTTGCCATTTTTCCTTATCACGTTTCTCTACATAATTTGAGATCGATCTAATTTGGATATAGTTTCCTTTCATACCTGAACAGGCTGCAAAAAAAGCGGCACCTTCCATACTTTCTACATCAGGATTATACACTTTCATTACTTTCTCAATACTTGTTCTATTACCGTGAACTGTATTAACGGTTATACCCTTTACTTTTTTTAAAAGATCAGGCATTAAATAAGTATCTCTACTGTTACTCAAAAAAATATGTTCTCCGGGAAGGTTTAACTGATCATACTCTAAAAATGTATCTCCATCTTCGGCTCCCATTTCACTTAAAATATCTTCAGTAACATTTACCAATTGTCCCAGTTCCAGATTTTTATCAAATGCACCACAAACACCGGCATTTATAATAAGATCATAGTCAGTTTTTAGATGTCTTCCCATCATTAAAGCCGTATTTACCATACCAATACCGGTAATTAGCACCTGGATCTCTTTCCCTTCAAAATCGATATTTGCATTATGCATTCCTATAGCAGGCATAGCAATTCCCAAAAAATCGAGCAAGGGTTTTACCTCAAATTGTGTGGCCGATACGACTAAAATGTTCATTTATAATTAGTATTTTTACAACCGTTAATTTACTATGATTTATATTACCCGCAAAGAACATTTTAACGCCGCGCATAAATTATTTAACCCGGCCTGGAGTGAAGAACAAAATACTGCTGTTTTTGGCAAATGTGCCAATAAGAACTGGCATGGACATAACTACGAACTATTTGTAACTGTTAAAGGAAACATTAACCCTGATACAGGCTTTGTTGTGAACCTGAAAGACCTGAGTACTTTGATCAGAACAGACGTGACCGAAGTGTTGGATCATAAGAATTTGAATATGGATGTAAAAGGAATGCCTGTAATGCCATCTACAGAAAACGTTTCGGTATTTATTTGGAACATCCTTGCGCCTAAAATAAAGGAAATGGGCGCTGCTTTACATTGCATTAAATTATACGAAACCGATAGTAATTACGTTGAATATTTTGGGGAATAAACCTTTTATTAATTTTTGTTGTTATATAAATACATTTAAACCACATAGAAACATAGAAAATGTGTTACCGATCAATAGTATGAGTTGTTAGATAAGACTACATAGCTGGAAGCGACGCTTCCAAACTTATGTTTTCTTTCTATACCAACTAAATATTACATTTCACAACCTATGTACCTATGTGGTTATTTTTAAAAACACAGCCTAAAAACTAAACCATGCTAAACGAAGAATTTGAACACGATATTACCGGCTACAAAAAAGTAGACCAGTACAACGATAAGTTAGTTGATTCTATCTCTGATATGTATAAAAATATTTTGGATGATGTTGGTGAAAATCCAACGCGTGAAGGTTTACTAAAAACACCTGTACGTGCTGCAAAAGCTATGCAGTTCTTAACGCAAGGATACGACCTTGATCCTGCAGAGATCTTACGTTCAGCTATGTTTAAAGAAGATTACAGCCAAATGGTTATTGTAAAAGACATTGAAGTATACAGTTTGTGCGAACATCATTTATTACCATTTTTTGGTAAAGCACATATTGCCTATATACCAAACGGACATATTGTTGGCTTGAGTAAATTGCCACGTGTAGTTGATGCTTTTTCCCGCAGGCTACAGGTACAGGAACGTTTAACCAATGAGATCAGGGATTGTATACAAGACACCTTAAAGCCTTTAGGCGTTGCAGTAGTAATGGAGTGTTCTCATTTATGCATGCAGATGCGTGGTGTACAAAAACAAAACAGTGCAACAACTACTTCTGCCTTTACCGGAGAATTTTTGAAAGATCCTACCCGTAAGGAGTTTATCAGTTTGATCAGCACTAAATTGCATTAGTAATTCGTCTCCCTGAACCTGATTCAGGGTCGCATGAGATGCTGCTTCTCGACTTCGCTCGAAGTGACAGCTCAGCATCATTACCATTTTCACTCAAATTTTTATAAAAAATGTTGCTTGTGTAAATATTGTTTTATATTTGCCTCGTGAAAAACATATTTCCATACTGTATTATTTTTAATAGATATCACCGAATTCCCACGGGTAATATCTGTATGCGCTAGTCATACCAACAGTTTTCACATTTTTTCATTTTAAAATTTTCTCGCATGTTTGCCATCGATATACAGGATCAGATCCTGGACAAATTAAATACGTTAATAGTCGTTTTAAATAAAAGCGGCGATATAGAATACGTTAGCAAATCTGCTCAACAACTACTAGGCTACGACTCTCGGGATTTATTAGGCAATGCCTGGTGGGAAGTAACGCGTTTTTCTAAACCGGAAGGAGAAGTTGTAAAACACAAGATCCTGTCAAGTTTCAACAATCAAAAAATTGCAACACAAACGTTTGAGCATCCTTTAAAAACGGCTGCCGGTGGCGAAAAATGGGTACGATGGAATGTTTCTTCATTAAACGAGGATCAACTCATTGGCATTGGATACGATATAACAGATAATAAGTTCAATGAGAAGAAATTACTGGAAAGCAATAAACAATTATCGGAACAGAATAAAGATATTAAGGATAGCATCTACTATGCACAACGTATACAACAATCTATTCTGCAAACACCCGAATTATTAAAGCACTATTTTGAAGAATCTTTTTTACTTTACAAACCAAAGGATATTGTAAGCGGCGACTATTATTGGTTTTACGAAGACAGTTCTTACAAATATATTGCAGTGGTTGATTGTACAGGACATGGCGTTCCAGGAGCCATGATGAGCATGGTTGCCAACTCTATGTTCAAGGAAGTATTCATGAATAGAAAAATAACTGAACCTTCACTGATACTAAAAGCACTGGATGAAGAACTGGAAAGATCTATTAATTCAAATAAAGATGCCACTTTTAATGATGGCATGGATGTGTCGTTGATCCGAATTGACAAAAGCGATAATGAACTGGCCTTTGCCGGAGCGTTCCGTTCTATATTGATAACAAAAGAAAATGAAGTGGTAGAGCTAAAAGGCAGTCGTTACCCAATAGGTTTTTATTCAGGTGTAGAAAAAGAATTTAAGACCGAGTTTTATCAACTTCAAAAAAATGACCACATTTATTTGTTTACAGATGGTTTCATTGATCAGTTTGGTGGGGAAAGAAATAAGAAACTGAACAAAGCAAACTTCAAAGATCTGTTAAGTACGATTCATGACATGAACATGGATGAACAGGAAGCTTTTTTGGAATATTCTTTCAATAACTGGAAACAGGATCTGGATCAAACAGATGATGTATTGGTTGTTGGAATAAGGGTTTGAGAGAACATCTGTCAGGTTTTCGAAGCTTCACAATTGTCAATTGTATCTAAACCAATATTAAACAATGCATCCAAACAGCTTACATTTGATGTAAAGCCTAATTTATCAGCAAATACCTGGTAATAGGGCTTTGCATTAATAACCTGATCTTTTTCAATATCTGACAAGCTTCGAAGATCAATTTCATTTATTGGATTTGGTTCAAAGTTTTGTGTAAACTCAATTTGTTTTTTTATACGCAGAATATTTAAAACGGTTTGAAGTAATTGCGTGTTATAATCCAGTAAGAACTCGAATTTATTTTCGTAAAAAGGTTTGAACTCGTCTTCAAAAAATTCGAAATAAGGAGAGTTTTTATAAGCGCTCACGATCGTTCTCCAGTGCTGCTTTTGCCAGTCTTCTGAATAGGAAATTTTTTTTTGAGAAATCAATTCTTTATCAGCCTGCTTGACCAAAGGTATACTTAAACTTAACTTACCGTTAGCGGTTACTATTTCACAACGGTTGCGATAGGTTTGCTTGACATAATTCTCGTGTCTTTCGAGGATAACCACATCATGGTTAATAACCTGAGATAAGTAAGTTACATTAGGTAAATAGGCTGTAGATAATAAGACCACACTCATTTTAATTGACCCCCTGAAATAAGCGATCCCACCTCACGCCACTACCATATAATTTATCATTCGAAAAAATGATACGGGTTGCTTTTCCAATGATATGATCCTCGGGAACAAAGCCCCAATGCCGGCTATCCTGTGAATTATGACGATTATCGCCCATCATGAAATAATAATTCTGCCGGATAATATAAGTAGAATCATGTTTTCCATTGATAAAAATACTATCGCCCTTTAACTCCAGTGTATTGTTTTCATATACAGAAATGATCCTTTCAAATAAACACAGGTTAAGAGAATCCAGTTTTACAGTATCACCTTTGGCCGGAATTTTTAGAGAACCGTAATTGTCTACATTCCATTTATAGTGTGCGTTAAAAGGAAAAACAAATTCATCCCACATTTCTTTTTTTTCTTTATTCCTTTCCACCAATGTAATATAGGTTTTACTTTTTAATGTATCTACCAACGCTTTTGTTAACGTAAATGAATAATCATTGTTGTCGGATATTTTACCACCCTCCGTTAAATTATAGCTGGCGATAAAAGCTGAGTCCAAAATTTTATCCGATTTAAGGTGATAATTGAATTGCAAATCATCTTCATTGTCCATTAATTTATTGTTAATATAAACCAGACCATCTACGATCTTAAAACTATCGCCCGGCAAAGCTACACAGCGTTTTACGAAGTAAGTACGATGATCCACCGGATGTTCCTCTTCCTGAGGATAGTTAAATACTACAATGTCACTCTGTTCTACATCAGGACTTCCAAACAACCTTAGATATGGCAAAGAAATAAGGTCGGAATAATACTTCTGATTGATGAAAGGAATGCTGAATACTGTTTTTAATAGCCTCGGGCCATAGGATAATTTGTTAATGAACATATAATCACCGGTGAGTAATGTTTTTTCCATAGAAGGAGAACTCACGGGAGAGATTTCAAAGAAAAAAGTACGAATGATCAACACACAACAAAAAGAGATAAAGATAGCTTTGAACCATTCTTTTACTGTTTGTGTATTTGGAATGTATTTCTTCACCCTGATTATTTAAATACCTGTACGGTTGACTTGTTTTTATTAACCAATTGTCCGCAGGCAGCATCAATATCCTTACCTCTGCTCCGGCGAACATTCACAATAATGCCCCTACCTTCCAAATGTTTCACAAAAGCTTCCAAACGTTCGGGAGTGGTTTGTTTGAACTCACCGTCATCAATGGGATTATATTCAATGATATTTACTTTAGCGGTCGTTTTTTTACAGAAATCCCCTAACTCTCTTGCATCCTGGATGCTATCATTAAAATCTTTAAAAACTATGTATTCGAAAGTGACGCGTGAACCAGTTTTTTCGTAAAAATAATTCAAGGCTTCTTCCAAATTATCTAATGAATTAGATTCGTTGATAGGCATGATATGATTTCGTTTTTCATCATTAGCTGCGTGAAGAGATAATGCCAGGTTAAATTTCACCTGATCATCTCCCAGTTTCATGATCATCTTGGCAATACCTGCAGTGCTCACTGTAATTCGCGAAGGGCTCATACCTAAACCATCCGGAGAAGTAATTCTATCTACCGAACGAATTGTTTCCGCATAGTTCAGTAAAGGTTCTCCCATTCCCATATATACTATATTGGTAAGAGCCTGGTTGTATTTTGTTTCTGCCAAATTCTTTACTAAGGCTACCTGATCATATATTTCGTCGGCATTTAAGTTCCTTAATCGTTTTAACTTGCCTGTAGCGCAGAACTTGCAGGTTAAACTACAGCCAACTTGCGATGAGATGCAAGCTGTCATGCGTGTTTTGGTTGGGATCAATACACTTTCCACCACATTACCGTCGGCCAGTTTCATAGCGCATTTAATGGTTCTGTCGGTGCTTACCTGCATGTCGCTTACTTCAACCGCATTGATCACAAAGGTTTCATTCAACCAATCTCTCAAGGGTTTAGATAAATTAGACATATCGTCAAACTTATGAGCGGTTTTTTTCCAAAGCCATTCATAAATTTGTTTAGCACGAAATTTTGCTTCTCCTTTTTCTTTCAGGATCTCAATAAGTTCGGCTTCGCTCAGGGCGCGTATATCTTTTTTTGCAGACATGATCGTGTTTTACAAAGTTATCTATAAATACTGAAAAAGACGCATGATTTTAGATGAATAATGCTGTTTACAGTACATAAATATTTGATTTTATCATGATAAAACACATAGAAACATATGAAAAGCAAGACGAAAAGCAAACATAAATTTGGAAAGCGTAGCTTCCAACTATGTAACCTTAGCTACAACTCATACAATTTAGACAACAATTCTTTTCTATGTATCTATGTGGTTAAATTGAAAACATTTAACATAAGTTCTTAAATTTGGTCATGCGCTACATTACTGCCGACCAGATATTTTCGGGAAAAGATTTTTTTGCAACTGGTACCGTTTTAGTATTGGATAACAGCAACACTATTCAGGATATTATATCTACGGATCAGGTTGAAAAAAGTAATGTCAAACATTTTAATGGTATTATTACCCCGGGATTCATTAACACCCATTGTCATTTAGAATTAAGTCATCTAAGAGGTATTATAAAACAACACACCGGTATTGTAGATTTTGGTTTATCTGTTATTAAACATCGTAACGATCAATCGCCGGAAGCACAACTGGAAGCTATGTTACATGCCGACAAAGAGATGTGTGAACAAGGCATAGTGGCTGTTGGAGATATCAGTAATACAAACGCATCTATTGAAGCTAAAAAAAGATCTCCTTTATATTATCATACTTTTGTAGAGTTGATCGCTTTAAATCCCGAGCGTGCTCAACCGGTATTTGATGTAGGAAAAGCAACGTTAACGGATTTCGCAAAAAATGATCTATCCGTTTCCCTTGCCCCTCACGCACCTTACAGCACGTCTTTGCAATTAATTGAACAGATCAGCGATCATTGTGCTTCTATTAAAAAACCTACCAGCATTCACAACCAGGAAAGTAAAGCGGAGAATGATTTTTTTATATCAAAAACAGGTGATTATTTAAGACTTTATGAAACAATTAACATTGTAATAGATTATTTTAATGCCAGCGGAAAAACCAGTTTACAAAGTATAGCTCCGGCTTTAAACAAGGAAATTAATGCTTTATTAGTTCATAATACATTTACAACTAAAAAAGATATAGCGTTCGTACAAAAAACACATCCAAATTTATACTGGTGCCTTTGTGCGAATGCTAATTTATATATTGAAAATACATTACCCAATATAAGTTTATTGCAATCTATGAATTGCACTTTGACTATAGGTACCGATAGCCTGGCCAGTAACTCAAAGCTCTCAATTATTGATGAAATAAATACTATTTTAAAGCATCAACCGGCTAGCTCAATAGACAGCCTCCTTAAGGCAGCAACTTATAATGGCTCTTGTTTTTTGGGAATAGAAAATGAATTGGGATTAATAGAAAAAAACAGGAATTGCGGTATCAACCTAATTGAGGGTAATCCGGGGAAATTTTCAGTAAAAGTATTAAGCGATGTTAACCGAAGAGGTTAGTGTAAATAAAGAGAACTGGTCATTGATCTTTTTGAAATCAACTTTTAATTTATTTCCACTCTTCATGCCGATGGTAATAAATCCAAGGCCGGCGCCACCTTTATCACTCATGGTATTATTTTCTAAATGCTCTAAATAATACGCCTTTAAAGCTTTTTCATCATCAAATGAATTGATGGTATCTATTTGTTTTTCGAGAGAAGGAATTGAGCTGTTGGCTACTAAATTAGAAGAGATAACTTTAAGATTTACTCCGTTCTTAACCAGGATAAAAAAATTGTGTTGTTGCCCTTCATTATTTTTTTGCCCATGCAACAACATATTCTGGAGTGTTTCTACACTTATAAAGAATATTTTTTTGATAGGTCCTTTTGCGATATCTAAAGATGTGATCTTCTCTTCTACCGAACCTTCTAAATTAGAGATGACGCTTTGCGATAATTCTCCATAGTGAGACACTAATACGGTTTCCTCCTGCTGGTGAGCAGCAAGCATTTGTTCGTATTGTTCTTTAACAAATTCTTTTTCGCTATTTGAGTAATCGCTCAATATAATTTATTTAAATAAACCGTTCACTTCTGCATCAATCATTCTGATCACTTTCCCCAAGTCTTCTTTACTTTCAGAAAAATTGATCTCATCAATATCCACTATTAATAATTTTCCGCCTTCATATGTTGTGATCCAGGCTTCGTATCTTTCATTCAATCTTTTCAAATAATCCAAACGGATAGAGTTTTCATAATCTCTTCCGCGTTTTTGTATCTGCTTCACCAAAGTGGGTACTGATGCTCTTAAATAGATTATCAGATCCGGTGCTTTTACTAAACTGTCCATCAATTTGAATAAACTGAAGTAGTTTTCGTAATCGCGCGTGGTCATCAGACCCATTGCATGCAAATTTGGTGCAAAAATGTAGGCATCTTCGTAAATTGTTCTGTCCTGAACAACTTTTTGTTTTCCTTGTCTGATTTCCTGAACCTGCCCAAAACGTGAATTTAAGAAATAAACCTGTAAATTGAAGGACCAACGCTGCATATCGTCATAAAAATCATTCAGATAAGGGTTGTCATCGGCATCCTCATAATGAGGAGTCCATTTATAATGCTTGGCAAGTAACGATGTTAATGTTGTTTTTCCTGAACCGATATTACCGGCAATTGCTATATGCATAAAACTCTTTCTAAAAAATATCTCGGTTTATAATATACTAATGTACAGTTTTCTATTATTAATGCAAAAAAAAATGTGTTTTTTTTCAATTTTCTTTAAAATCCAATTATTTTACCAAATTAAGCTTTAATTGAGGGTTTGTTTTGGTCATCATGCTCTTTGTATCTTCAAATGCTTCTGCCATTTTTTGTTGGTGAGATTTTGTTAAAAAAACAGGTAATTTTGTGCTGTCATTTGCCCATTGCGCCGGAAATAAAATATGCATCTTCTTTGCGCCATCGCCCCTGTAAACCCAGGTTGGCAGATAGTTGGCATCTTTAAACCTGGTAATATGTTTAGTATGATTTTTCTGAATAATTAGTTTTAAAATAACACCGGCATCAGTATATCGCCAGTATTGATTTGATAAAAAATTACCCAAAGAATAAGCTACAAAAGCTGTGTCTCTAATAGCTTCTGAGTACAACACTTTTGTTGACCCAATAACGTGTGGATGAGCTCCGATGACCAAGGCTGCTCCTGCCCCCAGAGCAAAACGAACTGCGTCTTTTTGAGCTTGAGTGGGCTCTGTAACATTTTCAACTCCCATGTGATAAAATACCAAAACAATATCAGCACCCTGCTTTTTAGCTGATTTCACAGCAGTAACAATTCCAGCAGAATCGATCACATTGAGCATATATTTATGGTCCTGAATCGGATAAGAACCATTGGTACCATAGGTATAATTCAATATTCCCAATTTAACACCCTTAACATTCACTATCCTGATAGAATCATGATCGCGTTGATCTAAATAAGTTCCTGCATAACCTAAGTTGTGCTTTTTTATCACATCAATTGTTCTCAATAAACCCGATTCCCTGGTATCCATACTATGATTATTAGCAGTGACCAAAAAGTCGAAACCTGCATTTTTGATAGCTGTACAATATGCGTCAGGGCTATTAAAAGCAGGGTACCCGGCATAAGGTTGAACAGTTCCCGCAAAAGTTGTTTCAAGATTACCAATAGTGATATCAGCATCCTGTAAATAAGGTTTGATGTATTCAAAACTGGGATTAAAATCATAAGTACCATCGCTTAATTTAGCATTAGTGGTTTGGGGTAAATGACACATCAGATCTCCTACCAGGTTGATGGAAATTTCAGAAACAGAATCGGCGGGAGGTGGTAAATAAGTGATTGTTTTTGGCACTTCAAAAGGCTTTTCGGGGTTCCTCTCAAGAACGAGAGGCGGTTCCTTATCGGTTGTTTTTTCAGTGCTTTTACAAGTTATAAAACAGACCGATAAGCAAAAAATAAATGAAAAAATATAAACGTACTTAGACATGAATTTATTTTTTGAGATCATTTAAGTAGGCCTGAGAAACAAATTTTAAAGTTTCTGTCAGAGGTGTGAACTGAAAATTAATAGCTTGTTTTATTCTAGTATTACTAAAACTATTTTTTTCTAAACCTGCAACAACAGTTTCTTTTGTAATGATTGGTTCGTTACCTGTTATCGAACATCTGATGGCATCAAGCCATTTACCAATAGTTAACATGCCTTTGCCTGCATTAATATATGGCTCCTTTTTACTCAAGGCTTTATGCGTTTGTGATAAAATTTCTTTAAAAGAATAATTGTTTTCAGTTAAAACAAATCTTTTCCCAAAATGTTTGCCTTCAACTAACTGTATCATACATGCAGCTACATCTTTTGCATCAACCGTTGCGCTTGAACCCGCGCTATAAAAAGGACTTTCGTTGTAACAGGCATCAATTAATTTTCCGGAACTCTGATTCCAGAAACCAGGCCCTAAAATAATTCCCGGGTTCACAATTACAGCTTGCAGCCCTTCTTCCATTCCACGCCAAACCTCACGTTCGCCATTATACTTGCTAATGGCATAATCGCTGGCCGTTGGAGATGATTTCCAATATACAGATTCATCAATATTTTGTGTAATGTCAGGATTTTGAAGTGTTGCAATAGAACTTACATAACACAATGCTCTGATATTTTTTTCCAAACAGGCATTTACAACATTAGCTGTTCCGATATTGTTTATTTTATCAATTTGTTTACGGTGTTTGTGATTAAATGATACGAAGCCCGCACAATGATATACCGTATCCACACCTTCTAATGCATCCAGTAAAGAATAGATATCGCATATATCGGCATCTATCCATTTTACTTTGTCAAACAGGCTTTCGAAATCAGAAGTGTAATACGAAAATAATTTTTTTGTTTTAGAAATGTCACTTGTATCTCGCTTAACGCCAGTAACAGGCTTACCTTGCTGTAAAAGCTGCAGGGCAACGTGTGCACCTACTAATCCTGTGGCTCCTGTTATTAAGTTCATAGTTTACTAAACAAATGTAATGCTTTGTGCCAAGAAAAATAAAGAAAATTGCATCAGACAGCCAAAAATAAAGCCTGTATAAACCTGAGCAGGCGTGTGTGCATTTAATCTTAAACGAGCGAAACCAATACTCCCTGCTACGAGTAAACAGGTACAAATAGCCAGTAAAACAGGCATCTGCATGTAATAACAAATCGCCAATAAAACGCCAAAAAAGCCGCCAATGCCTATCATGTGAGCACTTATTTGCCACCATAAATTTATAATAGCTGCAAATAAAATACATAAGCCACCACCCAGTACAAAGAGTTTAATAGCAGGCCAGATATTGAAATCATGTATCATGTAAAACAAGCCAAAGTAACATAAGGCAGTACTGATCAAAGGAAAGGTCCTTTCCTTTCTGTTCTCAATTTTTAAAGATGATATGTAATTCAATTTATAAAGAATAAGCAAATTTAAAACAGGTAATAAGAATGTAAACGCAAATATTATTAGCGTGATAATGAGTTTCAATTTAAAAGGTGTGAATATAAAATAGATCGTATCTGTTAATCCAAAAAACACTACCAAACAGCCATAAGTAGCCATTAATAGCGGATGAAACAAATGAGAAATAATATTTGCAGTTCTGTTCATTTTAATTTGTGTTTATACGTCCTGTTTCTTGTTGATTACCCGATTTCTCTCTGACGCGAATATTTGTCTTACCGAATTTATAATTCAAAGTTAATCTAAATCTCCTTGTATCGTTATACGAATCGAATGTATAATATTGATTATCGAAATCATAAATAGTACGACTAACGTCTGTATAGAACATATCCAGGAACTGAAACATAACGCTGAATTTTCCTTTTAAAAATGTTTTCCTGACCCCAAAATCACAGCTCCCGTTTGCTTTATTGTAATTAGCCGCATATTTATTAGGCGCATTGTAATGCATCGTTAACTGGATCCTGAAATCCTTTGGCAAAATAAAATCATTATTAAAATAAATGTTGGAAGAAACTGTATTCGTATTTAAGATCGAGTTTCCAACCTTACTTTTAAAAGATGTGTAATAAACATTCAACGAAAGCTCGGCATTCCACCATGACCTGAGTTGTTTTTGAAGAAAGAGATTGTAGTAATAATAATCACTTTGATCGAGATTTACCGGCATGAATGTGCTCACCTTGGAACTATCGTTCTGAAAAGTTACGTCCGAAAATAATTGTGTAAAATGTGCGTATCCAATGCTATTAGTTATCCATTGATTATAAGTATGAACAAGGTCAATATTATCACTGAATTGCGGATTAAGGTATGGATTACCTGCTGCTACCGCATATTGATCTTCGAAACGTTTGAAAGGATTTAATTGTGAATAATTAGGGCGATCCAATCTTCTGTTATAATTAAACTGTATCCCATGTT
The DNA here is from genome assembly GCA_040386075.1 of Bacteroidota bacterium. Taxonomy (GTDB): domain Bacteria; phylum Bacteroidota; class Bacteroidia; order B-17B0; family Aurantibacillaceae; genus UBA4416. Next base: position 48,240 of record JAZKGE010000010.1, read on the forward strand.
TCTCGTTCAACTGGTAATCAAACGACAGGTTTGGAAAAAAATTCAAATAACTTCTGGTTAGTTTAAATCCATTAGTAAGGTTATACCCGGTAATTTCAGTGTTTTCAGCTCTTACGCCTATTCCAATGGTTCCTTTCTTAAATTCTTTTCGGAAATTGATATAGCCGGCCATCAGTGTTTCCTTATAACGGTAATTATTAGTAAAACTTGTATCTGTATAATAAACATTAGTTATAGTATCTCTTCTCTGGAAAACAAAATCTGTACTATTTTTTACGAAGGTTCCTTTAGCACCCGTCTCAAAAAACCAGGTTGGCTTCAAATAAGTTTGAAAATCCAGTTTTTGTGTAAAAATATTGATCTTGGAATCATTATTTGATTGAAATGATTGTACAGGTTTAGCATAACTATTATCGGCATTTAAAAACACAGATTCACTTTTTCGATCAGATGTATTTATAAAATCTGCATAATCAACCGATAAACTTAAATTGGTACCCAATGTATCGAACTTATGCTCTGCATTGAGGTTATAAGAAGGATTGGTCCATATCTCTTTGTCATCCGTTACATAATAATAGTGATCAAAACCCACATCATTATAGCCATTAATAGATACATAACCGTGCTCAACAGGCCGTGTATTATTAATTGTATTTGCTACCGAAAATCCTATGGTAGTTTTTTTTGTGAGAGCATAATCAGCTCCTATTTTTCCACTGATGTATTTACGCAAATTTTCATGATCACCGGTATGATCAAAAATAGTTGTGTTATCCTGATATGTCACAAATTTATGATAGTCATAACGGTCATAAAATACTTTATACATAGGATTAATATTACTGAATATAGTAAGCTTACGTGATTTAAAATTAAGTGTTGCATATATTGAATTTCCAAAACGCTGTCCCATTCCCGGGTTATAATTAATGCTACCGCTATAACCTTTAGTGGTTACTTTTTTAGTAACAATGTTAATGATACCTGCATTGCCCTGCGCATCATACTTTACCGGAGGGCTTTTCATCACTTCTATTTTGGAAACCTGATCGGCCGACATAGCGGTTAACATAGATACGACCTGTTCCATAGAAAGCTGCTGCATTCTGCCATCCATCATGATACGCACACCTTGCTTACCTGAAATAGAAATATTATTGTTATTATCCACAGTTACTCCGGGAATTCTTTTTAATACATCCATGACGGTATTACCGGCAGCCATAATACTGTTTTCTACATTTAAAACAGTCATACCATTTTTAAATTCAATGGTACGCTTAATAGTTGTTACTGACACTTCACTCAAATTAAAACCATGTTGCAACAGTATGATGTGAGGTATAACAAGTTGTGTGGCGGTATCCAACGCAAAAACAGAACCATATGATTCGGTATAACCAACCGCGTAAAATTTCAAGACATAACTCCCCGGCTTTAAGTTTTCTATTTTGTACGCCCCAAACTCATCACTTATACTTCCTTTTACGATCGAGCTGTCGGCACTATTTAAAACAGCAATGCTTGCAAAAGGAATGCCTGCACTCACTGAATCTTTAATACTACCAGAGATCTTATTTTGTGAAAAAACTGTGCATGACCAACAAGCCGTCACTACAACGAGCAATAGTTTTAGTGAGAAAAAGTGTTTAGCCACAAACAAAAAGGAAATATGTAAAATTACGCTAATTTTTCTGTTCCGGATGAATTATAGGTAGTATATTTTAAAATCTATTGCTATTTTTGAGTTCTGTATGCTTACCTTATTAATTAAAGAGATACGAAGTTTTTTAAGTTCATTGATCGGCTATATAGCCATTGGTGTTTTTATAACCGGTATTGGTACTTTTATGTGGCTGGTTCCTACCGAAAGTGCCGGATCTAACGTGCTTGAAAATGGTTTTGCCAATATCGACCCTTTATTTATCCTGGCGCCCTGGGTTTATTTGTTCCTGATACCTGCCATTACCATGCGCAGTTTTTCGGAAGAAAAAAAAACAGGAACCATTGAGTTATTATTAACACGTCCTTTAACCGAACTACAAATTGTTTTAGCAAAATATTTTGCCGGTGTTGTTTTGGTTATTGTTTCATTATTACCTACTTTAATTTATTATTATTCGGTTCACCAATTAGGCGCTCCCAAAGGCAATATTGATACCGGTGGCATGTGGGGTTCGTATTTTGGCTTACTGTTTTTAGGTGCTGGCTTTGTAGCTGTTGGTACTTTTGCCTCTGCTATTTCTGAGAACCAGGTAATTGCCTTTATCATGGCAGTTTTACTTTGTTTTATTACCTACATTGGATTTGACTTTATCTCAGCATCGGGTGTGTTTGGAAAATATGACGCCTTTGTTAAAGGTTTAGGAATGAACTCACATTATGTGAGTATGAGCCGTGGAGTAATAGACACAAGGGATGTCGTATATTTCATAACATTGATCGCCTTATTTAATTTATTATCAAAACTCGTTTTAGAAAGCAGGAAGTGGTAATATGACTCAAAAAAAACCGATACGCAAAAGAAAAGACATCGCCATGCTACTGGTAGTAATGGCAATTGTTG
>JAZKGE010000011.1:0-19552 GCA_040386075.1 Bacteroidota bacterium
CTTAAAGGGAAAACAGAAAAAATAAATCAAACAAAAAGGGCGAAGAATGATCTTCGCCCTTTTTGTTTGATTCGCTATCTTAATCAACGATCAGCTTTTTTGTTTCCGTACCATTTTCTGTCTTAAAGCGGATGAAATAAATACCCGATGATAAATGCTCAAGACTGTAACGTTTACTATAGTTGCCGATTTGAATATCCTTTTCAGCCTCAATATGATCAACCAGTTTACCTGTTACATCCATTAAGGATATGCTTAACCGGGCTGATCTGGTTAATGAGTAATCAACGTTAATGAAAGATCCGGCCGGATTTGGACTGATGTTAAAGCGGTTGTCAGCATTAGTATACTCTTTAATACCAACGGAACCAATAACAACATTTTGACAAACCTGAGTACTACACGGCGGAAAACCAAATTCAATATAAGTTAAACAAAGAGAATATGTACCACTGGTCGAATAAGTATAAGATGCGCTCTGACCCGATCCTGGAACAGAAAATGCATCTCCCCATTGCCAGGCATAAAAAGCGGTGCCGGTTGCCGTTGTTGCCGCTGTTACTGAAATAGTATTTGCAGAAATAGAATAAGTAAAGTTAGCGTTGCATTGTGCTTTAGCAACTAATAAAGACAGCATGCCTGCAAAAATAAAAAGTAGCCTTTTTTTCATAGAATATAGTATTAAAGTTTACCGAATATATAAAACTTTAATTCTTTTAAAAGTTCTCCTGCCAATAAAAATATCAGCTTACAACTCTAATAAATAGAAGCATATAACATTTTATTTATGTTTGTTAAATCCATATCTTGCATAAAATTCAAACTCATTGCCTAAAATTCTCATCATAGCCGATCATCGTTTGGATCGTTCTCCAAGTCAACGTTATCGTTTTGAGCAATACATCGATTTTTTTAAAGCAAATGGCTTTGATTGGGAACTATCAGAGATCATTACTGAAAAAGATGATAAGGTGTTTTATCATCCGGGAAATTATGTCAAAAAAGCCTGGATACTTTTTAAGTCTTTGTTCATTCGTTTAAATGATCTGCAAAGAGCTAAAAAATTTGATATTATTTTCATTCAGCGTGAAGCGTTACTGATAGGGTCTTCATTTTTTGAAAAACAATTTTACAAACGCAGTAAAGTTATTTTTGATTTCGACGACAGTATTTGGTTACTCGACACATCTCCTGAAAACAAGAAATTTGAATTCTTAAAAAATCCAGATAAGACAAAGATCAACATACAGCATGCACATAAAGTAATTGCCGGAAATACCTATTTGGCAAATTACGCCAGACAGTTCAATCCAAATACTATTATTATCCCCACAACCATTGATACGGATTTTCATAAACCAAAATCTAAATTAAGTGGCTTCAACTCTGCTCCGCCAGACAAAAAAATTGTGATCGGCTGGAGCGGAAGCATCAGTACCATCAAACATTTTGAAAACTCTATTCCTTTTTTAAAAGCCTTGATCTCAAAATATCCAAACAAACTGGAGATCCATGTCATTGGTCAGGCTTCCTATTCGCACCCTGAATTACCAATAATTAGTAAATCATGGAGTGCGACCACCGAAGTTGATGACTTGAATTGTTTTGATATTGGGATCATGACTTTACCTGACGACCAGTGGGCACAGGGAAAATGTGGTTTAAAAGGTTTGTCCTATATGGCCTGTAGCATAGCCACGGTTATGTCGCCCGTAGGCGTTAATAAAGATATTATCCAACACGGTAAGAATGGATTTTTAGCTCAAACTGAGCAGCAATGGATTGATTATCTCTCTCAATTGATCGAAAATGCGGATCTGAGACAACAAATGGGCCAGGCCGGACGTGAAACCGTGGTTAAAAACTACTCGGTTAATGCTCATAAAGAGCATTATTTAGAGGTTTTGAATTCTCTTATAAAAGAGTAAATTTGGCCATGGATTCTGAGGTCAAAAAAGATACAACCCAAAATGAAGTGTACGTGAAACGATATAAAGATTTTATCCGTTTAGTTCGTATTCAAAAGATGCTATTAAAAGCCAAAATTATTATTCATTCAGAACAAAAATAAAATCATTTATGAAAAACACAGCACTATCTCAAAAACACATTTCTTTAGGAGCTAAAATGGTTCCATTTGCAGGCTATAATATGCCTGTTTCTTATAGCGGATTAAATGATGAACATGCAACTGTAAGAAACGCTGTTGGTGTTTTTGATGTTAGCCACATGGGTGAGTTTATTTTAAAAGGAGATAAAGCTTTAGACCTGATCCAAAAAGTAACGAGCAACGATGCTTCTGTTTTAACGGATGGAAAAGCGCAGTACTCTTGCTTACCAAATAACGATGGCGGTATCGTAGATGATCTTATTGTTTACCGTATTGACGAAAAAACTTATTTATTGGTGGTGAATGCTTCTAATATTGAAAAAGACTGGAACTGGATAGAGAAACACAATTCGTTTGGTGTTGACATGAAGAATATCTCGGAAGAAACTTCCTTATTAGCTATTCAAGGGCCAAAAGCAATGGAAACCCTGCAAAAATTAACTGATGTTAAATTAGCAGATATTCCTTATTACTCATTTGCCAAAGGAAAATTCAATGGTATTGATAATGTAGTGATCTCTAACACAGGTTATACAGGAGCAGGTGGCTTTGAGATTTATTTTAAAAATGAAGATGCCGAAAAAATTTGGGACGCTATTTTTGAAGCAGGAAAAGAATTCGGTATAAAACCAATTGGGTTAGGCGCACGCGATACCCTGCGTTTGGAAATGGGCTTTTGTTTATACGGAAATGATATTGACGATACTACCTCGCCGATTGAAGCCGGTTTAGGATGGATTACTAAATTTACCAAAGACTTTACAAATCGCGCTGCGATAGAAAAACACAAAACAGAAGGCGTTACTAAAAAACTGGTTGGTTTTGAAATGATCGACAGAGGAATTCCTCGTCACGATTACCAAATTGCTGATGCCAATGGAAACATTATTGGTAAAGTAACTTCTGGAACTCAATCACCAACATTGAATAAAGCTATTGGTATGGGTTATGTGAATAAAGACTTTGCAAAAGCAGATACGGAGATCTTTATCATGATCCGCGATAAAGCCATTAAAGCAAAAGTTTGTAAGATACCTTTTTTGAAAAAATAAGAATTACGAATCGCTCTTTCCAGCTTCTCATACTCAGATTCGTAAATTCGTAATCAAACAATAAAAAATATACTAGATAAATGAACATAGAAGTTTGTTATACCCCACAGGCCTACCCTCTTTTTCATAAAGATGAATCCATTGTGGTTGTAATAGATGTTTTTAGGGCAACCTCAGCTATTGTGACCGCTTTTTATAATGGCGTAAGCAAAATGATACCGGTTGCTACTGTTGAAGAAGCCAAAGAATACCAAAAAAACGGTTACATGGCTGCAGCCGAACGAAACGGAGAAATGATCGACGGTTTTGAATTAGGTAATAGCCCGTTTGGCTACATGAACAACAAAGTAAAAGGAAAGATCATTGCTATTTCAACCACTAACGGTACACAGGCCATTGAAGCAAGTCGCAAAGCATCAAAAATAGTAATTGGTAGTTTTTTAAATTTAGATGTACTATGCGAATATTTAGCGGCACAAAATAAAGATGTAATATTGGTTTGTGCAGGCTGGAAAAATAAATTCAATTTAGAAGACACTGTTTTTGCCGGTGCCATCGTTTCAAAATTAGAAGCAGATATTACTTGTGAAGTTACCTGTGACTCCGCTATTGCTTCAAAACATTTGTATGAGCTGGCTAAAGATGATCTTTTTGGTTTCTTATCCAATTCCTCGCATCGGAATCGCTTAGCAAAATTAGATCTTGAGCGCGACATTAAATATTGCCTTACACCAAACCAATGTCCGGTTATACCAATAATGGAAGGCAAATACCTGGTTAAATTATAAAAACATAAAACCACATAGGTACATAGAACTAAAAAAGTAGCAGCTAAAGATAGATAACTTCGTTAAATACATAGTACTACTGTTAAAAGCGAAGCTTCTATAATTTCCTTAAACTATGTCAACCTACGTTTCTATGTGGTTAAATATCAATAAATATCAATGGAAAACATCCAGGTCATCAGTAAGCGTACTTCAGTTTTAATTAAAGACCAGGTTTTTAGCTTGGTTATTTTACCAACCGACGATAAAAAGAAAACCAATTTAATGTTCCTTTGGCTACTTGGCTGGAGTATCAGCGGTGTAATCGTAATGGCAAATTATTTTACCCTGACTCAGGATAAAGCAAAAATGATGCTCATCGTTTGGCTGGCATTTTGGGCTTACTTCGAATTCAAGATCATTCGCGTATTCATGTGGAAACGTTTTGGAAAAGAAAAATTCTGGATCAAAAACGGTAAACTACTATATCAGCAAGATATTAACGGCCGTGGCAAAGTTCAGGAATTCGATCAGAATTTAGTTTCTGAATTTAGTTTGGTTGCTTTAACCAATGGCAGCATTGCCGATACGTTTAGTCAAACGTTTTGGGTAAAAGGTGGCGAACGTATTGAATTTACCTGTCAATCAAAGGTCATAAGATTTGGAATGCAATTAAGTGATGACGAAGCATCAAAGATCATTGCTGCTTTGAATAAATTTTTGAAACAGAAGTAAATTAAAATGGTTATGTCACGTCGAGCGACGTCGAGACGCTTACATTGTTCTCGACTTCGCTCGAACTGACAAGCCTTTATTCGGAATCGTCTGCCGCTACATCTTCTCTCCAATTATCAATCTTCAATTTTCTAAAAAATTCCTCTTCTTCAATTTCACGCACACAACCCGGCTGCAGGTTTCCTAATTCCAGATCTTCGATGGATACACGGATCAATCGCTTGCAGTGATGATATACCGAGGAAACCATTTTACGAATTTGATGATACTTGCCTTCTGTTAAAGTGATCATTAGCCAGGAACTCGGCAGGTCTTCTCTGAATTCATGGGCGCGCTTGGGCAGATCTTTTGGTTTTTCAACGATCTCTACTTCGCAGGGTGATGTTGTATAATAACCACCGCCCTTTACTCTTATTGTAATACCAGTTTGTAATTGTAATAAACGTTCGGCATTCACTACTTTCTCGACATGAACCAAGTAAGTTCGTTTGTGAGGCGTATCGCTTTCAAATAACAATTTGGTAACGCGTTTATTAGTCGTTAAAATTAAAAGCCCTTCTGAGTTATTATCTAACCTTCCAATAGCATGGGTTCCCTCCGGCCAATCAAAATCAATATCTCCTAATAAGTTTACCTTATCAGGACTAACAAATTGCGAAACCATTTTATATGGTTTATTGATAATGAAATAACGATTAGGAATTGGATCCATCAATGCTTGGTTTATACCTGAATACTTTTAATAGGATCCAGGTCACTAAAAATCCAACGATGCCTGCAATAATGGATAGAACGGTTGCCCCCACGTAATACACATATAAATTCTTTAATGTTTCTATGGTTAACAATTTATCCAGGTCAAGATTTACTTTTTGTCCCAACACATATTCACCAGTTTTTACGCTGGCGTATAATACAAATGGGATCATTGGGGGGACCGATATTTGTGCAGTTAAGCCTACAATGATCTTATTCAATTTAAAAAATACAGCCGCAAAAATGGCCAATGCAAACTGAAATCCCCAGATGGGAACAATGCCAAAAAACAAACCAACGCCAACAGAAATTGCCTTTTTCTCAGCACTCTCATGTGCCGCTACCACCTCTTCCCTCCATACCCTTTTTAAATTCTTCACGTTCATTTTACGAATGAGCATTACCGGACGCCAGAATAAGGCAGCCAGTATAACCAAATACGTATTTAAAAAACTAATGCGTGTGCTGTCTCTGCCGGGAATGAAATGCGAAACGCGTTCTCCGGCAGGTGCATAATACACGCTTACAGGAACTGAAACAACAGGAATACCGCGCCAGGCTGCTTTTACAATAACTTCAATTTCTAATTCAAATTTAGTAGTAAATAACCATATGTTTTTTAAACGCTGAACAGGATATAACCTGTAGCCGCTTTGCGTATCAGGTAACTTAATGCCCGTTTCGGCCCAGAACCAAAAATTACTGAATTTATTTCCAAAGGTGCTTTTATTGGGTACATTCTCTACGGTCATGTTTCGGGCACCAATGATCAGGCTTCCGGGTTCTTGCTCGATCTTGTTTAAGAACATTATAAAATCTTTTGGATAATGTTGTCCATCGCTATCAATACTGATCACATAATCAAATCCTGCTTCTACTGCTTTTTTAAAGCCATTTCTCAATCCCATTCCTTTTCCCAGGTTAACCGGATGTGTTACCACTATGAGCTGCGGGTACTTTTTCAAAATCTCAGCTGTATTGTCCGTGCAACCATCATTAACAATGATCACATGATCGCAATACTCCAGCGTTGATTGAATGACACTTTCGATCGTTTTTACATTATTATAGGTAGGAACAAGCACACAACATTTAAGATCCTTAAATTTTTGTTTAACCTGTAACTTTTGTTCCTGCGATTCGATCATAGTGGAGTGCAAAAATAAAAAATAATAGTTGTAAAAATCACCTTTTGGATGGAAGCCCGTTTAAATTTTATATTTAAGTTTGCGTTAATGACAGTTAAACACCTTATAACTCTATTTTTTGTACTTATAAGCATCACCGGCTTTGCGCAGGAGAAAAAGGGGAAGAAAGAGAAACCTGCAAAAAAAGAAAAGGTAAAAAAAGAAAAAAAGGCTAAAGAGATCCCTGAGAATATTGAAGTCTTCCCTAAAAATTTTCTGATCCGCCCGCGTTTTGTGTATCCAGAAGTATCGGTGAACGTAAGTAACCGTATGTTTGGTAAAGGAGAGAAATTTAAATACAAGCCTGCCATGCCCGGTGTGGTTGGATTATCATTAAAGATCAAAAAAGTATACATTTCTGCTGCCATACAATTACCGGCAAGTGAACAATTAAAAAAGACTTACGGTGATACCAAATTCAGGAACATCAATATCAATATCCTGGGACGTGTTGTAAGCTGGGGTTTATTTTACAGAGATTACAAAGGCTTTTATTTAAAAGATTACGAAGCATATTATCCCGGCTGGAATAAAGATTCCTTAGGTTTCCCTAAATCGCCCGGTTTAAGGATCATAGAAGGCGGATTAAACCTGGGTTTTAACTTCAATAAGAATTTCTCTATGAACGCAGCTTTTTCACAAGGCGAACGCCAAAAGAAAAGCGCCGGTTCTTTCTTAATGGGGATTACAGAACGTTACCAGCGTATTGAAGCCGATACAAGCTTTGTACCACCAAGCCAGGGGGCTTTATATCCAAACCTCGATAAATTTAAGTATGGCAATTTTACAAGCTCTATTCTTTACTTAGGCTTTGGGTATCAATTTGTATTTAAAAAATTTCACTTTACAAATGTAGTTATGGCGGGCACTGGCTTCCAGATCCAAAGCTATGAACAAATCAACAAAAAACGCCTATGGATAAATTACCCAACATATGCATCTTACAAATCTCAGTTGGGTTATAATGGTGATCATTTTTTTGCTAACCTTATTTATGCTACCGAGTTCAATACCATTCCTATTAAAGAATCGAGGATTCGGTTATTCAGTAACTGGTTGGAATTTGGAATGGGATTGAGGTTTTAATGTTTGCCACAAAAACTCAAAAGGATATGTCACTTCTAGCGAAGTCGAGAAGCGTTCTTAATGTTTTACGTTGTCAAGTTCTCGACTTCGCTCGAACTGACAAACACAACATTCCTGCAAATAAAAAAAGCCGCTACATCTGTAACGGCTTTTTCTTTATGGTATTTTAATTTATTTTTTCTTCTCAAACTCTGCTACCTGGTTATCGTAGCATAAGTAATATTTACCTTTAGAAAGGTTTTTCAGATCCGTTTCTTTACCGAATCCTTTTTTCACAACTGTTCCAAAAGCATCATAGATCTCATATCCGGTTTCGGTAGTAAACTGAATGAATTTATTATCCTTGGTGATCATAAAATAAGGCTTGTCAACCTGGGAGTTTACAATTACAGAAGAAGAAACCTTTGGTGTAGTTGCCATACCAACTTGTTTTATTCTGAATTTATTTTCGCCGCTGTGAGTAACAACCTGGAAAGAGTAATCATGGTTATCCGGATTTCCTAATCCTTGTACTTCACCAACATATACCCATTTGTTCCATTTAAATTGCTCAACAACATACGGTAAGGGGCCACTTTCATTTTTAGAGGTCCATTTTAAAATACCGGCCGAGTTAATATTCATGCTCACTACTTCAAATGTGGGGCGAGGTTTTAATACCTCCGGATTTAAAACAACCGGCATGCAATCACTTTTATGACTGATCTCAATAACAACTTTTTGTCCGGGTTTGATATTCATGGCAGCCAGATCGATCTCAAATGCTGATGAGTTTACGTCATCTGTAGTGATCTTACCATTTACTTTGATCTCGGTAGCGCAAAAACCTACGCCATCTGCTCCAAAAGAATTTTGGATATAAATATTTCTATTCTGAAATTTTCCTTCTACAATCAGGACACTCGCACTGGCTTTTACATCGCCTGCTTTTAAATTACATACTGATAAAACTAAACAAAAAAGAAAAAATAAGCTTTTCATTTAAAAATTAGATTAATTTGATTTTAAGGTTACAATAAAGTAAAAATAAGTAAAAAAGAGGTGCGATTTAACCCACATGGCGCATTTTAACATATAATACTAACAATAAAAGCAAAAAAATGGTAATCCACAGAATCCTGGAAGCTCCTTTAAAATGCATTTTTGTGGTAAAACTGTCCTTTTTGTAGGACCAGAGCATTCCTACAACAAAAACCACTATAAAAACTGACGCAAATATTATTTTACCGGTTGTCAACATCTTTTCAATATATTTTGGGTGCAATTTATAATTTTACGGGCAATTGATGAGAAAAATAGCGATCATTTTATTAATTTGTTTTGGGTCAAAAGCACAGGCAGGTAAAATCCCTGAAGCTTATGAGGCGCTTTCTGTTTTCGATTATTTTAAAGCCAAACAATTATTTTACAGATCACTTTCAAAATATCCTGCCGAATCTTCTTTTGGATTAGCTACTATCTATTTCAGAACGGATAATCCATTTTCAAATATCGACAGTGCGGCAAAATACATCAGCATTACTCAAAAACAATTTAAGGATACTGCCACTTACTCCTTATATCATATCAATCGCGAAACGATCCGTTCACTGGCAGTTAACATTGGAGCAAAAGGATTTGAAAAGTATGGCACTCAAAATCAGGTTGAGTCATTGGATCATTTTTTATCAAATTTTTATTTTGCAGATAGTCTTTTGCTTGAGAAAGGTTATTTAAAACGCGATGGTATATACCTTAGCAATGCGCTGGCAACTCAATCGAGCGATAGTATGACACAATTCCTATTACGTTTTCCGCAAAGCAGCTTGTTTCCCAAAGCAAAAAAATTGTTCTACGATTACCAGTATTTTGAAAGAGTGCCACAAAAAAACATAAACCAATATCAGTTATTCATAAAACAGTATCCCAATAATCCTAACATCAGTTTTGCCGAAACAAATCTATTCAACCTGATCCAGCCTTTGCACATGGCCGACAGCATTTATAATTTCATCAAACATTACAGTACTGATCTAACACGTGAAGCTGCCTGGAAACTATTGTACAGTACTTCAGTAAGATCATACAGTAAAGAAGAGTTGACCGCCTTTTTGACAAAGTACCCGGATTATCCATTCAATGAAACCATCCTTAAGGAAATTGCTTTATCGCAAAACATTTTAATTCCTTTAAAAAATGCGGATGATAAGTTTGGATTTATAGATACACTTGGCACATGGGTCATTCAATCACACTATGATGATGCATTGCCATTTAGCGAAGGTTTTGCTTCGGTTTGCAAAAACGACAGTTGTTTTTACATTAATAAAGAGGGACAAAAAATTTCTAACCATTATTTTGAGGAAGCTGAAAGTTATAAAGACGGTGTTGCCATTGTAAAAAAAGACAACGTTTATTTTTTGATCAATCGTTCAGGACAATACATATCCAAAGGTTACCAGGATATGAACAGGCCATTTGAAAAACTGTATATTGCCAAATCAAACAATACGTATGGTGCTATAAATGCCAAGGGAGAAATTGTGATCCCGTTCTCATATAAGAAATTAGGGAATTTTAAGAACGGTTATGCCTATTATATGGCAGCACAATATGGTTTGGTAGATGTAAATAACAGAGCGTTGCAAGCCAATTGGGATTGGATCTCGGATGTTGACACCAACTCAATGGTTGTAGTTAAGCGATCAAATCAGTTTGGCTTAATGACGGTTGATGAACTACTTATTTTACCAACAGAGTTCGATTATATTACCTATTGCTCAGGTGATATTTATTTGGTGGTTAAAAAGAACCTGTATGGCTTTTTTAATTCAAAAGGAAAATGTTTTGTCACTGCAGTGGAATATGATTATAACCCGGCATTTGAACCGGACTATTACACAAACGGAACTTATTTTAAGTTAATGAAAGATGATGAAGTTGCCCTGATAGATGCCAATGGAAGATACAGCATTAACTTTAATACCTATTCCAATTTATTTTTCGCAAAGGACGATATCATTCGAATTCAAAAAAATAACAAGTATGGCTATGTCGATCGTAAATTAAAACCGATTACAGCGGTTGAATTTGAAGAAGCACAGGATTTTAAAAATGATGTGGCTATTGTTTCAAAAAAAGGAATAAGTCAGTTAATCAACACACAAGGAAAAGCTATTTACACACTTAAAGGTGGTTTTATTCACGGCAACTTGAAAGGTTTGTATTATAGAGTTTCACTTAATGAATTGATAGGCCTGATCAATAATAAAGGCGAAGTGTTGCTGAATACAGAATATCTTGCTATTGAACAGATCACTACACATTTGTTTTATTGCAAAAAAGCTGAAGGGATATTTTTGTATAATGCGAATACAAAAACTTTGAAGAAAATACAGTAATGAATTTCGTATTTTGTCACTTCGAGCACGGCAAAAGTTCAGTGAACTTTTGAGCGAGACGGTGTGTAGAGAGAAGCGTACTAAACTGAGATGCTGTAATGTTCTCGACTTCGCTCGAACTGACAAGTTAAAGCATTGAATTCACAACCGGGAACATCAGAATAAATGTTGTGCCGTGATTTACATCTGTCTCAAAAGTAATAATTCCTTTAAACGACGTTACCGAATTTTTAACCATTGCCAAACCAAGTCCGGTGCCGGTTGTTTTTGTAGTGAAATTAGGAATGAACAGCCTGTGCTGTAATTCAGCAGCAATACCGCAACCGTTATCTTTTACTTTAACGGTCACCTGATTATCTTTTACAAAAGCCAACACTTCTATTTTCCCTTTTCTGCTTTCGGGAATAGATTGCTCTGCATTTTTTAACAGATTGGTAAATATCCGCAAGCATTGTTCTTTATCGGCCATTATCAATAAAGGATCGGTTGCATTTAAAACGATCTCACATTCTGTATTCTGTTGAAACAGATCGGTTACATTTTGTAGCACATCAAATAAATTAACCGTCTCCAGATTAGTGGTAGGCAGTTTGGCAAAGTTTGAAAACTCAGTTGCAATATGCGACAATGTATCTATCTGTTCGATCAGCATTTTAGAAACTTTGTTTACCCTGTCAGTAATATCGTCCGGATTGGTCTCCACTACCCTTTGCAGGTGTTGAATATTTAATTTCATCGGCGTTAGCGGATTTTTAATTTCATGCGCTACCTGCTTGGCCATTTCGCGCCAGGCACTTTCTCTTTCGGACTGAGCAAGGAGCTCAGAACTTTTTTCGAGCTTGATCAACATGTTATTGTACTCGGCTACAAGGTTACCGATCTCATCCTTTGATTGCCACTTCAATGCTTCATTGAACTTACCGAACTGAATATTTGAAATTTGTTGTTTTATGATCCGTAAAGGTTTGGTGAGTAAGTTAGACACCAATAATGCAATGAGTGTTGTGATGGCAAATAATATGGTGTAGATGTTGATAAGAGTGGTTAAGTAAGCTGTCAGCTCTTTTTCAAGATCTTTCTGCCTGGCAAAATAAGGTAAGTTGATATAGCCTAACAATCTGTCATTCTGACTATAGAAAGGAATGTAAGCTGACAGGTAATTAAGTGAACCAATATTTTCTTTTTGCGAATAGTTAGCGCGTATGCCTTTAATAAAACTCGTATAGGCCACAGGATTCATGAATTTGGAAACAAGCCCTTGTTCATAGATAGCAGGTTGTGAGGTTGCATAAAGCACTCCTTTTTTATTGAATAAAGAAATATCGCTGCCAAATAATTGCGCCAGTCTTTTTAAACGATAGGTTGTGTTATCTTTATAATTAGGTTCCAACACGTCTTGTTGGCCAACTGTTTGCTGTAATTCTTTGGATACCATTTGTGATTTTAGCACAAGGTCCTTTTCGTTCTTCAACTCAAATTGCGAAGTAACTACGAACACCGTACCAATAACAACACCCGCTAACGATAATACCACAATAGAAACCAGGATGAATTGAATCCGGTTATTTAAGGAACTCAGTCTTTCGCTGCGCTTAATAATTAGTGTGTTGATCCATACACTGAAAAGCACGATCACCGAAAAGAAAATAAACAAATAAGAATTGGATGTAAACCGTCCCCAAGCTCCAAATTCTTTATCTGTAATAACAATGGAAGTGTTGTTCTTTGCAGGGTAAACAAAGTGTTCATAAAAATCATTGGTGGGCGATCTGAATGTGCTGTTCTTTATAAACAAAGGATATTGATACTCGCCAAAGGTGTTAAGCAACTTGTTGTTTTCGTAAACAGCATACGAGATCTGTTTGGTCTCCAGTTTATTTTCGAGCGATTTATCCAGTAACAAGTCGGGGAAAGCGCCCAGATTAACTGCCAGTTTTGGCTCTAGTTGAATAAACAGATGAAAGGTCTTTCCCGGATTTTTATTTACATCTTCAATATCAATTTTAGCAATGTACCTTACCGATTTTTTATTATCAATAAAATACAGGTCATCACAAATTGTCTGAAAACCTTTTTTTTCTATCTGATCTTTAAAATAATCTTCGTTCAGGTACATAGAATTGAGGTGAATGAAAACCGGTGTACAATCATTTTTAAACAAAGACATGATGATCTCATAACGCTCGAAGTAACCACTGAAATTTCGTTGCCTGATACTTTGTTCGATCTGCTCATTGCTTAAAGGCAAAAGCGATAATAAATTTTTGAGTTGCCCGTCAGATTTGATAGCTGCGCTGATCTTGCTGAATTCGTTCTCTGCGATCACATCTTGCCTGTCGGTTAAACCTAACGAAAGTGCTTCATAGGTTTGCACTTTATTAAGCTGCTCATACTTGCTAAATAAAGTAGAAACAATGAATGTAGAGATCAATACAATTAAACCAATATTAATAAAATTATAAGAAGCCTTAAAGCGTCTTAAAAGATAGGAGATCAAAACCAGTAACAAGGGCCACAAATAATCGAATATATGAGACTGATCTGCTTTACTTAATACAAACGATGTTGCCACACAGGTAATTATAAAACAAAACAGCAAGCCAAGGAAATTCTTATGATCCATATACATCATAATAAATTTTTCGACACACAAATAAAAAGCAAAGATCAAAAACCCAACAGATAAAACGCCAATTAAACTATAGGCACTGAAATTAAACAGCTCGTTAATGTTATAGGATATAGTAGAGTTGTTCACTAAACTAAAGATTAATAACCTAATTTGCAGCGACGAAAAAATGATCGCTCCAAAAAATAATAGATCAGCCGTTACCTGTAATAGTTTGTTTTTAATAGTTACCCCTTTTGGGATCTTATAAATAATGGTGGCTATAAAAAACAGCAAAGCACTATT
The DNA here is from genome assembly GCA_040386075.1 of Bacteroidota bacterium. Taxonomy (GTDB): domain Bacteria; phylum Bacteroidota; class Bacteroidia; order B-17B0; family Aurantibacillaceae; genus UBA4416. The sequence continues at coordinate 13,988 of JAZKGE010000011.1, forward strand.
GATCAATACATCGCCCAGGTATGAAAAATAAAACGACGAAGCATTGGCAAATATTTTAGCGTCATACAAACCCGCATTATAAAACGCGTTGGGGATCTTAAAATAGATCATGGCCGACCGTATTGCCAAACAGGCTGCGCTGAAAATAATGACGAATGAAATATCATTTTTAATTACAACCCTTAAAAACAAATATAAAGACCACAAAAACAAAGCACAGGTGATCAGGTATGCAAAAACGGTGTATGTATTGGCGCTTTTGCTTCTATACAAACCATCGCTTCGGTAAACCTCAAACAAAGGCGGGCCAAATTTTGATTTGACCGCGTGTGTCAGGTAATTAATGGGCGTAACTAACTTTGTATTTTCGGGTAAATGAAGCCATTTGCTAAAATTATTGTTCAGATACCTGTTCTCAAAATCATATTCGGGCTTAATAGAAATTAGTGCGACTAACGTATAGTTATCTTTAACGTTGTTTGTTTTTTCGATGTATTCATACCAGCCGTTCCTTATTTTTATCAGCTGCACATCTGTTTCGTTGGTATAAGCATTCAGGTCTACCGCAGGTTGGTTATCCGACCAAAAGCACAAACTATCATTTTGATAAACATACAAGGCAATGTCTTCATTCTTATACAGATCAGTAATAAGACTATTGTATTTTATGAAAAGTTCGCCCGGCTTGATCGTATTTAGGGCTTCGGCTAAAAGATCGAGGTTTGTTTTTGCAAGTTCTTCCTTAGCATGCAATCTTTCTTCGGTGCGGGCAACCAGCTCCTGTGTGGTACTGGTATTGCTTTGCGAAAGGAAATAAGAGAAAAGAGCGCAAAAAACACCACAGATAAAAATAACATATAATTTAAAAGGGAGCTTTTTCATTTATATTAATTGTGTAATCCTGCGGGTTGTCACTTCGAGCGAAGTCGAGAAGCGTTCTATTTAATTCGCTTCTGTTCTCGACTTCGCTCGAAGTGACAATACTTAAACACTACAATTTTTACGATATATTACCTTATATTATAGGCCAATTTACTGTTTTTTAACTAATTTTTTGACCCTAAAAATCATTTTTTTGAAGATTTAAGTATATTTGTATAATAACACCTAACTTTTTATGGCAAAACAAACTACGAGTACAAAACAACCTGTTTTACAAGAATTAAAGAACACGTTTCATTTTTTTCCATTTAAAAATCAAGCTGCTCCTTTTATTGTTATTATCCTGTTAGGGTTAATTTTTAACTTAACCTCATTACATAATGAGTATGCATTGGATGATGGCATCATTATTCACCAAAATGACCACGTAATTAAAGGTGTGAAAGGCATCAAGGATATTATGACCAAAGATGCCTTTGAGAGTTTTTACCGTAGAATGAATGCAACCGATCAGTTAGCCGGTGGTCGTTACAGACCTTTATCTGTTGTGAGTTTTGCTATTGAACAGGAATTCATTGGCCCTTACCCTAAAGACGGGTTATATCCGCAACGCTGCTGGGATACGAACGATAATAAAAAAGACGATGTAGAAGAAGACATCAATGACGATGGTGTATTTAACGAAGTAGATTGCCAGGTAAAAGGTGCATCCTTAAGGCATTTTGTAAATATTATCTCTTTGATCATCGGCGTTATGATGTTGTTCCTGTTCTTCAGAAACTACATTTTTAAAGACAATCATGATCTGGCCTTTTTAGCCGCATTAATATTCTTAATGCATCCTGTACATTCCGAAGCTATAGCCAACGTAAAGAGCCGGGATGAGCTATTCTCACTCATATTCATTTCCCTAACCTTCTTTTACTCCTTTAAATACATGAAGGAAAAAACCACGAAAACCTTATTCTGGGCGGCCTTTTGCTTTTTATTAGCGTTATTATCTAAGGAATATGCAGTTGTATTGGTCATGTTAATTCCAATTGCGTTTTTTGTGTACGGTGAAATTGATTTTGATCCAAAAACATTCTTACAATCAAAAGAATTTAAACAAGCGCTTTCGTTATTTGGAATTTTCTTTGTCTGTGCCGTGTTAATGCTCTTAGTAAAACGAAATGCAGATGAGCATTTTATACCCGGACAGAAAGCAACTACCTCTTACTGGATCTTCCCGTTTGTATACCTGGCAATAGGCGTATTTTTAATTGGAAGCAAGATCAAAACCAAATTTGCAACGCTCATGAGTTGGCAATTTTTCATTCTGCTATTTTATTTAGGGATGCGTTTAGTGGCCGTTAGATTAAAACCGGGCGTACCTGATACCGAGATCTTAAATAACCCGTATTTATTAGCTACACAACAGGAACAGTGGGCAACCAAAGTATATGTATTATTAAAGTACTTTAACCTGTGCTGGTTCCCGCATCCATTATCTTCCGATTATTCATTTAACACTATTCAGTTCCGCACCTTTGCAAGCTGGGATACATTATTGTCACTAGTGTTACATATAGGTTTATTAGTAGCTGGCGTTAAATTAATTTTAAAGAAACATACCTTAGGTTTTGCCATTGCCGTTTACTTTGCTTTTTTATTAATGATCGGTAATATTTTGATGGACATTGGCGCAACCATGGGCGAACGTTTAATATTCCATCCTAGTATTGGATTTGTTATTGCATTTGCGTGGTTAATATTACTAGGAATAAGCAAAATACCTGGTGCTTTAATGGCTAAACGTACCGTGTTATTTTTATTCTTAGGAACCATGACCTTTCTATACGGTTGCAAAACATGGGAACGTAACTGGGACTGGAAGAATGATATTACCTTATTCTTAAAAGATGTGGAGACTGTTCCAAACTCGGTATTGGTATTAGGAAATGCCGGAGCTCGTTACATCGATCTATCAGACACCAAGAACTTTGTGGCTAAGCGTACAGAGTCTTTAGAGCAAGGAATCAAATATTTAAAACATGCAATTGAGTTACACCCACGCTATGTGAATGGTTATTTGAATTTAGGTTTGGGTAGTTATAAATTAAAACGCGATCGTGACGCCTTGTTTTATTGGAAACAAGCAGAAGCATTGTATCCAAACAATCCTTACTTAAAAAATTACTACATCGTATTCTATAACGACCTGTTGAACCGCGGATACCAAAAAGCACAACGCGGCCAGTTGGATAGTGCTATTTACGAATTACGTAAAACTATTATCCTTGATAAATTAAATCCTGAAGGTTTTTATAATTTAGGAGGCGCTTACTATCAAAACAAACAATATGATAAAGCCAAATACTATTGGGAACAATGCTTAAAATTAAAACCTGATCATGCGCAAGCAAAATCGGGACTGGCAACCATTGTTACAGTACCGGCACCTGCCCCGGCAGCACAGCCACAAGGTGTAAAGAATTAAATTAAAAGAGCCGCTCAAATGAGTGGCTCTTTTGTTTGTGTGTGTTTAGTTTGTGGTTGTTTAAACCACATGCACCATGTGTGGATCGGTATACGGTTGATCCTCATCTTTAACAATGGCCTTTACCCTGAACCAGTATTTAATACCCGGTGTTAATCCTGTAAGAGTGTAAGTAGCCGTGTTGGTTATCTTAGCCTGCTGCCAGGTATTTTGATCGATGGGATCGGCAATCATTTCCCAGACATAACCTGCGCGGGTACCTGCATAAGGGCTCTCTAAGTTAACCGTGCCACTCAGCTGACCCTGTGTAGCATTAAACACTTTGGGCTTTTGCACAGATGTTTGTTTGATGGCAAAGCCGCTCGTGCTGGCTTTTAGTTCGTCATCATTAGCTTCATACTCGGCATTGGCTTTAATGAACATTAATAATTTAACGACCTTTTTCACCTTGCTTTTAATGTTGATAGCACTTGGCACTGTTGCCGTGATGGCGTTCAGCAGATCGGTACGTGCCGTTGCCAGGCCGGGCAAATAGGTTTGTGAAATAGGGAAATTGGTGTTTCCGGTTAACGCCATTTTAACGGTGTTGGCAAACACACTGATTCCGTTAGGGTCCATGTTCTCGATAGGGAGAACTAATTTTACCTGGTTCATAATTGTTTTTTTTGTTGCCTGGCTTTAAAAGATCGGATTGGATCGGGAGGACGGTAAGCCGGAGCGGGTTATTGTTATTTAATTTAGTTTAATTTCCTTTTTGAGTGAACCAGTAAAGGAGGCACTGGTAGCCAAATTTGTTTCATTCATTAAAAATTTGTCTGCATGCTTTTCTGTTTTATAACGGCCGGTGTACTACCGTAGTATACATCTTAACAACGCTTAACAAAGCCATGATGTAAAAGCTTGTTTTTAACAAAAACTTAGAGGTTTTTTTAAAAAATATGTTAATAGATATCACGTTTTGTTTACGGAGTTTAAAAAAAACTGATCTAAATAACATTTTTGGAAGCAGCAGTGACAAATCTTTAAACAGAATTTACATTCCTGTAACGGGAGTTTACAAATCCGGAAACCGAATTGCAAAAACTGTAACGCCATTTTACAGAGGGGTAAAGGGAGTTTACAAAAGCCTAAGAAGAATTGTAAAAACTGCAACGCCATTTTACAAAAGCCTGAGAAGAATTGTAAAAACTGTAACACGATTTCACAAGAAGGTAACAGGAGTTTACAAAATCTTAAGCAGAATTGTAAAAACTGTAACACGATTTCACAAGGAGGTAACAGGAGTTTACAAAACTCTAAGCAGAATTTACAATGTTGCTTACCAAAAGACGCTTGGGTATACAACATTTAAATTTGAGTAAAGGAATTTGACAGACCGTGAATAGCATTTTTACAAGCTGCTACAATGCAAAGAGCGGAACGGTTTTGATGGTCCTAGAAAAATGCAGAATAGCCAAGCGGGTGAGCTTGCATTGGCGAAGGCATAGTTATGCGGCGCATTTGCTGGAGAATGGCACTGACTTATGCTATATCCGGGAGATATTGGGACATAGCAGCAGCCGAACCACGAAAATATACACCCATGTGAGTACCAAAAGCATACAAAACGTAACCTCGCCTTTTGATCAATTATAATGAAAAAGTGTATATTTGATATAATTAGAAAAGCGCTATCGAGTAGCGGCAAGCGTGCAAATGGGTGCAGGATTGCCGAACATTTATAGCGGGTATAAGCTAGTTAGTAGCAACAAAGCCGGACACGTATTGTTTCAAAATGACATTTGACATATATAAAATATTTACTGAATCAAAACAATCTTTGCTTGACATAGTTGTTGACACAAACTATTCAGACAAATTATTAGCTTGGGTTGAGATGAAAAGTAAATCAGGACTATCAAAAAAGCAAATTTATGACATCTTATTAGAATTGCACAAAGACATTCAGACAAGACCCGATCCGGACGATAAACTTCACGCCCGAGTTGCAGACTTCATGGATGGCTTTACTGCATGGGAAAAATCATTTAAAATTTTGCCAAATGAACCTGACATCTAATTTTTATTCAGCAGACACTTAAGCTGTGTTTTAGCCAAGTGTGCCTTTGCAGCTACTAACACACGGTTTGCCCCAGCCTAGCAGACATCAAAGCAATTGCAAAATCGGTAGAAACTTTTTTAATTTTTTCTTTGCAATTGCATAG
>JAZKGE010000012.1:0-4508 GCA_040386075.1 Bacteroidota bacterium
GTAGGTAATAAAGTAGCTTTTGTTCGCGCCAATAATTAGTTCATTAAAGACCTTAATAATGGTAAAGAAACCCAGGTAACTACTGATGGTAAAAATAATGAGATTAAAAATGGCTGGGCCGATTGGGTTTATGAGGAGGAATTTAGTAAAGCTAATTACTTTGAGTGGAATGCAGATGGAAGCAAACTGGCATTTGTTCGTTTTGATGAGAGTAAAGTAAAAGAATACACTTTTGATACATACAACAATAATCTTTACCCTGATAAAGTAACGTTTAAATACCCTAAAGCCGGAGAAGATAATTCTGTATTATCTGTTCATGTTTATGATCTGGCAAGTTCTAAAACTACCATGGTTGATATTGGTAAAGAAACCGATATTTATATTCCCCGTATCCAATGGACAACCGATAAGAATACCTTGTCGTTGCAGCGGATGAACCGTTTACAAAATAAAGTAGAATTAATATACGCTAATGCCACTGATGGATCAACCAAAACCATTTTAATGGAAGAAGCTAAAACTTACATTGATATTACAGATGATCTGACATTTTTACCAAACAACAAAGGTTTTATCTGGAGCAGCGAAAAAGATAATTATAACCATTTGTATTATTATGATAACACCGGTAAACTGGTAAACCAAATAACTACCGGTAAATGGGATGTTGTTGCGTTTAATGGGTATGATGAAAAATTGAACACACTTTATTATACATCAACCGAGCAAGGACAAATTAACCGCGATGTATACAGTATTAAATTAGACGGTACAGCAAAAAAGCGTTTATCAACAGCCGAAGGTACAACCGGAGCTGAGTTTAGCAGAGGATTAAAATACTATGTAAGTTCTTATTCAAATGCCAATACGCCTTCTGTTTATGAATTACATAGCGCTGATGGTAAGCTGATCAAGGTATTGGAAGATAATGCTGCCTTGAAAAACAAAATGAAAGAATATAAATTATCAAAAAAAGAATTCTTTACGTTTAAAAATACAGAAGGTGTAGAACTGAACGGTTGGATGATGAAACCTCAGAATTTTGATCCTAATAAAAAGTATCCTGTATATATGTTTGCATACAATGGCCCCGGGTCTAACGAGTGTAATAATGCCTGGGAAACCTTTGATTTTTGGTGGCATTCGTTATTGAACCAGGAAGGTTATGTGGTAGTTTGTGTTGATGGAAGAGGGACCTTGGGTCGCGGACGTGAGTTTAAACACTGCACGTATTTACAATTAGGTAAGTTAGAAACGTTGGATCAGATTGATGCAGCCAAGCATTTAGGGACGTTGCCATATGTAGATAAAACCCGTATTGGTTTCCAGGGATGGAGTTATGGCGGTTACATGGCATCTTTATTAATTACCAAAGGAGCAGATTATTTTAAATCAACCATTGCAGTAGCGCCGGTAACTAACTGGAAATTTTATGACAATATTTATACTGAACGTTTTTTACGTAAACCCCAGGATAATAAAAGCGGTTATGAAGATAATTCGCCGGTGAACTTTACCAAGCAAATGACCGGTAAGTTTTTATTGGTACATGGTAGCGGTGATGATAATGTACATTTTCAAAATACAATGGAGTTGGCTAATGCTTTGGTTAAAAATAATAAACCTTTTGACCTAATGGTGTATCCTAACAAAAACCACGGTATTTATGGTGGTTATACAAGAGCACATTTATACAATAAAATGTTGAAGTTTGTAAAAGAGAATTTATAGTACCTCTTTACATTTAGTTAATCTAACGATTGTTAATACTCGTCTTAATTTATTTTGTTAGTTCATTTATTTAGCTATATTTGGTAGTCTATTGATATGCTAAATTGGTTTAACATTTTAAAATAGCATTACATTAAATGAGTAGTCACGAAACAAAAAAAGTTGGTATTGCCTTACAGGGTGGAGGAGCTCATGGAGCATTTACCTGGGGAGTTTTAGATAAATTACTGGAAGTAGATCATTTAGTGGCAGACGCTATGTGCGGAACAAGTGCAGGTGCTGTAAATGCAGTTGCCTGTGCTTATGGTTTACACGTTGGCGGGCCTAAAAAAGCAAAAGAATTATTAGAGCAGTTATGGAGAAAAGTAGCCCAGGCAGGAAGTATGTTTCAGCCGAGTACTTTTGATAAATTATTCAGTAATGGCGATATTCATAATTCTCCGGGATATATGATGTTCAATAACATGACACAATACATGTCGCCTTACAATTTCAATCCTTTAAATTATAACCCTTTAAGAGACATTTTAACCGACCTGATCGATTTTAAAGAATTGCAGATGTATAATAAAAAGAAATTATTCATTTGTGCTACTAATGTTAAAACCAATCGCGCTAAAATATTCAGCAATAAAGAAATTACGGTTGATGCTGTTTTGGCCTCTGCCTGCTTGCCGTTTTTGTTCCAGGCTGTACAAATTGATGGCGAATATTACTGGGATGGCGGTTATATGGGAAATCCACCTATTTTTCCATTAATCACTAACACTAATTTACATGATATTGTGTTAATAAAGATTAATTCTGTCAATATTAGTTCAGTGCCAACCTCTGCCCGCGATATTGCCGACAGGGTTAACGAAATATCATTCAACAGCAGTCTTATCAACGAAATGAAGCTGATCCATTACCGTAACGAGTTACTTAGAAACGGAATCCTCAAATCAGACGAGAAAAGTAACAGAGAGATCTTTGTACATACTATTTCAGGCTACGACGCTCTTAGCCAATTGAGCTATAGCAGCAAAATGAACACTTCGTGGGATTTCTTATTAAGCTTAAAAGAGCGTGGTCGCCAAACGGCAGCAAAATGGTTAGAGTCAGATTATAAACAAGTCGGAATAAAATCTACCTTTGACGTTGAAGAGCATTTCTTCGATAAATTTTAAGTTTTTATCTTTCTGGTTTTAATGGTCAAACATAAACATACTTTTTGTGGTACAGTATTGCTATACCTGATGTTTTTGTCTTTTGCCATAACAGCCCAGGTGCATTATCCAACCGACAGTAGTTTCGTCAGTACGTTGTCAAATGCAGATAAGAATAATCTGCAATACTTCAGGTACTCGAAAATTGATACAACTATCAATAATTTTCAAAATTATTTTCCCCGAAACACCAACGGACATTTAGGAATGCCATCGGCTCCTTTATACATTAAATACCAGCCTAAAGCCCTTGGATTTAATATGATGCCACTGCCTTATCAAAATGATATGATTAGTTCAGATGATGTGCAATATTATCAAACTAAAGGTCCATATGCTACGTTAACGGGTATTGCCGGAAGTAAGCAAGAACAGGCATTTAAAATGTTATTCTCAAATTCATTCAAGAATAAGTTAAATATTACTTTAGCTTTTAACCGGTACAGCGGTATTGGTTTTTATCAAAAGCAAACAAGTTTCACCAATAATTTTTATACAACATCCAATTATACATCTAAAACCGGAAGGGTAGGGTACTATGCTTATGTGTTATATAATAAAGTAAAACACCAGGAAAATGGCGGTATCTCTGATGACAGTTTGTTTTTAGAAGACGTTTCCGTTAATAAATTCTTATTGCCGGTTAATTTAAATAATGCCAAACGCGAAGTTCGAAACACAACGTTTGATCTCAATCCATGGTTCAGGTTAAATAAAACAGAAGACAGCTCTACGATTATTTCGCACTTTATAGATTATCAGTTTAATTATTCAGGAACTTTTTCAAAGTATATTGATGCCAATGCAGGAAGTGAAGGGTTTTACAATGTGTTTTACCTGGATACATTATCTACTCTGGATTCTACACATTGGCGAACTATTGGTAATGGATTGAATTATACGTTGAAGATAAACCCGATTAATGCCAAGTTTAAACTGGGATATAAGAACGAGATCAATCAGGTATATCAATATCTCGATTCTACTTTTAGCAACCATATAGTTAATGCCGGATTTTATTTAACAGATGATAATTACAGAGGTTTTGCAAAGGTTAATTATATAGTTCAAGGATCCAATTCAGGTGATTATTCAATGGAAATTAGTAATCAATACCTGAAGAAAATAGCTAAGATCCCATTTGTAGTGAACTTTAATGTAATGGCAGAAAAACGCCACCCTGATTTTATGTTCAATAACTGGATCAGCAATCATTATAGCTGGATTAATAATTTTTCTCCTACAGATAAATTTCAATCTACGTTGAGTGTATCTACAGCTAACGATCGTTTTAGTATAGGTGTGATCTCAGAGTCTGTCAAAAATCTAATTTATTTTAATGAGCAGGCAGTTCCGGAACAAACGCCGGTTGGTATTCAGAATTTTGCAGCCTTTATACGCAAAGATATGCTGTTCTTTAAGCACCTTGGAATTAACCTGGGATATAGGTATCAAAGTTCATCATACCAGGCAATTGTTAGTGTTCCAAATACTATTGCTAATGGTTCTTTGTATTACCAGGGAAATTTATTTAAAAAGGCACTGCAGCTGCAGATTGGCTTTTCG
>JAZKGE010000013.1:0-53368 GCA_040386075.1 Bacteroidota bacterium
AACAGTTGGGCGAAATTCTTCGTGAATTACGTGTATGTTTCCAGTATAATAAACTTCCTGGCTTTTCATTTTTATGTAAAGCTTTTCTGATATCAGTCAGTTTAACACTACCAGTTTCAAGGATTGCATCATAGATCTGTCTTACATTTACATCCCATTTTTTGGTCCAGTATTTAACTTCATTAGTGTCTTCAGGATGGATAACATCGCGTCTTACAAAATAACTCATGGCTTTTATATTTTATTAATTATTATTTGAAAATTTATCGGAGACATTCGGTTTCGATTCTCTGTGGTAGGGAAGATCTGTGTTTGCAGGACCGTTTAACACTTTACCTTCATAAGTAAAACGACTTCCATGACAAGGACAATCCCAGCTTTTTTCATCATTGTTCCATATAAGTCCGCATTGTAAATGTGTGCATTTTGACCCTACAAAATGTAATTGATCCTTTTCATCACAAAATACACCATATTTTTTTCCGGCTACTTCAATGATCTTCCCTTCATTACGTTGAACACTTTGCAGGTCATGACCTTCTTTATTTAATTTTTGTACTTTATAATAATTAGTGAAACCACCAACAAATTCTTTAAAAAAAACTTTACCGGCATGTAATAAATTAAATCTTGCGGGATCATATAATTCCTCAAATTTATTTTCGCGACCATTGATCAAATCATCAATTAAAGTAGCGGCAATAGTGGCATGTGTCATTCCGTTACCTGAATCCCCGGTTACGATATACACGTTATCCTTATCCATAGGATTACGCCCTATGAAAGCCACGCCATCCATAGGTTCCATAACCTGTCCCGACCACCTGTAAACAATTTCACCAACATCAAAATGCTGGTTAACCCAGTTTTCTAACAAACCATAACGTTCCTCTTCAGGTCTGTTTTCAAGATCGGCCATACCTGTTGGATGGTCTTCTCCGCCAATGATCAAAAGATCATGTGTATCATCTAATTTTTGAGTACGCACATAATGATAGGGAGGAATATCTGAATTTACATTAAAGTCTCCGGTATCCCACCACAACGACATTGGTAAAGAATCTTTTTTGATCTTAGCACCAATAACATACGTACGATAAGCATATTGTTTCAAATGCATCACCACCTTATTATTTACAGGCGTGTTAGTAGCGATCACTACATGCTTTGCATTTATTTTAAAACCATTATCAGTAGTTACACCTGTTGAATCAATTAATTTAGCGTGTGTATTTGTATAAATGATACCTCCATTGGATTGAATCACCTCACATAAAGCTCTCATATATTTTAAAGGGTGGAACTGGGCTTGATTAGAAAATCTTAAACAAGGACCTGCATGATCTTCCATACCCGGAACATTTGAAAGTTTGGTAACATCCAAACCCGCTTCTGTTGCAGCTTCAAATTCTCTATCAATAGACTCTAATTTATCGCTTGGATGAAGGAATAAATAGCCGTTCACTCGCTTGAAATCACAATCGATTTTTTCATTTTTGACAGTACGTTCAATAAAGCCGATAGCGGATTGGTGACTTTCGGCAATTAATTTAGTTTTGTCTTTACCGAACATTCTTTCCAATTCGTAATACCTGTCATCAAGAGCAGTAACCAAATGAGCTGTTGTTCGGCCTGTTTCACCACTTCCAATAAATCCATCCTCCACTATTACTACTTTGTTTCCTGACTTCACCAAACGATAAGCTATACTAACTCCTGCAATACCGCCACCCACAATAACCACATCGGTTTCTGTATTTACTTCAAGTTTCTGAAAAGATAAAGGAGCAATAGATTCTATCCAAACAGTACTGTGTGTACCGGCCGTAATTTTTTCTGAATTCGGATGCGCGTGGGTTTCTTCTTCCATGGTATTTTTTTTAGTAATAGAACAAAAACAGTTCCGACTTCCTTATACCAAAACTCTCAATAAAATAAGGGCTTTATACAACCATTCATTTATAAAAGCGCATCTAATTTCTCAATTTGTTGCATTTAATACTCACTTATTAAAAACTATCTCAAACAAGCTGGCATATTAATATCATGTTAATCGTATGATCTTCAAGAGTTTTGTACTGATAGAAAAAGAAGGGCGCTATTTATTAATTCGCGAAGCGGCCGCCAAATGGAAAGGCAAATGGTTTCTTCCAGGAGGAAAAGTAGAGCCTGGTGAAAAGCCTGAGGACGCAGCTCACAGAGAAGCAAAAGAAGAAGCCGGTTGTAAGATAGCAATTGACGGCATTTTCTATTTCAGATATAATGAGGGCTTCCTGGACCGTTACTTAGCTTTCTTTTTTGCAGCCACGATCATTGGAGATGAGATCAAAAATTTTGCTGATAAACATTCGCTTGAAACAAAGTGGTTCACTTATGAAGAAATAATGGGCTTACCGCTTCGGCAAAGGCTTTTAGAGATCCTTGATAGCTACAAAAAAACAGAGGTAATTCCAGTAAATAATTTTAGAGTGATGTGAAATTTTTATGAGAATTTCACATGATAAAATGCTCTTATTCCCCATTTCAGTCAAATTCTGGGGAGTGGGATTCCCAATTCCCCAAAAGTCTTAAAAATCATGCATTCATAAATAGCTGATTTTCATCCTCTTAATGACTCAAAAAAACTCGGCACTGTTATTTCAATAATGGCCAGCATATACAACTCTATCTCCCGTTTAAAGCAAATATATAGTGTGGTAATTAATATGAAATTTTAAACTAAACTTAGAAATTATGGCGATCATACAATCACAAACACAGAAACTGGCGCAAAAGCTAACACACCAACAAATCCAATTGATTAATATTTTGGGTTTACCAACCGTTGCCCTTGAACAGCATATTGCTACTGAAATGGCTATTAATCCTGCATTAGAATTTGATACAGTTGAAAACGAAGCAACTGACGGAGACGATCAGGATGCAAACGACACTTTGGAAGAACGTGAAGACTTTGTTTCTGAAGGAAAGTTAGGAGAAGATTATGACTACAAAGATTACATGGACAAGGATTCATTGGATGATTATAAATATGAAGCCAATAACCATGTAAAAGAAGATGAAAAAAGAGAGCAGGTTTTTTTAGAAAGTCATGATTTTACTATTTCATTGATCGATCAGTTAAACTTACTACCGATAACTGAAAAAGAAAAAGAAATGGGTATCTATTTGATCAACACATTAGATGATGATGGTTATTTAAGAAGATCTCTTGAAGATATTGCTGATGAATTTTCATTTGTTGCTCAATTTGCAACCGAAGAAGAATTTCAAAACACTTTAAATAAGATCAAAACGCTTGAACCGATTGGAATTGGAGCAAAGGACCTTAGAGAATGTTTGATTCTACAATTAAACCATAAATCAGAAAAAACAAAAGATACTTATAACGCCATAAATATCCTTGAAAAACATATGGATGAGTTATCATCCAAAAATTTTGAGGCTATTAAAAAGAAATTAAAATTAGATGCTGATGAGTTTCAGGATGCACTAGCGGAGATCAAAAAATTAAATCCAGTGCCTGCAGGAAGTTCTAAAGAAAACACAGGCAGAGCAATTACTATTGAACCCGATTTCACAGTAATGGTAGAAAACGATCATGTTGAATTGTTTTTGAATTCTGCCAAACATCCTCCATTAAAGATCAGCGATGATTATACTGAAATGTTGAACAGTTACTCAAAGGCAAAAGATAAAAGTTTACGTGAAGCTTCCAGCTTTATCAAAAGCAAAGTAGATAGTGCTAAATGGTTCATTGAAGCCTTGCAACAGCGAGAAAAACTAATGATCACAGTGGCTAAAGCAATTGTTAGACATCAGAAAAAATTCTTCATCACAGGTGATGAAGCTGATTTAAAGCCATTGATCTTAAAAACTATTGCTGAAGAAATAGGATCTGATATTTCAACTGTATCACGTATTGTTATCAGCAAATATATTCAAACAGCATATGGTACTTTGTTAATGAAACATTTATTCTCTGAAGGCTTAAGCACTACCAATGGAGAAGTTGTAAGTACAAAAGAAGTGAAAAAAGTATTACAGGAATGTGTAAATAAAGAAGACAAGAAAAATCCATTAAGTGACGAACAAATTGCTTACTACTTAATGCAAAAAACATATTCAATTGCCCGTAGAACGGTAGCCAAATACAGAGAGCAACTAAATATACCTAATAAAAATTTCAGAAGATCAGCCGCAGCATAATTAACTGAAGCCGGTCACTGAATAAAAAAAGTGAGAGTGTTAAAACTCTCACTTTTTTATTTTCTGGCTATTCGTACTCACTTGGCGCAATACAACGTTTCCAGTACTCCATAATAGTTTTTATGGTATGTTCTAGTTCCTCCATCCCATTAGGTTTAACAAAAAATCCTTGTACAGACATGGAGTATGCATCTATAACCGATTGCTTATTGGCATTAGTAGTAAAAAATAAATACGGAATGCACTTTACATGCAATAATTCATTAGTATGAATTTTTGAACGCAATTCAAAACCATTAATTCTAGGCATATTAATATCTGACAAGATCAGAAATGGATTAACATCCGTTTTGTTCAGGTATTCAAGCGCATCGTTTCCATCTTTAAAAAACACAATTTTATTTTTATAATCTAACTTCTTAAATATCTCTGTTAGAAAAAGTTGATCGTCTTCATCATCTTCAATGACTACTACAGGTCCGTTTTTGTTCATCATACTTTAATTTATATTTTATTATTTTATTTGTTTTCGGAAGGTATGTACATCTCAAATCGTACCCCTTCATTTAATTTACCACTCGCCGTCATAATGCCATTGTGATTTTCTACGATCCTCTTACAGATGGCAAGACCAATACCTGTTCCTGGAAAATCCACAACGGAATTAAGGCGTTGAAAAGCTTCAAATATCCGTTCCTTATACTGCATATCGAACCCAATTCCATTATCGGTATAAGTAAGGCGGCAATATTTTTTTCGAGGTAATAAGGCCTCATGACCTGTTTTACTACCTAGCATAACTTCACTTTTTATAACAATATGGGGTGCCACATCTGGTTTCGAGAATTTCAGGGAATTACTGATCAGGTTATGCATCAATTGCCGAAACTGAAAAGGAATAACTTCGACCTTACATAGCTTTTCAATATCTACAAGGCATTTTTTCTTCTCTAATACATCTTCAAAATCTTTTGCAACATCGTTAATCATTACATTGAGATCAGTACTTTCAAAAACACGGTCGTCACTCTTGGTACGTGAGTAGGTCAAAAGATCTTCGATCAGATAACGCATGCGGTTAGCAGTCAATATGATCTTTCCGAAATAAGCTTTACCGGAGGCAGATAAATTGTGCTCATCATCTTTTAATATACAATCTACAAAAGTTTGGATCTTTCTTAACGGCTCTTGTAAATCGTGACTGGAGATATAAGTAAAAGACACCAGGTCCTTATTTGCTGTCTCCAGTTCTACGTTCTTCCGTTCAAGTTCACCGGTTCTGCCGGATACCATTTTTTCCAATTCTAATTTATCCTGTCTGTGAACGCGTATATTTTCCTCGTTTTCTCCATCTGCCGCTTTTTGGCGCACATGTCGTTCTGTAATATCTTTTATCGCCAAAAGGATCAGTTTTTCACGATGCGTTTTTTGTATAATGCGGCTAGCATTGAGCAACATCACTTTTTCTCCCAATCCAGGGAAAGTATGTGTTACTACAAAATTTTCGAACTGAGAATTTTTAGCAAGAATCGAGTCCAGTAATTCCCGAAGTTTAGGAATATCCCATTGTTTATTTCCCAGTTCAAACAATTGTTTTCCCTCAGTTTCTTCAACCGTCACATTAAATTTTTTGTAAAACGATTTATTGGCAGATTTGACCTGAAGGTTACTATTAAGAACGATCATGGGCTCATGAATGGTAGCAATAATCGTTTGAGAATAATTATACGATTCCTCCAGTAGATCATTATGCTTTTTTAAAGAAGCATTGGTAACAATCAGTTCCTCATTAGCTGCTTCAATTTCTTCTTTGGTACTTTCCAGCTCCTCATTCAATGTTTGAAACTCTTCATTGCTTGAAACAATTTCTTCATTAGCCGTTTGTAATTCTTCGTAAGCTGATTCCTGGGATTCGATCACAGAGTGTATCTCTGTTCTTGCGTGATTCAACTCATCTGTCAACCGTTGTATACGTTGGTTATGAATAGAACTATTTTTGCCATTTTTATTGGTCTCGGTATAATTCTCTACCTTTTCCTGCAAGGTGAAAACAATTAATAATAAAGGTTCATCCCAATCAAATTTTATAGGCGACACTTCAAGGGTCATAATTTGATAGGTAGAATTGATCTTAAGCTCAATACCGGATTTAGTAACGGATTGTTTTGTTTTGATGGCCTGTAAAATTGCATTGCGTAATTCAAACGCAAATTCGGGCCGCGTCATTTTTAAAATATTTAAACTCGCCTTTCCTGATGGATGTGAGAGAAACACGGAAGTAGATCCCCTGAACTGCAATATCTCCATATCTTTATTGATAATGGCACATGCAGGCATATAACTCGACAATAAAACAGAATTAATAAGCCCATCCAGTTTTATGGAGTCCTCATCCATAATTTTTGAAGGAAAAGATCTGATGCTTTGTTCCGGGATAATAGTTTTAGGGTAACGCGGAATAAGCTCTGACACCTTACGGGCACCCACGTTTTTTTTACGGGAGTAAACCTTATACTTACTATTTACCTGTGTAAAATGAGTCGAACCTGACCCTATGGTTTCTGACTTACCTAACATCAAATAACCCTTTTCATTTAAGGCAAAATGAAGCGTAGCGAGTACTTTCTTTTGTGCGGGAGCGTCAAAATAGATCATTAAATTTCGGCAACTTATGAGATCCATACGCGAAAAAGGTGGATCGCGTAATATATTGTGGGAAGTTCCAAATACGCACATTTCACGTAATTGCTGGGTTATCCTATAACGACTTTTTACTTTCGTAAAAAAACGTTCTAATCTTACTGCACTAATTGTTTTGAGATCGCTTTTAGAAAATTCGCCTAAACGAGCGGCTTTTATAGCTATCTCACTGAGGTCTGTTGCAAAGATCTGTACAGGAGTTTTATCATTTAATTTTTCCTGCATCTCTGCGATCATGATGGCAATAGAATATGCTTCCTGCCCTGTAGAACAGGCTGCTACCCATATCCGGAGCGTATCCTTTTTCTTTTTTTCTTTCAGTAACTTTGGTAGTATTGCAGTTTTTAAATAACGGAACGTTTCTATGTCCCTGAAAAAGCTGGTAACGTTTATCAGCAGATCCGCATAAAGTGTTTCTGCTTCTTTATTATTATCTTCCAGAAGCTTCGCATAATCCTTAATAGATTTTATATTGTTTTTTAGAATTCTACGCTGTATTCGCCTTTTAATGGTTGACAACTTATAATGACTGAAATCTACTCCATTACGTTTTTGTAAGATCTCAAAAATAGAACTGAGATCAGAATTGCTGTCATATAAACCATTTTCTTTAGTGGAATCAACCAAATGGCCTGCAACAATATACTTGCTTAAATAAACTATTTTTTTTGCAATTTCTTTAGGAGACAAAACATGATCAACAGCACCCGAAGCGATTGCAGACTGAGGCATACTCCTATTCTTAGCAGTATCATCCTGAGCAAAGGTAAATCCACCAACTTTTTTAATAGCTCTTATTCCTTTAGTACCATCGCTGGCATTACCCGACAAAATAATCCCAATTATATTTTCTTTATGAGTTAAAGCTAAAGATGAAAACAGAACATCAATAGAGATTGCCGGGTTGCCTTTTGAGCGTGGAATTAGTTTAATATGTCCATCCGTGACCTTAATACCTTTGTTGTAAGGTATAACATACACATTATTTGGTTTCATTAATTCCATATCGTCAATTACCTGCACTTTCATTTTAGTGGTCTTGGCTAAAATAGAAGTCAGTAAACTTTTATGATCGGGGCTGAGATGTTGTACAAAAATATAGGCCATACCAGTATTTGATGAAACATTCTTTAATAACTCACTCATAGCCTCCAGGCCTCCCGCCGAGGCACCAATGGCAACTATCGGGAAAGTTTTATCTTTCCTAGCTTGTTCAGTAATAGTAATACTATTTTTAGTTTTCATGTTATTGGGCAACTATCTTTAAGATAAACTCATCTCTTGTAGGGCGAACAAAATTCGCTCCTCTTATTAATTCCAAAACGGTTTGCAAAGTTGATTCTAATTCTGCAAGGCCTGACTTTTTAATATAATAGTGCGCACCGTTAGTGTGCAACAAATCAGCCATCTCACTATAAAGAGAAGTTGAATAAATGATCACTGGAAGATCTTTTAGTGCTTTATTAGATTTTATTTCACACAGGCATTCTGATCCGTTCTTGCGGGGCATGTTCAAATCCAAAAAAAGCACGTCCGGCAGCTGCGTAAAGTTTTTTAATAAATAAGCCATTAACTGTTCTCCATCTACCACCGTAGTAAGGCGAGATGAAACAGATATTGCCTTTAAAGCTTTATCAAAAAAATAACGATCGTCTGCATCATCATCCGCAAGCAATACATATAACGGTTCGGGCATTTGTTTATTTTTATGAAAATAATGCGCTACTACTATTCCCGGTTAATTTCAAGCGACTAAAAAAGATCACTCAACCAGATTGAATCGTTATTCTTAATATTAGTGAAGATAGGCTAAATAAGCTGAGCAAAGATTAAAAATATTATAATAAAAAAACTATTTCAATAGATATCCCATATTGGGGAATCTATAAATTACAGATCAATAACGTTGGCACAGGATTAACGGGTATAAGAAGAAATAATCTTAACTAAAAACATATTATGGACTCTACTAATAAAGATCAAGACGGAAAGCCATTGCCAATGGTTGAAACAGATGTATTAGGACTTGAAAAAAATAAAGGAAATATTATTACAAATAAAGCGAAACCAAATAGAATATTTATTGGCTTCGCTATTTTGATCGTTATTGCAATCATATACTGGCTATTAACCAAATAAGATTTCTAGGATTTATCATCGAGGTGCATAACCATCATAGGTGCAATACCGGATAATGCCATATTTTCCGTCGCGCTCTTATGAGCAAGGCTTTCCCAAAAATTTCGGTGTTTACTTACAAAAACAGTGAGATCAATGCTTTTTTCTTCAACGTACTTATTTAATTCTTTAACAGTATCATTTCCATAAATAGTATGTTTTTCTAATGTTATGGATTCAATCTTTACAAAAAGCTCGTTCCAGTTAATGTTTTTTTGTTTGCGTTCAAAAACGGGATCGTAATCCCTCACATTTACAAAATGAATGCTGGCATCTATAGATACAGCGAAATCAACAACGTGATTAACTGCTTCAGGAGTCATTGAATCATAATTGCTGGCAAACATGATCCGCTCTATAGGACACCATTTAGTATCCCTGGGAACAAGTATAACCGGACACTTAGCCTGGTTGGATACTTTGATTGATACTGAACCAAATATCTTAGTCAATATATCCGATAGCCCTGTTGTGCCCATCACTATTAAATCCGTACTGTCGTTTTCCGACAAAGCTGTCAAAATCTCTGCAGCATTACCTGATATAATCTTGGTGATCACTTTATGTTCTGCCACAGACGGATCCAGGGGTGCGTTTTCTTCAGATATGAAAGCCTCCATGTTTTTGATGACTGTTTTGTCACTTTCCGAAGGCAAGGGAACGGTCATTACGTCTGACACCATAATTAAATGCTCTTGTATATGTACAACAGTTAAAATGGCATCGAGTTTACCTGCCAATGCTTTCGCGTAACGGAAAGCATTTCGGGAAGTCACTGAAAAATCGGTTGCTACTATAATATGTTTTATGGGTTTCATTGGTTTTATGGTTTTACTTCAGGATGAATAAAGGGTTTTATTTCAGGTAAAACCGGAGTTGGAATAATTTTTCTGATCTCCGGTAAGATTTCGGGAAGACTCGGCTTAACCGGATTAGTTTGCGGAGTTGGTGGAGTTGGTTTGATCTGTGGTGGAGGTCCTATATCCGGATCTGAATTGAAAATGAGTTTCATAGTTTTAATAAATTATTTATTCTTTTGATCCTTCACCTGATTTAAAGAATCAGGTGCTTTTGTTGTTCCGTCATTTGATCCTGCTTCATTTGCATAAGCATCTTCTTCGGTTAATGGCTTGTTGGATGCTTTTAGTACTTCATTCCAAAATGTTTGTGTTTGATTAATTGCTGAATTGAAATGCGTGTGTGCGCCTGCCATCATTTTTATATTAGTATCAATAGCTGTTTTAAACAAATTTTTAGAAGCTTCTAAATGCGAATCAATTGTTTCTTTATACACTTTACTTAAATCTGAAGGATCACTATTAACTTTATTACTCAACTGTGCTGACTGATTAAAATCCTGAATGCCACCATTACGGGTTAAATTGAAAGGTTGAGGAAATGCTTTTGCCATGTTATTAAAAAAAACCGTGTACATACCTGCGATGCGAGCCAACTGATCATGATAGTTGTACATAATAGGTGACTGTACATTCTTTGCGGCTAATTCAGCGGCTTTTATATCTTCATGAAACATTTCTTTAGGTTTAGTGGTTTCCATATTTTTAGGATTAGTTTGAGTGAATTTGTGAATTGTATTGTCATTATATATAAGAAACAAAGACCACAATATCTCACTGTACTCTATTTTGCCATCTCTATGATAGCAGCCTTTTAATCTTGCAAGAAATTGAAACAATGGGATAAAATGGGATTTTATCCCATTTTGGGATTCAGACTGGTTTAATCGGTTATCAGATCAATTGCAGTTTCAACTTTATTCAGGTTCTTTTTATATTTCCTTTTCAATTTATACATTTGAAAATCTTTAATAACTTCTCTGACATCACCATTCAATCCCACAGAAGCAAATACGCCATCGAAATGAAAATTAGGAATAGCATTATAAAGGGCTTTTCTATACCCTATAACTCCCTTTATCCCTATCCACCTGATCGGTTTAAAGGTCATCGATAAACCAAAATCAGTTAATAAAATATTGCCTGATTCTCTATACTTTGTTTCATAAGTTAATGTATTGATGTATTGAAGACTGTTTTTTCCATAGCCAAACTCTACAGGCAAACCAAATGATATAAACCTTGTGTTCTTATAAATAAACTCCGTATTAAATCCAATATATTGCAATCTAAACTGCCTGTCCCACTCTGTTCCATCAATTATTTTTTTATGAGCGTTAATATTATTATTTAATGAATAGTAACCTAAGGTTAAACGGATCTTGTCCCTTAACAATATACCGGCATCTAATCCATTAATAGTAAGAACCTGACCCATATATATCATATTTCTATTATCGCCCCGTAATTGTGGGCGAACTAATTTTACTCTCATAATATAGATGGAGTCTTTGATAAAGACCTCCCTTTGTTTTTTTGTTTGTGAAAAAGAAACTATGCTACTGAACATAATAAAAATTAACGCAACAGGTGTTAGCTTCATGTATTGTAATGACATAGATATATACCTGTCAATTTTCATTCCTGTTCAGGACGCAGTATTAATCAAAAAAAGGCAAGTATTTCCCCAAAACTCTACATTTTTGTGCCCTAACAAGTAAAAAAGTGTGGAATTACCCTGGCATATAATTTCTAACTATTTGTTTAGAATTTAATCATTCAGATCATGAAAAATATCATACTATCAATGATCCTAATTACACTGTTTGCAGGTAAGATGAGATCACAGGAACGCGAAAAATACGGCAATACATTAAACCTTGGCGCAGGAGTTGGCTATTTAGGGTATGCACCGGCCGGAAACATAAATTTTGAAATAGATGTTTTCAGAAACTTCACTTTAGCCCCGTTTGCTTCTGTGTATTCTTATAGAAGCCATCGTTACTGGGGAAATGAAAACTATCCTTACAGAAATTACTATTATCGTGAAACTACAGTTCCTATTGGCGTAAAATCAAGCTACTATTTTGACGAGTGGTTCAATGCCGGAGATAGATGGGACTTTTACATAGGAACTTCGCTGGGTTTTGCCTATAGAACAACCACCTGGGAAAACGGTTATAATGGTGATCGCGTTGTAAATAGCTCAGCAAGTCCTTTATATGCTAACATGCACATCGGTAGCGAATGCCATGTAACCCAAAGAATGGGAATATACCTGGATCTTTCAACCGGCATGTCTACCTTTGGATTAGGCTTTCACTTTTAATTCCACAAACGCGGTACTTTTTACACACTTTGTAGAAACTAATATTGTAGATTATCTGTTCTAGTATAGAGCTTATATGACCATTTAAAAAAAATATAAACAAAAAAAATAAAAAAACAGAAATCATGAAATCATTAGTTCATTATATATTTATTTTTCTACTGCTCCTTGCAATGTCAGGCTGTGCCGTAGTTGGCGGGATCTTTAAAGCAGGTATGATATGGGGAATTATTCTTGTAGTAGGCATTGTTGGCTTGATAATTTATTTAATATCCGGTGGGCGAAGAAAATAATTAAGATCAATTTTTACTAATCAGGAAATAAGGCACTTTATTTGTCGAAATATTTACCAAACACAATGTCATGATATATAGATTAATTGACTTACCATCAAACCTGATAGGTTTTATTGCTCAATGGCAAGTAACGGAAAAAGATTGTACAGAAGTTTTAGTACCTTCTGTTCATACTCATGTTAGAAAGACCGGACACTTAAGCTGCCTGCTTGTTTTAAAGCATTTTAACGATAGCTTTAAGGTATTTACTTTGAAGAATTTAAAGCATTTACTACAATGGAAAAGCCAATGGCGACGAATTGCTATAGTTGTTGAATCCAAAGCAATTAAATTAGTAGTAGGCATCGCCAATTTATTTGTTCCGGGTAAATTCAAAGTTTTTTCAAATACCGAAATGGACAAAGCGATTGAATGGGCTTCTGAAAGAAATTAAATCATATTTAGTAATTCCAGTAATTGTTCTTTCTTTCTATTAGATACCGGTACTATTGATTCATCTTTCATTATAATATGGCCTTCTGTTTTTTCAAAGCAGAACAAGTAGTTCATGTTAATCAAATGAGAATTATGAACTCTTAAAAAACCTACGTCAGTTAACAGATCATCAAACTCTTTCATGGTGCGTGAAACCATGATGCGTTTGCCATCAAACAAATAAACTTTAGTATAACCACCATCCGATTCAAAGCGAATAACATCATTCAAATCAACAGAATAAATACGTTCCATTGTTTTTAAAACGATTTTTCGCTTTGTTTTAGCAGGCTCTGTAATGTTACTTAGTAATGTTTTTAATTTTAAATTCAATTCATCGCTATTAAATGACTCCTCAACTTTTTTAATAGCAGAAATTAAATTAGAAGGCGATAACGGCTTTAATAAATAATCCAAAGCACTGTATTTAAATGCTTCAATGGCATACTCCTGATGCGCAGTAACAAATATAACCTTGAAGTTTACTTTTTCGAACTTTTTAAGCAGGTCAAAGCCTGTTCCATCTGGCATTTGAATATCTAAAAACACAAGATCGGGCTGTTGTTCAACAATAGCTTTATAGCCATTTTCCACAGAGTCAGCTACCGAAACAACTTGAATATTATCAGCATAAGAACTCAATAAATTAGAGATCAGTTCCTGGTTGTTTGTTTCGTCATCAATAATAATTGCTTTTATCATACTTTACTTTTCTTTATATGGAACAATGAATTTCACTTTTACACCTGAGTTATTTGCAGACATACTTTTTTTGTCAAGGATCTCGATCTCTATATTGCCTTTACTTTGCTCACTTAAACTACTCATCCGCTCTTTAGTAATGACGGTAGCCAACGACTCATAAGATGATTTCAATTTATTCTTAAGTTTCATTGCCTCTTCCATCCCCACTCCGTCATCCTCAATTTCATAAATCAAAAAATTATTTTCAAAAAATAATCTCACGTCTACCCTTCCTTTATCTTTTTTATAAAAAATACCATGTTCAATAGCATTCTCAATAAACGGCTGAGCCAACATAGGTGGAATATGTATAGCATCTCTATCAATACTAGGGTCAATATTAATTGCGTAATCAAATTTATTCTCAAAGCGTAATTTTTGGAGTTCTAAATAGGTATTCAACAATTTTACCTCTGCCACAACTGATATATAATCTTTTCGGGAATAATCAAGGATCATACGGATCAATTCAGAGAACTGCGAAAGATAATCTCCTGCTTTTAAACTGTCCTGTTTAAAAATATAATTTTGAATAGCATTTAATGAATTAAATATAAAGTGTGGATTCATTTGAGATACCAACAATTTTTGTTTTAATAAATTATTTTTTTGAGCATTAATAATGCTTTTCTGTTTAAAATTCCTGTAAAGAAAATAAGAACTGATCACTAATAAAATCAAAATAGATGCAAAAATGATCAGCCATATGTTCTTCATCAAATTACTTCTTTCATTAGCTGCATTAAGTGCGTCCAGTTTTTTTTCGTTTTCAGACTTGTTTATCAGCTCTTTTTTCTCGTACTCATACTTTAGTTTTTGTTCTAATAAAGCATTTTTAGATTCCTGGTTATCAAGAATGTTTTTTGATTCGATATATAATTCATGATACCGTGAAGCCTTGCCATCCTGTTTCGTTTCCTTGTAGATCAAATACAATTGATTGGCTGCCATTGTTATTTCGGCCGGATGATCTATCTCCTGCCCTATTTTCAGAGCACTTTCTGCATTTGAAATTGCTAAAGGATATTTTTTTTGAAAGGCAAATATTCTACTTAAAATAATGTGGCTATGATTCATTTCTACTTTATTTTGAGTAGCCTTAGACACCTGTAGTCCTTTTTGAGCATATTCTAATGCCTTATCATATTTATTCTGATAAATATAGATCTGTGCAATATTCGAATAAACAACTGAATTAGCGCCATAATCTGAATTCTCAACAGCATCAATGCTTTTTTGCAGATATTCCAGTGCCTTTGTATAATCCCTGGCAGCGTTATAATCGACACCAATTTTAAAATTAATAGTGCTTATTGCTACTTCATATTCATTCTTAATATAAAGCTCCCTGCTTTTTTGGTGATGCTCGATTGCCTTGTTGTATTCGCTTTGCAGATAACAAATATCGCCAATACTTAAATGAACATCAGCTACACCGATCTCATCTCCTGTTTCTTCAAATATTTTCAAACACTCGTAAAGCTGGTTCAATGCTTTGGTATTGTTTCCTTTTCGAATATCTATCTGAGCTATAGCTTGCAGAGATATAGCCACCTCATTTTTATTACCTGATTGTTTGCTAATTTCAATAGCCTTATTAAAATACGCTATAGCTTTAACATCATCAGATTGCTCAGAGTACATGATACCCTGATTATGTAATGCAGTTGCGTAATACTTACTGAAAACAATCAGAGTTCTTCCGGTAGGCTTAAGGGCCAGATTCTTTGAAGCTAATTGCTTCATTTGCTCATTAAATTTTTGCCATTCACCATCAGCTGCTATTTCTATCAATTGATCTAAAACACCACATCGGATAGTGTCGTTGGAAGATGATAGCAACTCCTTTTTAAGAGATTCAATAGCGGTTCCCTGCGCAAAACTATTGAAAGCTAACAGGATAAAAAAGGTAATAATTCTAAAATGAGCCATAATTGGATAAAGGCAAGGTATGAATTATCCCCCCGGAAAACAAAAAAGCCCCTGATCACTCAGGGGCTTTTTGGTAACTGCCGAAATCTTTTTGATAACTGCTATAAAAAACAGGATAGATGAAAACCTACTTATTTTCCAATTTCAAGAATTTTCAGCTCAACGCGACGGTTCAACTGCCTTCCTTCTTCATTATCACTTCCATCTGCCTTAGTATTTGGCGCAGCTGGCTTTGTTTCTCCATATCCTTTAGATACCAATCTCGCTTTACTGATTCCTTTTGCAATAAGATAATCCGTAACGGCAGTAGCCCTATCCTGCGAAAGTTTAGCATTGTACTCCGGAGTTCCTTTAGAATCGGTATGACCCGAGATCTCAATTACAACTTTAGGATATCTGTTTAAGAAACGTATGATATTTCTTAACTCCACATTAGATGTTTTGCGCAAGGTTGCTTTATCAAAATCAAAGAAAATATTATTTAAAACAATACTAGACCCTACGATAACCGGTGGTAGCTGAACGGCACGATAGATCTCGTAATAATTTGTTTTTTTAGGAATATCCCTGTTCTCTGAATAGAATAAAAAATCATCGGCTTCGTATGCGATGTTATAATTTTTACCCGGAGGTAAAATAAATAAATATTGTCCGCTCTTACTGTTTGGTCTGTAAACACCAACAATCTCGCCTGTTTCGTTATCCGTTACTGTAATAACAACATCCTTTGGAACTTTACCATCGTCTGTTTTCACAAGCCCTTTTAATAAAGTCAATGGATTTGGTTTTTGATCAAGGAATGTGATCGTGTAATTATCTTTTTCTCCATGACCACCTTCTTTAAAAGAAGAATAATAAGCCTTGGTCTTATCGGGCGATACTACATAAAAAACGTCGTCATCGGGCGAATTTACAGGATAGCCTACATTTACAGGTGCTAACCATTTAGTACCATCATCAGACAATGAACTGTAAAAGACATCAAAACCACCCATTGTATTATGTCCGTTTGAACTAAAATATAAGGTCACTCCATCAGGGTGAATGAAAGGTGCATCTTCATCGTATTCGGTATTGATCAATGGCCCCATGTTTACTGCTTTTCCCCAATCTCCTTTTTCTGTTCGCTGGCTCACATAAATATCTCTTCCACCATATCCTCCAGGACGGTTACTCACAAAATAGATCGCATGACCATCAGCTGAAATGAACGCACTTGGTTCCCAATGCTTAGTATTGATGTTTGAATTTAATTTAACAGGAGTCGACCATTCATCGCCATTTAAAGTTGTGGAATAAATATTTCCATCGCCGTTATCGTCTTTATATATTAAAATTTCCTGCCCATCGGGTGAAATACCAATACTGGCTTCATTACTTTCTGTATTAATCTTGCTACTGATAGCTTCGGCGGTTGACCAGCCAGATTTTGTACGTTGTGAAATATAAATGTCTTCAAGGTATTTACCTTCTTCCATGATATCACCGGTCCCTTTTCTTCGAGAAGTAAATATCATGGTTGATTGATCTGCTGTAAGTACCGGACAATAATCTGCATAAGCCGAATTGACCGTACTGCCCATATTCTCAATTTTTACACGAACCGGATTACCAACCAAAGACTTTGCGGTATTACACATATCGATCTTCCGTTCTGCATCCTTTAAATTATCCTTATCGGTTTTATTGTTGATACGCATTTCATTTTGGTAGGCATGATAAGCTGTTATAGCTTTATCAAATTTAGAATGAATGTGATACGCGTCTCCTAATAGCTTATATGCTAATATAGGGGCGTTTCTTTCATCCTTACTTTTTTTATACTTTGGATCAATAGATTTGACGGCTTTTTCTAAATATTTAGCAGCATTGGCTTTTCCTGTTCTGCCGTTCAAATAACAATCACCCACCAGATAACAGATATTAGCGTTGGTAGTATCCTCTTTATATAACTCCAGAAATATAGGCAAAGCCTGGTAATAATTTCCCGCATCATACAATGTATCAGCCATGTGAAACTTTGTTTTGAAATCTTTGTTTTGGGCTAATAAACCAGTGAGGCTTCCTGTTAGCAGTATCAATAATAATTTTATTCTCATATAGGGTTGTATTTTACCCATTTAATAAGAGAAATCTATGCCAGTAAAAAAATTAAGCCTCCGGAATTGGATTCCGGAGGCTTAAACAATAAAACCTAACTGTTATGAAATTATTAAAAACGAGAAACTCTTCTATGGCAATATGGTGTTCCGCCTTCTTTCTCATAGTACTGCTGATGGTAATCTTCAGCTGGCCAAAAAGTAGTAGCCTTTCTTAACTTAGTAGCTACTTTGTACCCTTTAATTTGCAATTGTGCTATCAATTTTTCTGCTGTTGCTTTTTGAGCATCATCAAAATAAAATATTTCAGAGAGGTATTGTGGGCCAACGTCATTACCTTGTCCATTTGCCTGGGTAGGATCATGGATCTCAAAAAATAATTTAGTCAGTTCTTCGTAAGTAGTTTGAGAAGGATCAAAAGACACTTCCAATGCTTCTACATGACCTGTTGTATGATTACATACTTCTTTATAAGTAGGATTAGAGGTAGAGCCTCCAATATAGCCCACTTTGGTGCCCAACACTCCTTTTGCATGCTGAAAATAATATTCGACTCCCCAAAAACATCCGCCTGCAAATATAGCTTTAGCTGGTTCTCTCCCTGTATTCTCTTTTTTAGACCCACTTCCTTCCACAAACAACATAGATGTAGAATTTACACAATGGCGCGTATTCTTATCGGTTAAACCTTCGCCATAAAATACATGACCAAGATGTCCGCCACAGTTGGTACAGGTTATCTCTGTTCTTTGTCCATCGGCATCAACGGTTTTTTTAACCGCACCTGCAATTTCATCATCAAAACTAGGCCATCCGCATCCTGAATGAAACTTTGAGTCCGACTCGTATAGTGGAGCGTTACATTGTTTACAGATATATGTTCCTTTATCAAATTTATCTGTGTATTCTCCGGTAAAAGGTCTTTCGGTACCTTTATTTAAAATAACATATTTTTCCTGTTCGGTTAGCGGATTAAGTTTCATAGGTGTGTCTTTTTTAATAGTTGAATTTTTAGTAACGGATGTCGTATGACTTGCGTTTTGGCATTGGGTACTGTAACACCCAATAACAAATAGAAGAGCTACAAGTAACATGCGTGGCTGTTTAAAATGCGTAAATACATTCTTTGTTTTCATAACTTCTGCTTTTGCGATTATAAAATTAACATATAAATTTTTAAAATGTTGTCTTAACTTAAAGACAATTTAATCTATATACGGGTTTTATGATTTTTTGTATTTAGAATCAGTCTGTTTTTTAACAGTAATTCACAAAGTTCGCCTAAACTGTCCTGCATTTTTTGACTATCTTAGATGATGAGCCGTTTATTAATTATAATATTACTTATCTTTTCAATTAACGGAATTGGAAGAACCGTAGAATTACCAAAGGATAGTATTCGTGAAGATAGCTTACTGAAATTTTGCAAAAAGCATTTGGGTACCAATTATCAGTATGCCAGTTGTGATCCATCTGGAGGCTTTGATTGTTCAGGATTCGTATATTATGTGTTTAGTCATTTTAATGTGAAAGTACCTCGTTCATCCAGTGAATTTAGTTCGTTTGGCAAAACCATTCCAACAGAATCAGCCAGGCCAGGTGATGTAATTGTTTTTACAGGAACAGATGTAAAAAAACGATCTCCCGGTCATGTCGGGATCGTAATTTCAAATCCGGGAGAAGAACTGCAATTCATTCATAGTTCATCTAATAAAAAACATTCGGGAGTAAAGATATCCTCTTTTAAAGAATCGCCTTATTATAAAGGTCGTTTTTTGAAAATAGTGCGTGTAGTTACTGTTTATAAATAACTAGATCACTTTTTCGCTTTGCAATAGATTCCTCAATTTAGTTGTATTTAAAGGCTTTTCAAGTAGTTGTAACACCATGGGGCTTTCATTAGCTCTTAGCTTATCTCCGGTATCCAATGACGATGAAACTGCTATGATCCTGCATTTACTCCGCAATTCCTCTGGAAGAAGAGCATATTTATCCAAAAAATCAAACCCATTCATAACAGGCATATGTATGTCCAGTAAAATAATATCAGGCCATGAATTAGCGTCGTGTTCTTCCAGAAATTTAAGTGCTTCTGTTGCAAAAGGGCATTCAGCTATTGTATGAGCAATATCCATTTGCCTAATGAGTTCATGATGAATGAACAGATCGATCTTGTTATCATCAACTAACATGACTGAAATTTTTTTACTCATCAGATTTTTTATTAGGTATTATTATTTCGAATGAAGTGCCTTTCATTACGGCAGAAGAAACTATGATCGTTCCGCCCATTTTTTCTACTGCTTCTTTTACTATGTAAAGTCCAATACCGGTTCCTTCGGTATTTAAAGAATCTTCTGTTCTAAAAAACAAATGGAAGATGTTATCCAGGTATTTTTGATTTATACCGATCCCATTATCTGATAAGACGATTTTAGCATTCGAATCGTCTACATTTACAGCTATTTCTATTTTTTTTCTATCAACAGAAGGATTTTGATACTTTATAGCATTGGATATCAAATTTTCAAAAATCACCTGTAAACGAAATAGATCGCCAATAAAAGCAACGTCCTGTTGGCATGAAAAACTAAAATTGATAGAATCATTCTGATTTTTCAATGTCTCCCAAATGGATGCTACCACTGATCTAAAATCGATCTCATCTCTTACTTCCTCCGAACGGGCATTTTTATAATAGTCGATGATCTTTTTAATGAAATTATCGAGTTTTATGACCCTCCCTTCGATCATTTCAAAATAAGGGTCTGCAACTCTCATTTCAGGCAGCAATCTTGTAAGATTAACAACTCCTAAAATAGAGGTCAATGGCGAACGTAGATCGTGAGAAACACTATAAACAAATTTATTCAATTCGTCATTTATCTTTTGCAGTTCCTGATTTTTTAATTTTAATTCCAGCCTTGATCTATAAAGAGTAACACAATTATCTATTGCGATCGATAATTTTTCCCAGTCCCACGGTTTTTGTATAAATTTACTGATCTGTCCACGATTGATCGCATCAATTACTACTTCTATATCAGATTGTCCTGTGATCAACAACCTGCTACTATCAGGGTAAAGTTTAACGGTTTTTTCTAAAAATTCAACGCCGGTAATGCCTGGCATTCGTTGATCAGAGATAATGACCTGAACAGGGGTTGTTTCAAGTAAAATAAGAGCATCTGCAGCACTGATAGAAGTGTATACTTCATATTCCTTTCTAAAATTAGCACGAAAAGCGATAAGGTTTTGTTCCTCATCGTCAACATACAATACTTTTATTTTTTCTGCCGGCATATAAATTACAAGGTAACTTTTTTATTCAAAATTAATAGAATTTTTGTGCCAACGCCATATTCTGATTCTACTTCCATAATTGCGCCATGGCTCTCCATTATTTTAAATACAATAGACATTCCGAGTCCGGTTCCTTCACCAACATCCTTGGTTGTGAAAAACGGGTCGAACATTTTATCTTTCACTTCCTTCGTCATACCGATTCCGGTATCCTCAATACACACAAATACCTGTGCCCCTGAAGTATAAGTTGAGATCATTAATTTATTTCCAATTTTGTTTTCCTTTCGACTAATGGCATAGAATGCATTACTGAATAAATTCATGAAAACCTGGTTTAATTTTCCAGGCAAACATTCGATCACAGGGATATTGCCTAAATTGGTAATAACTTCCGTGTTTTCAGGTACCGCACTTTTTAATAGTATAAGTGTAGATTCAATTCCCTCATTTATATTAGCTTCCTTAATATCGCTTTCATCCAGTCTTGAGAAATTTTTGAGACCGGAAACGATATCTGCCGTCCGTTTAGCACCATCTTCAATACCGGATAAAAGATCGCTCATTTCCTTTTTCAAATAATCAATATCTATTTCCTTTTTGAATTCTTCAATTTCATTGAGTTTATCGCCCGGAATTTCTTTTGAAGCTATTAATTCGTATTTACTTAAAAGCTCCAATACATCTGCAATATCCATTTTTAAAGGCTTTACATTTGCGCTTACAAAATTAATAGGATTATTTATTTCGTGAGCAATACCTGCGGTAAGCTGACCAAGCGAAGCCATTTTCTCGGCATTTACCAGTTGGGTTTGAGCATCTTTAAGATTAGTTAACGTATTTTTAAGTTCAATGGTTCGCTGTTCAACATTTCTTTCCAACACAATATTTTGCTCAGTAATTAATTTTTCATTTTCTTTTAATGCTTCTAAAGCAGTTGCCTGTGATTCTTCTTTTTCTTTTTTCAAAATGTTGATCCTATCGGCCAGGGCAAAAGAAAGAAGGATGGCCTCTATTGCCGAACCTGCAGGCATTGTGTAGATTGTAAAATTATTGTAAGGTATTATTCCCGAATTTTTTAAAGCAAATACGATAACTCCAATCAGAAAAGTGGTCCACGCAACAAGAAAAAAGCCAGCGGATCTATTTCCTTTTCTAACTAAAATGATGGCCATAAATAATATGAAAAGCGAAATCATTAAAGCTGTAACGTTTAACAATGGCATACTATTTATTTCAAAAACCGACAATATGATACATACTATATAACTTAAATAAAATAAATAAAGTGCTTTACTTAGTTTTGGAAAATTAGTTTTAGTATCTAAAAATACCCGCACAAATTCACCTGCACTTATCCCCACGAATGAACTAAATAAAATGACACTTTTTTGTGCCAGCCACGGTGAATCAAAAAAGAGAAATTGAAAAGTATAGCCTTGAAAACTTGCCTGTGTTAACGTGACACTTAATATATAAATTATATAAAATAAATAACTCTTGTCTTTTGTTGTAGAATATATGAAAGTATTATACAAAAACATTACTACCATTATCCCCGCATATAACCCGAAAAGCAAATCTTTTGCGCGGATAGAATCCATTATCGTTAACTGAGATCCTAACTTGATAGGGAGAGACATATCCTCATTACTTTTAAACTTAAAATAGTAATCACATGTACTGCCTTTGGGTATATTCAAATCAAAAAGATAACTAGGATGCGCATATTTTCTTGTGTCAAATTTTTCATACTCTCCCATTTTTTTTACCGAAAATTCATTATTCTGAAAAAGAGTATAAAATTCTATTTCATCTAATAATGGATTAGCAACTTCTATCAATAAATTTTCCTGATCAGAAGTGTTTTTTATTGAAAATTTTAACCAAAATGAAGAAGCGGAAATCCCCATGTTAGGCACTTCTCCATTATGCAAAATAAAGGCATTTGATTTAGCAACATCGGATATGGTTAATGTATTTGACTTATCCTCAAAAATATATACTGACTTTCCAATAAATATTTCGCTATTAGCGGTCGAAAAAAGTATTGTATCCTGCAAAACAATTGTATTGCAAAATGCACGTTGTGATAATAATACACAAACAAACACAAGGTATGGTAGTATACTATATTTTTTTAAAACTATACTTCGTTTTTTATCCATGATTTTGGTATTGATAAATCATACTCGATATACAATTCTCCTTTTGGCCCTGTTTCGAAAACATTTTCTTTCAAGATTTTTCTTAGTTTAAATATTTTTTCTCTTTCCACAGTACTAGCTTTATCCAAATTAATAGGATCCTTCATGATTAAAGAAAAAGCCAATAAATCAGATTTTGGATAATGAAATGCTCCTTTATTTCCAAGGGACTCTTCTATTTCAAAACCAACGCCTTGAAACATAGGCAACGTTAATTCTGCACAAATACCAAACATAGTATTAATACCCAATTGGTTCAAAATTGAAATCCCCATTCTGGTTAAAAGAAAACTTAATCCCTTACCGGCTACTTTTCTGGAATTCCATAATCCACATAATTCTCCTGCGCCATTAGCAGCATATTTTTTAACCAGATCATAAATACCTGAATCTAATTTCCCTATGGCCACTTCAACAGGTAATGGCTGTGTGCCTCCGACTTTGTTTACACGAATTCCACACAGAAGTTCATGATCAAATGCAGATTCTGCTGTAATAACGTATACTTCAGGATTGTCTGGCCATCCGGGATTATCTGAAGTTATTTGTGTTATTCCATAATATATTGATAAAACTTCTCTATGG
Source organism: Bacteroidota bacterium (assembly GCA_040386075.1). Classification (GTDB taxonomy): domain Bacteria; phylum Bacteroidota; class Bacteroidia; order B-17B0; family Aurantibacillaceae; genus UBA4416. Next base: position 23,914 of record JAZKGE010000013.1, read on the forward strand.
GCTCTGAGATATTTCGTGCATAAGTCGGGTTCATCAATAGCTCTGAACACTTTAATTTTTATATTTATTCTTTGGTTCATTTTGTGATAAACGATATTGTCGTAAATAAAAATTAAAGAAAACTGAGGACTTGATTCAAAGGATATCTAACAGACCTACGTTTTGGAGGCGGCGCTATTAAAAATCTTAATAATAAAACATCTACTTTTGAACTATCAAGAGAAAAAAGTCTTTCAAAATCTTTACGCAGCTCTCTGGCCTCGTTTTCCATATACCTGGTAAATCCATGGTTATCTGCATAAGACAATGTATTAAAAATGAGTGTAGAGAGAGAGGCCGTGTGAACAGCTATATTATCTTTATTAGCAGCAAGCCAAACTCTTTCGAGGGCGCGTCCGGCGGCAAAAAAATCGTTGTTAGAAAAACGTGGCATGGTTAAAAGTCCTATCGCTGAAGCTGAAGCTATATTTTTTCGTTGTATTTTTTCCAATCCCGCCCCTAATTTCCAATCATTTAAATGATTGACAACATTCCAGTTTTTTACTACCGTCCAGCCCGCTAATTCCGTAGGAGTTAGATCAACAGTACCTAATAGATCAACTCCATTAAGCATTTGATTAACTTCTTCCTCATTCCATCTTACTTCGCCATGAAAATCATCATGCCCGCCCTTATGCATGATCCGCATTCTGTCGATCTTAGCAGTAACCTCTCCAATTTCATACATTATTTTCTCATCATTGATCAGGATCAAATCTGCTCCTTCAATTGTCTGTGCAAGCTTTTTTAATGGTTCGAGCCTTTTAATATCTATTTTTGTTCTTTTAACAATGTTCCTATTGGTAAGACGGAAAGGAATTGTTGGTGCTAATTCGTCACAAATATGTGGCTCAAATCTATCCTTGTGTAAAATGGCGGCACTATCAAAAAAACGTATAACTGCAATTAATTTGCTTTTTTCATTCAAATTTGGAAGCACATCAACAATAATTTCCAAATTCAATTCATGTGCTTTAAGAACCAGGTTTTCTGTGGCAGCCCCTAATCCATTAATCATAGTTGTGCCTTTACAATCCAGCAAACCTGCTTCGTAAATATCATTTCTAAATAAATAAATACTCTTACTATGGTGTACCCACTGCCAGGACTGAATATTTGCGCCTGATGGTGCCATGCAAGCATGCTTGATAAGTTCTTCTATATTTGATCTATCTAAAAGTAATTGCCCTTCTAATTCAGGCATATCAGCGCTCTTAATTATCTTTAGCATCTCTGCATCAGTTATAGAGTCGGATAACACCAACTTAGTTTCAACTGATTTTGGGCGATCCTTATCGAAGATGATATCTTCCAGATCCACAAAATATCTGCCGGAGTCTTTTAACTGATCTAGCAAAATTCTTCTACAAACATCGGCGCATATACCACCACCCAAAGCAACGCCAGAAGCAAGTTGTGGCCAGGTGGTAATAGTTTCTTCAATCTCAAGCATCGAAGCGCGTAATCTCGTGGATGACGTTTCTACGCCTAACATTGGCAACAGATAAGGTACTTTTTCTTCATTTGTTTTTGCCTGTTTTACTAGGTTCAAATCTAAATGATCTATTAATCCATGTAATAAAGGCATTTCAGGATGCAGGTCATAACGTTCTACATCTGTAGTTCCTCTGTCGCTCGAGTTCATTACAACAGGAATTTTTAAGGCTTTCGCTTTTTGTCTGGCAAATACTTTCGTATACAATCCGTCACACACTTCGATGCACACATCCAACTTACCTTCTTTTAAATAAAAATCGTCAACATTGTCCTCTGTTAAACCATCGGAGAAGAGTGTAACTTTAAAATAAGGATCGATCTCTGCGATCTCTCTGGCAACTACCACTGTTTTTTTAATGCCAAAATTTTGAACTCCCGTTTGGATCCTATTCAAATTAGATAATTCTATAACATCAAAATCAGCAAGCCGCAGTTCACCGCAAATACGTTCCATGGCGATGGTCATGGCAATAGCTTTACCAACCGACAATCCAATAACCCCAATTTTTTTGTGAGATAATATTCTTTCTTCTTCCGGAGTTATCTTATAATGGTTCCTGTTTGTTCTTACTTCTACAAATTCTTTTTCATCAAGTATGTGTATGAGCTTTGATGACCATGGATAATATACCCAAACGCCATATTCTTCGAAAGGTGTTTGTTCAACATATTGTATAGCAGCTTCCTTTAAAGTTTCCTTAGTGAATTTTATCTTTGGATTTTGAGATTTCACCAATTCTTCTAATTGTCCCAAAAGTTCATCATAAACTTTAATTGAATCATCATCGTCCAACAATTTATTTAGTTCATTCTTGTCACTAGAATTTGTCAAACGAAAAAATTGCGGCGCATAAACATGCGCATGTTGATGGTTTTTCTGACTCAAATTTTTCAATTTTTGCTTCATTATGGTACTATTTTTAAAGATCGGTCAATGTGAAAGTATGATTCATCGAAATTTAGAAAAATATCAGCAGATATGGTAATCTAAAGGCTCCTCAAAAATCAAATTTGCATAAAATTATGGTATTTTTTTTTATATAAATACATCATTATAGTGTTTATTTTACGTACCTTTAAAATATCTATAAATAGTAGCATTCTAATATCACCAGATTCTGAAAATGAAAGATGACCTCTCCATAAAAGTACTATATGTTGATGATGAGGAGAATAATTTAATGGCCTTTAAAGCATCTTTTAGAAGATACTTTACAATATATACCGCAAGGTCTTCTGATGAAGCGCAAGAGATCTTAAAAGAGCATACAATACACATATTAATTACAGATCAGCGGATGCCAGGAACTTTGGGAACAGAACTTTTAGCGAAAGCTGTTGTGAATTATCCTCATCAAATACGTATTTTATTAACAGGCTTTTCGGATATTGAAGCTTTGAAAGATGCAGTTAACCGTGGGCAGATTTTCAGATACCTTCAAAAGCCATGGAATGACGAGGAGTTAAGAAAGACAATTGAGGATTCCTACCAGATATATCATATTAAAAAAGAACAAAAAGAAAAGAATGAATTGCTAATATTAACTAATGAACAATTAGAGTTTATGTTGCGACAAAAACTATTATCTTAAAAGAATTTTTAACTAACACTCCTTTATGAAAAGAAAAGATCCAGCTTACAAATATAACTATGTAATGCTTTTAGATGATAATGAATTAGATAATTTCATTAACCAAAAAACAATTGAAGCCATTCACTTTTCTAAAAAAATATACGTTAATACCAGCAGTAAAAGTGCGTTAGAATTTCTTCTTAATATTAACAACACATACAATGAGCCTATCAGTATTTTTCCTGAGGTCATATTTATTGACATTAATATGCCTATGATAGATGGTTTTCAATTTATTGAAAATTTGAAAAATTCATTTCCTGAAAAATTCAATTCCCTGAAAGTTGTTATACTTACTTCATCCGTATCGCAAGACGACAGGGACAAGTCGACGAAGATCTCAAAAGATATAATTTTCCTAAATAAGCCTTTAACTCAGGAGGCTCTTGGTCAAATTTAAATTTTTGTTCCTATTTAAAACCGGCATTAGGTGATTAAGAATCTGATAAGGATTTTCCTTATCGTTACTTGCAAAGAACAAAAGAAACAATTCTCTTTTCTTAATATTATTAGTCCCTGTGTGGTTTTTATTTATTTCAAAATCAAGGGCTTTTAATAAATAGATAACGTGATTATACCCTTCCGGGTTTTCTATTTTTATTCTTCTGTGCACAATTTTCAGGGTTTTTTGTGCCTTATCAAAATCTCCTGCAAGCATATAAAAATAAGCAAGTGTGAGCTTGATATTAATGAACTGATGAAAACAGCTTTTCACAACAAATTGATGATGTATCTTAGATAAACAGGAAATAGCAGTAGTATACTTTTTTTGATGAAAATAAACCATTGCGTTGTATAAATGCAGTGTTATTTCTGTATTGGAATCGTGTGGATCATACAATAAATGATCGATATCAATTAACGTAAAATGATCTTTCTGTTTTCCGAATTCAGAACAAAATTTTAGTTTGGAAATTAAGAAATTTGAAACGAAACCTACGTGATTGTATAATAGAAAATTAGGGAATTGATCATTTATTTTTTCAAAATATTTATTAGCGGCTTTATAAGAACTGATAGAGTAATAATATTCAAAACAAAGATAATCTAAAACGATCTCCCATTTTTTATAAACGATGGTCCAGGGTAGATCTTCAAAGATAGCACGTGTTTGCTGAAGCAATTCGTCGGTATTTGATTCAAAAGATTTATCCTTTTGAAAAAAAATATTCAAATGTAATTCCATCATATTGTGTATAATCTGAATTTGCCTGGAATTACAAAAAGCATTAATATTTAATATTTCTTTTTTCAAAAATCGTAATTGCTCAAATATGGCATTTGATCTCGAGAAATCATACTGATTCATCAACCTGCAAAAATTACCAAGCACTTCCTCTGCCTTTTCAAGTGAAAGACTAAATGAAACTTGCTTATTATATAGCTGTGTATAATGGTAGTATTTATCTGAATTTAAATGTATTTTTTTAAGAGCGCTATAAACAACCAATAACTCATTATGCATGTCAAACCGTTTCAGATCTTTTTCGAGTTTTAGTAAATATGCGACAGCAGTTTCTCTGGGTGTATTATAGCATAACTCAGGGACCTGTATCAATAATTTTAATGTCTTCTCCTTATCCGTAAATACATCAGACGACAAATTCTCCTGGATCTTATCATAGAGTCTGGATTTTAAAGCATACAATGAATTAGAGGATACTTTCAGTTCCTTCATTATCTCTTTATCCGTTAATTTTGATTTTTTATACGACTGAAATAGAAATAGAAAGCTGTCAGCTCTGTTCTTTGTTAAATTCTTTTCGATTTCACGATAATTCTCTTCCTCTAATTGAGTTATAACTTCTTTTAACTTAATCATAATGGTTTTTTTTGATAAAACTATAGTTTAACAATTATAAAAATAGCCAAATAAATATCAAAAAATATACACAAAAAATGAATATTTAACCCTCAAATTTAAGAGCACCAAAACCTGAAAATCAATAAACATGGGATTTTCTTCAAAAAAAACGACGTTTTTTAGAAAAATCTTACATATCATATATTAACATTTGATTGCTCTTGATATAGAATATAATTAGAGTTTACTTTACCTAATTTTATTAGAATCATAAATCAATTTTAGACATTAGATAAACAAACAATGAATCATTATATATGTTCATTATTCACTACACACAAAAAACAACCTAGTTCTGCTTTAACGAAAATTACGCCAGTATACAAATTGGTATATCATGGACGTAACCGTTGTAAGAAAAAATTGCAAGCGCCCCACCTATTTAAGACCCTATGATGTATAACTTAAAAAACAAACCTATCAGTATATTAGTTGTTGAAGATAACCATATAGATACACTGATTGTTAAGACCTTATTGCAAAACCATTTTAATTTAGAAACAGTATCTACCGGACAGGAGGCGCTGAATATTATAGAAGAAATAAAATTCGACATTATTTTAATGGATATCAAACTGGGACACGAAAGCCTGGACGGAACAACAGTAATGCGAATCATCAAAAGCAATGATAAATACAAGCACATAAAGATATTTGCTGTTACAGCTTATGCCGAAAATGAAACTCAATTTATAACTGAAGGATTTGATGGGTTATATGTAAAACCTGTAATAAAAGAAGAAATATTTGAATTTTTAGAGAAGAACATGAAATAATATATTAATCTTCATTTCTGAATTTTAAAATAAAACTTGTTCCTTTATCAACTTCACTTGTTACATCAATAGTACTGCCAAGCGCTTCCAGTTGAGACCTTATTAAATAAAGTCCTAACCCCTTACCCTCTGAATTCTCATGAAATCGTTGATAAAGGTTAAATATTCTATCCTTGTATTTTTCGAGATCGATTCCAATTCCATTATCCGTAAATGTTATAACGGTATACTCCCTTGTATTCTCTGAACTGATGTCGATCGTTAAATGACGTTTATTTGATCTATACTTGAACGCATTTGTAAATAAATTCATAAAAACACTCTCCAGATATGAGGCCGTAAAAGTAACAAAAGGGGAATTTCGAAAGTCACAATTTATTGTCACTTCTTTGCCATCAGTTCTGACTCCTAATTGTTTAAGTGTTTTTCCCACTACATGATCTAAAGATATCTGTTCCTTCAAAACATTACTTTGATCTTTAATGATCAAAACTTTTGAAAGATCCTTAACCGTTTCGTCAAACATTAAAGCAGATTGTTTGATTCCTTCCAAAACTTGTTTTAATGAAGGATCATCAACTTTATAGTGGTCGATAAGACTTGTTAAACCCAATAAATTAGCTATTGGGGCTCTTAAATTATGCGAAGTAACATACGAAAACTGTTTTAGATCTTTATTATTCTGTAGCAACTCCGATATGATCTGCTCTCTTTCTAATTCGTTTTGCTTATATTCTGTCACGTCCCTTTCCACCGATATCCAATGAGTAAACCAGCCATTTTCGTTGGTCACAGGGGTTAAAGAAAAGTTAATCCAGAATTCTTCTCCATTTTTTTTATAATTTATGATAGTAACTTCACAGGGATTCCATTTTCTAATGGCCTCGCTCAATCGTTTCAATTCTTTTTTATCAGACTTAGGTCCTTGTAATATACGAGGCGTCTTTCCTATTACTTCATCAGGAGTATACCCTGTCATTCTGGTAAATGCTTCGTTCACATACAATATCTTAGGCCCTGGCTCATCAAATGGTTCTGCCTCAGTGATCATGATCGAATCATTGGTGTTGGTAATAACAGATTCCAATAACTTAAGGTGTTGCTCTTCGTTTTTTCTATCTGTAATATCCTGTAAATAGCCATACCACACAATAGTTCCATCCGCTCTTTTTTCGGGGGAAGAATTTCCTTTTACCCAGGATACTTTTTTATCATCCAAAATGATCCTATACTCCATATCCCAGTCTGATAAATATGTTTTAGAAGTTTCAATGGATCTATAAAATTTTTCTACATCTTCTGGATGTACTTTAGAGAATGCCGGCGCAGCGTCCACTCTAAGTTGAGGAATATCTAAATATGGATTAATCTTATTTATTCCACTACTTATATAAGGGAAACGCATTTTGCCTGAAGGATCAATTTCAAACTGGTAAATAGCTGCTGGAATTTTTGAAGTTAGTTTTTCAAATAACTCGAAGCTTTCCTTTAATTTAATTTGCGCATGTTTTTTTTCTGTAATATTTCGTCCATAACAGGCAACTCCAATAACATTTTGCTTATCAAAAATAGGATTCAAGCTGATCTCGAACCAGGTAACATCAGCACTCTCACTCACCAAAGACTGTATTTCCTGTTTAAAATATTCACCATTTAAAGCCCGCATATATAATGTTTTCCAAAATAAAATATCGTCTTCCGAAAATAAATTCACTTTGAGCAGGTTGTCTCCAACTTTAAAAATATGATCGGAATGATTTTTCTGGGAATTTAAAAAAGCAGTGTTTCCTGCCATCAATACAAAATCTTTGTTAGCGCTCCATATTAAATCGTCAGTGCTATTAATTAAAGCTTCCTTATCTCTTCTTTCAATTTCCTGTCGCAGATTCATGTTAACTTTATCTGTTACATTTCTCGACGTAATAAATATGCCAACTATGCTGCCACCAGAATCCAAGGCGGGTTTATACCGACTGTGAAAAAACAGTGAATTCTGATCTTTATCCAGAACCAATACTTCTTCGTCAACCGTTTCTCCGGAAAATACTCTTTCATAAATAATTTCAAGGGTTTCCTTTCTCTCCTCTCTTGCAAATCCTAATATAGGAAGACCTTTAGCGACTATTTTATCAAAGCATTTCTCGTATGTTGCTTTATACTCTTTATTAAATGATATTATCTGAAGCTGTTTATTTAATAACACAAAACATTCTTCTGTATTGTCCAACAACAAAGCAATCTCTGCTTCCGCATTTCTTCTTTCTGTAATATCTATCAAAACTGTACTGGTTCTGGATTCACCACTTTCAGTTTTGAAAATAGCTGATGAAAATTCACAAGGAAATCTCTCACCACTTTTACGTATTCCAATTAATATACCTTTTGCTTTTCCCTCCGATTCCCGGATCTTTAATGCTGCGATCATTTCAGGATCTTCATGGTCAAAAATACGAGTCCTACCCAAATTCCGTAACTCATCTAAACTGTATCCAAACATATCAACAGCGGCATTGTTTGCCTCTAAAATAGTTCCATCGGGTATTCCCAAAATAATAGCATTTATAGAACTCTCAAAAAGTGAAAGAAACATATTATCTTCTTTTTTAACACTTTCAATGCTACTGTGTTTCTTAATTTTTTCCATAAAATTCACTCGTGATACATCTTACAAGTTACGAAAACTAGCATTTGGTTTCTCGATGTTCTTATATAAAAAATAAGGGGGCATGTAAGATTTTACAGAAAAAAGTCACTTTATAATTCGAGTTTCCTGTAAATCAACATATTGTTAAAAATGGATTAAAAAAAGCGGTGAATATTGCGATGCAAAATGTAAAAAAACGCATTAAATATGCTATTTTTATATCAGGAAGTTCCTTTTTTTTAACTAAAACCATAAATTTAAATTTAACAGCTGTATGAAAAATATACTAATAGTGTTATCATTAACATTAAGTCATTTGATTTATAGCCAAATAAATATAGAGTTAAAAGAAGAACAAACTAAAAACTGGACTGTAAATGACAGGCAAAAATTAAGCATAGCTGATAAATATTTTAATAATCAGGAATATCTTTTTGCAAGACCTATCTATGACAGTATTTATAAAAAACATAAAGCAAACATATATATAGGATACCTGTTAGGTTCCTGTAGTATTTTCGATTCACGTTATCAATCAAATTCAGAATCATTGATCAAAGCTGCTGAATCTATTAGATCTAAATTACCTGATTACGATTATTTTTTAGGAAGAGCATATTTGGTAAACGATAAATTTACTGAGGCCATTGCTCAATTTGAAACCTATAAAAACAACCCATTGGATAAAGACACAAAAAGTGAAGTAGAACATCAGATCACAATTTGTAAAAGTGCTATCTCGCTAGAGAACAAAGCTTCTGTAGCCAATATTACAAACATAGGTACGCCTATTAATAGTGCGGGCTCTGAGTACACACCTGTATTTCCATCTAACGAAAACTTCATGGTTTTTACATACCGTGGAGAACGCTCAATGGGGGGTAAACAAATACTACCTAACAGAGTAGATGAAAAGAATGGTATTTATTTTGAAGATATTATGATCGCTCATAAAAATGAAAGAAACAACTGGACAGAGCCAATTCCTATTACATCTATTAATACCAACGGACATGATGCTGTAGTACATATTTCTCATGATGGACAAAAACTATTTATTTATAGAAATGTAGGTGTTGGGAGCGGCGATATATTTATAAGCAAATTGGATGGGGCAAACTGGACCATTCCTGAAAAAGTGAAAGGCATCAATTCAAATTTCTGGGAAGGCAGCGTTTGCTTATCACCTGATGAAAAAATCATTTATTTTTCATCCGAACGTCAGGGTGGCTTTGGAGGAAGAGATATTTATTTTGCGCAGATGATGCCAGACGGCAGTTGGGGTAACGTAAAAAACCTGGGTCCTGAGATCAACACTAAAGATGATGAAGACGCCCCTTTTATTCATTCAGATGGAAAAACTTTATTTTTCGCTTCTACCGGATACAATACAATGGGTGGTTATGATATTTTTAGAAGCGAATTAAAACAGGGAAAATGGACGATGCCCTATAATGTAGGGAAACCCGTTAATACCAAACAGGATGATAAATTTTATGTGGTATCATCAGATGGTGAAAGAGGCTATTATTCTTCAGAGAAAAAAGACGGGTTTGGGCAACAGGATATTTATATTGTTGAACCCGGGTTATTTGGAAAACCCACAGCTGTTGTTTTGGTAACCGGTATTGTTACGTATGACAATGCGCCTGTTAAAGCAGATATCTTTGTACGTTCAAAATTAAATCGCAAAGACCTTTCAAGCGTGTTTAATTCTAATTCGGTAAACGGCGGCTACCTCATTAACTTGCCATCAGGTAATGAATATGAGATTGTTTACAAACATCTGAATACAACTTTAACAAAAGATATTTCAACGGCTAAAGTAGATTCATTTGCCAGAATTGAAATAGACGCAGAATTATTTTCAGACGAATACCAAAAATTAAATTTCGCAAAAATTGATTCATCTGCATTTAAAAATGAGAGCTTATCAAATTTAAATCTAACTAACGAACAATTTTTGGAAAAGTATGGTAACACAGTTGTAGACAGTTTATACTACTTGGTTCAAATTGGCGCTTATAAAATGTATGAGAATTTTAATTATTCAAAACTAATAGGTTTACCCAAAGCTCTTCGTAAAACATTTTCAGACAATATAACCCGTTTTACCTTAGGGTCTTACAAAACATTGAATGAAACAAATGAGATATTATTGAAAGCAAAAAAGAATGGAATCAAGGATGCCTTTATATTGGCAGTTTATAAAGGCGAGCGTTACTATTTTAAAGAACTTCTAAATCAACATATTATAAAATGATCAGTAAACCTATTCCACTTACGATCAATAAGTAGAATAGGTTTGTTTTTAGTTGCTCATCTCTAATAAGTTTTCTTCAAGCAATGATTCAATATGAGGCAATGAATCATATAATTGCTGAAATGAATCGATCACGAAATAAATTTCCTGAAAAACATCTGTTCTGTAATCAGTAGTGAAAATCGTTTGAATATCAAAAGGCATTTGTTTAGCATTAGCGCTTAAGCAGTGTTTGGTTTCACCTTTGGAGGATATGATCCCAGCCCCGTATATTTTCAAATGACCTGCTTCTCTGATCAATCCAAACTCGATCGTAAACCAGTATATGCGCCCTAACAGTTCTATGGCCTTTGGATTATCTATATTTTTTAAAGCTATATCACTGATGCCCTTAAAAAAATTAACATAAGCTTTATTACTCAATAAAGGCACATGCCCAAATACGTCATGAAACATATCAGGTTCTTCAAGATAATCGAGCTGTTCCATTGTTCGCAACCAACATGTAGCCGTAAATTTCTTTTGTGACAAAAGATCAAAAAAATCTTTTTGCGGGCTGATATTAGGAACTACCTGCAACGACCATAATGTCAATGATCGTAATATCTCATTAACTTCTTTAAAGTCAGGTATCTTATCCGACCTGAAATCAACTGATTCAAGCGCTTTTAGATACTCAGCCGATACAATTGGTTTTAGCAGATCTAACTGTCGGTCGAATAAGATTTTCCATACTTCAAAGTCTTGCTTTGTGTAATTACTGTAGATCTGTTCTGTTGGTCTCTTTGTTTCCATTTGTTGTGATTATTAAAAATTAAACATAAAAAAACCCGCTCCTTATGGAACGGGTTATAAATTATTATTCGAAGTGTTTTAGCTAACTATGAACAATATATTACCATTCCAATGGGATTCATCAGATAATAGTAATAATAAGTGTTGTTCATTTTATTCATCATTCAAATATATAAATTAATTATCTACATCCGGCTTCTCTATAATCTTTTTTTGCATTAGGATTATCCAATACCTGGAATGACATATACGGATCGCCGAATAGTTTACAGTAACGTTCCGGATTTTTTTCCTTAGCTTTATGCAAAGCATCGCTAAACACGCGGCTATAGAACTTTTCGGGTAAATGTGATGCAATTGAAATGTAACTGAATAAAAGGTCTTCGCTTACATTTTCTACTTTTAAAAATGGTTCCAGTACTGTAGAAGAGAATTTAAAATCTTTTCCTCTGGTAAATACATAAGCCAGTTTTAAAGCATTTTGCCAACTAGCTTCTTTAAAGTTGTAAAAGCCTTTAATTTTATTGATACACGCTTCAATTTGAGCTTCAGCTCCATCAGTTGTATCTAAAGATTCAATGATCTTAAATTGCCATTCAATATTCAAGCCATCCACCAATTTCTTTTTGATCTTACTTTTGTACAATGCATCAATTTCTTGTTGCATTTTACCTTGCTGCTCTTTTGTTCCAAGAGTTGTATCTAATTTTATAGAACAGAACATACGATTGTATCGTACCACATCACTTGTTGCATCAATTTTTTCTAACCGCTTAAACTCAGCGTAGTCATCTTCATCAACTATACTACTATTAGCAAGGTAATTAAAATATGCCCTGTTATTCAATAAATTAATAAACTGTGGGCTTTCAGGTATTTTAAAACTATCCAATACATCTTCAGTATACTTTTTAGCTATTTTTTGGCTGGAGGCATATTCCATGATCTTATATGCCTGGCTCATCTTATTAGCTTTTACTGCCCTAGCGAAAGATATGGTTGAAAATCGTTGTTCTTTGTCTCCACTGATATCATAAGTTACATCCATGACCATTTGTGCAAAGCGCTGTTTCGCCAATACTGGTTCCAGCTCGTTTAATAATGCGCCATCATTATTTATTTTCTTAATAGCTTTTTCTTTCCCCATTTTTACCAAATCAGCATACTTTCCATCTTCCATTTCCAATTCAAACAATGCCCAGGAATCTTTTGTTTCGATATTAGGTGTGATCTTATTTTGCTGCATGCTTTGCAAAACTTTAGTTACACTCTCAGCACGCTTACGCTGTAATTTAGCATTTGCACCCGCATCTCCCTCAATAGAAGAATAAGCATAAATGTATAACCCGTCGATCATAAAATCAGGTTCGTTCAATGCCTTAATGAAAGGTTGGATATCTTCAGGCTTGAATTCTGATTTATTTTTCTCAAATGGAATGGTGAAATTTAAGATAGAACTTTCTGAACGTGGCTCAAAAGCGGGTTTTAATCCTACCGTTGAATCTGCAGGAATAATACCAACCGGTGTACTACTTTCCTGATCACCTTTTTCAAGGTAACTCCGGGTAATAGTTTTACAAACGTGTCCGTCTTGCACTACAATTAAATTCAATTCATAAGGACCAGTAATTTTCGGATTGAATTTGCCCATCTCAATCCTCAACTTATTGATCTTAACTTTCTTTTTCGCTTTTGGATCAGGCTTGATCAAATTTTTAGAAAACACCTGATCTTTAGAAATTACTTTACCCATAACGCCTTTATTCTGAAGGTTGTTATCCACGATGTTATAGTCTGCTTTTTCATACTGTGAACGCTGAACAACATCTACCGCCAAACCATCTTTGGTTTTCTTTAGTAAACGTTTCAGATCTTTGAGGTTAGCATACTCCAGATATATTTTTCCGCCTTCTACTTTCAAACCCTTTTGTAAGACATCGTAGTTTTTCCATTTTTCGCAAGATTTACAGGACTTTGCATCAGGTGTTAATAGTTTTTTTGATTTGGTATTGTAAGGAACCGCTAATTCTTTTTTCATTTTAGCCCCCGTATTAAAGCTATCATAGCCGCCAAACACCGCCGTGGCTACTACTTTTTTACCATCTTTTTGCATTACACATTTGATACCGATCAACATGTATTGAGCTTTTAATAAAACTTCCTTGTCCTTTTTATTGTTTGTCCAACGCACCCAAATAACTTTTGCTACATCTGCTGTTTTATAATTGTCGCGGCCTTTACTAACAGGAGCTAACATCGTTACCTCTTCTCCTTTTTTAGTTCCACCGGCTTTTACCAGGTTTTTTTTAACTTTCTCAGGATCAACTTTAGCAGCTCCGGCGCTGGCAAACTTTTTTGTATCAATAGCCGCCGCATCCACTAATACCTGATTTACTTCAAAAGTATCAAGGCCGTTTGCCATTCTAAATTTATTGAGTTCTCTCACCAAAACGGCAGGAAGATCATCAATATTAAAATTATCCTGGGCCTGTGCTAACGATACAGAGAATAGAATTATGAAAGAAAATAGTAGTTTTCTCATAGTGGGGTGTTTAGTGTTTTAACAAATATTAAAAAAACCATCAACAAGTGCATCTAAGAGTATTCACAAACTATTAACAAATAAACAATTTCTTCGAAAATTCTACCAAATTTCAAGCCTCAATGATTATATTCGTAACTGATTATTGCACTTTTAATATGAAAAAAATACTGATTGCCAACCGGGGAGAAATTGCTTTACGTGTAATGCGAAGCGCTAAAGAAATGGGTATTAAAACAGTAGCTATTTATAGTGAGGCTGACAGAAATGCTCCTTTTGTAAGTTATGCTGATGAAGCAGTATGTGTTGGTCCGCCACCAAGTGCGCAATCATATTTACAAGGCGATAAGATCATTGCAATCTGTAAGGAATTGGGAGTGGATGGTATTCATCCGGGGTATGGATTCCTGTCTGAGAATGCAGATTTTGTTAGAAAAGTTCAAAAAGCAGGAATTACATTCATAGGGCCAAGCGCCGATGCAATGGATATGATGGGTGATAAACTAAGCGCCAAAGCTACAGCAAAAAAATATAAGGTTCCTATGATCCCTGGATCTGAAGGAGCTATAAGCGATCTGGCCGAAGCTACAAAACTGGCTAAAGAAATAGGCTTTCCTTTGTTGATCAAAGCATCTGCCGGTGGCGGAGGAAAGGGAATGCGTCTTGTAGAGAAAGAAAGTGAAGTGGAAGAACAAATGAAAATGGCTATCAGCGAAGCAATTTCTGCTTTTGGAAATGGCGCTGTATTTATTGAAAAATACGCGAGTGGTCCACGCCATATCGAGATCCAATTATTGGCAGATAACCACGGCAACTGCGTATATTTATTTGAACGAGAATGTAGCATTCAACGTCGTCACCAAAAAGTGATAGAAGAAGCGCCGTCGGCAATATTAACTCCTGAGTTAAGAAAAGCGATGGGTGAATGTGCTGTAAATGTTGCTAAAGCTTGTAACTATAGTGGTGCCGGAACTGTTGAATTTTTAGTTGATGATAAATTGAATTTTTATTTCCTTGAAATGAACACTCGTTTACAGGTAGAACATCCTGTTTCAGAAATGATCACTGGATTAGACTTAGTAAAAGAACAAATTAAAGTAGCCCGTGGCGAAAAATTATCGTTCACTCAGGACGATCTGAAAATTAACGGGCACTCAATAGAAGTACGGGTTTGCGCCGAAGATCCAACCAATAATTTTCTACCGGATATTGGTACATTAAAAACTTACCGAGTTCCAACCGGACCTGGTGTTCGTGTAGATGATTCGTTTACCGAAGGAATGGATATTCCTATCTATTACGATCCAATGATCGCAAAATTAATTGTACATGGTAAAGACCGAACAGAAGCTATCGAAAAAATGTTACGCGCCATTCAGGATTATGAAATTACAGGCGTAGAAACAACGTTGCCATTCTGTTCGTTTGTTTTAAAGCACGAAGCCTTTGTGAGCGGCAATTTTGATACAGGTTTTATTCCTAAATACTTTAAACCCGAAATGTTAAATAAATCTAATTCAAATGAAGAGGAAGTTGCCTCTATTTTCGGAGCATTTATGGCATCTAATTTGACTACTAAAGCCAAAGAACAAGGCAAAGATCCTGAAGGAAAATCTAAATGGCGGTTAAACCGAGTTTAATTTAGAAGGTAACCTAAGGGTTACCTTTTTCGTTTAAGGAATTAACAACAAATGAAACATAGTGTCATATCAAAATTAAAATTAACAATTGTCTTGAGCAGTTTGTTTTTTCATTTTTTTGCTCAAACCGGAGATGATGTGACCGTTCCAACGGAAAACCCAAAAATAGTTTATAAAGTTTGGGCCGAAGTAATCAATGGAGATACTGTTCCAAGTATCCGTTTACCGGACATTTGGGTTTATGCAGACTATCCCTATAAAACAAAAAAACAATACGAAGCCTGGAACAGAACCAAGTATAATGTCAAAAAAGTATATCCTTATGCTATTCTTGCAGCAGCTAAACTAAAAGAATATAACCGTATTATGGAAAAAATGCCAACCGAAGCTACTAAAAAAGCCTACTTGAAAACGGTTGAGAAAGAACTTAAAGCAGAGTTTGAAGAACCATTGAAAGATCTGACAACAACCCAAGGAAGAATCTTATTGAAGTTAATTGACCGCGAAACAGGTAACACCAGTTACGAATTGGTAAAAGATTTTAGAGGCGGGTTTCAGGCTTTTATGTGGCAAAGTGTAGCGCGTTTATTTGGAAACAACATGAAATCAGAATACGATCCAACAGGAGATGATATCATGACCGAACGTGCTATTAAATTAGTAGAAGCAGGTCAGTTTTAAGTTTTAAAATCGTATTTTTAATCTCACTATTTATTGCCATAAATTATGAGTCAAACTAAGCTGTTTTTTACCTTTTTTTTCTTTTTTTTAACCCAATTTGTTCGATCACAAAATACCGACAGCATAGCTCTTCGTAAAAATTTTGATTACTATTTAACTAAAAGTAATTGTTATAAAAATTTAGAATTTCTTACTACCAAGATCGAAAGCCGTTTAAGTGGTTCCCCCGGGGCAGCTAAAGCTGTTATTTGGGCAAAAAGAGCCATGTATGAAGCAGGTGCTGATACCGTATATTTACAGCCTTGCATGGTGCCACATTGGGTGCGTGGCGAAAAGGAAACGCTTTATTCTATCAATCCAAAAACCAGACAGCGAGTTACCTACTCTATCTGTGCATTGGGTAATTCAACAGCTACGCCAAAGATCGGATTAAATGCGCCGGTAATTGTAGTTAATAATTATGCTCAACTTGATTCCTTAGGCGAAAAGAATATCAAAGGAAAAATTGTATTCTACAATGTTTATTTTGATCACCGTCATTTAAATACCGGCTCTTGTTATGGCGAAACTGTAACTTACCGTTATTCCGGACCAAGTAAAGCAGCAAAATATGGCGCTGTAGCTACAATTGTTCGTAGTATGAGTTCTATCAATAATGATTTTCCTCATACAGGCGTGATGGGTTACGATACAACTGCTTCAAAAAATAAAATCCCGGCCTGCGCTATTAGTTTTAGCAGTGCAGATAAATTACTTGAACAGTTAAAAAATTATCCTGCGCTAACACTTAATTTGAAAATGAACTGCCAGCAATTACCAAAAGAATTATCGTACAATGTAGTTGGCGAAATTAAAGGCTCTGAAAAACCACAAGAAATTATTATGGCAGGCGGGCATTTGGATGCCTGGGATAACGGACAAGGTGCACATGATGATGGTGCAGGTGTTGTACAAGCCATAGAAGTGTTAGCTATGTACAAAAAGCAAAACATCAAACCAAAACATACCATACGCGCTGTTGCTTTTATGAATGAAGAGAACGGCGGTGCGGGCGGACAGGCTTATTTTGATGACACAAAGAAAAACAACTTAAAACACATTGCTGCTCTTGAAAGCGATGCCGGTGGTTTTTCGCCAAGAGGAATTGCGGTTGATACAACTATGGGTGCTTATAAAAAGATATTAAGCTGGAAGCCATTACTCGACCCATACTTCCTGCAATTTATTAAACAAGAGGGACATGGCGCTGATATAGGATATCTCAAAGAAATTGGAGTACCGCTTATTGGCTTTGAACCTGACGGACAAAAATATTTTGATTATCATCATACTGCAGATGATACATTTGATAAGATCAATAAACGCGAACTGGAATTGAGTTCAGGTGTTATTGGTTCCATTATTTATTTAATTGACACGAAAGGTTGGTAATGAAAGTATCTCAAAAAATAATAAATTATACCGTTCTGATCTTTGTAGTAGCGTTTAGTGTATTATGTGCATTTGAAGTACGACACCTAAAATTTGATTATGATTTTGAAGCATTCTTCCCAAATGAAGACAGCGAACTGGAAGTTTATGAAACACATCGAAACCGCTTTGAATGGGACAATGAATTTGTATTACTTGGTCTAGAGAACAAAAAAGGTATTTTCAAAAAAGACTTCCTTATCAAAATTGATACCCTAACCAAAGAGCTAAATGCGATGGCTTATGTGAGCAGGGTTATTTCTCCAACAAATATTAAAAATATTTCGTTAAGTGGATTAGCACCTGTACAAAAACGTTTGCTGCATATTGATGATGAAAGTCTATATAAAGATGACAGCACTAATATTTACAATACGCCAGAACTCATAGGGTCATTTTTTCCTAAAGACGCAAAATCGCTTTCAATTTTCATAAAAACAGACGAAGGTTTAAGTAAAAAAAAATCAGACAGCCTTGCGCGGAACATCGAAAGAACTTTCAAGAAGTACAATTTTGATGAAGTTCATTTTGTAGGACGTATTGTTGCACAGGATGTCTATTTAAAAAACCTGGAGCGTGAGTTTGTTTACTTTTTAGGTATTTCGTTCGTGCTGATCATATTATTTTTATGGCTCTCATTTCGCTCACTATACGGCGTAGTAGTTCCTATCACTATTGTTATCGTTTCTATTTTTTGGACATTAGGCATCATGGCCATGATGGGACAATCATTGGATATTATGACAGTGATGTTGCCAACGATGATATTTATTGCAGGGATGAGTGATGTGGTACACTTCTTCTCTAAATATTTTGAAGAAGTCTCGAAGGGAACTGAAAGGCAAAAAATATATCCATTGATCTTAAAGGAAGTTGGCTTTCCTACTTTCTTAACTTTGATAACAACCGCAGTAGGTTTCTTGTCGCTTTTGTTTTCAAGTATTAAACCCATAAAAGATTTTGGTATTTACACAACAGTAGGTATTATCATTGCTTTTGCATTAACCTATACTTTATTGCCTGCCCTGCTCTACTTTTTTACTCCAAAAAAACTGGTTGCAGTCCATAGCCACGATAACAGAACATACAATGCAATGCGCAAAGTTTTATTCTGGATCTTCCGAAGTCAAAAAACGATCATTGTTATTTCGTGTGTAATAGTAGCACTTTCGATAGTTGGTGTTTATAAAATAAAGGTCAATAATATTTTACTGGAAGATCTATCTGATACCGTAAAAATAAAACAGGACTTTGTGTTCTTTGATCAACACTATAGTGGCGCACGACCATTAGAACTGGCCATCGAAATTAAGAATCCGAATAAAACAGTGTGGGATTACGACATCATGAAACAATTGAATGATGTGGATATTTTTCTTAAAAAAGAATACCATGCCGGTTTTATGTATTCGCCGGCTATGCTTACACGAACATTGAACAAAGCATTGAATGATGAGATATCAGGCGAGGGAAAATTTCCAAACGCAGAAGATTATGAAGAGATCAAAGAACAACTCATCAAAAATAAAAAAAACAAAGACATTAAACGCATCATTACCGTTGATGGAAAGTTTGCTCGCATCAATGGCAAAATTACAGACATTGGAAGCATCATTGTTAATGAACGTAATGCACATTTACAGGAATTCATCAAAACACATGTTAACTCCAACGATATTGAAATAAAAATAACAGGTGCAGCGCATTTAATAGATCGCAATAACGAATATATGGTAAGCAACATGACGCAGGGCTTCTTATTTTCGATTATTGTCATTGCAATTTTAACTTATTTTTTACACCGTAGCTGGCGAATGGTGATCGTATTTATCTTGCCAAACTTTATTCCATTATTGATCATTGCCGGTATTATGGGCTTTGCGGGTATTGAATTAAAAGCTGCAACCTCATTGGTATTCAGTATTGCTTTTGGGGTAGCCACGGATGATACGATCCATTTTATCTCGCGATTAAAAATAGAGCTAGGTTATGGAAAATCGCTGGTTTACGCTTTTAAACGAACTTATTTTGAAACAGGAAAACCAATTTTATTAACCACATTTATTTTAATGGGAGGTTTCATCAGTTTAATGGTGAGCGATTTTCAAAGCACGTTTTATTTTGGATTTTTAATTTGCATCACTATTATTATTGCAGTAATAGCCGACATATTTTTATTACCTGTTCTATTATTCTGGATCTTGGGAAAACGAAAAAAATAAATTAAAAATGGAAATCATTTTAAGACGCTGGCATATTGATGATCTGGATACACTGGTAGCTATTGCTAATAATAAAAACATTGCTCAATACATGGCTGATGTATTTCCCCATCCATATACACATGAAAAAGGGAGAACATTCATCGAATTTGCAACCACCAACTCAACAGCCAATATATTTGCAATTACCATTGATGGTAAACCTGTAGGGAGCATAGGTCTACACTTACAAGCAGATATTTTAAGAAAAAATGCTGAGATCGGCTATTGGCTGGCTGAAGCATATTGGGGAAAAGGAGTTATGCCACAAGCCATTGATCAAATAGTAGAACTTGGTTTTAACACAATGGATGTCGTGCGGATCTTTGCAAGAATCTATGGCAGTAACATCCCTTCACAAAAAGTGATCGAAAAAGCAAATTTCAAACTGGAAGGAAGATTTGAAAAAACGATCTTTAAGAATAATGAATTTTTGGATGAATTAATTTACGCTATCAGAAAATAAACATCATGATAAAAAAAATCGGTTTAATTACATCAGGCGGAGATGCTCCTGGTATGAATGCCTGCATCAGAGCTGTAGTAAGAACTGCCCGCGCTGAAAAAATTGACGTAGTAGGTTTTTACAGAGGTTATGAAGGATTGATAGATAATGATCATATTCATTTAACCAAAAGCACAGTTTCCAATATTATTCACCGTGGAGGTACAATTTTAAAAACTGCCCGAAGTAAACGCTTTATGACTTCTGAGGGAATGCAAACTGCGGTTCAAACCTTACAAAAACATCAATTGGATGGATTTATTGTTATTGGTGGCGACGGGAGTTTTAAAGGTGCTTTGGAATTAAGTAAACAACATGCTGTCCAAACTGTGGGTTGCCCTGGAACGATTGATAATGACCTGGTAGGAACTGACTTTACTATTGGTTACGATACAGCGATTAATACGGTAACAGAAGCAATTGATAAGATACGAGACACAGCTGAAAGTCACGACCGCATTTTTGTAGTAGAAGTGATGGGCCGCGATGCCGGGTTGATTGCTTTAAGAAGTGCCATTGCCTGTGGTGCAGAGGCAATATTAATTCCAGAAAGAAAAGATGATCTGGAAATTCTATTAGAAAAGAAAAAATCGTGGCGTAAGACCAAAAAAAGCAGGATCATTATTGTGGCTGAAGGCGACGAGCATGGCGGTGCTTTTGGTATTGGAAATTTACTGAAAAAGGAATGGCCGGAGTTTGATATCAGAATTTCAATTCTTGGCCACATACAACGAGGCGGTAACCCTACTTGCATGGAACGTGTAAATGCAAGCTTAATGGGTTATTACGCTGTAAAAGCATTGCAAAGCGGACGCAGTAACGAAATGATAGGCATTGTTAATAAGCAGGTTTGTTATACTCCCTTTGTTGATGCAGTAAAGCACATTGATGAATTGAACCCTGAAATGTTACAAATACTGGATATTTTATCGGCTTAAAAATAATATTCAGATGAAACCGGTTTTGCATTTCTTATTCTTTTTTTTAGTTTTTAACACGGCCGTGTTTTCTCAGAAACAACAGGATGATATTGATCCGTTATTTAAAAGCGCTTATGATAAATTTGATGTAAAAGACTTTCGCGGGTCATATTTAGATTACTCTGATTATTTGGCAAGAAAGCCGGGAGATGCAGCTGCCATATACAACAAGGGTTTATGTGCCATAGAATTGAATGATTTTAAAGATGGCATTACTAACTTTACCAAGAGTATTTCATTTGGAAGAAAAACAGCAGATGCTTTTTTCAGCAGAGGATTTTGTTTATATAAATTAAACAATTTCAAACAAGCTGTTGCTGATTTTGATACCGCACTTTCCTTAAGTCCAAACCACACAAAGGCACTCACATTTAAAGGTGCCTGCCTGAATGAACTAATGAATTATGAAGAAGCTCTGAATGTTTTAAATCAAGCTATAGAGTCAAATAAAAATTATGAATACGCCTATTTCTATAGATCAATCAGCAATTATTATTTGCAGAATTTTGAAAACGGGATTGTTGACTGTAATAAATCATTAGCAATCAATTTACATTATGAAACCTATTATTGGAGGGGCTTGCATTATAAGAATTTACAAAAGTTTAAAGAATCCATCCGCGATTACGACACACTAATCAAATATGAATTCAAAAACGCAAAGGCATATGCAGGAAGGGCAGATGCTTTTTTCAATTCTAAAAATTATGTAAAAGCATTATCAGATAATAATAAATCTATTGAATTGGATCCTGGAAAGCCCGAAACTTATTTTAAACGTGCGTTAACCAAATTTGAATTAGGGAAATATAATGAAGCAGAACCGGATTTTAATGCCGCCATAGATCTTAAGCTCAATTATTCGGAAAATTATTTGAGCAGAGGTATTAATTATTTATATCAAAAAAAGTATGCTCCCGCTTTATCAGATTTTAATAAGGCAATTGAATTAAATCCAAGCTCGTCAGCAGCTTTTTATTTTAGAGGAAAACTTAAAAAAGTTACAAATGATGCGCAAGGTTCATGCAATGACCTAAAACAATCGCAATTACTTGGAAATGGGAAAGCAACCGATGAACTCACAAAAAATGGCTGCAAATGATTTTTGTTGTATTTAAAACATAAGTATTTGATTTTCAGTATAATATATTTACACTAAATCTGTACCAATTTTGTAGAATTTTCGTTATTCATATAACCAATACCTAAAAGTATGATACGATATTTCCTCTTTATTTTTTTACTACCAATTCAATTGTTAAGTAAAAGCACTCCGGATTCATTGCAAATAATAGATCTTCAGCATAAAAATTTAAGTAAGCTTCCCTTTAATTTCGAATATGCAACAGTCCT
Organism: Bacteroidota bacterium; assembly: GCA_040386075.1. Lineage (GTDB taxonomy): Bacteria > Bacteroidota > Bacteroidia > B-17B0 > Aurantibacillaceae > UBA4416. The sequence goes on from JAZKGE010000013.1 coordinate 46,858, forward strand.
GTCGTTACATCTGGGATACAATCCGTTAAAAGTAGTTCCGGCAGAATTGATCAATTCGAAAAATCTCAAGAACCTCACAATAAATTATAATCCGGAATTTGATTTCGAATCCAGTATCGCAATTATAAAACAGCTGAAACTGGAATCATTATCCATCAACAATTCTAATTTAATGTACATGCCTTTAGAAATGGGTCAAATTAAAACATTACGAGATCTATCACTGGCCAATAACTATATCAAAGAAATTCCTGCTTATATATTCCTGCACTGTGATTTTAACACCCTGAATCTTTCCGGAAATTTGATCACAACGTTTCCCGAGGAAATAAAATCACAAACAAGTTTAAATGCTTTAAACATCAGTAAAAATCCATGTATAAACTCAGATCGAACATATAAAAATTTGCAGCCCTTGGAAAGCTTAAGACAGTTAGAAATAAGCGGAGCCGAAAACTTACCAAAAAACATATGGAATTTAAAATCCATTGAAAAATTGAATATTAGCGATGGTACTTTTACATCCATTGAGCTGCCAGTAGATGCTCATAAACACAATTTATCCCACTTGATTGCCGCTAACTGTGACAATTTGGATTTTGCAACGCTAATGCCAATTTTATCCTCCTCATCACTAAAAGAAATTACCATTGGTGGCAAAACATTTTACGGTTTCACAAATGCAGAAGTATCAAATAACATAATACGCCTGCAATTAAACGGCGATGTATTAAAACATTTCTCCTTTTCCAATTCATTCCCTAATCTTCAGGATCTGTCATTAAATTTTAATTCAGTTAACTGCGAAACAGAACTTTTGAATACGGTTTCGAAAATGAATAACTTAAAGAATTTAAATCTGAGTAATTGTGGTTTAACGGATCTTCCTATACAGATCAAGCATTTAACTAATCTCCAAACGCTCAATTTATCAAACAATAAATTGATATCCGTAAATGAACTATATACTTTAAAGCAACTGGCAATCTTAGATATTAGTTTATGTGATCTACCAAAAGATAAAATTGAGCGGCTAAAAAAAGAATTACCAAATACAACTATTATATGTAATGAACCATATGAAAAGCTTCCCCTAACAAATGCAATGGTAAAAACCGAGAATTTTGTGATATCCCCAACAGAAACACAAACGATTACCACTCAAAATGGAACAACCATTATCATTCCTAAAAACAGTTTGGTATATGAAAGTGGTAAATTGGTAAAAGAGCCGGTTACTATTAATTATACGCCTTACTATACTTTAGCAGATATAGCGTCATCAGGAATAAATATGAACTATAAAACCGCAGAAAGCAGTGCTCCATTTTCATCGGCGGGGATGTTTAATATCAACGCAGTAGCTAACAACCAGCCGGTTAATTTAAAGAAAGGTTCAGAAATGGAAATCGCATTTAAAAGTAATGACCCCGACAAATCATACAACTATTACTCATATGATACTGTAAACCGAACCTGGCAGGATATTGGAAAAGATACCGTTACAAAAATAAAAGTAACCAAACCTTTGGACTCTTTAGTTGCCAAAAATGACTCCATAATTTCAGGATCGCCTAACAGAGGTATGCCTCAACCCCCTTTATTTTATTCTAACCACGATATTACCATACATTGGGATGCAGATAAAAAGGATAAATTAAATGGTGAATTTAGAATTTATGCAACCCTTCCCAGTCCAAAAGAAAGAAACGATACAAGCAGCAACAATAATTATTTTACAGAAGTAAAAGCCCTTTCTAAAGTCAAATGGAAATTAGATCAGGAAAAAACATCTGCAAAATCCATAGAATTTTTTAAAACCAATAGATTATTCAACCATAATTCACCATCAACAAGACGAATCATACTTGTCATCAACAACAGGCAGTCACACAAATCAAAAACCAGAACAGACAAAATGGTTGAATTTGATCTGATTGCCGATAAAAACCGTGATTGCTTTTTATTTAAGTTTTATGATGACATGGACACAATATCTTTTTATGCCTATCCATTGGTTCAAAATAAAAACGTTGACAGAGCTCAGAAATCCATTAAAAAAATGTTCTTTAACTATGAAACTGCCTCTAAGGAAAGGAAAGAATTATCAAGACACCGTAAAGCCAGGTTTGTTGCAGCTTATGGCAGATTTAAAATAAATATGTCAAATGCCAGAGCTCTAATTAATGTAAACGAAATTAATAACGTGACTGCACTTTTAAACAGCAAAGTAAACACAAACGGATATAATATTACCAGAGTTTTGCAGTTACAGGGTTTTGGAGTTTATAATTGCGACAGACCTATAATGATTGAAAATCCTATTGTATTTACCCCTGTATTCACGGATGAAAAAGGAAAAAGATTACCCACCGCATCCTATCAGGTTATTGACCCAAGAGAAAACATAGTTATGAGTTATTATGGTACCCGGCCAATAAAGATATCAAAAAACAGCATTATCACTTTTATAAATACCCAGTATGAAGGTCAAAGGTCATCGGTATATATGGGAAAATTAAACACTTTTGATCTTGAAAAAAAAATTGGTGACTTTAAAATACAATTGTCGCCGGTGTCTGAAAACATAACTTTGGGCGAATTAAATGATCAAATTAACTCAAACAATTAATTCTGAAAATACTTTTTTTAATAGTCACACTTGCCTCGCTATCATTGTCCGCTCAGGATTTTGATCCGGTAAACCCTGATTACGATCTATTGAAACAATTAGTACTTGATAAAATAAACAATAAAAGAGCCAGAAAAGCAAAAACGATACTACAAAATAACGCTGCCTTACAACTAACATCCGACAACTATACCCAAACCTTAAGGGCTTCAAAATTTGAATCGACTAATGAGAATAAACTGAGGATCAACAGGAAAATTAAAAAGGCCTGTAAGTTCAACGGTTACAAGAACGCTTTTGTTGACTATCATATAACCTCCATTAATTGTGTGAATTTTAAAGGCTCTAAATTTTACCACGATAGAGAAGATACTGATACAAAGACACATTTGTTTGTTGGAACAAGACCTACAAAAAAAGAAAAGGCAGACGAAAAGTTTAAAGCAGTACCTATAAAACTTTATACATACCAGGAATTAGCCGATCTGATAGCAAAACAATTTATTAGCGATGAGGGAAGTTTTAAGATCCTTAATAATGGCTTTGATAAATATGGTTTTAGTTTAGCTGTAGAACAACGCACGTTATTCAGACACAAACTTCCAAAAATAAAGATGATCGTAATTGTTGGCGGAAACAGGATAACCTGGTAACTAACTTAGTTTGATCAGTTCCGCTTTTAATTCTGCTATAGCAGCTAAGGACAACTTTTGGATGGCTTTGATGATACTTTTCAATTCTTCTTCATTTATCTTTCCTGAAATAGTGTTTACTTCAATTTTGACCAAAAGTTCTCTTAATTCTTCTACTCCAAAATAAGCGGCCGGTGTTTTCATTTTGTGAGCCTGTTTACCCAGTTCTTCCCAATTTTTAGAACGGTAGAACTCATTGAGTTCATCAAAATATTCAGGCATTAACTCAATGAACATGTGAATCATTTCTTTAATATATCCCACATCACCATCAGCTCGATCGCTTATAATTACCAGGTCGACCAGCTTGCTGTTCTTTGTTCTTACGCTTATTGTCCTTTCCGCATAATAAGAATCACCCAGATCTTCGTATCCACTCCATCTCACAATTTTTTTGTAAAAAGTCAGTGGATTAAATGGCTTTGAAATATAATCATTCATTCCGGCAGCAAAACATTTTTCTTTTTCTCCTGATAAAGCAGATGCGGTCATAGCAATAATAGGTGTGCTTTTTGCCGGTTCGGGAAGCTTTGTTCTGATATAGTGTGTTGCTTCTATTCCATCCATTCCAGGCATTGAAATGTCCATTAAAATGATCGAATAAATTTTATATTTTAATTTTTCAATTGCTATAGATGCATCTTCTGCTACATCAGTATTTACTTTCCACTTGTTCAATTCGAACAAAGCTACACGCTGATTAATGGCATTATCTTCTACCAACAGAACATTTAATTTACTCAGATCAACACTGTCCGGTATTTTGGTCATCGTTTCCATAACAGAGGCAGAAACATCTTCACTACCAATCTCGAATGGCAATTCAAAGCTAAAAGTAGACCCTACATTAAGCTTACTGCTAAGTGATATATTTCCCCCGAGTTTTTCTACCAAAAACTGTGAGATACTTAATCCTAGTCCTGTTCCGCCATACTTGCGTGTTGTATGAACTTCGGCCTGTGCAAAAGACTCAAATACATAATCCAATTTATCTTCAGGAATACCAACTCCTGTATCTGAAACAGAAAATCGAATAACTGCATTACCTCGCTCTTCAGATACAAGTTCAGCTGACAATGATACTTTACCAACGTCTGTAAACTTGATCGCATTACCCAATAAGTTCAATAGGATCTGACTTAATCTAACTGTGTCACCTAAGATCACTGCTGGTATATTAGGAGCAACATTGATTTCAAGTTCTAAGTTCTTGGATTCAGTTTTATACTGAACCATAAACTGCAAGGACTTAAACAGATCAGTTAACCGAAACGGATTTTTCTCAAAAATGATCTTGCCTGCCCTGATCTTAGAAATATCAAGAATATCATTTACAACATGCAGTAAGTTGTTGGAAGACTCTTTTATAACATTGAGATACTCGGTCTGCTCCTGATTGAGAGGTGTTTCAAGTAGTTGCCTCGTCATTCCTAAAATACCATTCATGGGAGTGCGAATCTCGTGACTAGTATTTGCTAAAAATTGTTCCTGGATCTGCAAGCTTTGTTCTGCTGTTTCCTTTGCCTTTTTAAGCTCAATATTCTTTTCCTCAATTATCCTGTTTGTTTTTAATTTTACACTGTAGCGATTATACACCATTGCTGACAACAAAAGGATCATGATAATTGAAATGATCAAAAAATTACGAACGGTTTGTTGCTGACTCAATCTAATATCCTGCAGTGCCCTGTCCTTATTCAATAAATTAATTTCTTTGTCCTTTTGGCCCGTTTCAAACTCCACTTGCAATTTAACAAGTTCTTTTGCTTTCTCTTCATTCAAAACACTATCTGTGAAATTCTCAAACATGATCCTTGCCTCAAAACCCTTATCAGCTTCCTGTTGCTGGAAATAAATTTCAGAAAGTATCTTATAGTAATCACGTAAACTGGTTTTATAATTGAGTTCTTTTGCCAGTTGGTAATACTGGTCGGCCAATTCCAACGATTTATCATATTTCCCTATCTCTTTATAGATCTTAATGATAGAATAGAGGTTTTCAAGGATATAGTCTTTATTTCCGCTTTCTTCAAGCATTTTTTTGGATTGATAATAATAATCGAGCGACTGATCATAGCGTTTTCTTTCAAAATATACCTCTGCAATGTTTTCAAGATTGATACCGCTTCTTAAAACATCATTAGAAGCTGTTGTGATCGAAAGAGACTTTAAGGAACAGCTCAATGATTTATTAAGGTAATCTTCTGAAGGCCAAAGCCTGTTATAAACCAGATACAGATTGGATAAATTTAAAAGTGCTACGGCTACTCTATCTTTTGCATCCTGCTTTAAATAATAATCTAAAACACTTGTATAGTAGCCAAGCGCTTTTTTAAAATAGACCGAATCCTTTAAAGAACTCATTAGATCGGCATTAACATGGCCCATTAAGGTTTGACAAAAAGCTGCATTTGTTTCATTTTTTTCGGCTTTGTAAACATCCAGTGCTTTTGAAAAATTATCCAGAGCTTTTGAATAGTCTGTAATATCCTTATAGATATATCCTAATTCATAGTAACACTTGGCGCAACCTGATTTATTAGGAATTTTTTCAAATATTTTTAAAGCACTATAGGTTTGGTTTAATGCCTCTGAATAATTACTTCGCTCTCGTCCAATTCGGGATAACACCAAATGTGCTTTTGCTTCTGCTTTTGGAAAATTTATACTCTGAGCAAGTTCAATTGCCTGGTGAGCATATTTTTCAGCATCATTGATCTGATATTGTACTAAATTGGTCCCTAGAGCTACCAGTGCATTGGCCTTGACAGTATCCTCGGGAGCTGTTGTAACTATATGAAGCAGAGAATCCCGTTCGATATTTTTTTGAGCATACGCCGTTAACTGTACTAAAATACAGCAGCATAAGAACAGGAAACGATATAGATAATTTAATCGCAAGCTTAATTTTGCCTAATTAAATATAGCATTTTTTTGGATATAATCTCTACAATCAGAGAAATAACCTGAAAGCTTTACGATATACTATTTTTTAGGTGCGGCAGCAAAGGGGGCATCCAGTTTATTAGCAATAGCTTTGGAAAGAACCTCAATTTCAAAGCGCCCGTTATAAATAATTGATCCGATAATTGTTTTCGTACTCCAATCTAAAATTTCAATCCTTAAATTACTGTATTGAAAATGAAGCGGGCTTAGGCTTGTATAGGGTCTGTATGCATAGCCACTA
>JAZKGE010000013.1:53378-143201 GCA_040386075.1 Bacteroidota bacterium
CAGTGCTAATGTTAAACTTCTTTTCAAAAAATGCCATTTTAAAAGCCAATGCTAGTTCTTCAAAAGCTTGTTTACCCGATTCCTTTAAGTCGAACAACATAGGTGCTGTTTTATCATAGCTTCCGGAAAGCACTATTTCCAAATTTTTAGCCAGCTTTGTTTCGTTTTGCGAAAAACAGGGCTTAAAAAAGATCACTATTAAAACTAAAACAATGTATTTTATCTTCACAATATTCAGGTCAATGTTACTATCATTGATCGACCATTAAAGTTACTGTTTTTTATTAAATTAATATGGCTTATTCGATCTTTCTAAAACCCTTTGCAGTTAAAAGGCTTTTGCTCCGCTGCACTATACCTTTATAGCCCAACGTAACTTAGCTGAACGTGCGCGCGGATTAGTATAGCTTTCTTCTGCCGAAGGGCGAATTGGATCAGGGGCTACTTCGCTGTAAATACCAGCACGGGATAAAGATTGAAATGATTTCTTAACACGACGATCCTCACCCGAATGGAAAGAAAGTATGGCCACTCTTCCGCCCGGAGCGAGAACGTAAGGCAATTTCTCTAAAAATGAGTCCAGCACACCAAACTCATCGTTTACTTCAATGCGCAAAGCCTGAAAACATCGTTGGCAGGATTTTTTGATCTCTTCTTTGCGGGTAGGCTCCGGTAAAAAAATTAAAGCCTCAGTAATAGTTGCCTGTAAATGAGATGTGGTGTTAATTGCAATACCTTCATTAATTTTTGCCATGATAGCCAAAGTAATCGCCTCATAGTGGGGCTCGTCAGAATTTTCGAATAATATGCCGGCTAATTCACGTGGAGCAATTACTTTTAATAGTTCCGCAGCCGATCTGCCTTTTTTTGGGTTTAACCTGAGATCCAAAGGTCCTTCAACCTTGAATGAAAATCCTCTTTCGGGATTATCTATTTGCATAGATGAAACGCCAAGATCAGCTAATACAAAATTTAAAGGCCCTGATTCCAAAGCAACCTGATCTATTCCCGAAAAATTCATTTTTTTAAAAACAATAGACTCAGGTCCATAACCTAAAGCCAATAATCGTTCCTGCGTTCTTGGCAATTCAAAAGGATCAACATCCATGGCAAACAATAAGCCACCGGGAGACAAACATTTCAGCATTTCTAAACTATGCCCGCCATAGCCCAATGTTGCATCCAAACCAACCTGGCCGGGAACGATCTTCAGGAATTCTAATATCTCTGTAACACAAATAGAACGATGCATACCTGCTGGCGTCCGTCCCTGCTGCATAACCTTTGCTACATCCTCCGAATAATTTTGAGGTTGCAGCTCTTTGTATTTTTCTTTAAAAGATTTTGGGTGCGTGCCTTTATACCGTACACGCCTGGGGCCTTTTGATTCCTCATCGCTCATATGTAAAGCTAAGCTTTAATAAACAGGATTGAGATTTAATTTTGGGCTTACTTTTTTATATAAGAAATGCCCTCACCCGGTTTCGACTAGGCTCAGCGGCAGGTTGAGAGAGAGAGACAGAACATTGTAGGCTGAGCTATTTATTTTTATGAGTGTTAATGATCTTTACGATCTCGCTTAACTGATCCAAGGGAATGGTTTTGATAGTGTCCTGCCAGTTAAGATCGGTATTTTGTTTTTTGGTTGAAGAACTGAAATTGAAGCTTGAAGAACTGAAACTGAAGTTTGGAGAACTGAAACAAAAGTTTGGTTATTTGTCTTCTATTTTAAAAATTTAAGGAATAGTGCTGACACTAGTCTACTCTGATACTTAAGATCTCTTTTTCCAATCTATCAAAATTCTCCTCATTTTTGGGTTCTGCGAAACTTCTGATCTTTTCGCATTCTTCGGGTGTATCAAAGATCATCCGAAAGGAAATTTTTGTTTTTGAATCACTCAATTTTTCAAAACCAATTTCCATATCAAATAATGGTTTAGATACTCTTGTCCAGGTAATTAATTTAAGTGGCTGAACTATTTTAAATACTGATGAGTTCTCATAATTACCTTTTTCGGGACCATGCATCGTCAGGATCCATTTCCCACCCGGTTGTAAATCGAACTCATGAATCGTATTTGTAAACTCATTGGGCCCCCACCAGTTTTTCAAATGTACTGGATCGGCAAATGCTTTATATACTATTTCGACAGGAGAATTTAAAATTCGGGAGCTAAAAATTTCGCGATCGGAGTTTGGGTTCATGCGTGTACTTTTTATATTATTTAAACTTTAAGATCATATTTTAATTCCAATCGCACAAACGTCATCAACCTGCTCCAAATCGCCCTGAGAAGTACCAAATTTTAATACTCTCCAGCTTATTTTATGATAATTGTTTGCCCATCGTGTGATTTTGCAATTTTTATGTAGGGTTGTTTATCGATATATAGTGTAGCTCCTATTGGTGCCCGTTTAATATTTCCTTTTTGATTACTATAAACTGAGCCTGCGTCGCTCATACCATCACCAGAAATGGTGTAATTAATTGTTCTTCTGTTTTGTTTTCTATATATACAATCGAAATACGGGTTGAAGAAGCAGAACTTTGTGATGCAGATTCCGGCTTAGCAATTTGATTTGCCTTTGTTGGTAGCCTTATGGAATCATAAGAAATGTATCTGTCATAAGAATCACTGAACCCCACCCAATGAATATAGTACTTCTCAGTACCGGTACCATCTTTTAATATCTTAACATTATACCATTTTCCATCCGTTTCCATTGCTTGCATTGCATCGCCAGCTAAAAAGGGATAACCCTTTTTCCAAAATCTTTTGTTGGTAATCGTCTCATCATAATCTGCTGAAAAGCCTTCCCAGTGTATTTTACTACGCGCATCTCCTGCTTCAAGTATGGTTGCCTCATACCAGAGATTATCATCATCTTCAAAAGCCATAAGCTTTTCTCCATTTTTATATGTTTGAGCATTTATTCCTATTGCCAGGAAAATAAAAAAATGTAATAGTAACCGATTTAATTTCATGTGGATATTTTTATTAAAGAAACAATTTTTTATTGGTATTCAAAAACTAAATGCCAGCGGCTATATTTTAACTCCAATAATGCATACATCATCCACTTGTTCCAAACTGCCCTTCCAATTATTGAATGTGTTACTAATAATCGCAGATTGTTCCTCCTGTGACAAATGAGTATGCTTTAAAAGCAAATCGGAAAACTGTTTGTATTTAAACTTCTTTCCGTTAGGTCCACCAAATTGATCCGCAAAACCATCTGTAAATAAGTAAAATATAGTATCCTTTTTATAATCTATAGAATGTGTAGTGAAAGGCTTTGGATATTCTGTTTTTCCGATCGGTTGTTTATCTGCTTTTATTTCTTTTAGTTCATTTTCCTGAATATACCAAAGAGGATTATTAGCGCCACTCCAGAAGACCAATTTATTCTTTTGATCAATACATAGCAACGAAATATCCATACCATCTTTAACTTCGCTTAGGCTTTTTTCAAAGGTTTCTAAAACCAATTCTCTGGTTTTATCTAATATTTTCCCCGTGTCGGTTAAATTAAATTCTTTTACAGAACGATTTAGAGCGTTACTACAAACCACCGAAACCATTGCGCCCGGAACTCCGTGCCCCGTGCTATCTGCTGCTGCTATAAAGAATAGATCATTAATGCTCTCTGCCCAATAAAAATCACCGGCAACAAGATCTTTTGGCTTATATAAAATAAAATTATCGGGAATATGCTTATCAATAAATGCCTGTGGTGGTAAAATAGCTTCCTGTAAACGTTTAGCGTAAGTAATACTTTCAATTATTTCTTTTTGTCGTTCGTCTACTTCTTTTTTTTGTTCTTCAATAATATGTTTTGATTTTTCAACTTCTGCTTTCTGTTGTGTGATGATCAAATTTGCTTTCTGCTTATTTTTATAAGCCCTGAAAATAAACAAGGCAAATAATAACAATAGGATAAAACCAACTATAAATGAATTCCTAACTATAGCTTGTTTTTTATTCTCTTCAGCATTTATAGCATCTTTCTTGTCCTGTGAACTTTTTTGTTCGGTTAATTCATTTTGAAATTTTTCCTGTACAGTAGCTTTATGAACTTCTTCTGCATTTAACTTATTCTTAAAGGTTAAATATTTTTGGTAATGAATCAAAGCATCTTTGTAATTACCACTTGCTGAATCTATTTGATAAACAAGCTTCTCAGATCTATATATATGCTCTGCAATATTTAATTTATAAGCCAATTCTAATGCCTCATTGGCAAACATCATTGCTTTTTTGAGATCATGGCTTAAATAATAATCATTAGCTAATAATCGCGAATAATGGCCAATTAACAATGGATTTAATTTTTTATAGTATTCATAGGCTTCCTGATGCAATATAAATGCCTCTTTATATTTTTTTTGTATCATATATACGTCTGCCATTCCGCCTTTTCCTGCAAACTTATTATTTCCTTCATAATGCATGGCTTCAACTAAATCATTGTATAGCTGATAGTATTTAAGTGCATTTACGAAATCTTTTTTTTCCTGATATACATTTCCAATTCCAAAATATACTTCTCCCAGAGCATTTGTATCTTTTACTGCTTTGTATCTTTTTTCAGCTATTTTAAAATTAATTATTGCTGTCTCATACTGTTTTATATCTAAATAAAATGCCCCTCGTAAAACATAGCCCCGTGATATTCGCGAAGAATCTGCTATTTGTAATTCAAGTTCCTCACTTTTCTTTGCATAATTCAATGCCTGAGCAGTATCTCCAAATTGAGCGTAAAAAAAAGACAGCTGCATAATAAATCTTGCCTCAGCTTTTTTATCTTTCATTTGTTGCATAAGTGCATACCCTTCTTTGAGACAGTTTAATTTTTCTATAGGCTCTCCCAAACTGTTATAAATATCTGCCATACTGAATAGTGCATCCGCTATTCCTTTAGTGTAATTATACTTCTTACAAATTGAAACATGCTTATTGTAAACCTCTGTGATTTTTTGTGACTGACGACCTTCAATTGTTATATAGTAATAAATGATGGTATTAACAGCCCGTTGTCTTGATTGTAAAAGATCTTCTTTATAAATGCTATCTTTTGCAGTTTGTAATAACTTATCTGTTAGATCAATGATTGGATTTGCATACTTTAAATTTTCTTTTATATCACAGGCGTTACATAACTTAAGCAAAACGGTTATTTTACCAGTATCTGTTTTTACTTTGGAAAGTTCAATATTAAGTGAATCCATTAATTTGTTTTGACTGTGCAAAACAGAATTAATGAATAGAAGGGCAACTAATATGTATTTTAATTTCGGCAAAAATTTTTTTGTTATATAAATATACAATTATTAATAAAAAAAAGCCTGTCTACTTTCGTAAACAGGCTTTTCAATATTTAAAAATTAATTTTACTTAATTGGCTGCATTACTTCCAAAGTAATGTTGATAGTTACATTCTCTCCTAAGCCACCTGCTCCACCGATACCAAATTTAGTACGATCGATAACTGCTTTACCTTCAAAACCACCTACATTAAATTTACCGTATTCTCCATTATCCTTAGCTTCCATACCCATGTAGTTGAAAGGGATATTAGTTTCTACTGTTTTATCTTTAATGGTTAATTTACCTTTTGCAATGTATGCAAACTCTCCTGCTGTGCTATCTTTTACAAGTTCAGAAGCTTCAAAAGTAATGTGAGGATATTTAGCTGCATCAAAGAAATCAGCACCTGCTAAATGTTCATCACGCATTTTGTTTTGAGTATTAATTGTTTTAGCATCGATCTGGATAAAGATCTTGGTACCGGTGCTCTCTAAATTTACCCAACCGCTATCAATTAATGCAGATCCTTTTGTATTGGTTACAATGTGCTTTATACTGAAATCAAGAGCAGAGTGAGCTCCATCAACATTATACATTCCTTTTAATTCGCTCACATCTTTTTGGTTAGCAGTCATAATACTATCGCACTGAGCTTTGCTAGTGCAAGTATATTCCTGTCCGTTGATGTTACATTTAATCACTTCTTCAGTTGCACAACAAGCTTTAGTATCATTCATGTTTACTGCAATGTAAGGTGCAATTACTAATGATACGATAGACATTAATTTAATTAAAATATTCATTGAAGGACCTGATGTATCTTTGAATGGATCACCCACTGTATCACCAGTTACTGATGCTTTGTGTGGTTCCGATTTTTTGTAGAACATCTCACCATTAATTAAAACACCTTTCTCAAACGACTTTTTAGCGTTATCCCAAGCACCACCTGCGTTAGATTGGAAAATACCCATTAACACACCCGATACAGTTACACCTGCTAATAAACCACCTAAAACCTCAGGCCCGAAAACAAAACCAACAATTAAAGGTGTAATTAAAGCAATGGCTCCCGGCATCATCATTTCGCGGATAGAAGCTTTTGTAGAAATAGCCACACATTTCTCGTATTCAGGTTTTGCTTTGTATTCCATAATTCCCGGAATTTCGCGAAACTGACGACGTACTTCCTGTACCATGTCCATTGCCGCTTTACCCACAGCCTGGATACATAATGCAGAGAAAATGAATGGGATCATACCACCTACAAATAAACCTGCTAATACAGGAGCTTTGTAAATATCAATAGCGTCAATTCCTGCAATACCCACGAATGCAGCAAATAATGCTAATGATGTTAATGCTGCTGAAGCAATCGCAAATCCTTTTCCTGTAGCGGCTGTTGTATTACCTACTGCATCTAAATTATCTGTACGTTCACGAACTTCAGGCGGTAACTGGCTCATCTCTGCAATACCACCTGCGTTATCAGCAATAGGACCAAATGCATCAATTGCTAACTGCATAGCTGTAGTTGCCATCATACCTGCTGCAGCGATAGCCACACCATATAAACCTGCAAAATAATAAGAAGCCATGATCCCTGCAGCTAAAGTTAAAATAGGAATAACGGTTGATTTCATACCAACTGCTAAACCACCAATAATGTTAGTAGCATGACCGGTAGAAGATTGTTGAATAATAGACATTACAGGACCTTTACCCATGGCTGTATAATATTCTGTAACAATACTCATAACTGCACCAACCACTGTACCAACAACGATTGCATAGAATACATTTATATTGGAAAATTCATATCCGCGCAAGTTTAATGTTTCAGGTAACATCCACATTACGATGAAATAAGAAGCAACAACTGTAATTAACATAGATGCCCAGTTACCTAAATTTAAGGCGTTTTGAACGTTTGATTTGTCATCTTTAATAGTAACGAACCATGTACCAACTATAGAGAAAATAATACCTAAACCACAAATTACCATTGGTAATAAAATTGGCGACATTCCGCCGAAATGATCTGCAGATGCGTCAATTTCCTGCCCTAATACCATAGTAGCCAAAATAGTTGCTACATAAGAACCGAATAGATCGGCACCCATACCAGCAACATCACCTACGTTATCACCTACGTTATCAGCAATTGTAGCTGGGTTACGAACGTCATCTTCAGGAATACCTGCTTCAACTTTACCAACTAAATCAGCACCAACATCGGCTGCTTTAGTATAAATACCACCACCAACACGTGCAAATAAAGCAATCGACTCAGCTCCTAATGAGAAACCCGTTAATACTTCGATAGCTGTTTTTACTGTATTTTCTCCTAAATCACTAAATATGCCTAAGAAAGCAATAAATAAACCGCCTAAACCTAAGATAGCTAACCCTGCAACCCCTAAGCCCATTACTGTACCACCAGTAAACGACACTTTTAATGCTTGTTTTAAACTTGTACGAGCTGCCTGAGTTGTACGAACGTTAGCCTTGGTAGCTACTTTCATCCCTATGTACCCTGCTGTTGCAGAAAATACTGCTCCTATTATAAAGGCGATAGCAATGATCCAGCTTGAGTGTATCTCTTTACCGTTTACTTCATGAATTGTTCCAGAATAAGCTAATAAAGCCGCTGCAAATACAACGAAAATGCTTAATACTTTCCACTCTGCTTTTAAAAATGCCATCGCACCGTCAGCTATATAGCCGGCAAGCTCCTGCATGTTCTTATCACCGGCATCTTGCTTGCTAACCCAAGCCGATTTGATTGCCATTACCACTAAACCTAATACTCCCAATAAAGGGATCATGTAAATTACTAAATCGTTCATATGTTTTATTAAAATTGAGGGTGCAAAAATAAGGAATAATTTCAAATTTAAAAATATTTAATTTACTGATTATCAGTTGATTGAGAATTAGTTTCATTTTTAACACAGATAACAGAACGCATTGGTTTTTGTAAAAAATACATAAAATGATTTCAATGTCACTCACCTCCCTGCTTATGATTGATCACATAAATTTTATTCTATATTTGAATAAACCTTTTTATATGAACAAAATCATTATCAGCCTCCTTTTACTGCTTTGTTTAACACACAACATACAGGCGCAGGGTGGCGGTGCCGGGCATGGCGTTGCCAGCATAATTGTTGCCCTCTCTCAACGATCGACTGTATTATATGGCGATACTGTTTTTGAAATTGACCAACTGCAATTCAGAGTTACGGAAACCTATGCATTCCGGAACGAAATAAAAACGACCATTTACCTGACCAATCTTTCTGATCATTTCAAAATTATTTATTCAGAGGATTTTACGATCACCGATGCCGAAAACAATCCCATACCAGTAAGGACAAAAAAGCCTGTGGTGGTTGCTCCGAAAACTGTGAAACGCATTGGGCTATTGGCCGAGTCGCCAAGTAGTTTTAAATTGTATGACATTAAGATTGGACTTAAACAAATATATACGACCGGAAGTCCACTTACAATTTTAAAACCCAACGCATTTAATATACGTCTTGAAGGACTGGAGAATTCAAAAACGGGCGCGCTAGAGATAACCACTAAAAAATGTGCTGCAACACCCAACGGTATGGTAAGAGCACATTTTAAGCTCAGTTATACCGGAACTAATTTCCTGGCAATTTATGGTTCAAAAGCCAAGTTGTTAACTCCCGATCGGAAAGCCTATCCTAATATTGCCGCTAAATCCCAAATACTTTACTATCCTGAAAATACGGAAGCTAAAACTCTGTTTTTGGAATTTGACAATCGCACGCCTAATTTTAATGGGCCAGTCTATGATCAGATAGTTTTTGAAAATGTATTTATAGAATACGAAAAGAAAAGCGACCAAAGACCTATTGATTTTCATGTATATAAAAATGGTATGGAAAAAGGTGAATCACCTAAAGAAAAAAACGACCCGAAAAACACAGAACAGAAGAATACTGAAATCACAGAAGATTAAAATACTTTCTCCAAAGCAATTTTAAACCAGGATGTATATTTATGAGGATTGGACATAACATCTTTTTTGATCTCATCTATAGCCTGCCACTTATAATTTTCGACTTCTTCTTTATTGACCATGGGAATCTGATTGGTTTGTCCTGTTAAAACATAATCGAATTCATGTTCTGTCAAACCGTTTTCGAAAGGTGTTCTATAAATAAAGTTGGTCTTGATCTGTAGATCACAACTCAGTCCCATTTCTTCAAACAACCTTCTGCTGGCTGCATCCTTAATAGTTTCATTGGGCCGAGGATGAGAGCAGCAGGTATTTGTCCATAAACCTGCACTATGGTATTTTGATAAAGCACGTTGTTGCAATAATAATTTTTTTTGATCGTTAAAAATAAAAATGGAGAAAGCGCGGTGTAACATGCCTTTTTGGTGCGCCTCCTGTTTTTCCATAACACCAATGTCGTTATCCTGTTCGTCGACTAATATGACATATTCTTTTGACATTGAATTTCCAGAAATCATAAAAACATCCTCTGCCCTCTGGGCACCTTCCTCAAAGGAGGAATTGTATACTATTGAATTAAAGTAAATTTAAACTGTGACGAACATAAGAACTCGCAAACAAAGCCATTTTTTGAGTATTGGGAATACTGATACGTTCTTCCAAAATATTTTCGGGATGAAGGGATTGGATCTTATTTAGCAATTTACGGTAATAGATGTACGCCACGTAAACGCCAAAGCGGGAATTTTTTGGTAGCAACTTAATTCCTTCCAAACCTTTATTGAAATCAATCTCAATATCATCTTCCAAAGCTTTCTTGGTTTCAGGATCCAGTTGAGATAACTCTACATTGGGGAAATATACACGGCCCATTCCTAAATAATCTGCATGAAGATCCCTTAAAAAATTGATCTTCTGAAAAGCTGAACCTAATGACATGGCAAAAGGAGTCAGTTCTTCATACATTTTTTGATCGCCTTTTACAAATACACGCAAGCACATCAATCCAACAACTTCTGCACTGCCCAAAATGTAATTTTTATAACCTTCTGCATCGTAAGCCTTCTTATCAAGATCCATTTCCATGCTTTTTAGAAATGTTTCGATAAGACCAATATCTATTTTATAATCATTAACTACTTTTTGAAAGCTATTCAAAACAGGATTTAAACTAATGCCCCGTTCAATAGCGCGGTAAGTTTCTAGTTTGAACTCGTCAAGTAACTCTTTTTTATTAAAATCATGGAATGTATCCACTATTTCATCTGCAAAACGAACAAAGCCATAAATACTATAAACAGGATCTCGGAACTCTTTATGCAAAAATCTGATACCTAACGAGAAAGAGGTACTATAATTATTAGTAACCATTTTACTGGTTTTAATACTTACTTTATCAAATAATTGTTTCATCTGTTTTTACTGAACGTGCTAAGATAATAAAATTATATGAGTTAACATTCCAATCAGTCAAAATCCCTGTTTTGTTTAACGTTTGTTGGATTTTGAAAAATATTTCAAAACCTGTTCGGCAGCTAACTTGCCTGATATCAGGCTTGGAGGAACGCCCGGGCCCGGAACTGTTAATTGTCCGGTATAAAACAAATTTTTAACTTTTTTATTGATTAACTTAGGTTTTAATATGGCTGTCTGACTTAAAGTATTTGCCAAACCATAAGCATTTCCTTTAAAGGAATTATATTCTTTGATAAAATCACTTGTTGCAAAATCCTTTCTGAAAACAATATCATTTTTAAAAGCCATTCCGATGTGTTTTTCGATACGCGAAATCACCATCTTAAAATACAATTCATTTGTTTTAACATCATCTTTCAGATCAGGGGCAATTGGAATTAGAATAAATAAATTTTCTTTTCCATGTGGCGCTACGCATTTATCGGTTTTTGATGGGCAACTCACATAAAATAAAGGTTTTGTTGGCCATTTGGGGTCAGTATATATTTCCTGGGCATGCGCATTAAAATCTTCATCAAAAAACAAATTATGATGTAGCAAGTTTGGTAATTGTTTATTAACACCTACATAAAATATCAAGCTGGATGGTGCCATTTTTCGTGTGTTCCAATACGCCGAAGAATAATTTCTGTATTCTTCATCCAGTAATTTTTGTTCCGTAAAATGGTAATCAGCGCTTGACACAACAACATCCATTCTACTTTTTGCATTTTTACATAATACGGATGTTACCAGTTTATCCTCCACTTCTATTTTCGCCACATCGGCAGTCAATTCAAATTTTACGCCCAGTTCAATAGCTAGTTTGTGCATTCCTTCCACAATTTTCACCATTCCTCCTTTTGGATACCAGGTTCCTCCTACCATATCCGCATAATTCATCAGGCTGTATAAAGCCGGTGTATTTTGAGGCAAGGCGCCTAAAAACAAAACAGGAAACTCCAACAGTTGAATTATTTTGGTATTGGAAAATGATTTTCGAATATGTGACGAGATAGATTGAAAAACATCCAGCTTAAAAATACCGGCTAAAAAGCGTGCATCCATAAACTCCATTAATGACAAACCTGGTTTATAAACCAGATCATGCATCCCTACCTGGTACTTATACTGCGCTTCCTTTAAAAATAGCTTTAATTTTTCTGCACTTCCTTTTTCCAGATGTTCAAACATCGCATAAAGCTCATTTATATCGCTTGGTATTTCCAAAGGGCCATCTTTATAAAAAACCTGGTATGAAGGTGATAACCGTTCCAGTTCATAATAATCAGAAACTTTTTTACCGAAATCAGCAAAGAATTTCTCAAAAATATCCGGCATCCAATACCAGCTTGGCCCCATGTCGTATACAAAACCATCCTGTTCAAATTGTCTTGCCCTGCCGCCTACTCTGTCATGCTTTTCAAGAACAGTTACATCGCAGCCCGCTTTAGCCAAATAACAAGCTGTTGCCATACCAGAAAATCCTGAACCTATGATCGTAACTTTTTTAGACATGTGTACTATAAAAAAACTGTAAAATAATGTTTAAACTTACGGAATATTTAGGAAAGCAGAAATTTCAATAATCTCATGCAAAAGCACATCGTCATTATAGGTTCAGGAGTAGCAGGATTAGCTGCTGCTGTAAGACTTGGTGCAGCAGGTTTTAATATAACCGTAGTGGAAGCCAATGACTATGTTGGCGGAAAATTAACAGCTCAACAATTAGGAAAGTACCGGTTTGACATGGGACCTTCTGTTTTCACATTACCTTATTTAATTGAAGACCTAACCAAAATAAGTAAACAGGATCTGAAATTTGAGTACCTGAGTTTAGATAAGATCTGTAATTATTTTTATGAAGACGGTACCCGGTTAATTGCTTACACGGATAAAGAAAAATTTGCAACTGAGGTTGCGAATAAATTGGGTGAAAGCAAAGAATCCGTTTTTGAACAATTGAAATACAGTGCTACCGCATATGAATTAACTGCTGACCTTTTCATGCAACAGTCCTTGCATAAATTATCTAATTTTTTGAATTTAAAAACTGCAAAGGCCATTTTAAATATTGGGAAATTAAAAATGGGAAAGACCATGAATGAGGTTAATACAAATCGTTTTAAAAATCTAAAAACGGTACAACTCTTTAATCGTTTTGCAACGTATAATGGATCAGATCCATATCAGGCTCCAGCCATCATTAATATCATTGCGCATTTAGAACACAACATTGGTGCATTTGCACCCAAAGGTGGCATGCACGATATTACCATGCATTTATATAATTTAAGTATAAAACTTGGAGTAGAATATAAAATGAATACACGTGTTGTACAGATACAAACAGAAAATGATACGGCAGTTGGAGTTATAACCTCTACGGGAAATATCAAAGCAGATATTGTGGTGAGTGATGCCGATATTAAACACGTGTATACTAAACTCCTTGATAAGAAATATTATCCTACGAAGATCCTGGAGCAAGAAAAATCTTTATCAGCGTTGATATTTTATTGGGGAATAAAAAAAGAATTCAAAGAGCTTGGTTTACACAATATTTTATTCAGCGATAATGGTGAAGAAGAATTTAAAGTAGTGTTTGGAGAACAAAAGCCATATCATGATCCAACTACATACATTAACATTACTTCTAAAGTTACGCCCGGTGATGCGCCGGAAGGTTGCGAAAATTGGTTTGTAATGATCAATGTGCCGCACAATACATCAGGTGGGCCTGTGAAGTATGTTCAGGAGATGCGAAAACATATTATTGCCAAGATCAATCGTGTTTTAAAAACAGACATTGAACAATATATTGAAGTTGAAGATATGCTGGATCCTTACCTGATAGAACAACGTACAAGCTCTTCGGGAGGTTCGCTTTACGGCAATTCATCCAATAATAAATATGCGGCGTTTTTACGGCATGCCAATAACAGCAGTAGAATTAAGAACATGTACTTTTGTGGAGGCAGCGTACATCCGGGTGGTGGAATTCCTTTAGGATTATTAAGCGCTAAGATTGTTAGTGAAATGATCTCTGCCAAAAAATGATGTTTAAATACGTATTCCTAAAATACAAACATCATCTATCTGTTCCAGGTTTCCTTTCCAGTCGGTAAACAATTTATCCAGGCGTCTATCCTGTTCCACCAAAGGTAACTGATGAATGGCCATTAAACTTTCGTTAAGTTGTTTGCGCTTAAATTTTTTACCTTTTGGGCCACCAAACTGATCAGCAAAGCCATCTGTGTAAAAATACAACAGGTCATTTTTGGAGTGATCAATTGTATATAAATTAAATGAAGGCATTTGCTCATATTGTCCAACAGGCATTTTATCCTTTGGAAGTTCTACAAACTTACTTGCCGAATTACTCTCTGAGATCAAAACGGGGCCGCTATTTGCAGCAGCATAAACCAATTCACCTGTACTGCAATTTAACCTTAAAAGTGTACCATCAAAACCATCACTTTGCCCTTCCTTGCTAACACTACCTATCAAGCGGTCACGTACGTAATTAAAAACAAGATTAGGCTCTGTAATGTTTTTTTCATTGATAGCTTCGCTTAAAAAAGCAACATTCAATAAGCTGATAAATGCCCCTGGAACACCGTGCCCTGTACTATCACATACAGCCAAATAAAAATAATTGTCCTTTTGTGTAGCCCAATAAAAATCACCGCTCACAATATCTTTAGGTTTGAACAAAATAAAACTATCCTTTACAAAACCATCAAGGAAATCTTTATTGGCCAATACTGTATTTTGTATGCGTTTGGCATAGTTAATACTGTCAATGATCTCCTTTTGAGTAAGCTCAACCTTTTCTTTTTGAATAATCAACTGGTTTTTATATTCATTCAGCTCCACATATGACTTTTGTTTGGAACGGTAACGATTAACCGATAATATCAACACGATGATAAAAAACACGGATGATACAATCAAACCCCAAGTAATCGCTTGTTTGGACTTTAGTTGTTTTTCTGCTTCCAATTTTTGGATCGTAAAAAGTGCTTTGGCATTTTCTCTGTCAAATTCACTTTTTTGATCTGACATTTCAATTTTAAGTTGGGTATTAACGATGGTATCCTTTCCCTGGTAATAGCGCTTCATGTAAATATTTGCTTGCTTATAATCCCCAATCTCCTCAAAATATTTACTGTAAATAAGTGATATTTCATAAATATCTGCTTTAGAGCCCAGCGATATCGCAAGGTTCATCCCAAGATCAAGGTATTTTTTACAATTAACAAAGTCTTTCCATTTTAAATAAGTATCAGCAATGTTTTGATAAGGTATGATCAGGTTAGCTTCCTCATTTGCTAATTTAAAATTCTGTATTTCCAACTCGTAAAATTTAACGGCCTCTTTATAGTTACCTTTGCGGTCGGCCTCGGTTCCATAAACATCATAACAGAGTGCGAGACCTGAATAATTGTTTATTTTTTTATAATTTACAGATGCCTTCTCTACATAGTAAGAAACAGAATCCCACATGTTCATTTCTGAGTATGGCATTGTGAGGTTATAATAAGTATTAGCAACCTGTAATATATCATTTCTCTTAATTAAGATCGAAAGAGCCTTTTTAAACATTTGAATGGCTGATTCATAGTTTCCGGCAGCTACATAGATGTTAGCCATATTAATATGACTATAGGCAATAAGCGTTGTATCATTATTTTCAGTGGCCAGTCTAAGAGATCTTTTTGTAACTGCAAACGACGAATCCAGCATATTTAGTTTCTCATAGTGGTTGTCGTAGATCACATTCAAACTTATAATATCTTCGTAAGAGGTAGCTTTGGTTTGATTTTCCATCGCCATTTTAGCATAATAAAAACTGAGATTCCAATCTCTATCTTCGTACTTATTAGCAGAATCAAATAGATTATCGAATTTAGACTTTTTCTGTGCCGCTGAAAAAAGGCAAGAGAAAACCAAAAAAACAATAATAAAATTCCTGAACATAAATTTGGCGTTTCACCAAATATAATGGTTTTAAAACTTAATTCTAAAGAATTATGTAAAGAAAATGCGGCATTTGATACACATTATTTCCTCAATTATCTACATAAAATAGCCTATCTATAAAGGTTGTACCGTTATTTTTCGATATACAGTGAGTAAAGCCGATAAAATCATACATGGTATAATATTTTCAAAAAGCACAGTAATGGCACCTATGCTAAAAGCCAGAACAAATGAAAACACTAAAAATAGTTGTATTGTTATTTGCATTTCAATTAACAGCGACAGCACAAGAAAACGAAGCACCGCCGTCTTCCAAAAGAGATCGGGATAACATCTCATCCAGAGAAGCCAAGCGAAAATTTGTATTTGGTTTAAAAGCGGGTTTAAATAACTCTAACGTATATGATACACAAGGTTTGAACTTTGTAGCAAACCCTAAAACAGGATTTGCAGGGGGCATATTTGCTGCTCTTCCAATTGGCGGCTTTATAGGTTTACAGCCTGAAGTACTGATCTCACAAAAAGGTTTCGTTGGAAGCGGAACAGTGAATAACGAAAAATATACTTTGAACAGAACCACAACCTTTTTAGACATCCCTTTACAATTACAAATTAAACCAGTAAGATTTTTCTCGTTATTAGCAGGTATTCAATATTCTTACTTACTAAATCAAAACGACGAATATGTTTTTGATAATAGTAGCATAGATCATAACCAGCAATTTGATAACAGTAATATTCAAAAGAATTTGTTAGCAGCAGTGGGTGGTTTTGATATTAATATAAGGCATCTGGTTCTTTCGGGTAGAACAGGGTTCGACTTACAATATAACAACGGTGACGGAAGCTCTACAAACCCGCGTTATAAAAATGTATGGTTACAGGGAACTATCGGTTACAGATTTTATTAGTATAGTTTGGTTTAAAACTTAATTCCCATAATACAAATATCGTCTACCTGCTCCAGGCTTCCCATCCAATCGGCTATTTTAGTATTTAATTGGTTGTGTTGCTCAACGAGTGTTAGCCGGTGAATAGAAACTAACAATTCATTTAGTGCTTTGTATTTAAATTTCTTTCCTTTTGGTCCGCCAAACTGATCGGCAAAACCATCAGTATATAAATAAAGCAGATCGCCTTCCTTATAGTTGATCGTATATAAATTAAAATCTTTAATAATTTCGCCATGACCAACAGGCATTTTATCTTTTGGCATTTTAACAAGTTCGTTGTTTCTCAATAAAATGGGTTCATTGTTGGCAGCAGAATAACTTATTGATCTTTCCTTTTTATCGATACAGATCAACACAGCATCCATTCCATCTTTTTGTCCCTCATTCCCCATGCTTTCTATTAAACGTTTCCTGACATAATTAAACACTTCATTAGGTTTAGCAATATCCTTTTCTTTGATAGCCTCGCTTAAAAAACCAATATTCAATAAGCTCATAAATGCTCCGGGCACACCATGCCCTGTACTGTCGCAAACTGCCAGGTAAAATTTATCATTATGTTCTGCAGCCCAATAAAAATCACCGCTCACAATATCTTTTGGTTTAAATAAAACAAAATTATCAGGAATAAACTTATTTACAAAATCCTTATGGGCCAACAAGGTATTTTGAATACGTTTAGCATAATGAATGCTATCTGTAATTTCTTTTTGTTTTTCTTCAATGATATATTTTTGTTTAGAGATCTCAGCGTTCCGGATTTCGAGTTCATTGGCGGCACGCTTTTTTAATCTGAAACGATTGAATAAAACAAATGATAAAATACCAAGCAGTAAACTTAAACCGATAATGGAATAGATAACAACTTCCCGTTTTTTATCACGCTCGTTTAACAAAGAAATTTCTTTTTCTTTTTTATCAGTCTCATACTGTGTTTGTAACTCATTAAATGACTTTTTTGATTCAAGGCTATTGATACTATCATTGATCTTAATAAATTCTAAAAGCGTATTTGCTGCTTCCTTGTAATTACCCGTTCTCATGTAAATATCACTTATACTCTTTAGCAAACCATGCTCCAAACGGGAATGCTTTGTTTTACGTGACAGTTCCAATGCCAGCTTATCATACTCGATCGCTTTATCGTATTCCTCAAATACGTAATAAACATTTCCCAGAGATTTATAAGAACTGGTAAGAAAATCCAGATTATTGATCCTTTTTGAAGTTGCGATCGCTTTATTCGCAAAATACAAAGCCGAATCTTTCTTCTTAGATGAACACATGAGTTTTGCCATATTGCTATAAGAATATACCAAACCGTGTTCATCATTTAATTTTTCTTTTATGCGTAACGACCTTGCTTCATACTCCATTTCCTTCTCAACAATTCCCATAGAACCATATACAACCGCAATATTTGTCAAAATGTAAGACTCGCCTTTAGGTTCATCTAATTCCTGATAAATAATAAGAGCCTGAGAATAATACTTTAATGATTGATTATTGAACTTCATGGCAGAATACACATTTGCAATACCCATCAAACAAGCAGCTTCGTCTTTTTTATGATCAGATTTTTTCATTATCTCTAATCCTGACAAGTAATAATTTAAAGCTTCCTTGTTTTTGTTGAGATAATATAAACTATTAGCTTTTGACACATATACTCTACCTACGTAGTATGCATCAGAAACATGTTTTAAAATATCAATGGACCGGTCAAAGTAGATCAAAGCAGAATCCAGATGCCCCAAATAATCTAAAGAGATACCCAGGATCTCATAAGCTCTCCCAAGATTGACGTCTGACCTTTCGGTCTTTGCTTTTACAATGGCTTGTTTTGCATAATTATATGCCAACGATGGATCATTTTGATAGGTTTTTCCTGCTCTTTGAATAAGACTATCGGAAGATAAAGGCTGGCCCTTAGCCTGCACACAGCAAACTAAAAACAATACTGCTACCGTAAAATGATATTTTATAAAACGCATATAGGTTTTGTAAGACTGAAAATACAAAACATTTATGATATATACCCGGCTGATTATTGTTTTTCAGATAATCTGGCAAAGCCCAGGCTTGTTATTAGAAGTGTTAGCCCTAAAACAACAAACATTACTTTAAAGTTAGTAGCATCAACCAAAGCAGAACACAAATAAGGACCCAGTACATTAGCTGTTCCCCAGGCAATAGTATACAGCGCGGCGTATTGCCCCCTATTGTTGTCATTACAGCGTTCGATCCAAAAACTATTCATAAAAGGCATCGACATGATCTCACCAATGGTAATGAACAGGATCATGATCAGCGAAATTAATTTAGCCGGACCAGGTATCAATAAAGATAAAAAAGAACAAGCGCACAGTATCAAACCAATAATGATGTACTGCATATTTTTATTCCTTTTTTCCAAAATATAGATCAATATCATTTCAATAGCTACAATGATGATCCCATTGATAGCCATGATCAAACCAATATATTTTTCATTTAACTGAAGGTCGTCCCGGAAATACTTAGGAATAGTTGTAAATAACTGCACAAAACAACAGGAAAATAACGTAACAAGAACCAGGAACCACAAATAGACCTTGTCTTTATAAGCCGACTTTACCACTGTTATTTCTATATCTTTATTTGTTCCTTTTTTGATTCTAATGTCGGGTTTTAGCATATAGAATAAGAGGATAGCTGCTATTATATTAGTGATGCCATCAACCCAAAATAATAATTCATAATTATAGGCTGCAATTAATCCACCAATAGAAGCGCCAACAGCCCAGCCAAGATTAATAGACAGCCGGTTTAAGGAGTATGAACGCGTTCGGTTATCGACAGTACTAAAAAAAGCAATGGCTGATGAATTTGCCGGACGGAAAGCTTCGTTGATCAAACTCAATAAAAAAGAGAATAGACAGATCAAAGGATATGATTTGAGCTGACCAAGAATAATAAAGAATACACCGCCAAAAAGCAGAGTAAACAATTGCACTTTATAAAACCCGATCTTATCAGAAAATTTTCCTCCAAAATAAGCGCCCACAATAGATCCCAATCCAAACAAACCCATTACGAATCCTGCTTCACTCAGGGTACGGTTCATTTCGGGACCGGTTAAATAAAGTGTCATAAATGGCAATACCATCGTGCCACTTCTATTGATAAGCATGATAAAAGAAAGCAACCAGGCCTCTTTTGAGAGTCCCGTAAAAGAAGTTTTATATAAAGAGATCGTTCGCCCAATCATTTCAGGATCAAAGCTAAATAAAAAACCAGAATAGATGATCCTGTTTGGTTAGTTTTCATTTTTTTCCTACTTTGATGTTATCTAACTAACAACATGAACTCACGCCGTCGCTTTATTAAATCAACCGGATTATTGGCTGCAGCAGGTTTATTGATCCCTTCTGAAACTTTCTCCCAAATCTCAAATCCCGAAAAAGGAAAAATAAAACCTAAAGCTTTAAAAGCCGGAGATACAATTGCCATTACATCTCCGGCTGGGGCCATTTGGGATGAAACACAAATAGAGACGTTCAGCGCGATCTTAAAAAATATTGGTTTTAATGTAATTCTTGGGAAAACCCTGACCGCAAAATTTGGATACTTTGCAGGCATGGATGAACTACGTGCTCATGAACTCAATGATTTTTTTGCAAATAAAGAAGTGAAAGGTATATTTTGTATGAAAGGTGGCTGGGGTTGTGCAAGAATTTTAGATAAAATAGAATACGATTTAATTGAAAAGAATCCGAAAATACTGATCGGTTTTAGCGACATCACGACGCTGTTAATTGCTATTACAACAAAAACAGGGCTTATAACTTTTCATGGTCCTGTTGGAAACTCAGGCTGGAATGATTTTACAAGATCGGTTTTTTTAAATGTGGTAATGACCTCTAAACCTTATGTATTTCCTGAAAACCCAGTTACTGAAAACAGACCGACTATGATAAATCCCGGAAAGGTAACAGGAGAACTAATTGGGGGCAATTTAACGGTTCTCACGTCTCTTATAGGAAGTGGTTATTTGCCTGACTGGAAAAATAAAATTTTGTTTTTAGAGGAGGTGAAAGAAGAACCATATAGCATTGATCGTATGCTAACGCAACTTAAATTATCTGGTGTTTTAAATTCGATCAGCGGACTTGTATTTGGTAAATGTGCCAAGTGCCTTGCCGAAGAACCTTTAAAATCATTTACATTTCATGAAGTGATATTGCAACACATCCAACCACTTGGTATTCCTGCTTTTTATGGTGCCATGATAGGACACATTGAAAATAAATTAACGCTACCGTTAGGGATTAATGCAAGCATCGATGCTGAAAAAGGAACAATTTCACTAAATGAAAACTCCGTTGTTTAAAATAAAGTAGTTTGAACAGCCTGAAAAACTGCTCTCCGTTCATCTGCTATTGGATTATGTGTAATATGGAATACTTCTGTCTCCTGTAACCGCGAAGCCACAATAACTTGTGTATTCTTTGCGTGTTGTGTAAACAGATCTTTTACAAGCATGGGGCAATTATTATCCTTTGATAAATGTGACAGGATCACATGACTCATACTTTCGTGTTTATGGTTTACAAAAAGATCCAATGCCTGTCGGTTCGATAAATGCCCTTTGTCACTACGAATACGATTTTTAAGATAATAAGGATAATGACCTTTTTCCAATAAATGTTCGTCATAATTAGCTTCTAAAAAAGCAGCATGGCATTGTTTAAAATTATCGACAACATGCTCACAAGAAGAGCCAATGTCGGTCAATACGCCTATTTTAACTCCATCTCCTTCTACAATAAAACTATAAGGATCAGATGCATCGTGACGCTTGGGAAAAGGGTTAATGATCAGATTTCCAATTACAATTTTCTCATAAGCTTTAAATGATCTAATGAGTGTATTCTCTAAAACCAAATGAGAATTATTTAAGGTAGCCTGTGTAATATAAACAGGGATGTTATACTTTTTTGATAATGTTTGTAAACCTTTTATATGGTCGCTATGTTCGTGAGATATGAAAATAGCTTTTACTTTGGGAATGGATAAATTTAAACGTCCCATTCTTTTTTCCACTTCCTTGCAGGAAATTCCCACATCAACCAAAATGGCTTCCTGGCTGTTTCCAACATAATAACAGTTACCGTTACTTCCCGAATTTAAAGAGGTGATGAATAATGACATTTCAAATACAAAGAAACAGAATTTTAAGTGGAAAAAAATTATTATTATTACATAAAATAAACATGAAGTATCTAATTATCATATTTGTTTGTTTAAGTCTTTGTTTTACAATTCATACTGATCAAACTGTTAAAAACATAGATCCGTTACAATACCCCAAAGGCTACCCGGATACTTCCCAGTCGGTTATTCAACAATTAACATCTTATCCTCTGCCTCGCTATTTGCCTACTCATAAATTACTACATCTGTTTAACTGGATGGACCCTTACTATATGGGTGGCAATGGGCGAAAGGGCATAAACAAAAATACAATGTTCGAGAACGCAGTTCAAATTCAAAAGGAACTCATAACTAACTGGCACTATGGCATAGTTATACCAAACGCAGGTGTAAGCTTTAGTGGTCCAAAAATTAACGGATGTCCGTTATTCATTAACCTGGCAAATGAGCGGCCGGATGTACCCTTACATGTAATTACGCTTTGGATGCAGGTAAGGCCTAAAGCTGCAGGGTATAGTTCCTTCGGCAAAGCCGCTATCCTTTCTAAAAGTCTGGATAGCTCGTTATATATTGATTTTGATTTTTATGGTAGGGCAAAAAGAGAAATTAACTTTGTATTTCCCGACTCATTAATTCAAATTGATGGTCATACACAAAAATATTATTTAAACCGTATGGTAAAATATTTGACAAGGCCAATAGATCTGATCAATGAAAACGGAGAAGAGCCACCGGGACCATATCTTTTAGAAGCTATACAAAAAGATCCGGTAATGATTCAGTTAAAAAAAATATTAAAGAACGAAACCTGGGAAGAATTCATGGCTGAAAGGAAATTACATTTAAGAAAAGTGTATTCCGACTGTTTTATGAAGGAGATCCCAGAATTAAAAAACACCAAATTTAATTTTTATGCTAACGAAGGGGGGCCTGTCAATTGTTTTGAATGGGCTGTGATGAAAAGATCGATGACACCTGTTAATGGCAATTATTATTCTACTCCCGACTTTTATCCCCGTTGGCCAAGGAACTGGAAAGACTGGGATGGGCCATGGCATGGATGGAAATGGATAGAATCGGGTAGAAAAAAAGAAGTAAAAGCTGGAGATCATTTATTTAGTCCCTTTGTAGCAGCGGGTTGGTCGAAGGTTCAGGAAGAGGATATACAACCCGGGCAATGGCTTGGCTTATTGAAATGCCTGGCCGGCTTGGGTGCTGAATTTTATTACGTAGGTTACTTCAGTCTATCAAAGCCCTACACAGACCCGGCAAAATGGGCCTGGCAGGCGGTTATACCAGCATACGCGCAAGCGGTTACCAGTAGGTTTGAGGATGTTTTAAAGGATGGGAACGTTTTATTTGATATCGAAAAAACACCGATTATTACTTATAAAACAAACGATAAACATGTATTAGTTACTGTAAGAAAACACAACCAAAAAGAAAAGTACGTGATATGTGGTAGCTATCAGCCTTTTTCGAATGAAGCAGGAGAAATTCCTGAAAAGAGAAATGTTAACATAACTATCGTCAATCAGGAATTTAGTTTTGAAATAAGAAGACAAGGTAGTGTATATGTATATGAAAAAACTAATGAAGGAAAAGTACTATTCTATCAACTAGACTCCTGGCATGAGAATGCGCACCCCGATCATTGGTCGAAAGATTTTTATTTTGAAGCAGAAGTAGCTGACACCTTATTATCAAATAAACAACTTACAACCGTTAATGAAAATGAAGGGGCTGACTTCACAAATTTTACGACATATCTTTCATTGACTAAAACCACAGCCATTCCATATAAGTTTACTCAAAGGAACAACGACCATTTTGACAACTCTATTTGGATAAAATATAAAGGTAATGGCGAAATATCTCTCATATTAAAAAGTGCAAAATTAAACGCGCAACAAACCGAAAAATTACCGGTTACAACATCATGGAAATGGCATAAGATTAAACTTAAAAGCAATTACGTAGTTGGAGCTAATACAGTTTTATTACAGCTAAAAACAGGCGCTATCGACCTTGATAAAATAATAATTACCCAAAAAGACAAGGTTCCAATTCACTAATTTTTTCACTATCTTTATTATAAAAAACATGACTAACAAAGGCTACATATTGATGCTTGAAAACGATGAGCATGACAGGGAATTAAGCAGCGGATATTTTGATTCTTCTGAAATTTCCTATGAGTTTCTGAAATTCAGTAATGAAGTTGTACTATTCTTAAAAGACCAAATGCGATCTAATACATTACCGTCTATTATTTTGTTATCGATGAATTCGATACCGGAAACAGGCTTCTCTGTTTTAAAAGACATCAAAAGTGTAGAGGCGATCAAACATATTCCTGTAATTGTATTAGGAGAAAATACGCAACCAGATCTGATCAAACAATGTTATGCCCATGGTGCCAGTACTTTTATTAACAAACCGCTTACAAATGCATTAACTGATCTATCTATTAAAAATTTCATACAGTATTGGTTCGAGATCGCGCAACTTCCTGAAGAAAGTAAAGCACGTTCGAGTGTGAGTCTTTAATGAATCACATTTTTATGCCGATGATACATACATCATCTACTTGCTCCAACACACCTTTCCAATCTTCAAATTTTTTCTGCAGGATATCTCTCTGTTCTTTTAAAGGCAAATGATGAATAGCTATTAACGCAGATTCAAGTTGTTTGTATTTAAATTTTTTACCCTGAGGGCCACCAAACTGATCAGCATAGCCATCCGTATAAAGATATAGCACTGTGTTTTTTTCCACCTCAAAAATATGACTCGTAAATGGCTTAGGATTGTCGGTTTTACCAACCGGCTGTTTATCACATTTAATAGTTTTGAAGCTATTATTTTCGATATACCATAATGAGTTATTTGCCCCACTCCATTCTAATACTATTTTCGAACTACCTTCGTTTATTGCACGGATCTTAATTAAACTGATATCCATACCATCCTTGATCTCTTCACCACTTTTTTCAAAAGTTTCAATTACCAGTTCCCTTGTTTTATCCAAAATGACTCCGGTATCCCTTAGTCCAAATTCTTTTAATGCACTGTTCAAAGCATTGCTACATACTATGCTAACCATAGCGCCAGGCACACCATGTCCTGTACAATCGGCAACGGCAAAATAAACATGATCGCCTGCCTGCTGCATCCAGTAAAAATCTCCGGCAATAATATCCTTTGGTTTAAAATAAATAAAACTGTCCGGAAAACTACGTTCGACTAACTCAACAGGTGGAATTATTGCCTGTTGTATACGTTTAGTATAGATAATGGAATCTGTTATTTCTTTATTCTTGTGTTCTACAATGATCTTTTGGCTTTCAATAATTGCATTCTGCTTTTTGGTAATTCTAAATCGCTGCAAAATGATATATGAAAAAACGAAAACCAGGGCAAGTATTCCCAAAGCAATGTAGGTAATGGTTTGTTGTTTTGCTTTTTCTTCTTCCTTTTTTTGAAGCAAAACATCAGCTTTTGTTTTTAAGTCAACTTCTTGTCTATCCAGGGCGAACTGTGTTTTTAAACTATTAAAGGATTCGTTTTTTGAAACATTGAAAATACTATCATTCAATTTTCGTGCTATTTCATGATATGATAATGCTGTATTATATTCCTTACTATCTTTATAGATCGCATATAATCCGTCTGCTGATTCCTTTTGCTCTTTCAGGTTACCTGCACTTTTTGAAAGATCGAAGGCTTTTTCGAAATAGATAACAGCTTGTTCTGTTCTTTTCATTTTTTGATATGCCTGTGCAATACCGGTATACAATGCAGCCATATCTTTTTTATCAGTAGCTTCATCGGTAAAGGTGATGCTCTTAAAAAACATATCTAATGCTTCCTGAGGAATATTCATATCCAGATAAACACTTCCTATATTTGAATAAGTAAGTTTCATTCCTTCTTTCTCATCCAAGCCAGTAGCTATAAACAATGCTTTCTTATGATACTCTAACGCTTTCTTAAATTCTCGCTTTTTCCGACTTAGAGTTCCTAAATTATTTAATGATGCAGCCATATCTGTCTTGTTATTCATCTTTTGATGCATGTCAAAACTTTTTTGCTGATAGATCGATGAAAGACTGTCTTCACCCAATTCGGCATACACAACTGCTATATTACCTATGGTTGCCGCCACTTCGCGTTGTCTGCCAAGCTCTTCCTGCATTTTGAGGCTCTTTTGGAAATAATCGATCGTTTTATTAAAGTCGGCAAGGTTATAATAAACAATACCAATGTTATTATACGTAGCAGCTATCTTTATCTTATTATTTGATTCAGTGGCTACCTGCAAAGCTTTTTGATGGTACTCAATGGCTTCAGGGTATTTGGAAACTGCTAAATAGCAACAAGCCATTCTATTGAATAATGACCAATCCAGTGTCCGGTAAGCATTTTTTTGCGCCAGTTCTACCGCCATTTTTGCCCAGATAAGCGCCAATTTTGCATCGCCTTGTTCAGAGATCTCGGAAGAAAGTTCCGAGATCTTTTTCACACGCACTGTATCATGAATATTTCCGTGCAGTTCTTTCCTTAATTTTTCAATATTAGCAGCATGTTGCCCTGTAAGTGAAAACACAGAAAGTATACAATATATTATGGCCAGGATTTTTATCATCACTTCCTTAAATTCTAATTCCTAAAATACAAACATCATCTACCTGTTCCAATGTTCCTTTCCATTTTTCAAACTTTTCTCTTAAGATAGCTTCCTGTTCTTCAACCGGCAATTTATAAGTGTCTTTCAAAATAGTATCCAGTTGTTTGTACTTGAACTTTTTACCCTGAGGTCCGCCAAACTGATCAGCATAGCCATCGGTATATAAATATAACACATCTCCTTTTTTAACTTCAAAAGAGAACTCAGTAAAAGATTCTGTCTTTTCTCCAATTCCAACAGGCATTTTATCGCATTTTAATTCCGACAACCGATCACCTGAGATCAATACGGGTGCATTGTTTGCAGCTGCGTATGAAATTACATTACTTCCATCTTCAATACATATTAAGACGCCGTCCATGCCATCCTGTCTGCCATTTTGTGAGATGGTTTCGATCAAGCGTTTTCTCACATGATCAAACACTTCATTGGGTTTTAAAATATTTTTTTCTTTGATCGCTTCGTTTAAATAATTAATGTTCAATAAGCTCATAAAAGCGCCAGGAACACCATGCCCTGTGCTATCACATACTGCTAAATAAAATCGTTTGTCTTTTTTAGTAGCCCAGTAAAAGTCACCACTCACAATATCTTTGGGCTGAAAGAACACAAAACTATCAGGAATGGTTTGGTTCACAAAATCGTGATTGGCAATCAGTGTTTTTTGAATTTGTAAGGCGTAGTTAATAGAATCAACGATCTCTTTTTGTTTTTCATCTACCATTTCCTTTTGGTGCTCGATCTCCTTTTTACTTTCACTTAACAAAACGTTATCCTTTTGTTTTATTTTATATGCACGTACACTAAATATAAGAAAGATCAACACCAATATACCTACTATACTTCCTGCGATCAGTAAAGTAGTTTGTCTTTTATTTTCGCTAGAAACCTTTTCTTTTTCTTTATTTGAAAGTTCCAACTCTTTCTCTTTCCTATCCAATTGATTAAAGGAATTTAAAGTTGCTATTCGTGTATCAAAGGATTCATTATTGATCGAATCTTTGTTTTCAACTGCCTTTCCGTAATAGTATAACGCCATTTTAAAATCATTCAACCCTTTATATATTTCAGATTTACTATAATAAATGCTTGATATTTCACCTTTATGATCGGTTTTTAAAATTACTCTTAATCCCTGGTCGGCAAGTTCCAGTGCCTTTTTATATTCCTTAAGATATCTATAACAATCAGATTTTATTCCCAATAAAATAGAATAGGTTTCCAGCGAGTTAACTGTGTCAACTAAAGCAAGGCCTTGGTTAACTTCGATCAAGGCTTCTTCGTACCGATTAACTTCTAATAAATAATTACTATTTGCTAAATAAAATGTCGCTGTGTATTCATCTTCTTTTAACTGCTCGCTTATCGATCGCATTTCACTTAAAAAATACTGGCAGGATTTGAGATCATGAAGCTGCCTTGTAGTACTCGTCAAATTATACGCAACTATGCTCATCTGACGTATATTATCATCCTTTTTATATTTGCCGTAAGCATATTTATAATATTTGTAAGCTTCCTTAAACCATTTACGCTTATGATAAAGGCTGGCAATATTTGTATATAACTGCGCCTGTTGTATCTCTCTATTCTCACCGCTTAACTGTTTATTGATCACTACGGCTTTTTGAAACGTCTCTAAGGCAAGATCATTTAATTCTGAGTTTTCATAAACAATACCAATATTGGCGAGGATCAGGATCTGGTTTTCAATTTGTTTCCATTGCTGAGCATTTTCCAATGCCTTGTTAAGGTAATTTAAAGCATTAGCATTATCGCCTTTTACTATATAAGCTGAACCAAGATTGGAATAAGCCCCGGTCAGTTTTGTTGGTGGACCATACTTCAATCTTAATTCAATAACCTCTTTACCGGTTTTAATAGCCATATCAGGTTGATTACTGATTCTGTAAAGAAGGCCATCTACACTTTTAGCGGCTATAACTCCATTTATGTAATTGAGTTTGTCAGATAAAATTAAACCTGCTTTAGAATATATTCCGGCGCTATCTGTAGAATAATCCAAATATTGCCAGGCAAGCTCCGTTAAATAATAAGCCCTGGTTGTATCCTCAGTCTGGTGAATTTTAACCTGCTGTTTTAAACTATCCAATATACTCCTTTGAGAAAAAGAAAGTATACAACTAAAAAATATAGCAATTGTGAATAATTTTCTCATGCAGTATTAATGCTCATAGACAAAATAAAGATACAAAAAAACCTATGCTGAAACAGCATAGGTTTTCCTAAAACGATATTATTTATTAAGCAGTAACTGCTTCTTCCATATAGGCTTCAATTGGTGCGCAAGAACACACTAAGTTTCTATCACCATAAGCGCTATCTACTTTAGCAACGCTTGGCCAGAATTTATTATCGCGTACCCAATTTAAAGGATAAGCTGCTTTTTGACGAGAGTAAGGTTTTTTCCAATCATCCGCCACAACCAATTTACAGGTGTGTGGTGCATTTTTGATCACGTTATCCGCTTTATCAAATTTACCATCAATAATTTCCTGGATCTCTTTACGAATAGAGATCATGGCTTCACAAAAACGATCCAGTTCAGCCTTTGATTCAGATTCTGTTGGTTCCACCATTAAGGTATTCACTACAGGAAAAGCTACCGTTGGCGCATGGAAACCATAATCCATTAAACGTTTTGCCATATCTGCTACCTCAACGCCTGAAGCCATTTTAAATTCATTACAATCCAGGATCATTTCATGAGCGCAACGTCCGTTCTTACCGGTATATAAAATTTTGTAGCTTCCAGATAATAACTCTTTCATGTAGTTAGCATTTAAAATAGCCATCTCTGTAGCTTGTTTTAAACCTTCGGCGCCTAGCATTTTAATATAACCGTAAGAGATCAATAAGATCAAGGCGCTACCATAAGGTGCGGCAGAAACTGCGGTAATTCCTTTATCGCCACTTGTGTTTACAATTGTATGAGAAGGCAAGAAAGGAACTAATTTTTCAACTACACCAATTGGTCCCATACCGGGGCCACCACCACCATGAGGAATAGCGAATGTTTTATGTAAGTTCAAGTGACAAACATCAGCACCGATATTACCCGGCGAAGTTAAGCCAACCTGTGCGTTCATATTTGCACCATCCATGTAAACCAATCCGCCATTATCATGGATCATTTTAGTGATCTCGGTAATAGATTCTTCATACACACCATGTGTTGATGGATAAGTAACCATTAAACAAGATAAATTATCCTTATGTTGTTCGGCTTTTGCACGTAAGTCTGCTAAGTCAATATTTCCTTTTTCATCGCATTTGGTAACAATGATGGTCATACCGGCCATTGCAGCTGATGCAGGATTAGTCCCATGTGCTGATGATGGGATCAAAGCTACATTTCTGTGAGGTTGCCCGTTAGCAATATGATAAGCTCTGATAACCATTAACCCGGCATACTCGCCCTGGGCACCTGAATTTGGCTGGAAACTCATGCGGGCAAATCCTGTAATTTCAGAAAGGTCTTTATTTAATTGTTCGATCAACTCAGCATAACCTTGCGCCTGGTTAACCGGAACAAAAGGGTGAATGCTGGCAAACTCAGGCCAAGTAATAGGTAATAATTCTGATGCTGCATTTAATTTCATGGTACAAGAACCTAAAGAGATCATGGAGTGAACCAACGACAGATCTTTATTCTCTAAACGTTTGATATAACGCATCATTTCGCTTTCGCTGTGATATGAATTAAATGTAGGATGAGTCAAATAAGATGACGTACGATTTACAGCTGAAGATGCGATCATAGAAGATGCTTTATAGGCAACTTCATTATTAGCATTTGTAAATACAGAAACAATATCATTCAGATCAGATTGCTCTACAGTTTGGTCTAATGAGATACCAACATGTTTTGCATCTACAAAACGGAAATTGATCTCTTTAGCTTCAGCAGCAGCAATAACCTTTGCAGCATCACACTCCACAATGATCGTATCGAAATATAATTTTGTTTTAATATTCAAGCCTGCTTGTTTCAAAGCTTCTGCAACAGAGTTAGTAGCATTATGTACACTTTGTGCAATTGCTTTGATGCCTTCTTGTCCATGATACACTGCATACATACTAGCCATAATAGCTAATAACGCCTGTGCTGTACAAATATTAGAAGTTGCTTTATCGCGTTTGATATGTTGCTCACGTGTTTGCAAAGCCATGCGTAAAGCAGGATTTCCTTCAGCATCAACAGATACACCAATGATACGTCCCGGGATTAAACGCTTGTAATCTTCTTTACAGGTAAAGAATGCTGCATGAGGTCCACCATATCCTAATGGTACACCAAAACGCTGAGAGTTACCTACAACGCAATCGGCACCCCACTCGCCCGGAGGAGTTAATAAAGCTAAAGCTAATAAGTCGGTTGCAACCACAACCTGTATTTCTTTTGCGTGTGCATTGGCTACAAATGTTTTATAGTCGTTTGCTTCACCATTGATATCCGGGTACTGAATTAAAGCGCCGAAGAATGAATCATCCAATGAAGCGGTGTTTGCATCGCCAATAACGAGTTCAATACCGTAAGGTACTGCACGTGTTCTCACTACATCAA
This sequence comes from Bacteroidota bacterium, assembly GCA_040386075.1. Lineage (GTDB taxonomy): Bacteria > Bacteroidota > Bacteroidia > B-17B0 > Aurantibacillaceae > UBA4416. The sequence continues at coordinate 84,553 of JAZKGE010000013.1, forward strand.
TGGTTTGAGGAAATACGGTGTTGCTTACAAAAAATTTCTTTCCGCCATTAGCAACTTTTGATTTGCTACGGTTACTATAGAACATAAATAAAGCTTCGGCAGCTGCTGTAGCTTCATCCAATAAAGAAGCATTGGCAATTGGCATGGCTGTTAAGTCCATAACCATGGTTTGGAAATTCAGGATAGCTTCTAAACGACCTTGTGCGATCTCGGCCTGGTATGGCGTGTAAGCCGTGTACCAACCCGGATTTTCTAAAACGTTACGCTGAATAACAGCTGGCAAAATGTTATTATAATATCCTAATCCGATGTAAGAACGGAATACTTTATTTTTTTTACCCAAAGCCTTTAAATGCTTGGCATATTGATACTCGCTCATAGCCGGCGCTACACGCAATGGTTGCTTTAAACGGATACCTGAAGGAACCGTTTGGCTAATTAATTCATCAACTGATGCTACACCAATTTTAGCAAGCATTTGTTTAATTTCATTTTCACGTGGACCGTTATGACGGGAAACAAATTTATCTGTTGTCATTTAGTTTGTTTTTAGAGATGCTAAATTTACGGAAAAAACCTTGTTTTTTCAGGAGATTTTTAAACAGGTGTTTATAAGATTTTAGGGTTGATTTTGGGCGATTAATGAGATATCCGCACTACCAAAGTACCACTGCTTTGATAATACTTCATGCCTTTCAACTGAATAGGCGTTCCTTTATAAAAACTCATGTTATAAGGAGGGAATAGCACCAGATACTCGTCTTTCATAATATCATCGCTATATCGGGTATCCCGCAATAGGGCGTCTGTATTCAATCTTTCAGCTTCAAAAGGGTATTTATACTTTTCGGTCATTTGATAATAATTGCGATAAACGCCAAATAACTCTCCGCAAAGCCCTACTTTTTTTGCACCTATGCTTTTGAGGTATTCAAAACAGTTCTTTGAATCTTCCTGCTGATAATAATCAAAGGTTCGTCCTGTGTTAATGGTTGTTACAAAATGAGCAAAGAGTGAAATACTGATGCCGTAGAACAACGCAGCCTTTGTCTTTTTATAAGTGATTATTGTGCTAAAAAAACCAACAATTACTAAAGCAATTAAAGGGTAAAACATCAGCGTTGTTCTGTAAGTAGGATATAATACATCAAAACACCATTTATTGAAAACACATAGACCAAGCATGATCACCAACAGACTACTCGCTATGGTATACCAGGTGTTTTTATGTTTTCGAAACATAACAATGCTATGTGTTGCCATGATCATAAGTAGTAAAAATAATACATACCCACATACTTCCACTGCACTCAAACTCAGTTTATATTTTCCATACAAAAACGTATCTATAAAACCTGCAAAGATCGAAGTCACTAAAGAATCCCCACCATATTCTCCAATATCATTCGAGCATTCTGTCATAAATTTTAAAGCCCGTAGCACCAAAAAGGAAATTCCGAAACAATAGATCAGCTCCAGGTAAAACCATTTTTGGCGTATAAAATCAAAACCCTGTTTTAGGTAAAACCTGTAAAAATAGAGCGCACCAAATGCTACAAAAAAATAGAAGAAGTTGAAATTGGCAATGGACGCCATTCCTGCAAAGAACAATGAAAGTATAGTTATTTTTCGTCCTGCCTTACCTGCAGCCAGGCCCCTCTTTTTGATTGCCATGCAAACACAAACAATAGCCAAACTTTCGAACATAAGTCCTGTGGCATAACCACGGGCCAATCCTAAATAATCTATTAAAAATGGATTCAATAAAGCTACCGTAAAAGCAAATATCTTTGTGGGCAGATCCTTCAATGACCTGATCCAGAAATAGGCCACCGTAAGGTATACGGCAGATGAAAAAACGGCGAACCAACGTAACTGACTTGCTTTTTCTAAACCAAACAAAATTGCAGTTTTCATTGCCAAAAAATTAAACCAATGTGTATTACCTGTACATAAAGTTTCTACATACCAAAAATGCTTAACGTTATAAAAGGAATAGGCTTCATCGTGCGTTATTACCAAACATACAGCTCTTGCAATTACATACAACATCACCGTATATATCAAAAAAAAGAAAATGATACTGGTTATGAATCGTGTTTTGATGTTTTGCATTAATTAAATATACAAAAGAATTTCATGCTGTTAGTTTTTGGTTCACCTTGAACTTGTTTCAGAACCTCGTGAGATACTGAAACAAGTTGAGCTGGACAAAAACAAAAAGGCCCCGTATTTCTACAGAGCCTCTTTACCATACTATTCGATTAATTTTCTTTTAATACTTCAATATCAAATATCAACCAGGAGTTAGGCGGAATGGCAGGCGGAGAACCGGCAGCTCCATAACCTATAGCTGGAGGGATGATCAACTTGGCGTTACCACCTTGCTTAATTAAAGTTACACCTTCTTCCATACCGGGGATCAATCTTGGACTAACGCCTAATTGAACTGTTATAGGCTGAGCTGTCCCATCATAAGATGACCAGAACTTAGTGCCATTTAATAAATATCCAGTACAATGTAATTTAATATTATCACCTGTTTTTATAGCGCCTCCATCTCCTTCTTTTTCTATAATATATCTTAAACCGCTTGGTGATGTTTTAGCCGCAGCATATGTTTCATTTAACACTTTATCTATTTTCTCCTGTTCTGCTTTTACTTTTGCCGATGCTTTAGCGCTAATATTTGATTTTTCAAATTCAAATACTTTAGGCGCATCAAACGCTTCGGCTTCTTTTCCTTTTCGTAAAATAATGATATGATTAATTATCTGATCTTTTACAGGTAAATCGTTTTGCCCACGAGGTGTGGCAGCAATTGAGTCAACCACTTCTATTCCTTGTAAAACGTTACCAAAAATGGTATAACTGTATGGCAACCCATAATCTTTATGCATGATGAAAAACTGACTACCATTTGTATTCGGGCCACGGTTTGCCATTGCAAGCACACCACGTAAATAACCTTTTTTAGCAAATTCATTACTTGAATCAAACTCATCTTCAAACGAATATCCCGGATCTCCGGAACCGTTTCCTGCCGGGCAACCTCCCTGAAGCATAAAACCCGGAATAACACGATGAAATTTTAAGCCATCATAATAAGGGGTTCCTGCTGGTTTAATAGTATTTGTCATAGTTCCTTCTGCCAAACCAATAAAATTTGCCACCGCCATAGGTGCTAGTTTATTGTCAAGCATTGTATAAATATCTCCTCTGCTCGTTTCAAATTTAGCATAAAGGCCATCGGCTTGTTTCGCCAAAAATTCTTTGTCTGATTTACTTAATTTTTGCTTTTCTTTTTTTTGCGCTTCAGCTACAAAGCTCAAAACAGATAAGGCAGAGATCAATAAAAATAGTTTTTTCATTTTAATATGATTTTATGTTTTCTTTTTTTATTCTAAGATAATTAAAACTTAGTTATTATAGTAATTCCTCTTCAATCAAATCGTCTTTTTTAATAATCACTCCTGGTAAATAGTTTATTGGATATGTTAGAAAACAAAAGGCTCAGCATTTCTGCAGAGCCTTTTAAAAATATAAATTCCTAATTAGTTTACTTTGATCAATTCAACATCAAACACTAACCATGAGTTTGGCGGTATAACCGGTGGATAACCATTTGCACCATAACCTAAATTAGCCGGAATAATTAATTTTGCTTTTCCACCTGGCTTTAATAATTGTAAACCTTCTGTCCAACCCGGAATTACCTGGGTTAACCCAAAAACAGCAGGCTGACCTCTGTCAACAGAGCTATCAAATTTATTACCGTTTAATAAGTAACCTGTGTAATGAACAGTTACATTACTTGCTGCAGTAGGATTTGCGCCTTCACCTTCTTTTTCGATGATATAACGTAATCCGCTTGCAGTAGTTTTAGCTGAACCATAAGTTTCGTTTAAAGTCTTTTCCATTTTTTCCTGTTCAGCTTTTGCTTTTGCTGCTGCTTTTGTACCGGCATTTGCTTTTTCAAATTCAAATACTTTAGCTGCATCAAACGCTTCGGCTTCTGCACCTTTACGTAAGATCACTAAATGTTTCAATACATCATTTCCTTTAATAGAATCAACTATTGATTGTCCTTCTACTACATGTCCAAAAACAGTATGTTTACCATCTAACCACTCAGTTTTTACATGTGTGATAAAGAACTGGCTACCGTTAGTACCCGGACCAGCATTTGCCATTGACAAAATACCCGGACCAGTATGTTTTAGTGTTTCATCAAATTCATCTCCAAATTTATATCCAGGATCTCCCGTTCCTGTTCCAAGCGGACAACCACCCTGAATCATGAAATTAGGAATAACGCGGTGAAATTTTAAACTGTCATAATAAGGAACGCCTTCTGCTTTTGCAGTATTTTTGATAGTTCCTTCTGCCAATCCAACAAAATTACCAACAGTCATTGGTGTTTTTTTAAACTCTAACGCGCAGTAAATATCTCCTTTAGAGGTTTCAAATTTGGCATACATGCCATCAGGTTGCTTACTTAAAAATTCTTTATCCATTTTAGTTAATTTTACTTTTTTAGGCTTTTTAGGTTTATCAGAGGTTGCAGCCAATCCCAGGGACAGAAGCGCAAACAAAGAAGCCAAAATTATTTTTTTCATGTATTATGTTTTATTGTTTTTATAAAACTATTACTGACCAGGCATTTGAGGTTGTGCCGGAGCCGGTTTAAAATCAATTAACTCTACTTCAAATAATACGGTAGAGAAAGGAGGGATCTGAGGTCCTGCTCCTCTTGCTCCCCAGCCTAAGCTTGAAGGGATGATCATTTTTGCTTTACTTCCTTTGGTCATTAATTGAATACCTTCTATCCAACCCGGAACTAATTGAGGTAATAAGAATTTTGCAGGCTCTCCTCTATCTACAGAGCTATCAAATTTACTTCCATCTAATAATGTACCTGTGTAATGAACGGTTACTTCATCAGTTGCGGCCGGATGGGCAGTGCCTTTTCCTTTTTGTGTTTCCATAAATATTAAACCACTTGCAGTTGGAGCAGTTGTGATTTTATTGGCAGCTAAATAAGCGTCTAATTTAGGTTTTTCGGCGCCTTCCAAAGCAGCTACTTCAGCTTCTTGCTTTTTCTGATTTTCATCTAACTCTTTTTTGGTTTTGATCTCGATCATTTTAATATTGATCGCCAATTTATCGCCAGGCTTTGCAAATGGAGGCAAAGCCGTCATATGGTTTGTTTTCAGGAAAAACGAATCGGCGCTAATGATAAATGACGCGCTGTCATTTTTGGCCATCATTTTAATAGCATCTTCCAAACTTCCCTGGAAAGAAGATGCCGGTAAAATATAACGTACTGTACCTGTTCCATCTTCTGAATTTACTCTTGAATCAAACAAAACCGAATCGGTTGTTGCTTTTTTCAAGGCATATATAATTTTAATACTTACTCCATCTCCTTCAAGAGCTTTCACTCCATTTTCGTCCTGGGTGTGGAATTGATAATACAATCCGTTTTCAGCTTTTTCAAAACCTTCAAACTCAGATTTGTTACAAGAAATAAGCCCTACAAAAAGTGCGGAACTTAAAAGCATAGTGATTTTGTTCATTTTTTTTATTTTATATCTATTATTTTAATATTGTAGACCAATGACGTATAAGGTGGAACTGATCCGTTACTACTTCCTGATTCGCCAAAAGCCAATCGCGAAGGTACTATAATTTTTGTAGTTTCACCTTTTTTTAGCGAACCAATAACAATATTTAACCCTTTAATGAGTTGATCAGGTGTTCCGTAAATATACTCAATGGTTTGCTCTTCACGATCAGCAGGGTTTCCGTCTAAAAACAAGCCCTGATAAACTACTTTTACTTTTTTACCGTAAGCTACTTTTTCCTGGTTGGTTGATGTTTTTTGAAGCAAGTAAATACCATTCGCATCTGCTTTTGCTGATCGGTAATTTTGTTGAAGATAATGATCGATCATCTGTAGTTCCTGTAATTCGGTATCTTCCACTCCGTGTCTTAAAGCAATGTGTTTAAGCGCATCATATTCCGGCTTAGAAATGATCTGATTTAATCTCACGTTTAAACATACCAACGAATCGTTTTTACAAAAATCAGGAATAATGGTATCGAAATAATTTCTGAATAGAACAGATGGTTTTATTAAAAAAGAAGCGCTATCACCTTCTACCATCTTTAAAAAATAATGGTCGCAGGAACCGGATAATAACTGTGAATTGATAAATACATACAAGCCATTCATCGCATCATGCCTGGTATCCCAGAAAACAGAATCAGACTGGGTTTTCATAACCGCATCCAATACAACCACTTGATTATTTTTCGGATTTTCATTCCCATCGCCAATAGCCAGTAACTTGTAATAAAATCCCGTTGAATTTCTCGTATAGCCATCTATCTGCTGCTGTTTTTTACAAGCAAAGCAAAATAAGAGTACTAAAAAAAATAATGCAATTCGGTTATACATGTCTTATCCGTTATCTGGTATTTTCTTTACGGACAAAATTTCGATGTCATAGATGATAGGTGATTGTGGCGGTATTTTTTTGGAATCACCCAGTAAACCATGTGCAAGATGGGACGGTATTAAGATCAATGCCTTATCTCCTGATTTTAAATACAGTACAGCTTTGTGAAGGCCGTTTTCAATATTTTCCATGCCAACCACAAATTCTTTTGCTCCGTCAGATTCAGAAGAATAACACTCGGTACCGTCCAATAGTGAGACCTTATAATTGATCTTAATCACATCTTTATCTTTAATCGAATCGCCCTTAGCAGAAGCTTTATAAACATAATAACGGATACCACCGGTCGTTTTGGTAAAAGGCATTTTATGAGATCTCTGATAGTAATCCATCTCATCATTTTCTTTGACAACTACCAATTGATTTACTTTTACAAACTGTTCTTTTACCTTTTGTTGATTAAATGTGTTGATTTCTTTGGAAACATCAGGCTCACAAGCTGTAAAAATAAGACAGGTAAAAAAACAAAATAAGTATTCTTTTAAACCGGATCGCATAATCATGTATGAAGATTAGAAATTGTTATTTAGGGTCAGAAAGTGTGTCCACTTCCTTTTTAACTTCCTGAATATGCTCCTGGATAGTATTTGTAATGCCACCTGTGTTTTGCATCACATCTTTTTGAATGCCATTGGCTGCGTCTTTAAATTCTCTAATACCTTTTCCTAAAGCTCTGGCAATATTAGGCACACCTTTTCCTCCAAACATTAATAATATAACAATAAGAATGAGCACAACCTCACCCCCACCTAAATTTAAGAATAAAACAAAAAGAGAGTTCATGTGTTGATATTAGATACTTTACATTACAAAAGTACAAATAAGAATGTAAGAATGGACTGTTTTTAGACTAAAAACCCTATTTTTTGTTAACCACAGTCATAGGATTTAAGCAATTATTGTTATATTTTTGTATTTGTTATTATTGAAATATCAGTTCACCAAAAATTATAAAGAATGAAAAAAAACTACTCTACCACTTTAAAAAGATCAGCAGCAGATAACCGTAAGAAAACAGGTTCATTATTCTTGTTTTTTATTCTGCTTTTTACCGCAAAGGTTTCATTATCGCAATATTGCAACGCATCAGCAACTTCGGCTGCCGATGACGAAATTTTCAACGTTACACTTGGATCTTTGAACAATACAAGTAGTTGTGCCACAACAGGCGGCCCCGGATCAACACTTAATATGTATAGTAACTATACTGCTACAGTACCTGCTCCGGTTTTAATGCTGGGTGCAAATTACCCTTTGTCTGTAACAGTTGGGATGTGTGGTACATTTGGCTATAGTGGCCGAGTTGCTGTTTTTATTGATTATAACCAAAATGGTTCTTTTGCCGATCCGGGTGAAAATCTTATCACTTCACCCTATATTGCATTTGCCGTTACAGGAACTGCTTTAAATGCACCAGGAGGTATTACGATTCCTTTAACAGCTACTCCGGGCATAACCCGCATGCGTGTTATAGAAACCGAAAGCAGCACAGCGCCCGGACCATGTACAAACCCAACCTGGGGAGAAGTGGAAGATTATAATGTGATGCTTCTTGCTCCGTCGCCTTTAGATCTGGGTGTAAGTGCTATTATAAATCCTTTGACCTCAAAAAGATGCTATGCTGTAGATACAATCGTAACCAGAGTAAAAAATTACGGTACACTGACAGCTGATTTTTCTGTAAATCCTACAGTCGTTACCGTTAACACAACAGGCCCTAATGCAACAACCTATACACTTGCCTTAACAACAGGATCTATAATATCAGGTGCCACACAAGATTATACAATGACCACCACTTATAATCTGACCAACATTGGAACTTATAAATTAAAAGCATATACTACTGTAACCGGTGATGGCGCTGCAATAAACGATACAACAAACTTAACTGTTACAAGAAGTCCTATATTCTCAACTACTGTTCTACCTAACGATAGTGTTTGTTTAGGTGTTCCGGTTCAGCTAAATGCAAACTTTAGCCCAACCAAACAGGTAGGAACAGGTATCATAGAAAATACTTCGACTTCATACCCCGCACCATATGGTAATTATTATGAGGGTGCAAAACACCAATTCCTGTTTTTAGCGTCGGAACTTACAGCAGCGGGTTTAGTTGCAGGTAACATTAACTCAATGGCGTTTGAAGCAACCAACTTAAATGGAACTGATCCTTTAACAAATTATAATGTAGCCATCGCAACAACGGCATTAACTAATATTACGGCGTTTCAAACAACCGGATTTACTACTTATTTTTCTTCAGCCAGCTATGTACCGGTGTTAGGTATAAACACACACGTTTTTTCTACTCCTTATGTATGGGATGGTGTGTCAAATATTATTATTGAGACCTGTTTTAATAATACCCCCGCAGGTTTCTCAAGTAACGTTTCAATTTTACAGTCAATTACACCTTTTACATCTACTGTGTGGCGAAATGCTGATGGTGTTCCGGCTTTATGTACTCAAACTACCGTTTCAGGATCTATAGCACAAAGACCAAATATTTCATTTGAACAACCAGCTACTATCACCTATACCTGGTCGCCGGCTACTGAATTATCTGCGTCAAACATTTCAAATCCTATAGCTAATGTAACCACTACCAGAACATATACTATAGCTGGTACAACATCAGGATGTTTAACTTATGATACAATTCAAATTCATATTAAACCTACTCCGACTCCAAATTTAGGTCCTGATTCATTATATTGCAGCTTACCTGTTGTATTATACGCTAATACAACTGCTAACAGCTTTTTATGGAATAATGCATCTATTGGATCAAGTTTAAATATTACGACTCCTGGTAAATATTGGGTAAGAGGTACCAATTCAAACGGATGTGCCTTAGCTGATACAATATTAGTAACTCTGGGAAATTTACCTATTGTTACTCTAGGTCCGGACACTGCATACTGTCAGGGAAGTACGATTAATTTATATGCTGGTGCTGGTGTCGGTAATACATACTCATGGAGTACCGGAGCTACATCTCCATCAATTATAGTGGGAGCAACCGGAACCTATTCGGTATTGGTTACTAATACTATCGGTTGTCAATCTTCTGATATCATTAACGTAACTTCTAAAACAAAACCAAGTGTATCATTGGTGTTTACAGGGCAAACTGTATTTTGCGCTGCTGATAATCTAACAAAAGTATTAACGGAGGGTGCGCCAAGCGGTGGAACTTATGTTGGTGCAGCTGTAACTTCAAATACATTCGCAGTTGTTCAGGCAGGTCAAGGTTCACACATCATATTATACACAATTATGGGTGCTAATGGCTGTTCAAATACAGCAAAAGATACTTTAACTATAAATGCCTGTGTTGGCATTGAAGAGTTAACAGAGTCTGTTGGATTAAATATTTATCCAAACCCAACAACAGGAATATTTACTTTAGAATTAAATGCGGCTTCAGATATTAATGCTGACATTAATATTACTTCTATAGATGGTAAAACAGTTTTTACCGACAGAGTTGACGGAAATGGTTTAATTACTAAGTCAATAAACATATCAGACTTAGCGACAGGCATTTACTATCTAAAAGTAGAAACAAAAGATGCCGTTAGAACATATAAGGTTCTGAAACAATAGTACATTATTTAAAAAAATTAAAAATGTCCCGAAGAATTTCGGGACATTTTTTTTTGCAAATTACATTAGAATGTATTTCTTTGTAGCAAATTAAATGAAAAATACCCTTTACATAAAATCAAAGTGTAAACGTAAGGCTCGCCCGAGCCATATTTAATTTCGTATGCCAGAATCAGGGATTGATTCACATACACTCAAAAAAATCAACAAACATTCTTACATTTAAATCTGCTTTAAAGCAGTATCAATTTATTAAATCATATCAAAAATGAACATATTAAAATTTGGAGGAACAAGCGTTGGAACCGCAGAGCGAATGAAAGCTCTGGTGAAATTAATCTCAGGCTCTGACAGAAAAATAGTTGTATTATCTGCCATGAGCGGTACAACCAATGCACTAGTCGAGATCTGCAATACCCTTTATCAAAAGGATAGCGATAAAGCCAACGAATCGATCGGTAAACTGGAAGCGATCTACATAAGTGAAGTAGAAAAACTGTTTACTTCTTCCGACTTTAAAACAAAAGGACTCGACCTGCTAAAGAACCACTTCAATTATCTACGTTCCTTTACTTTGGATATGTTTACCCTAAATGAAGAAAAAGCTATTTTAGCACAGGGAGAATTACTGAGTACTGCACTCTTCCATTTTCATTTACAGGAAATAAACATTCCATCTGCATTATTACCTGCACTAAATTTCATGCGTATTGATGAGAATGATGAACCACAGTTAAACTATATTGAAAAAAATTTAGAAGCTGAAATAAATAAATACCCCAACATAAATCTATTTATTACACAAGGATACATTTGCCGTAATGCTTTTGGTGAGATTGATAACCTGAAACGTGGGGGCAGTGACTATACGGCATCTATAGTGGGTGCTGCCATCAAAGCAAACGAAGTTCAAATATGGACCGACATAGACGGTATGCATAATAACGATCCGCGTATCGTTTCTAAAACGCATCCTATACATGAACTAAGTTTTGATGAAGCTGCTGAGTTAGCTTATTTTGGGGCAAAGATCCTGCATCCCACCTGTATCTTGCCTGCACAAAAAAGAAACATTCCTGTATTACTCAAAAATACCATGCAGCCCGAAGCAAAAGGGACTCGTATTTCAAACATTAATCCAGTTGAAGGATTAAAAGCTGTTGCAGCTAAAGATGGTATCTGTGCCATAAATATTAAAAGCGACCGGATGTTATTGGCTCACGGTTTTTTAAGAGCGGTATTTGAAATATTTGAACGTTATAAGACCTCTATTGATATGATTACCACTTCGGAAATTGCGGTATCGCTAACAATAGACAGCACTAAGCACTTAACCGATATTACCAAAGAACTGGAAGAATTTGCCAATGTGGAAATTGAACAGGAACAAAGTATCATCTGCATTGTAGGAAACTTACCAAAAGACAAAGCAGGCTACGGATTTAAAGTATTGGAATCTCTGAAAGATATTCCATTGCGTATGGTATCTTATGGCGGAAGTTCAAATAACATTAGTGTATTAGTGAACTCCATTCACAAAAAAGATGCATTGGTTGCATTAAATAAAGGTTTATTTGGATATTAATATAAAGATGATGTTTACAGAAAATACACTCAAACATATATCACAGTATAAAACGCCGTTTTATTATTATGATATGCCATTGCTGCAAAAAACACTTAATGTTGTAAAAGCAGAAAGCTCTAAATATGGCTACCATGTGCATTATGCCTTTAAAGCCAATACCAATTCTAAGATCATTGAGGCTATCAAACAAAGCGGCCTGGGTGCTGATTGCGTGAGTGGCAATGAAGTAAAATGTGCTATTGAAAGTGGATTTGATGCATCGAAAGTTGTTTTTGCCGGCGTGGGGAAAAGCGATGACGAAATAAATTATGGTTTAGCAAAGGATATTTTTTGTTTCAATTGCGAAAGCCTGCAGGAACTGGATGTATTAAATGAATTAGCAGGCAAACAAAATAAATTGGCGTCTATTGCTCTACGCATTAATCCAAATGTAGATGCACACACGCACAAATACATTACAACAGGACTTGAAGAAAATAAATTTGGCATCAATCCTTATGAATTTGAAACGGTTATTGATAAATTAAAAACATTAGCCAACATAAAATTAATTGGCTTACATTTTCATATCGGCTCTCAAATAACAGACCTATCGCCTTTTAAAAAATTATGTTCCAGAGTTAACGAGATCAATACTTATTTCTTAACCAAAGGATTTGACTTGCCTGTTATTAACGTAGGTGGAGGCATTGGCATCAATTACCAGGAACCAGACAAACATGCTATCATTGATTTTGCTGCTTACTTTAAAGTGTTCAGTAATTTCATTGAAATAAGAAAAGATCAGGAATTACATTTTGAATTAGGCCGTGCGATTGTAGCTCAATGTGGGAACCTGATTAGTAAAGTATTATACATCAAAAATGGTATCAATACCAACTTTGCTATTTTAGATGCAGGCATGACAGAACTTATTCGTCCTGCACTATACCAGGCTTACCATAAGATCGAAAATATCTCTACCAAAGAGAAAAACAGTATCAAGTATGATATTGTTGGTCCGATCTGCGAAAGCAGTGATTGTTTTGGCAAGGCTGTTGAATTACCAGAAACGAAACGCGGCGATATTATTGCCATTAGAAGTGCCGGAGCTTACGGAGAAGTGATGAGCAGTCGTTACAACCTAAGAGACGAAGTGCGAAGTTATTTTAGTGAGTAATTATTTAGCACGAAGAGTTTTGGGCGTGTCGGCGCAAAGAGCAGGCGCCGTCGGGCTTCCGTTCCAATCTTTTCCTTCACTACGTTTCGTAAAAGGATTTCCACTACAATCCCTCACGCGGGACTTGCTGATAAATCGAAATGTAAGCTTCGAATATTGAAACGAATACAGCGTGAGGGATCGAGGCTTTGTTTGAGCGCTTTTTTATTTGTCCCGCAGGGCAAATAAAAAAGCGAGTGCCGAAAGCCCGACCCGACGATAGGAGGGGCACGCCCAAATAGTAAAAAGCTAAAGTAAACTAAGTCTTTTGCTTTTTCTTTTTAGCAGCAGGAAATAAAATATTGTTGAGGATTAAACGGTATCCGGGAGAGTTAGGGTGTAGACTCAGATCTGTTGGCGGGTCCTCTACCCTATGCTCATAATCTTCAGGATCATGGCCGCCATAAAACGTCCAGGTACCTTTTCCGTGATCACCGTGAATGTAGCGTGCTTCGTTATACGCTTTGGCTTCACCTAAAATTAAAATATTTTTCTTGATATAGGTTTTAGTGAATGCCGTTGTTTGTCCGTAAAATCCCTTAATGGTTTGCTCATGATTTTGACAAAGCATTGTTGGTACCGGATCCCATTTTGCTGAGAATTCGAATAAGGTAAATACATCATTGTCTTTGGTCATACCATACTGTCTGCGAGGCGTAGTAGCATCAATGGTTGAGAACTCATACTCATATGGATTTGTACTTAGCTGATATTTTTCGAAAGCATACCCCTTAGAATAATCAATTTTTTTATTCATTGCAGCATCGGCAGGATCGTGATCGAACATGGATTCACAAATGTCAATGCCTTCGGATGCTAAAGCAATATCATAACTATCGGTAGCACTGCACATGGCAAATAAAAAGCCCCCGGTAAATACATAATCATTTATTTTTTTGGCAACTGCCAGTTTCAACTCTGACACTTTTGTAAAACCCAGTTTTTTAGCGCGCTCTTCATTATCTTTCACTTCGCCCTGATACCAAGCTGTTTGATGGAAGCTAGCCCAAAACCTTCCGTACTGTCCGGTGAAATCTTCATGATGTAGATGCAACCAATCATAATCTTTTAGTTTATCGCCAATAATTTCTTCGTCATACACTACATCATACGGGATTTCTGAATACTTCAAAACCAAGGTCACAGCATCATCCCAGGGTTGTTTTATTTTTGGTGAATAAACTGCAATACGTGGTGCTTTTTCCAGTTTGATCGCATCCTGGTTTACTTCAGGGTTGGCAATATCAGCTAATATACCGTTTGCCTGTGCATCCGAAATGATCTCGTAACTAATACCACGAACGGTACATTCTGTAGTCACAGGCTTTGAATTAGGAATCAAAAAACTTCCTCCTCTGTAATTTGTTAACCACTGTATTTCGAGTTCTCCCTTTAAGGCCCAATAAGCTATACCATAAGACTTTAGGTGATTTTTTTGCGTCTCATCCATCGGGATCAAAATATAACTGCTAAAACATGGCAATGTGATGAGCAGGAACAGGGGAAATAAAAACAGTTTTTTCATGGCAATTGTGAATCCTAAGGTAAGAAATCCTTTGCTGACAGCTAGTTAATAGCTGTTAAATTTATTAACCGTGGTAAACCCTGGAGAAAACTATCAGTCCATCTTCTATCTGCAATACTTCGCCAACCGAAAGATCTTCCTCTCCCGAAACATGACGTATGTATTCCATGAATACCTGACCTTCATCTGCTGTAAGTTTAATGACGTCGTATTGCAAGGATGGCAATCTGTTAAAAGCATCTTTCCACCATTCACGCAAGGCCTGTTTGCCTTTAATGAGTCCTTTGGTTTCGGGTATGCGTATTTTCAATTTTGGGCTATAGTGCTGAGCTTCGTTGTGGTACAAGGAGAGCAACTTTTCCAGATCGTGTTCATTAAATGCAGCAAACCATTTGGTTGCTATTTCTTTGTTGTAAAGGGTCTTATTATCTTTCATAGTTAATTCATAGGCGATTTTTGTGTAGGCGGTGAAATCGAAGCAGTTGTGTCGCTTTCTAAATATTTTCCATTTTGTCCATATGCGGGTGCACCTTGTCTTCTTATTCTGCAACCGGTTAACACAAGAATTCCAATAATAAAAACAGCCAGAAATTTTAGTTTCTTATGCTGTAAATAAGAAATGAGCTGATCGACTTTACGCTCGTGCTTTACATCCCAACTGTTAAAAGTGCCACAGGTATTTTTAATGGAATGCGTTTGAAAATATGACGTGATCTCATCAGGTGTTTTATTTGTAAAATCAACCACAGATGTCTGGCAAACCGGACAAAATTTGCCCCTTTCGTCAGATCCTGTAGATTCAAGTTTAACAAAGCAAGGCCTTTTTATTTCTATCTGAGGAGATGATTTCATTTAAAAGCCTTTGATTGAATTTGTTTTTTTGCTGAATGAGCAAACGCGTTGGCAGCCCTAACCTTTCCTCTCGTCCTGCATCCGGATAAGGCTAACGCTCCAATAATAAAAAACGCTAAAAATTTTAATCGTTTATTTTGTAAATACACAATAAGACGATTTGTTCTACTGTCGGATTTTAAATCCCAACTATTAAACGTACCGCAGGTATTTTGATGTCTCTTTCCTTGAAAATATTGAGCAATTTCTTCCGGAGATTTTTTTGTAAAGTCAACGACTGTTGTTTGACAAACAGAACAAAAAGTACCACTTGAATCTGACTTTATAGAGTCAAAATTTACTAAACATGGTTTTTTTATTTCTACCTGAAAAGATGGGTTCATTTTTACTTTACGTTTTCTATTGAGTTTGTTTTTTCATCTAAAAACCTTGTAGCACCATAGCCTGATGTAGTATGTTTTTTTGTTTTGCAACCTGTTAAAACCAATAAACCTGTAACAACTACCGCAACAAATTTTAATTGGTTAGAATGTAAAAATGAAATAAAATTATCCAATCTATTACCTGTCTTTATATCGCTGGTTTTAAAAATACCGCAATTCTTTTTACCGGCATGCATTTGAAAGTATAATGCAATTTCATCGGGAGTCTTATTGGTAAAATCAATAACGGATGTTTGGCATACATTACAAAATCTTCCGTTTGCATCAGGAGTCATTGTATTAAGATCTACCTTGCAGGGCTTTTTAATTTCAACCAGTGCATTTTGCATATCGCTGTTATTTGTATACAAGTTACGAAAAAATAAATTAGTTAGTATGTGCATAAAGATTCTTTTTAATAACTAGAATATTAAGTTAAACCTCTTTATATTTAAACTGTTAATATTACTATGGGATACAAGAGTTTAAAGGCCTGTTTGGATGATCTGGAAAAGAATGGTCATCTTATACGCATCAAGGAAGAAGTTGATCCTGAACTGGAAATGGCAGCTATACATTTGCGTGTTTATGAAATGGGCGGACCTGCATTACTTTTTGAAAACGTGAAGGGCACATCATTTCAATGTGCTTCTAATATTTTTGGGACTTTAGACAGAAGTAAATTTATTTTCAGAGATACCTTTTCAAAAATTCAAACACTTATTGAAATTAAGAACAATCCAATTAAGGCTCTTAAGAATCCCTTTAAATACCTGGATGTTTCTTTAACTGCATTATCTGCTTTACCTTTAAAAAATCCTTTATCCAAGCCGGTTTTATTTAAAGAAACAACCATTGATCAATTACCATTGATAAAACACTGGCCAAAAGACGGTGGCGCTTTTATAACCTTGCCTCAGGTTTACAGCGAAGACATTGATAAACCTGGCATTAATCATTCTAATTTAGGAATGTATCGCATTCAATTGAATGGTAATGACTATTTATTGAACAAAGAAATTGGTCTGCATTATCAGATTCATCGCGGTATTGGTGTTCATCAAAGCAAGGCTAACAAACAAGGCAAGCCTTTAAAGGTTTCTATTTTTATTGGTGGTCCGCCAAGTCACTCCGTTTCTGCTGTAATGCCTTTGCCCGAAGGGTTGAGTGAAATGACCTTTGCAGGCGCTTTAGCAAACAGAAGATTTAGATATGTATACAGAGATGGCTTTTGTGTTAGTACCGATGCTGATTTTGTAATTACGGGAGAAATTTATCCTAATGAAAATAAACCTGAAGGTCCGTTTGGCGATCATTTAGGATATTATAGTTTAACACATGATTTCCCTTTGATGCGTGTACATAAAGTTTATCACCGGGAAAATGCTATATGGCCATTTACGGTGGTTGGAAGGCCACCACAGGAAGATACCAGTTTCGGGCAGATCATTCATGAGCTTACCGGAGATGCCATTAAATTTGAATTGCCTGGTGTAAAAGAAGTTCATGCAGTTGATGCAGCAGGTGTTCACCCATTATTATTAGCAATAGGTAGTGAACGTTATACGCCATATGATCAAACCAAACAGCCAGCCGAATTATTGACCATTGCTAATCATATTTTAGGCAAAGGACAATTAAGTCTGGCAAAATATTTATTTATCACGGCAGACGAAACAAATAAAATTTCAACACATCATGAAGCTGAGTTTTATCAATTTATGCTTGAACGTATCAATTTAAAACGCGACCTGCATTTTTATACCAACACAAGTATAGATACCCTTGATTACAGCGGTACGGGACTTAATACAGGAAGTAAGTTGGTGGTTGCTGCCTATGGCGATAAGGTGAGAGATCTGTCAAAAACTATTTCTAATGATCTAAACGAATTACAAGCTTTCAAAAATCCACAGGTAGCCATACCGGGTGTATTGGTTTTACAAACATCAAAGTTTGAGAGTTACGAAAAAGCAATACAGGAATTTGTAAATTTGAATGAAGAAATAAAACGAAAACATTTGGATCTTTCGGGTTTCCCAATGATCGTAATTGTTGATGATGCTTCCTTTACAGCGGCTACTCTTAAGAACTGGTTATGGGTAACCTTTACGCGTTCGAACCCAAGTCACGATATTTATGGGGTCAATTCAAATATTCAATTCAAACACTTTGGTTGCGACAATATGATCATCGATGCGCGCATTAAACCGCATCACGCACCGGTATTAGAAAAAGATTCTGCAATAGAAAAAAAGGTTGATAAGCTCTTTGAAAAAGGTGGAAGTTTATTCGGTATAAAATAAAAATGCATTCAATAAAAAAGCCCTTCGAAACATCGAAGGGCTTTTTAATTTTATATCATTAGATTAGAAATGCCATAAATCATGTTCCCATCTGAAAATATCATTTTTGATACGGTCAGATTCTAACAAGGCATCAATACCTTTTGAGTAACGTTCGATCGTTCTGTCATACACGTTAGTTTCTCTGGTTGCAACCGAAGAGAACTGACGTTTCCAGAAAATATCTTCAAATGTTCTGCGCTCAGCATCATTTTTAGCATTGTATACTTCGTGTTTAGCAAAGAATGGGCGACATGCAGGGAAATATGTATAGAACAAAGGGAATTCGCCTAATTCAACTCTTTTTGGGTTGATAACATTAAAGCCCATTGCTAAAATACGTACCTCTAACACTGATTTTTGTTTGTCAAAGAACCAGTCTTCTTTTAATTCCAAAGAAGAGAAAAATTCAAATGTCCATGTAGAATCTACTGCACCGGGTTTCTTAACCATATAGGACGCTCCAGCAGCATCAAATTCTTCTACATCTGCCGAATCTTCTCTGATAACCATTTTATCACGAATAACAGATAGTTCTAAAGGTTGTAAGAACTCATCATCCTTGAAAGCAATGATCTGTCCTGATAAAATATATTTAGAAACAACTTGCATTAAAGAGATCCTGCTAACAACCTGCTCAACCGGGTAATACAATTGCTGGTTTTGCTTTTCGCGCATGTCTAGTTTTCTCCAAACACGTTTCTCCCAGGTTACATCACCTTCACGAAGATGAGTGTATGGAATGAAACGTCTGTTAGTAGAGTTTTCCTTGTCATAAATTCCATCTCTGTAATCTCCAGGCTGGAAAACACTTTGTTGGGCATTTACGTTTAAAGCTACTATGTAGAAAATAGCTAAAAATAAAACATGTTTGAACCTTATCATATTACTCATTTTTAAATTAAATCGATTATCTGTTTACCTTGATCGCAGAAGTAACTGAAGTTACTTTTCCATCCGGGCCTTTAATTTTTGCGTCAATATAAACTTTAGAACCAACATCAGCCGTAGCTAATACTTGTTTTCCTGTTGCATCTAAGTTATTTCCGTTACCTGCTGATGAACCTAATTTACCTTTAGATTTACCAACAACCTCCCAAGACATTACAACGTAGTTAGCCTGAAAATCAAATCCGTTAGCACCTGCACCAAGACCGCTGATCATCCCCAATTCACTCTTTTTTAATTCCTGTGGAGCAAATTTACCGCTCAGTTTTAATTCTGGTTTTGGTAAAGGTTTTACACGGAATTTAATTGGAGGCCCTTGAGATTTAACACCATCTTTAGTTTTTGCAGAAACAGAAACCATACACTCACCTGTACTACCAAATGTGAATTCGTATTTACCGTTTCCTTTAGGTGCAACTCTTACACCAGCTCCTGTAGCGCTAACGCTAATATCTGCCGGAGAAATACCTGCTGCTGCTGCTGTAACCGGATTAGGCACACCTGCGTAAAATACATTCATTTGATCAGCAGACACACTGGCTCCTGATTTAGCTACTTTATAAGCACCTGTAAATGGATAGTATTTAAAAGTTCCATCAGGGTTCTTGTATTTAATTACCCCTTTGTACTCCTGATCACCTTCGCCACCTGTACTTACAGAATATTTACCTTCGCCACCAACAACGTTAACCAATGTTCCTTTAGCTCCACCAGCTGCTGCTGCTGAATCCACACCAATTAAAATTTCCATGTCACCTGCTGCTAATTTAGAAGAAGATGCTGCTAAGAAGATATCTGCTTCGTAAGGCTGACCAGCTGCAATGTATGAAGATGGAGCAACAACACGAGCTTTGATCGCGTCAAATTTGATAGCTAATTTACCACTTGCTGCAGAGAATGTTAATAGCACTTCTGCTTCAACGTTCTTTAAATCCGTTTGAAATTTATTTAAGTTAGTGTAAACCGCTGCTAAAGGTAAATGGTAGAAGTTATCCATCTCCCAGTTAAATTCAACACCATCTTCCACACGCTTACTATCTGTTGGTTTAATAGATGCAAATTTCTTTTTGATCCCTTCATAATCTTCTGCTAAGAATTTTGTTTTTGGATCTTTTTGCATTCCATCAACCATTGCAACTAGTTTATCATGCAAACCATTTAATTTCTGACGTAATTCATAAGCTGTAAAAGGACCTTTTTCTGGTTCTTTAGGCTCAGAGATACCTAACACATGACTAGGAACATCATAGTCATCCATTTTCTCCATGTTACGAAGATTCAATGTATCAGCGATCTTTTCGTTCTCCTGAGCTGTAGGCTCAGTGTGAGCAACAATTTTAGCTCTTAACTCGCTGATATAATGATCAACTTCATTAATTAATTTTTGTGCTTCCAGAGCTTTCTCATAATATGGTTTTGCAGCAGCATTACCACCTATAGAGTTTTGAAATGCGTCTGTTACACGTTTATTATTTTCTGTTAAATTCTTTTTTGATTTAACTAAACTTTCGTTTACAGATAAATAACCCTGTAAAATTTGTTTAGATACGTTCATCGCCAAAAGCGCTGTCAGTACGAGATACATCATACCGATCATCTTCTGCCTTGGTGTTTCTTTACCGCCTCCCATAATGCTATGCTATTTTTTTTAGATTAAATGTTTAAATAAGTTTATAGAAAATGAATGAAAGAAAATCTTTCATTCATTTTCGTAGTGAGTTAACTATTATTTGTTGAAATTCATAGCACCTAACATGTTACCATAAATGGTATTCAGTGCTGTTAAATTAGTAGATAACGTAGACATTTCCTGACGATACTTTTTAGTATCTTCAACTGAATCGTGTAAGTTTTTCATCAATTCTCCTAATCCACCGTAGAATTTCTCAGTAGCTTCTAAGTGCGTACGAGAACCTTGTAATTGCAATTCGTAAGTAGCATTTAAAGCTGATAAGTTTTTAGATACGCTGTTTAAAGAAGTACCAATTGAAGAACCAGCATCATTAGACTCTGCTAAGCTAGAAATTGATTCTGCTGCTTTGCTATAAGTATCAGCTAAGTGAGATACATTTTTAGATGCATTTTTCACGCTGTCAACGTATTCGTTAGTAGCTACAGTTGCGTTGCTGATATCAGCTAATTTATTAGCGTTATCGCCAATAGCACGCATACCTGATCCTAAACTTTCAATTAATTCAGGTCCGATCTTAGCGTCAGCCAACATTGCATCTAATTGTGCAGATACTGGTAAACCGCTTTCCAATTTTGCTTCTTCTTCGTGACCACCCATACCACCTAATTCAGGGTATGCTAATGACCAGTCATACTCTTCATGTGGAATATCAACCGCGAAAAGACAGAATAATATAGCCTCTGTACCTAAACCACCAATTAAGGCAGCAGAAGCACCTGGCCAGTGCATAATTTTAAATAACGCTCCAATGATTACGATAGCTGCACCGAAACATGATGCCAAGTGTAAATACTTTTTAAAACCGGTTACTTTAGGAAGTTTGCTCATAGCTCTTTGTTTTGTTTAGTTAGTGATTTGTTTTGATTTAGTTGGTTGTGTTTATTGTTGTGTTTGTGTTTTTATTTTTTAGATACCACCATCATCTCCTTTTGAACGACCCAAATAAGTCATTACGTTACGGAAACCTATGTAAGCTTTAGCTGTATCCTGGTATTCATAAGTTCTTGAACTTACCTGTAAATAGTAACCTACATCTTTCCATGAGCCACCGCGTATAACCTTACGTTTTAGTACGTTTGCATCATTATCCTGTGCTTCGTATACATAATCAGGGTTCAAATCATGAGCAAAGTCATAAGCTGATTCATCAAATGCATTACTTGTCCATTCAGATACGTTTCCTGCCATACAGTATAAACCATAATCATTAGGATTGTATGAATAGATATATACAGAGTGGAATCCACCATCATCTATATAAGAACCACGCATTGGTTTAAAGTTACCCAAGAAACATCCTCTTGCATTACGGATGTAAGGACCACCCCAAGGATATGGAGACAAATCGTTACCACCACGTGCAGCATATTCCCACTCAGATTCAGTTGGTAAACGGAAGTCGTTTACAATGGTCATACCATTACCAATTAAGAAGTTGTTTAATAAGTTTGAACGCCAGATACTGAAAGCACGAGCCTGTTTCCAGGTGATACCTACTACAGGATAATCATCATAAGCCGGATGCCAGAAATACATGTTGGTCATTGGTTCATTAAATGAATACGTAAAATCATGAACCCATGCTAATGTATCAGGGTAAACATTGATCACGTCTTTCAATATAAATACTGAACGGTCAACACCTTTTCTTTCACGTGGTACATAATTACCTTGTCCAACAGAAACCTGATCATCTACATTATAAGTACCTAATGTTTTTGGATCTTTACCCGGATCTCCAACAGCTGTTGAAGGTTGCCCCGGAGTTCCGTTCTGTCCATCATTTAAATGTACACCATTAATGTATTCTGCTTTTTTATATTCATGAGCAGCATCCTGGATATCTAAAGATTTTTGAGGCAAGAAACGGTTAGATTTTGAAGCCGCTAAACGAATATCAATTCTGTAATATTCATAATTTAATTTACGGGCATCAATTTCCTTACGGTTATAGAAACGCTCTCCTTCAGGTAAATATAATGGCTGTAGATCTAAACGGTAATCCTCATCATCGCTGTCCCATTTGATCTTTTCGTCCCAGTTAATATATGGATCCTGTAAGTTGTTATCGCCTTTATAAACCGGCCACATAGCTAAGAAATCTTCCTGTGTAAGCTGAAAAGCTTCTGCATCAGGTCCTGAACCAAATGCTAATAATTTACGTGCAATAGAGTCGCGTACCCAATATACAAACTGACGGTATTCGTTATTAGAGATCTCAGAGTCATCAATATAGAATGCCTGAACGGAAACCATTTTAGATTTAGCTGTGTGAGCCATTGTGATCTCTTCGTCGCTTGGCCCCATGTGGTAACTACCCATTGGAATATACAAGGTACCGAAAGGATCGGGCTGGAACCATTGTTCTCTACCCGCAACGCCGACTAACTCTCCTGCCTTTTTGTTACAACCAGTAACAACGGCAATAAACGAAGCTAATACAATCAGTTTTTTCATAGTGCTTTTGTTTAGTTTTTAAGCTAGTGAAATAGTGTTAAGTGTTTTATTTCAGTTTGCTTTCTTGTTGTTTATAATCCCAATCTTTACTTTTAGTGACAATTTGCTTTATTAACAAGTTATCAACAAATTAAAAATAAAGTTTGTAAGGGACTTAAACGTGCTTTTTTTTAAAAGGTTACAAATTAATCTAAAAATCTTGTATTACCGTAACTTGTTACTTTAGTTTTAGCTTTTGGTTTAAAGCAGTAACCTAACATAATTTCATGAGTTCCAGAACTATAGCCTTTAATTTTAGACATCGTTAAATCGTAAGAATAACCCACTTTTAAACCTTTAGCGCCGCCTTTTTGGAATTTATATCCTAACATTGGAGCGATAGCATCCTGCATACGGTAAGATACACCAACCCAGAATCCTTGATTATATGAATACGTTAAGTTCACATCTAATTGTGTAGAAGCTGCATCTGTTTTAACTTTTACGTTAGGGCTGATGCCATGAACTCCGCCTTCACCAAGGTTAAATGTATAACCCCCTACAATATAGTAGTGACGAGCTAATGCGTATTTTACATCTCCGGAAGATTTAATGTCCTGCGCTGCTAAGTGAGTAGAAGAAATACCCACATACATTTTATTAGCAATAGAATAGAAAGCACCGAAACCTAAATCGTAAGTTAATTTATTTAAACCAGCGGTTGTTCCAATAGCTCCACTAGCTCCATTTTGTGAAGTATAATTTGGAATACTATTATCTTGAACCATATTTCCATCCGGAGTGATCCAGGTACCATTAAATTGCTGTTGCAATACACCACCATCAATACCTACGCCTAAAACACCAGCGCCGATAGGCTTGTTATAAGCTAATGCTAAACGTGCAAATAAGGTTTTAGAAAAACCGATCTGATCGGTCATTACGTTTAAGCCGATAGCTAATGGCAACTGGCCAATTGGCATGTCAAAACTTAATAAACCTGTTTTTGGAGCGCCAGGGAAATTAACCCATTGCTGACGATACAATACATTAGCACAAATTGCCTGGCTAGTACCTGCATAACCAGGGTTATAGATCAATTTACTGTGCATAAATTGAGTGAACTGCGGATCCTGCTGAGCGAATGAAACGCTAGTTATTGCTGCTAATGCAACAGTTAAGGTGGTAAAAATTTTCTTCATGTTATACCAGTTTGTTTTTAGTTTTTGTTAAGTATAGTTAAAATACCTAGGGTACTAAGTTAGAGCAAAATTATTAAAAATCAAACTTTTTGAACTTTTTTTTGTTAAAAAGATAATTTTTTCAAAAAATCTCCAAGATTCATAATTTCAAACATTTGCCAGAATTGGGTTTTACTGATCCCAAAAACAATTTTGAAAAAAACACAGGAATTTGATTAAAAATCAGTTTCCGGAACTATTTTTAAACATTCCTGTCAAAAACAGAAAAGTTCGTACTTTTAAACGTTCAAAAATCCAAACAAAAATTAATGATCGCTTCTGTTTTTCATAAAGGCAAAGATTACAAAATAGATCTCTATCAACCTATTGATATTTCAATTCCATTGACTGCTGATAAACATTGTACCAGTGCCTGGTATGTTGAACCCATGAAGCTGGAACCTGTTGTGAACGGTTCATGGATAGGCGATGTAAACAAAGGTGGTTCGGTAAATTTCAGAAATATAACGTTTAACCCTCATGGAAATGGCACGCATACCGAATGTGTGGGACATATCAGTAAAGAATTTGTCACCATTAATCATTGCTTAAAACAATTCATGTTCCTGGCAGAAGTAGTGACCCTATTGCCAACAGAAATAGAGAATGGTGATTTTGTGATCACAAAAAAACAACTGGAAATTGCTTTAAATAACACCAAACCTGAAGCTATAGTGATCAGAACGTTATCTAACGGTTTGAATAAATTAACGATGCAATATTCCAACACAAATCCACCTTACATTTTGGAAGATGCTATTGTATTTTTAAATGAAATTGGTGTACAACATTTGTTGATTGATATGCCGTCTATTGATCGTGAAAATGACGAAGGAAAATTGCTGGCTCATCATGCTTTCTGGCAATATCCTGGCAATACTCAGTTCCATAAAACGATCACCGAATTTATTTATGTGCCAAACGAAATTGACGACGGTACTTACATTTTAAATTTGCAAATAGCAAGTTTTGAGAATGATGCGAGTCCGAGTAAACCTGTTTTGTATAAAATATTTTAACCTCACCCCCAACCCTTCTCCATAATTGGAGAGGGAAGTAGAACAAGAAAAATGAAATTGTACTTACCATATAGCACCAGTTTAACCGAATATAAACGTTTTTTAACCCGCGAAGTAAAGTGTGGTAATGTTGGTATTGGCGGCAACAACCCTATTCGTTTACAAAGTATGACCACCACCGATACGATGGATACCAAAGCCACTGTAGCACAAAGTATTCGTATGATAGAGGCCGGTTGTGAGTTGGTGAGAATTACAGCGCCAAGCTTGAACGAAGCTAAAAATTTAGAGGTCATCAAAAAAGAACTTCTAGCCGCAGGTTACGATACACCATTGGTTGCCGACATCCATTTTACACCTAACGCTGCGGAACATGCTGCCCGTATCATCGAAAAAGTGCGTGTTAATCCGGGTAACTACGCCGACAAGAAAAAATTTGAAGAAATAGATTATACTGACTCGGCTTACGAACAGGAACTGGAAAGAATACGCCAGCGTTTTACACCATTAGTAAATATTTGTAAAGAGTATGGCACGGCGATGCGAATTGGCACAAATCACGGTTCGTTGAGCGATCGTATCTTAAGTCGTTACGGAGATACGCCATTAGGAATGGTAGAATCAGCTTTTGAATTTTTACGTATTTGTGAAGATCTGAATTACCATAACATTGTGATCTCGATGAAGGCCAGTAACACCCAGGTAATGGTACAGGCCTATCGCTTATTGGTTCAAAAAATGATCGAGACCAACCGCAATTATCCTTTGCATTTAGGCGTAACAGAAGCCGGCGACGGAGAAGATGGCCGCATCAAATCTGCCGTTGGAATTGGTGCTTTACTGGAAGACGGATTAGGAGATACAGTGCGTGTTTCGTTAACGGAAGATCCTGAGTTTGAAATTCCGGTTGCCAAAGCATTGGTTGACAGATACAGTGCCGAAAAATTAAAAAAACATGAAGCCATAGAGCCTTTAAAAACTGAAGGCGGAAAAATAAATTTGTCTTACGACCCCTATGATTACCAAAGGCGCGAGTCTTTTTCAATAAATAATATTGGTAACCATAACGTTCCGCGTATCATAGCTGATTTCAGCGAAAGAGAAACCATCAGTCCGGCAACTTTTTTTCCGGTTGGTTATAATTATTCCATACCGCTCGATAAATGGAACATCAATGATCTTGCCTGCGATTATGTATACGTTGGCAATAACCATGTTGATTTTGAGATCCCGGGAACGCTTGGTATCATTTACAATTCGGAAGCGTGGAAAGAACTAGAGAAGCCTGTAAGACAGTTCCCTTTATTTTGCGGAGAAGAATTTTTTGCAAGTGATAAAACGCATCCCGAATTGAATTTTGTTGCAGTAACAAAAGAAGTTTTAACTAAAACGTTCATTTCGAAATTAAAATCAGCGAAAAATGTTGTACTGATACTCGATACTTTTAATCCGCATGCCATGCCGGAATTACGTCGCTTATTCATTACATTATTTGAAGCCGGCGTTCAGCTACCCATCATTATTAAACGCAATTACAAAGATCTTTCCGAACAGGATTTTCAGTTAGGTTCTTCGGCAGAGATTGGCGCCTTATTATTGGATGGTTTAGGAGACGGTGTATGGATCAAGCAACAAAGCTGCACATCACCTCAAGTTGCTAATTCAACTGCATTTGGTATATTACAGGCTACAAGAACACGCATAAGCAAAACAGAATATATTTCGTGCCCTAGTTGTGGAAGAACATTATTCGATCTGCAGGAAACTACCTCGAAGATCCGCGAACGTACAGACCATTTAAAAGGGATTAAGATAGGCATCATGGGTTGCATTGTAAATGGGCCGGGTGAAATGGCTGATGCTGATTATGGGTATGTTGGTGTTGGTGTTGGAAAGATCTCTTTATACAAAGGTAAAGAAGTAGTGAAAAAAAACGTACCAAGTGACAATGCCGTTAATGAGTTAATTGATCTTATTAAAGAGAATGGAGATTGGGTGGAAAAAAGTTAGTGATGAGTGATGAATTATAAGTTATGAGTTAAAAAAATACAGCTGAGATTAAATTTAAAATATCTATTTATCCTGTTTGTTTTAATCAGTGTTTATGGCACTGGTCAAACGAATGCGCGAAAAATAAAAGAAAATTTTCAGGCCAAAAATTATCAGTTAACAATTGATGAGATCAATTCAATGAATTCGTCGGAGATCCATTTTGATAGTATCCTTTATTTAAAAGCTTATTCCCAGATCAAATTAAATCAGATCAAAGAAGCAGGGATCTGCATTGCGCAGATACAACAGATCAGTCCAAATTATTATGAATGTTACTTTTTAAAAGGATTGATAGCTGCAAAAAAAGAAAAGTATCCCGACGCTATTTCGTATTTCAACAAAGTGATCGATGCTAACCCTAATCATGAAAAAGCCTGGTATAATATGGCTTTAGCCAAAGGTTTACTGGAAGATTATTCGAACGCTATTAAAGACCTCGATAAATGTATCGCTATTAATCCTAATTATGCCATGGCTTATTATAACAGAGCATACTGGCATGAACTATCAGAGAATTATTATGCTGCCATATCAGATTACAAAAAAGCCATTGTTATTGATCAGCATTATTCAGAAGCATATATTGCGTTAGCCTATGTATACTCACAAACCGGTGATCGCACAAATGCCTGTGAAACATTACAAACAGCTAAAACAGAAGGGATAGAAGCAGTTAACGATCTTATACAGAATTTTTGCAAATGATAAAATACATTTACATCTTTAGTTTAATATGTGTTGTATTAACATCACAGGCACAGGGTCTTTCTGTTACGTTTAATAAAACAGAAACCGAATGCAAATTGGCTGAAGCATCTGTTTCTGTGATCACCGCGGCATTGCCTGTTCATTACGGATGGAGCACCGGCGCTATTACAAGCAGTATCGGTCAGCTGGAAGATGGCGTGTATTCTGTTAAAGTAACTGATGATCTTAATAATGACACAACCATAGACTTCATAATTTATAATCCCATCTGTGAGCCCAATCCTGCCTCAGGATTTACGCCAAATTATGACGGTATCTATGACACCTGGAGTATTGGCCGTATCGAGAATTTTCCGGAATTTGACCTTTATGTATATAACCGTTGGGGTCAATTAGTACATCATCAAACAAGCACATATATCCCCTGGGATGGCCGAAGTTTAGGCATTCCGTTACCGGATGCTACTTATTATTATATTCTTTATTTTTCGCAAACAGACAAGAATAAATTTGTTAAAGGCGCAGTGAGCATTCTCAGGTAATGAAATATTTTGGATACATATTTTTATTTTTTAGCCTGAGCTGCTTGTCACAACAAACGGGTCAATACACGCAGTTTACATTCAATAATTATGGGTATAACCCGGCTGCTGCAGGAACCAATATTAATGGAAAACTGGAAGTTATGACCGGGCTCAGAAAACAATGGGTTGGTTTTGATTATTCGCCGGCCTCTAATTTTATCAGTGCTAATTATACTATGCGCCCCGAGAGAAGTTATAAACGCTGGCATAACGCAGGCATTTATTTATCGCAGGAAAAAGCAGGCATATTTCAAAATGTGGGTTTGTATGGTTCCTATACACTTCATTTACCTATTACAAATAAATATAATATGTCGTTCGGGATCTTTGCAGGAGTTAAACGATTTTCTATTGCCAGAGGGGCTTTTTCCGAATCAGATCCTGTATATGCAGCAAGTTCACCTACCTCTTTTTACGCCTATCCTGATTTTATTCCAGGTATAAGACTTTACAGTAAAAAAATGTTCTTCGATGTAAGTGTTCAGCAGGTATTTAAAGTAAGACAGGTACAAGGCGATAAACAAATTGGAAATAAATCAGTATTAACACCTCAGTTATATCTTTCTTATGGTCGAAAATTTTTTCTGGATAATGGTTTCACTGTAGTTCCTGCATTAAATATCCATTCGTCGTTTACAGCTATTCCAAGCGCCGAGATAAATTTAATGGCCTATTACAGAAAAAGAATTGGTGTTGGCGCTACTGTTAGAAATAAAGACTTTATCTCCGGTATTGTTCAAATAAGGATATGGCAAAATGTAACGGCCGGTTTTGCTTATGATTATTCTTTAAATCGCATACATTCTACCGCTACTAACTCTCTTGAATTTATGATCGGAATTACACCTTTGTTTGCCTCTATGGGACAAGATAAAGGGAAGCACAATGTAGCCAAATGCCCTAATTTTGATTTCTAATCTTATCTTTTTTTCATCTTGAACAAACTACAGAATAGCCATTCCTTTGCTTCTATTTTTCTTAGCTATCTGAGTTTTACACCAACCTCTGATCAGTCTGATCTGATAACTCTTCTGGGCGAATTCATCTCCGACCATAATGAACGGTCCGTTATGGTGGTCAAAGGTTATGCAGGAACAGGAAAAACAAACATGGTAGCTGCCCTATCCAAAACGTTGCCAAGTTTTAAATGGCGAAGTGTTTTATTAGCACCGACAGGCCGTGCAGCTAAAGTATTATCTACCTACTCCCAAAAACCGGCACAAACCATTCATAAAAAAATATTTCGTAAAATTCCTACACACGATGGTGGTGTATCATTTACCCTGGGCGAAAATCTACATCGTAACACCATTTTTATTGTAGATGAAGCTTCGATGATCGGAATGGATAATCCAAATTCAGAATCGGTATATGCCAGTTTACTGGAAAGCCTTTTTGAATATGTGTATTCAGGCGATAATTGTAAGCTCATTTTAGTTGGAGATACGGCTCAGTTACCGCCTGTGGGCAGCACTGAAAGTCCGGCTTTGAACATTGACCTGTTAAGAGCCGCCTATCACTTAAGTATCAAACATATTGAGTTAAAACAAGTAGCGAGACAGCAGGATGCCAGCGGAATCCTCTTAAATGCCACTCATTTAAGAGAATGTATCTTAGATTTTAAAGACGATTTCCCGAAACTACAAACCTTTAATGATGTGGTGCGATTGAGTGGCGATGAGCTGGAAGATGCTTTGAATAATGCTTATAGCAAATATGGATTTAACGATGTATTAATAGTTACACGAAGCAACAAGCGCGCTAATTTATTTAACCAGGCTGTAAGAACACGCATTCGTTATATGGACGACGATCTGTGTGGTGGCGATCTGATGATGGTTGTGAAGAATAATTATTTTTGGCTGGACGAAAAATCGGAAGCAGGATTTATTGCTAATGGCGATAGCTTGCAGATCAGAAAAATATTGGGAAGAAAAGAACTCTATGGATTTAATTTTGCTGAATGTATTGTTGAGTTATGCGACTATCCCAACGCACCTGAGATCACCTTAAATTTATTACTGGATGCCATTCCTACGGATACGTCGGCCCTCACCAAAGAACAGCAACAATTTTTATATGAAGCTGTTATGGAAGATGTAGCGGACCAGCCACTCAAAGGTTTAAGAATGGCTTATTTAAAGAACAGTCCATACTTTAACGCGTTACAGGTAAAGTTCAATTACGCCGTTACATGTCATAAAGCCCAGGGCGGACAATGGCCCTGTGTATTCATCGATCAGGGATATTTAACCAAAGAGATGTTAAATGTTGAATATATTCGCTGGCTGTATACGGCATTTACCAGAGCCAGCGAAAAGGTGTATCTGATGAATTTTTCAGACGAATTCTTTGAATAGATAAAAAAAGACCTGTCATGTTTTTGAAACCTGACAGGTCTAAAATATCGAGAAAATGCTGCAATATTTCGAAGCTAATAAGTTCAAATTGATTATATTCGCATGATAAAATTTGCAATTTAGCATGACGACTCTTACCAAAAAAATTCAGATGGTTGACCTGAAAGGTCAATACGAAAAAATAAAAACCGAAGTTGACGCAGGAATTCAGGATGTGATCAATTCAACTGCATTTATCAATGGTCCTGCAGTAAAAGAATTTCAGGCCGACCTTGAAAAATACCTGGATGTAAAACATGTGATTCCTTGCGCAAATGGAACAGACGCTTTACAGATCGCCATGATGGCACTTGATCTTAAACCAGGCGATGAAGTGATCACAGCAAACTTTACTTATGTTGCTACGGCCGAAGTTATTGGTTTACTGGGTTTAACTCCTGTATTGGTTGATGTTTATCTTGACACTTTTGATATTGATATTGAAGCTATAGAAAAAGCGATTACACCTAAAACAAAAGCCATAGTACCCGTTCATTTATTTGGGCAGTGTGCCGATATGGAACGTATTATGGCCTTAGCTAAAAAACATAACTTATTTGTGATCGAAGATGTGGCACAAGCCATTGGGGCTGATTATACCTTTAGTGATGGTAAAAAAGCAAAAGCCGGCACCATTGGAACAGTTGGCTGCACTTCATTTTTTCCAAGCAAAAATTTAGGGTGCTATGGAGATGGTGGCGCCCTTTATACAAACGATGATGACTTAGCAAAAAAATTACGCATGGTAGCGCATCATGGTCAAAGCGTGCAGTATGTACACGATGTGTTAGGCGTGAACTCACGCTTGGATACCATACAGGCTGTTGTACTGAAAGCAAAATTAAAACGCCTGGATGAATATGCAGCAGCGAGAAATACTGTAGCAAACTATTACGACAAAGCATTTGCTGGTCACTCAAAATTAAAAACACCGGTACGAGCAAAAAATTCAACCCATGTGTTTCATCAATATACTTTACAGTTAAACGGGATCGATAGAACAAAATTAAAGGAACAATTAACCGCACGCGGTATTCCAGCAATGGTATATTACCCAATTCCTTTACATGAACAAAATGCATACAAAAGCGACCGTTTTAAAAAAGGAGATTTTCCGGTTACAGAAAAATTATGTGCAACGGTTCTATCACTGCCTATGCATACCGAAATGGACGTGGAAACTTTAAAATATATTACAGATAACTTATTAGAATTAGTAAAATAAAAATTTATGAAAGTTGCAATTGTAGGAACAGGATATGTAGGATTAGTAACAGGTACATGCTTTGCCGAAGTTGGCATGGACGTAACCTGCATTGATATTGATCAAAAAAAGATCGATAATTTACACAAGGGTATCTTGCCTATATATGAGCCTGGCCTTGATGAAATGGTGAAACGCAACGTAGATAAAAAACGTTTACACTTTTCAACTTCTTTAAAAGATAGTATCCAAGGCGCTGAAGTAGTTTTTATTGCTGTAGGAACTCCTCCGGATGAAGATGGCTCAGCCGATTTAAAATACGTATTAGGAGTAGCAGCAAGTATTGGCGAACACATGCAACATCCTTTAGTGGTTGTTACAAAAAGTACGGTTCCGGTAAGCACTGCAGAGAAAGTTAGAAAAGCATTGGCCGAACAATTAACCAAACGCAATGCAGATATCGATTTTTATGTTGCATCCAACCCTGAGTTCTTAAAAGAAGGTGCGGCTATTGAAGACTTCATGAAACCCGATAGAATTGTGGTTGGCGTTGACAGACCGGAAGCAGAAGAATTGATGCGCAAATTATACAAACCATTTTTAATGAACGGGCATCCAATTTATTTCATGGATATCCCTTCTGCTGAAATGACCAAATATGCGGCTAACGCAATGCTGGCTACAAAGATCAGTTTTATGAACGATATAGCAAACCTATGCGAGATCATGGGTGCTGATGTAAACATGGTTCGTAAAGGCATTGGTAGCGATACACGAATCGGTACAAAATTTATTTATCCTGGAGTTGGTTATGGCGGAAGCTGTTTTCCGAAAGATGTAAAAGCATTAATTAAAACGGCTAAAGAACACAAATACAACATGCGTATCCTAAACGCTGTTGAAGAAGTGAACGAGAACCAAAAAGAAGTTCTGTTCACTAAAGTAAAGAACCATTTCAATGGCAACCTTAAAGGAAAGAAATTTGCTTTGTGGGGTTTATCCTTTAAACCCAAAACCGATGATATGCGCGAAGCACCATCATTAGTGATCATCGAAAAATTATTAAAAGAAGGTGCCAGTGTTGTGGCTTACGATCCGGTAGCCATGCACGAAGCAAAACATACGCTGAAAGACACCATTGAATATTCTACAGATATGTATGACACATTGAACGGCGCAGATGCTTTATTAATTGTAACAGAATGGCCTGAATTCAGAGTACCCGATTTTGATGAAGTAACAAAACGTTTGAATCAAAAAACATTATTCGATGGAAGAAATATTTTCGATCCACAGGATATGAAAAAAATAGGCTATAGTTATTACTGTATAGGAATTAAGACTAACTAAGAAGAAATTAAGTATATGCAAAAAAGAATTTTAATTACAGGAGCAGCAGGATTTTTAGGTTCACATTTATGTGACCGTTTTATTAAAGAAGGGATGGCTGTTGTTGCCATGGACAATTTAATTACCGGTGATCTAAAGAACATCGAACACCTATTTAAATTACCTCAATTCGAATTCTATAATCATGACGTGAGTAAATACATTCACGTTGCCGGCAACGTAGATTATATTTTACATTTTGCATCTCCTGCAAGCCCCATTGATTATTTAAAAATTCCAATTCAAACCTTAAAGGTTTCCTCATTAGGAACACATAATGTATTAGGATTTGCCCGCGTTAAAAAAGCAAGGGTATTAGTTGCTTCTACCAGCGAAGTATACGGCGATCCTGCAGTGCATCCTCAAACAGAAGAGTATTGGGGAAATGTGAACCCGGTTGGCCCACGTGGTTGTTACGATGAAGCCAAACGTTTTATGGAAGCATTAACGATGGCTTATCACGAAACTCATGGATTAGAAACGCGCATCATTCGAATCTTTAATACCTACGGACCAAAAATGAGATTGAACGACGGGCGTGTATTACCTGCGTTTATCGGGCAAGCATTGCGTGGCGAAGACCTAACTATGTTTGGTGATGGCAGCCAGACAAGAAGCTTTTGTTTTGTAGACGATCTGGTAGAAGGCATTTATCGTTTATTAATGAGTGATTATCACTTACCGGTAAATATTGGAAACCCGGATGAAATAACCATCAAGGATTTTGCTGACGAAATATTAAAATTAACCGGTTCAAATCAAAAATTGATTTCCCTGCCATTGCCAAAGGATGATCCTAAGCAACGCCGTCCGGACATTACTAAAGCACAGGAAATTTTAGGCTGGAGCCCCAAGGTAAACAGAGCCGAAGGTTTAAAAATTACGTACGAATATTTCAAATCACTATCAAAAGATGAATTGAATAAAACAGAGCACCGTAATTTAGAGACCCTGAACAGGTAGATATGTTCAAAGCATTACTCTTTTTATTTCTACTGTCAATTTGCTCATACTCATTGAAGTCGCAAAATATGCAGTTCCTGTCAGAGAATTACACCTGGCCCGATTTCAATAAAAACTTTGATGCCATTGCTGATTCTTTTAAAAATGATGATGCTGTAATTTTAAATGATGATATTAATTTAAATTTTCCTGAACATTATATAAAAAGAAGGCAAGCTGTAAAAATATTAAACGAAAAGGGCTTGGCTCACTACAAAACAATATCACTGCCACAAAATTTTGATATTACCAAAGCCAACAATCCTACCTACAAACAAGGCAGATTCTGCAAAAGAAATATTCCATTTATATATGAATACAAGATCATATACTTTTCGGCACGTATTATAAGAAACAAAACCATGACCGAAATTCCTATAAAGGTTACAGGTAATAAAGTGTTTTGGGTTAAATATGACGGAGAAAGGATTCCTGATTTCGAATATAAATTTGATTTTCCGGATCTTCAGGTAGATGACATCATTGAATACAGTTATAAAGCCGAAATAAGTGGTTCTTATGACTCAGATCAGTTTTATCTAAATGATTATTTTCCGAAATTAAAATCGAGTTTATCCATCAGGGTATTAGCTCCTGCGAAGATAGACAGGTCCGATGTTATACTGAATCACAACATTGACTCAACGCATTGTATCAGGACTTTAGTTCCGGATAGAAATAATACTTACCTCAATTTCAACTATACGTATTCTAATCTAAAGGCTATTAAATATTCTCAAAATGTACTGGCAGGAAGAAACCTACCTCACGTTACGGCAAGCATATACAGTATGGATAAGCATTATTTTAACGAATCATTACAAAGCGTTAAATATTTATACACCACAAAATACAGTTGGTTTGTTATCCCGGATTCGTTGATCGAAAAAACAAAAGTATATGACAAATACGGAGCTAATATGAGAAAATTCATTTCCAAATTTCCTGAAAACCTCAAGGACAGTTCACATACACTGTTTTTCGCCCAGGTGATAGATAGTATCAATACCTATAAATTTGTAACTGCCGAGCAAATGCATTACGGTAAGGATGCACAATATGCCTTGACCTCATCTGAAAAATTAATGAGAAGAGAACTCATTGAAGAATTTATCGGTGAAACGTATTCTGATATTCTTTTTGAGAAAAATATTTTTTATTACAGGGCAAATGTACAAGACAGACGTCTGGGTTTACACACAACTGCAAACCGGTCACATGAAGATTACGAATTAGAATTTATTGCTTTACCGGTCAAAAATTCATTCAAGTTTTATCTTCCAAGATTTAATGGGGTCAAATATTTACCCGATGAATTGCCTTTTTATTATGAAGGCTCTTTTTGCGCACTTTTTCCAAAAAACACCAAAGCAGCACTATATAAAGAGGGTTTGCAGGATCTTAAATTCATTAAAACACCTGCCAGCACTTATAATGAAAATGTAAGGGCCGAAAATGCCGTATTTAAGATCAATATTGATTCTGCATTGATCCGCTCCACCATAAAAATAAATCTGAACGGCCAATTCTCAACTATTTTAAGGCATTTTTATAATAATGAAATTATTGATTCAACCATAAAACCTGAGTACTTTAAAAAGTGTACCGATAAACCAAATTCATATGACAAACAAATAAAACTATTATCACAGGCTAAAAATTTTCCTTTTAAAAGCTCATACATGTGCTCAGAGAATATCAGAACATCAAAGGCACAGTTAGACCTTACAAACTGGTTTTCTTTTATTTTTGATAAGGGAAATTTCAAAGACCCGGTCACTCAAAATTATTTCCTTGATTTCACATTCACCGACACTTATAATTTTCTGTTTGAATTTAATAAACCAACCGAAATTTCGAACATGGATGATTTCAATAAAAAGCTGAGCAATGATTTTTTTGAAGTGAGCTCTATCATCAATAAACAGGAAAACAATAAATACTTGCTGACTGTAAGCACCAAAGCCAAACAATATTTACTTCCGGAAGAAAAATCTGAATATCTCACAGAATACTTAAATTTGCTAAGCGAGATAAACTCACTAAAATTAAAATACACCAATTGATCCGTCATTACAACATAACCGTTAAAGGAAAAGTACAACGTGTTTCCTACCGCTTTTGCACGCATGCACAAGCCATAAAATGCAACCTAACCGGTTACGTTAAAAACCTGCACAGCGGCGATGTATTAATTGAAGCGGAAGGGTTGGAAGACGACATTAATAAATTGATTGATTGGTGTTATGTAGGTTCGCCCCTATCTAAAGTAACCGAAGTGATTGCCGAAGAAGGTGAAGTAAGAAACTTTGAAACCTTTGAAGTGAAGAAGTGATTACACGATCTTCTCTTTAATCTCTTCCGGTATCAAACACTTTTCTTTTTTCGTGAAATCAAAAACCACTAACACATCTTTGGCAATAGCCACAATTTCATTATCAGCATTGGTCATGGTATGCTCCAAAGAAAAACTGGTATTCTTCACAAAAGCAATTTTTGTGTTCACGTTGATATAGCCCGGAAAGTGTAGTTCCTTTTTAAACTGACAATTGGTCTCAGCCACCATAAAACCAATTCCTTGCGCACGGTGCATTTTCATAAGTCCCAAACTATCCACATAGTTTAAACGTGCGGCCTGCACATACTTCATAAACATCACATTATTTACATGTCCAAAAGCATCAATTTCGCTCCAGTCGATACGCAGTGTTATTTTAGTTTCTAAGCTCATTCATTTAAATTTTAACTCCAATGATACATACGTCATCAACCTGCGCTAAATTGCCTTTCCAATCGTTTAGTGCAATGGATAGTTTTTCTTTTTGCTCTTGCATTGGCAAAGCCGCAATAGAGGTTACTAATTCCTTTAAGCGCTTATACATGAATTTCTTTCCTTTTGGTCCGCCAAACTGATCTGCCATACCATCCGTTATGGAATACACAACATCACCTTTTTTCAGATCAATTATATGCTGAGTAAATGGAATATCATCTTTATCATGTTTCCCAATTGGCATCTTATCTGCTTTGTATTCGAGTAGCTTATGATCACGTACAATCCAAACAGGGTTATTAGCTGCTGCATAGGTCATTTTGTTATTTGCAAGATCAAAGGTAATTAAGCTGGCATCCATTCCATCTTTGCCGCCCTCTGCACTGCCATCTTTTTTCAGGGTTTCAATGATGAGCTTACGTGTATTATTTAAGATCTCAGCGGGTTGTGTAATTCCTTGCTTCACTGTTTCCTTTAAACAGGATATATTCAAGATACTCATAATAGCGCCCGGTACACCATGCCCTGTGCTATCGGCAGTAACCAATACAAAATTTCCTGCTTCGCCCGAGCGGTCAAGTTTGGCAGCCCAGTAAAAATCACCGCTCACAATATCCTTTGGCTGAAAGAAAACGAAATAAGCATCTTCTACTCCTGATGCACTCACTGAAAGATTAGCATCCAATAGTTCCTTACTTGCCAATAAACTGCGTTGTATGCGTTCGGCATAATTGATGCTATCCGTTATCTCTTTATGCTTTTCTTCTATGATGTGTTTTTGTTCTTTGATCTCGTGGGTGGCTTCATCTACTTTTTGTTTAAGTTCCATTGCTTTTGCTTTTAATTTTCGGCCATTATACCAAACGAGTATCCAGATAAAACTTATCAATACCAATACATAAACTGTATACATCCACCAGGTACGATACCAGGGCGGCAACACTTTAAACGTGTAACCAGTTTCGCTCCATACATTATAAGGACTTAAACATTTTAATTTAAAGGTGTACGAGCCTTCACTCATATTACCAAAGGTAGCGCTGGTATTATTTGTTAACGGACTCCAGTTATCATCATAACCCTGGAGCATATATTGGTATTTTACAAACTTTGACATGCCCGGGTCGATAGCTGCAAACTCAAAAGTAATGCTGTTATGATTGTATGGCAGCAACAATTGCTCGGGCAGTGGGTACCATTTAGTAATGTCCTCAAATTTCATATCACCAAATTTTCGCGCCATACTATCGCGCTCTGACTGATTAAGCTCGCGTCCAAAAGTTGTAACTTCTTCGGTAATATTTGGCGCTACAGTGTTGCTATCTAACTTTAAATTTTGACCATGTAATTTTTCATTCAAATTATACCAGGCAATATTTTCTTCACTTATTTTTATATTTTGTATCACCAATGACAAAGGCTTCAAATTAGTATTGATAGCATCCATGTCTATCCGCACTAATTTATTATCCCCACAGCCAGCCCATAGTATCCCTTTACTGTCGCAAAACATACAATGCTGGCCGGCATTGATATCCTTTACAGGATAACCTGTTTTATTATTGTAAGCCTGAAAAACAGGTTTATACTGACTTTCGATATCAGAATTTGTTCCGAACATTGCGGCACTATTTTGCTTTTTAGTACTGGCACTAAGAGGCGTATACTCCAAAACGCAAAAACCTAAATTGGTAGCCAAAACGATGTTCTGATGCGAATCAATGACTACCTGTGTTACTACATTATCCGCCAAACCATCTTTCGTACTATAATTAGCAAATGAAATTCCATCATACTTGCTAACGCCGCCCTCAGTACCTAACCAAAGGTTTCCTGTTTTATCTTCGGTTATACTCAAAACCGTATTATTGGCTAACCCCTGAGCCGTAGTATAATTTGTAAAAGTCTTTCCATCAAATTTACTAACACCGCCACCCTGCGTACCGAACCAAAGGTTTCCCTTTTTATCTGCCGCCATGCTCAACACAGCATTATTAGCCAGGCCTTGCGCCGTGCTATAATTCGTAAAGGATTTTCCATCAAATTTACTAACGCCGGCATTATCTGTACCGAACCAAAGGTTACCTGCTTTATCTTCGGCGGCTGTCCTGACAGCATTACCGGCTAAGCCCTGAGCGATGCTATAATTTGTAAAAGATCGCCCATCATACTTACTAACGCCACTGCCATTAGTACCAAACCAAAGGTTTCCTGTTCTATCTTCGGTTATATTCAGTATACCGTCATTAGCCAGGCCCTGAGCTGTTGTATAATTCGTAAAAGATCTTCCGTCGTATTTACTAACACCACCACCATAAGTACCAAACCAAAGATCTCCATTTTTATCTTCTTCAATGCTCCATACGGTATTATGGGTTAAGCCCTGAGTTACACTATAATGCGTAAAGGATCTTCCATTATACTTGCTGATACCACCACCCAATGTCCCAAACCAAAGATTCTTTGCTTTGTCTTCGGTAATACTCCACACTGCATTATTGGCTAAACCTTCAGTAGTACTATAATTCGTAAAAGAGACTCCATCGTACTTACTAACACCGCCACCATTAGTACCAAACCAAAGGTTTCCTGATGCATCTTCGATAATACTTAGTACGACATTATTGACCAGGCCATGGGCAGTACTGTAATTTGTAAAGTTTTTTCCGTCGTATTTACTAACGCCGCTGCCATAAGAACCAAACCAAAGGTTCCCTGCCTTATCCTCGGCAATACTAAAAATGGTATTATTATCAGCACTCTGAATGGTACGGTAGGTTGTGAACGTTTTTCCATCGTATTTACTAACGCCTTCTGCATTGGTGCCAAACCAAAGGTTTCCTCTTTTATCTTCAACAATGCTCCATACTGTATTATTGGCAAGGCCCTGGGCGGTAGTATAATTTGTAAACGTTTTTCCATCATACTTACTAATACCACCTCCATAGGTACCGAACCAAAGGTTTCCTTTACTATCTTCAATAATGCTCCTAACAGCATTGTTAGCCAAACCCTGGGCTGTTGTATAATTCGTAAAACATCTTCCATCGTATTTACTAACCCCACCGCCATAAGTACCAAACCAAAGGTTTCCCTTTTTATCTTCGGCAATGCTCCACACTGTATTATTAACCAGGCCTTGCGCTGTGCTATAAGTGGTAAAAGATCTTCCATCATATTTACTAACGCCACCGCCATAAGTACCAAACCAAAGATTTCCCATTTTATCCATAAAGCCACAATTTATACCGCTCAATGCCAAACCCTGTTCAGTACCAAAATTTGTAAAGCCTGGTTGGCCTAAACCATCGGCAAAAGGATTTGCAGTAATAGTTGGAGTTCCGGAAGCAATTAGTTTAGGCGCATTGGCTGTAGTTAACTGAGTGACAACCGGTGGCTTTAATGTGTCGGTACCAGGCGTTAGAACAACAGGCTTTGCAAGTGCTGAAGTCTCAACTAAAGTTTTTATATCGTTTGGTTTACTATTTGTGTTGCAGGAGATAAAGATCAAACAAAACGAAAAAAATAAAATGCAATTTTTCATAGAAACTGGAAAGGTTAATGAAAGCAGAATAAAAAGTAGAACAGTTAAATATAAAAATTACTTTTTAAATAATTGGATAATTTTCCTTAAAGGCTTGGCATAAAGTGTATAAAAATGGGGTTTCAATCCATTGATCTTCCAGGCCTTTCTGTCCTCATTATTTGCCCTTAGCCTGTTCTTTAAAGATACATTGCTCTTCCCGCCTACTCGCATTTTGATAATGAACTCCGGCAAATAGGCCAATTTGATCTTGTGCTTATGGATGAAACGCAACATTAATTCATAGTCGGCGGCAGACACAAAGCTTAAATTAAAAGCACCGTGTCTTTCGTACACAGATCGTTTCACGAAAAATGTAGGATGTGGCGGCATCCAGCCTTTTAAGAACATGCCGTGTTTATAGTTACCTGATTTCCATTTTCTGAAAATCTTATTGGTATCATTCTTATCCACATAGTACAGATCAGCGTAAGCGGCGTCTGCATCCGTTTCCTGCATTGACCTTACAATATTTTCAATGATCAAATTATTTGTATAAAAGTCATCACTATGAATGATTCCTATAACATCGCCTGTTGCCAAAGCAATTCCTTTATTAAGTGCGTCGTACAATCCTTTATCCTTTTCAGAAACTACTTTAGAAATTTTATCCTTATACGAATCAACAATAGCTAAAGTACCATCCGTTGATCTACCGTCCACAATGATATACTCAATATCCTTGTATGTTTGATTGACCACAGAATCCATCGTGTCACGTAATGTGGCTTCGCTGTTATAGGTTATGGTTATGATAGAAACTTTCACTATTTAGTAGTTAAAGTATGTGCAAAATAGATCAGTGACTTAAAATTAAAATCAACACGAGGATCTTCTTTCACTTCATCACTGATATAAACTGTTTTCATGCCGGCATTTCTTCCAAATTCCATATCGCTTAAACTATCACCAACAATAATAGACTTTGTAAAATCAATCGCCGGAAAATCCTTTTGAGCCTGCAAAGCCATCCCAATTCCGGGTTTACGCGTAGGATGATTTTCGGCTGCTAAGTATGGCGAGTAATAGATCTTATCAATCCTGCCTTTAAGATAAGTGATCTCGTACATCATGTTCTTATGTATGATTTCAAGATCCTCAGGATAAATGATCTTCTTACCAATACATTGTTGATTGGTGACTACCACTATAGTTCCAAAAACAGGATCCAGCATTCTTAATGCATTTAAAGTTCCGTCGATAAATTCAAACTCTGTGGTATGCTTCACATAATCATCCTCCAGCTTTTTATTGATGACACCGTCCCTATCCAGGAAGAGTGTCCATGTTTTATCTATGTGCAGATCTTTTAAAATCATGTTGTTTTTTCCGTTCTCGACTTCGCTCGAACTGACAAGTTCGGAGTTAATATTAATTTTCTTTATACTTAAAATCCTTAAAATCTGTTTGTGCTTGTTTATAATCTTCGGGAATACCAATATCTATAAAATAACCTTCATATTGAAAACCGAAAATATTTAATTCATCAACTCTTTTTTCGTAAAAATCTTTTTCGATAGAGAAGGGAGAATTTTCCTCCGTTTTACTTAAATATAACTCCCTATTCAAAATGTAAACACCCCCGTTAATTAAACCGAAACGCTCAACATTGTCCTTTTCTTTAAACGTTTCAATAACATTTAAATCTCCTAATACGATCGTTCCGTAACGGGCTGCATTGTCAACCTTTCTTAATGCCAACGTGCAATCTGATCTTTTGGAAATATGATTTTTATAATGCATGCTAATATCAACATCAAAAAAAGAATCTCCATTCAAAACCAATACATCGTTAGTTACACACTTTGTCATTGCTAAACGAATTCCTCCACCTGTCCCTAAAGGCGTTTCTTCTTTGGTATAGGAAATCTTAATGCCTTTGTATTCGTTCTTATAATACTCAGAGATCGTTTCAGCTAAATAACCGGTTGACAAAACAACGTGTTCAATTTGATAATACCTTAAATAATCAAAAACATAATTTAAGAAAGGCTCATTATTTACAGGCGCCATGGGTTTAGGCACATCATTGACCACTGCCTGCAGCCGGGTACCAAATCCACCGGCCAGTATAATAGCTTCTTTCAGCAAGTTACTTAAGGTTTAGGAAATAAAGCAATTTCAACTAACTCACAAATGGTATGTCCCAGGATCATATGACATTCCTGGATACGTGGGGTATCTTTAGATGGAATATTGATCAGGTATTTAGCAGCCTCTTTCATTTTACCACCTGTTTCTCCTGTAAAAGCCACGGTTACCATACCTATTTCATTGGCAACTTCCAGTGCTTTAAGCACATTGGCTGAGTTACCGCTGGTTGATAAACCGATAAGCACATCGCCTTTACGTCCCATAGCTTTTGTTAAACGACTGTAAATAACATCATAGCTATAATCATTAGCTACTGCGGTTGTATAACTTGTATTCACATGCAACGCTTCGCTGAATAATGGGGGTCTGTCGTAATAAAAACGCCCGGTCAATTCGGCAGCCAGGTGTTGCGCATCTGCAGCTGAACCACCGTTTCCAGCCCATAAAACTTTGCCGTCATTTTTATAACAGGCAACAATATCATTAACAATTGACTGAATATTACTTAAAATTACATCATTTGATAATAAAGAGGTCTTTAGATCAATAGATGCCTGTATACGGGATTTAATGTGTTGTATCATGTATGTAAATTTATGATTATTTTCTCAAATATTTAAAAGCTCTTCAGCAATTACTGATAAATTAGTGTTTCAAAATCATCGTAGAACAACTTGTTCTTACCTTTGTTCCATACAAAGATCTTCATAAGGTATTCTGTTTCCTCTATTTTTGGGATATTAAACAATAATACATGTCTGCTCCATTCTTTAGTAATAGTAAAATGACTGATGTCATTCGCTGAAAACAAAATTTCCTTGTCTTTACTGGTTATACTTACACATACAAAACACTCTTTCAATTCGTCAGGAGAGCTAAACTGGGTATTAACTTTTAAAATGGATGTATGCTTGTTTAGCGGTGAAAAATTTATAATCTTGGTACAAACACCGTATTCGTTTTTTTTATCCATATATCCGGATCTTTTACCTGAATAAGCAAAAGAACTTAAACTATCTATTCCTTCGCAATTATCCGGAATAGTATCAAAACTAATACGCTGTTTATACTTAACCTGCATTTCAGTTAAATTAAAAAAAGTATCAAAATCATTTTTTTTATTACCTGTATTTTTAACAAACACTGAAATATTTTCATTACCCCCGATCTTCCGCAGCTCA
The DNA here is from genome assembly GCA_040386075.1 of Bacteroidota bacterium. Classification (GTDB taxonomy): domain Bacteria; phylum Bacteroidota; class Bacteroidia; order B-17B0; family Aurantibacillaceae; genus UBA4416. Next base: position 128,925 of record JAZKGE010000013.1, read on the forward strand.
TTGCTGACCTCCGGATATTCACGGTACACGCTATTGATCAGTCTCGTGTTTTCGAGTACAACATAATTATAAGGCCAGCTCAAAGCATATTTGATCATATCATGGCCCGGATAAATAACAGCAAATCCTTTTCGTTTCATCAAAATAAAGGGATTATTTGGGCCATCTGCTGCCATCACCAGGATCTTGGAATCGACAGGAATTTGAAGGGAATCCAACAACCCAACGGCGTCTTGAAAATTTTCGACAGTGGTTTTTTCACCCGAAGTCTTTCTCTCTCCATCCTGAACAAAATTAGCATAGATCAAAGCAGGTATAAATGACAATAGGATCAAAATACCTGTAACTCTTAAAATTTTGGTATTGCTTATTGGAGGCAGCTTTGTTACAAATAATAAAAACAGAAAAACGAACGGCACATAAAACGTATCCAGAAAATAATAATCATGATCAAGATACTGGAAGGTCATCAATATGTAGTAGCATATACAGCCTGCGAATAATATAAAACAGAAAGCCATAAACCTGGATTCAAGTTTTGATAAAGCAATCTTTTTTCTGATCATGTTCCAAATAAATAATGTTCCGAGAATACCTAACAATACATAATGTATATGAGTAAAATATTTGAACATCCAGCGGTCATAGGTTGCATATGCAAATTCTATCAGTTCATCCAGGCTGCTTGCAGGAATAATATAATTAAGGAACACGGATCCATGCTCACTCCTTAAATAGCCATTGTATAAATAATATCCGTAAATAAGGCCTATTGCAATACCAAATGAAACCCATACAAACAATTTAATTTTTTTGGTTTTTATGGCCTCTAAAAATTCCAGACACATCATCGCAACCAGAAAAATAGCAAATGGCAAACGTGACAAAGCCGCAAGTGTTATAAAAAAAACAGTTAAATAAAAATCCTTCTTTTGATCATTCTTAAAAAATCTGAATAGAAAGAACAAAGCGATGATACAATTTGCCAAAGAAGGTATAGTTGGTAAAAATCCTGCCTGGTAATACAAGAACACCGGAGAACTTATTGCAAACAAAACAACACAGACGGAGATCAGGAGAGAATCGGTAAACAATTTACAAAGACGATACAGGAAGAACAGTCCAATAATACTGTATAAAAAAACGTAAATCCTGAAACACCAGGGATCTTGGGTGTTAAATAACCGCATTAAAACTGACACTATATAATCGTGTATAGGAAAATCAACTGAAGTAATGGTAGTGTTCCTGATCGTTTTAAAATCGCCCGGAAACTGATTATTATAAATGAACGTTTCGGGATGCAAAAGGTCGCCGCCATTATTAATGAATCCTAAAGATAAGGCATAACGGTCGCATTGAGCCCAATTATGTTTATACTGTGGAAATTGATTGAGCGTATTTAATTGAAAAAAAAGACTGATCATACATATCACAAACAGGATAATATATTTATGATACTTTGTTTTCATTATTAAAATTGATTTTTATTGATGCGATAACTAAATACTTGAATATATGCTTTTAACAGCTTGCTCAACTCATTAGCTTTTGATTGATTTTCCTGATTGATCGGTAAAACCGTAATTGTTCTGTCTTCATTACACCTGCAAAGCCTGATCACCTGTTTTGTGTTATTATCATAATCCAGTAAATAAGGGTAATCAAAAATATGAAACAAACCATTACTGCCAAACTGAACAGTTGGATGTTTATCAGAAAGTGCTGAGACACCTAAACAATTGAATGGTTTATTGTAACCAAGGTAGTCAAGTATGGTTGGATACATGTCTATTTGCGAAGCAGAATGGTTTTGAACTTTATTGAATGCCGTATCACCAACTGCTAAAAAAGATATAGAAATAGCGAATTCATTCACCGGATTGGCTTCATAATTCACAAAACTGCCGGATGTGTGATCTGCACAAATAGCAATGATGGAATTCTTAAACCATTCCTCATTTTTTATCTTTGCAAAAAATAACTTTAAGGAAATATCCGAATACATGATACTTTTCATAACCGGGTCTTTTATCGTATCCAGAATAGTTTTATAAGGTTCCGGAACCGGAAAAGGATGATGAAGCGAAACGGTTAATAAAGCTGCACAAAAAGGTTGCGGCAAAGTTTTTAATTTTGTGGCAACATGTGGAAGATACAAATGATCATCAACGCCCCAACCAACATTTTCATATTTACTGTCGTAATCCCGCTGGTCAAAATAATTTTTAGTGAAATTGATATTCATGTAATTTTCAAAGCCAAAGGTTGTTTTTACTCCGCCATAAAAAAATGCCGTTGTATAACCTTCCTTTTCCAGTAAGGAAGAAATACCATGAACCGTATTGGTACTATAATTAGAATAACAGTAATTTTTTTCCATGAAGGAAGGTATACCCGACAACACAGATGGCAAAGCATCTATGGTCATTCGGCCATTGGCTTCGCCATATCTGTAAGTTCTTGCGTGGCTCAATAAAGAATCCAGGAAAGGGGTATACGGTTTTATGACAGGATTAAATAACCCTATGCGCTCAGAACAAAAGCTTTCGAGCAGGATAAAAACAATGTTCTTTTTTTTGAATTCCTTAGAAATAAAATGTTTTTTAAAACCGATCAGTCTTTCAGCTTCATCCTGATCAAAATAAGTTTCGATAGGAACATTCTCATTTTCTAGTGTGTGTATGAATTGAAAAGGCGTATTACTTGCCAGCCACTGCAACTTAGGATCGACTAACGATGGGATGTCAAATGCCATAAAAGGACGAATACCATAACCGCCTCGCATAATGGTAGCGAACAAAAAAATTGCCAATACTATATTTACCAGCTTAAGCGTATATGTTTGTGGAACATTTTTGTAACGGCACAATTGTTTTTTAAAGATCATAAAAGCTACTACACAAAAACCTATCAAAAGAATCAACAGATACCAGTAATCTTTTATATAAGAACTCATCAGAGCGGGAACTTCCGACAGCAGATCAAGCAATTCGGCTCCCATTCGTTTTTTAGTAATAGGATAATAACCCAGGTCGGATAAATTTAAAATACATATAGCTGTAAAACCAATAACAAACCAGGTGAGTGCAGCATACCTGGTGACCTTATGCTCAATATTGCAAAACAAAAGGATCAGCCACATTGGCAACAAAAAGTAAAGTGAAGAAATAGCATCAGTTAAGGTACCTATCAAAAAAGCCTTTACAAATTCAAAAAAAGAAACATCCGAAAACTCATTGTGAAACAAGACCAGGAAAATCAAACGATGTATCAGTAAAAAAATAAGACAAAGCCCCAAAAGCTTAAACAAAAAAATAAGTTTATGAAGCTTTACTTTTATCATTTAAAAAAATAAAACATCAAACGAACAATCATAATGCTGCTCACCGGCCAATTTAATAATACCTGTTTTTTCAGTAAGCTCTCCATTAGCTGTTTCACTATCTGCTATCCCCTGCCATGGCTCCAGGCAAACAAAATGTTCGGTTCCCTTTTTTGTCCAGATACCAAAGTAAGGCCAGTTTTTAGAAACAAGAGTAATTCCGTGTTTTGTTTTGGATGACAGTAATTTTACTTCGTCGATCTGTGCATTCATAAAAACCAAAGCATCATGATCAAACAACTGCTTTGATACATTTAGCTTATGATCCTTCAGATTAATTTGTCTTGTATTGGAAGTTACCAAGCCTTCATTCAACGAGTTGATCGTTAACTGATCTTTTCCGGGAAACAGCAATTCGTAATCAGTAAAGGATTCGGTGTTTAGTAAAGGGCAATTAAATGCCGGATGAGCTCCTACCGAAAAATAAAGATCCTTATGATCGGGATTGAAAACATGATAGTTCGTAATTACTTTATTCTCTGTTAGCTTATAACCTATTTGAAAACTAAAATGAAAAGGATAATGTGCTAATGTTTGTTCTGATGCTGTAAATTCAAACAACAAATTATTGTCCGTTTGTTCAATACAGATAAACTCGTTATCCCTTGCAAAACCGTGTTGTGGCAATTGATAGGATTGAGATCCATATTGAAATTGACCACCTTTTAATTTGCCCACAATAGGAAATAAATTTGGAGCATGTCGTGCCCAGATGTTATTATCTGCCTGCCAGATATACTCAATAGAAGTTTCTTTAGACCTGACAGAACATAATTCGGCACCAAACGAATTTACTTTAACGGATAACAGATTATTTTGTAACTCAAATGTTGCCATTATAACGACATGACCCCTTCTATTTCTGCTGCTTTTTCATAAATAGAAATTACTTCGTCAACACTCATCACTACCTGTTTGACAGTAATACTTACATAATTGCCTTTGGCAGATTGTTTTTGAATGATATCTGCGTCATCATCAAATATCACTTCTACCAACGCCATTGTTTTATTATCGGCTTTGATAATGAACTTGAACATATATATATAAGGGAAAGAAGTGATACTCTCTTCCAGTTTCTTTCTTAATTCATCGAATGTATTTGCCATTTTATTTATTAAAATAGTGATTGTAGATAAGTATCATTCCAAAAATGATCAAGGCGGTTCCTGTAATGTAGTTTACCACCATCATGATCTTATCCGTTAAAATATGTTTGATCTTGGCAGCCAGTTTTACTTTAGATAGCTCAACAGCCAGAACTGCTGCTAATACTATCCCAAAGAATAACAGCAGCTTGATCATCGAGTATTCCATGATCTTGCCAATTGCAGCAACGTTTGCCAGCCATAATAACCAAACCGTTGGATTGAAAAGGTTTAAGAAAAACCCTTTCAACAACATCAGCTTTGGACTTGGCAATTGATTTTTATCGATCTCTATCGTTTCATCCGTTTTTACAGGATGCTTCTTAAAAAAGAAAGCGCCGAATACAATTAATATGCCACCGCCAATGGTTGCAAATAAAGTTTGTGTTTTTTCAGATTGTAATAAATTGGCCATTCCAAAATGAACCAATACACAAACCAATAAGCAAATGAACAGATCGCTTAATACAACACCTATGGCCAAAAAAGAACCCGTTCGGTATCCAAACTTAATGCCTGTATTTATTAATGCAAAGAATGCCGGCCCAAACGAAAATGTGAGCAGCACAATAATGATGATAGCGTTATATATTAAACTTAAGATCAAAACGTATTTTTATAACCGGCAATAAAAGCTTGCCATTCTTCTAACAATTTTCCTTTTAAAACTCTTGGGAATTTATGTGCCGATCCCAATTTCCCCTTAGCAGCCATAAAATCAATAAAGGCATCATCCGGCAATACTTTCACATACACATCCTTTAAAGCTGCAATCCTTTCTGTGCGATAATCATCATTGATCTCTTTTAAATGAAAATCCAGGCGTTGTTTAATATCTTCTTCGGATACTGCTTTATTAGAACCAACATACCATTGATGCGCAAATAGAGTGCCATGTGGGATACCTGCCACAGTAAACTCATTGATCTCGATCTTAAGATCATCAGACGTTAATTTGATTGCACGGCTCATATTCTCAACCGATAAATGTTCTCCGCATAAACTCAGGTAATGCTTTGTTCGTCCTGTAATAACGATCTCGGCATGTTCCAGATCAGTAAAACGAATTGTATCGCCAATTAAATATCTCCAGGCTCCAGCGCAGGAAGATAGCAATAAAGCGTAATCTTTTCCAAGTTCTACATCTTTAATGGTTAAGGCATTTGCCCCAGCTTTCATATTTCCGTCAGAATCAAAATTATCTTCATTAAAAGGAACGAACTCATAAAAAATGCCATTATCCAATAACATCCTCATACCTTGCTGAGGGTTTGGCCGTTCCTGGTATGCGATCAATCCTTCTGAGGCAAGATAAGTATCAGAAAAGATCAGAGGAAAAGCTGTTAGCTTGGCAATACTTTTACGATAGGGTTCAATCGAAACTCCTGCATGCACGTATGCTCTCAGGTTTGGCCATATCTCATGAATGGTTTTTACATTATAATGTTCGATAACCCGCTCCATCAAAATCTGCACCCATGCAGGAACACCAACAATAACTCCAATATCCCAGTCCTTTGCATTCTTAACAATCTCTGCTAATTTTGTTTCCCAGTCTTTGTATCTTGAAATTTGTTTCCCCGGTTTATAAAAACGCTGAAACCATACCGGAATGTTAGCCGCTGTTATGCCACTCAAATCACCAGAATAATGGCTCCCGTTAAAATCAAGCAAAGTACTTCCACCGATCATCAACATCCCTCTCGTAAAATGCTCTTTAGGTAAATCGTAATTACCTTGCGCAACAAGTTGCCTCACACTGCCTTTTTTAAAAGCTTTGAGCATTTCCTTTGTAACCGGTATATATTTACTGGCTGCTTCAGATGTACCAGAACTTAAGGCAAAATATTTAATATGATTTGGCCAACATACATAAGGTTCACCCTTAATAGCGCGATACCACCACTCTTTGTAGATGCTGCTGTAATCATACATTTTAACAGTGGACTGAAATCCTTCGATGGGGTTTTTTTGTTGTAATAATTTCGTAAAATGAAAATGTTCTCCAAAAGCAGTATGCTCTGCCTTGGTCAATAATTTTTTAAGGACCTTAGTTTGTTGCGTGTAATAATTTGTGCGCTTAGGGATTTTATTTCCTAACTGGACTACGCCTTTTAATATTGAATTGAGTATTGCCATTTTATTTAATTACTGAGTCTTGAGTTAAAGAATTTAAAGAGTTTATTTTAATCTTTAATTCATCAATTCTCTATCTCCATCAATTATTTTAAGTATCTGAAGTCCTGATTGTTTTTAATATTTTTTAATGAGGCTAAAATTAATTTGATCACGTTCTCCACATCATCTTTATGAACACTTTCAACAGTTGTGTGCATATAGCGTAAAGGTAAAGAGATTAATGCCGAAGCAACGCCTTCGGTACTAAATGCAAAAGCATCCGTATCTGTTCCGGTAACACGACTCGCTGCCTGACGTTGGAAATCGATCTTATTTTTTTTGGCAGCATCAATAATTAATTTCAATAAATTATTTTGTACTGCTGGTCCGTAAGATAAAACAGGGCCTTTACCACAGGCAAGGTCTCCGCTGGCGATCTTGTTCATCATTGGTGTTTGTGTATCATGGCAAACATCAGTTACAATAGCTGCATTAGGTTTGATCTTATGAGCGATCATAGTTGCACCATTCAATCCAACTTCTTCTTGTACGGCATTAACAATATATAATCCAAACGGTAATTTTGTTTTGCTTTCTTTTAATAAGCGGGCAACTTCAGCGATCATAAAACCGCCTACTCTGTTATCCAGTGCCCTGCCAACAAAATAACGATCATTTAGTACCATGAATTCATCTTCGTAGGTTACAACACAACCAACATGCACCCCAAGCTCTTCCACTTCTTTATCACTCTTACAACCCAGATCGAGAAAAATATTTTTCAATGTTGGTGTTTCTTCTCTAGCCGCATCACGCACGTGAATGGCAGGCCAGCCAAAGATCCCTTTAACAATGCCTTTCTCTGTATGAATATTAACCCGTTTGGATGGAGCTATCTGATGATCACTTCCGCCGTTCCTTCTGAGGTAAATAAATCCGTCTTTTGTAATGTAATGTACAAACCATGAAATTTCATCGGCATGTGCTTCTATTACAACTTTGTAAGGTGCGTCAGGATTAACAACCCCTACAACCGTACCATAAGTATCTACAAAATAACTATCAATGTATGGTTTAATATAATTTAACCACATTTTTTGTCCTTCACTTTCAAAACCGGTAGGTGAAGGATTATTTAAATAATTTTTTAAAAATGCCAAAGAGTTTGAAGTTAAAATACTCTTCTCTTTTTTAGTTGTTTTCTTTGCCATACGGTGTGTGTATATAGATTTTAAATATATAAAAAATTGTGGAATTACGAGGCTGTTTTATACAATTTTAATAGAAATGAAATGCCCTGATATGCAGCTCTTTCCTACAAAAAAACTATATTTACAAAATTGATGAACAGTACTGTGATAGAAATATACACCGATGGCGCTTGCAGCGGAAATCCTGGTCCCGGCGGTTACGGTGTAGTAATGAAATACAAGGAACAGCGCAAAGAAATGGCGCAGGGATTTAAACTCACCACCAACAACCGCATGGAATTGCTTGCTATTATTGTAGCGCTTGAGTCTCTGAAAAAAGAGAACTCCGATGTCGTTGTTTATTCTGATTCGAAATACGTGGTTGACTCTATTAATTTAGGCTGGGTACATGGTTGGGTAAAAAAAGGATTTAAAGACAAGGCTAATCCCGATCTGTGGAAACGCTTTTTATTGATCCACAAAAAACACAACATTAAATTTGTTTGGGTAAAAGGACATGCATCCAATGCCGAAAATAACCGTTGCGATGAATTAGCCGTAGCGGCAAGTAAGAGTAAAACTCTATTGATCGACGAGGGATATCAGCCGGTTAAAAAAGGAAATGGCTTAGGGATTTAAATTAGAACTTTAAAAAGCCTTCCAGCTGCCAATCAATTACCTTTTGCGTTTCAGCATCAGCTAAAACACCATTAATATCCAGTAGTGTTTCTACCCTGCTGATCGGTAATTTGTTGTGATATACATTGATCTTAAGGTAATTCAAAATATTGGTCAAATGCTCCAACCCTCTTAAGTTTCCGGCTCTTCCTGTAGAAACTCCAACTAAACAAGCTTTGTTGTCAGCCCACATGCTTGGTGGAACGGCATCTAAAAACACTTTTAAAATGCCGGCAAAACTTCCGTTATACTCCGGCGCCAAAAAAATAAATTTGGTTTGGTGTTCAATATGCGTATCTATAAATTTCTGAAAATCAGGGGACCTTTTTCCAAACAGATCGCTATACAAAAAAGACTCCGGTAAACTCCTCAGGCTAAACAGATCAACCTCAATTCCTTTGCTTTTTAAAGTTGAAACATAATAATTTGCTATCTTCTCAGTGTTGCTATCAACCCTGTTTGTTCCGGATATGATTGTAATTGAATGCATTATATTATTAACATTTTGGCGAAGTTATGAATTTTACTGTTAAAAACTAAAAACTGATAAAATCCCATAATAGTTTAAATTTACCTGATACAATTTGTACTAAATACCGATTTTTAATGGACATTACTTATTACGGACATTCTTGCTTTGGGATTGAAATTAATGGAAAACATCTGCTGTTCGACCCATTTATATCTCCCAACGAACTAGCTAAGAATATTGATGTAACTACTGTAAAAGCCGATTATATTCTCATATCTCACGGACACGAAGATCATATCGCAGACGCTGTTTCGATTGCCAAACGTACCGAAGCCCTAATAGTTTGTAATTATGAGATTTATGTATGGCTCAAAAAACAGGGTGTTGAAAATATCCACCCAATGAATATTGGCGGAAAAAAATTATTTGATTTTGGCTCGGTTAAATGTGTCAATGCCATTCACAGCAGCAGCCTCCCCGATGGTTCCTATGGTGGAAATCCTATGGGTTTTGTGATCGAAAGCAGTGATAAGAATTTTTATTATGCCGGAGATACTGCATTAACAAGGGATATGAAGCTTATCGGTGATTATCGCCGGGTTGATTTCGCTTTTCTACCTATCGGCGACAACTTTACGATGGGAGTGGATAATGCCATCATTGCAACCGAATTCATCAATTGCAATGATATCATCGGAATGCATTATGATACGTTTGGTTTTATAAAGATCGATAAGCCTGAAGCTATCAATAGATTTAACAGACAAGGAAAAAAATTAGCCTTATTGGAAATAGGAGAAACGATCAATAAATAAAAAAGACATGGGAAAAATAATAGCAATAGCAAATCAAAAAGGCGGCGTTGGAAAAACAACTTCTGCCATTAATTTAGCAGCATCATTAGCCGTTTTAGAATACAAAACGCTTTTAGTAGATGCAGATCCACAAGCTAATGCTACATCTGGCGTGGGTATCGATCCAAAAAATGTAAAGGCAGGACTCTATGAATGTGTTATCGATAGCAAACATCCAAAAGAGCTGATCATCGAAACTGATACACCTAATTTATATTTATTACCAACTAATACCGACTTGGTAGCTATTGAATTGGAGATCGTAAATCTGCCTGACAGAGATTACATGATGAAAGCAGCTTTGGATAAAATAAAAGGAGATTATGATTTTATCATCATCGATTGTTGCCCTTCTCTTGGTTTAACTGTTATTAATTCATTGGCTGCTGCCGACAGTGTTATCATTCCTGTACAATGCGAGTATTTTGCATTGGAAGGAATGGGTAAGCTATTACAGACCATTAAACTGATCCAGGAACATATCAATACTCAACTTGACATTGAAGGTGTGTTATTGACCATGTACGATCCACGTTTAAAACTGGCAAACCAAGTGGTGGAAGAAGTGAAAATGCATTTCCAGAACATGGTATTCAACACCATTGTACAACGCAATACCAAATTGGCCGAAGCGCCTAGCCATGGTAAAACCATCATTATGCATGATGCCATTGGAAAAGGATCGCTTAACTACTTAAATTTAGCCCGCGAAATTTTACAACGTAACGGTCTCACAAAAATAAGCGACGAAGATCGTACCATGACATTTACAGAAGAAGAGTCAGAATTTAACGAAGGATAATTTAAAGATGAGTTATGAATTATGAGTTATAAATTAAGCTCTCAATTCATTAATCATTAATCATAATTTATAATTAAAAAAGATGAGTACCAACAAAAAACCGGCATTAGGAAGAGGATTAAGTGCATTGCTAGAAAATGCCAAAACAGATATTACAACCAAACAAACAGGTGATGGTTCACCTGTGGTTGGTTCGATAGCTGTTATCAAAATGAAAGATATTGAAACAAATCCGTTTCAACCACGTACTAATTTTGAAGAAATTGCACTACAGGAATTGTCAGATTCTATTAAACAGCATGGGATCATACAACCAATTACGGTTCGTAAATTGGGTTATGATAAATATCAACTGATCTCGGGTGAACGTCGTTTCAGAGCTTCGCAACTAGCTGAGTTAAAAGAGATCCCTGCATACATTCGTGTTGCCAATGATCAGGCAATGCTTGAGATGGGACTAATAGAGAACATTCAACGCGAAGATCTGGATCCAATGGAAGTTGCCTTGAGCTACAAACGCTTAATAGATGAATGTAATATCACACAGGAGCAATTGGGTGAGAAAGTAAACAAACAACGCAGTACGGTTACCAACTTTTTACGTTTATTGAAATTACCAGCTGTTATTCAAAAAGCAGTGCGCGATAAAGATATTTCTATGGGACATGCCCGTGCTTTATTAAGTATTGAAAATGAAGACAAACAACTGGCAATTTATGCCATGGCGGTTGAGAATGAACTATCTGTTCGTCAAATTGAAGAATTGGCTCGTGGTGAGAAATTACAATTTAAACCAAAAACCACTCGTGTAGAAAAACCATTAACTATTGAGGATAAACAGATCGCAAAAAAACTGGAGAAAATATTTAGTAAGTCGTTCGACTTCAAACGCAACCCTAAAGGGGTGGGAGCTATTACTTTGAACTTTAGTAACGATACCGAACTTCAGCATATTTTATCCTTTTTTGACATAAATTAACTAACCATTAGTCACAGTAGATCTGTTTGTTAGATTTGTGTGATTATTTTTGATTAGGTGAAAGTTTTATTATCATATATACTGTTTTTTATATTCATTAGCGTATCCGTTCATGCCCAGCAGAACGACTCTATAAGAACTGTATATAAAGAAGATTCCATTCACGCCAAACGAGCTGTAAAAAAAGCGATCTACGGTAATGCGCGCAAAGCAACCATTATGAGTGCCTGCTTACCGGGACTTGGACAGATATATAACAGAAAATACTGGAAAGCACCTGTTATTTATGCTGCCTTGGGTGGTTTAGGATATTGGGGGGTAAGTAATCATATAAAATATAAATATTACAGCGACAATTTAAAAGCTATTTATGATGATGATGCAAATACTGTAAATTCTACATTGTATAGCAGTGATCAATTAGTAACTCAAAAAAAATATTATCAAAAATACAGAGATATAGCTATTATTGTTGGTGCATTGGTTTATCTGGTAAACATAATAGATGCCAATGTTGATGCGCATTTAAAAACATTTGACATTACTGATGATCTGAGCTTGCAGGTTAATCCCTACTCAAACCTGGACTATAACAATAAATTACAGGCCGGATTATCTTTGAAATTAAAATTTAAGTAAGTTTCCCGCAGATCGCGCGGATTAACGCAGAAATATATCTGTGGAATTTGCGAAATCCGCGGGACGTAAACGATACATTATGAATATTGCACTATTAGGATACGGTAAAATGGGTAAAGAGATAGAGACTATCGCTTTAAAAAGAGGCCATACCATTGTTTTAAAAGTAGATGAAACCAATGCATCAACTTTCACAAATGAAGACCTTAAAAAAGCAGATGTAGCTATTGAGTTTAGTACACCACATACCGTTTTATCAAACATCAAAAAATGTTTCGAAGCACAGGTGCCAATCGTTGTTGGTACTACGGGTTGGTATGATGAATTTGAAATGATACAGGAACTTTGTTTACAAAAGAATGCAGCCTTATTTCACGCAACCAATTTTAGTGTGGGTGTAAATTTATTCTTTAAAGTAAATTCGTACTTAGCCGAGTTGATGAATAAATACGATACCTATAATGTAGAGATGGAGGAGATACATCATATACATAAACTAGATAAACCAAGCGGAACTGCTATTTCATTGGCCAACCAAATACTCGAAAAAATAGATCGCAAAACAAAGTGGAGCATTACTGATAAAAACGCCGACACTTTATTTATAAAAGATGTAAGAGAAGGTGAAGTTCCGGGAACACATATTTTAAAGTATACTTCGGATGTAGACGATATTGAAATTATGCATAAAGCACATAGCCGTAAAGGCTTTGCTTTAGGCGCCGTTATAGCTGCCGAATATATTAAAGACAAAAAAGGTATATTTACCATGAATGATTTAATTTAACTGTTCTATCTCTCCTCTTATGCTTGCGCCGAAGCTTCAGCATAGGAGCAAAAAGAGGGAATTAAAGGGTGTATAAAAAATAACATTAACTACAAAAAAACAAAACAAACAATGCATACAGGTAACATCATTTTTTTAATTCTGGTTCTTATATCCTTTGTAGGCTTATACAAAATATTTGAAAAAGCAGGCCTGCCTGCATGGAAAGCTTTGATCCCGGTTTATAATTTCTGGCTGGTAGGGACTATTATTAACCGCCCAAAATGGTGGGGCTTGATCATGATCGTGCCTGGCGTTAATTTGATCATGTATGGTGTTTACGGTTTTCATTTAGCGCGTGCCTTTAAAAAACGCATGAATAACGATCTGATAGCTGCTGCTCTAATGCCTTATTTATACTTCGCCTATTTAGGTTTTAATAAAAACATTAAATTCTTTGGCGTAAGTGACATCAAATCTGAATCGTCTTTTATCAAGAACTGGGCCGACCCTATTATTTTTGCAGTGGTAGCAGCTTCCATCATTCGTGGTTTTTTCTTCGAAGCATTTACCATTCCTACTTCATCATTAGAAAAATCATTAATGGTAGGTGATTTCCTATTTGTAAACAAAGTGTGCTACGGTGCCAAAGTTCCTCAAACACCCATGGCGTTTCCATTTGCGCATCATACTTTACCGTTCACTACCGGAACTCAATCGTATTTAGAGTGGTTGAAATTGCCTTACATGCGTTTGCCGGGTTATTCAAAACCTAAAAATGGAGAGATCGTTGTCTTTAATTATCCTGATGGCGATACCGTAACCATTGGTACCCAACAGTACACTAGTTATTATGAAATGGTGAGAAGATTTGGATACGCTAATATGAATAATCCAAATTTTACGGTCGATCTTGGGGGCATGTCCATTAAAAACGGTAAAAAGGTTGGTAGACCAGTTGATAAACGCGAACACTATGTGAAACGTTGTGTTGGTATTGCCGGAGATAAATTAGAGATCAAAGACGGTGAATTATACATCAACGATAAAAAACAGGAAATGCCCGAACATGCACAGCATTATTATGATGTAAAAGTGTTAAACCGTGTTTTACAAATAGATGAAGCGTTTTTAGACAGTCATGATATATATGTCACAGAAGCTTATGTAAAAGGAAACTCAGGAGATACAACAATATATACATTTAATACCCTTAATAATAATAACTCACTTTTTTGTATCATAT
>JAZKGE010000013.1:143211-235012 GCA_040386075.1 Bacteroidota bacterium
GATGTTGCTGCACAGATCAAAAATACTCCGGGGGTACTTGAAGTTGAAAAATTCATTGAACCAAAAGGAGAGTACAGTCAAAGCATCTTTCCTCATGATCCTCGCTTTCCCTGGAACAATGATAATTTCGGACCTATTACTTTACCTAAAGAGGGGATGACTGTAACTATTGATACCAGTAATTTATGCATCTATGAAAAAATGCTGAATACTTATGATAACGGCATTCACCAGGTTACAAAATCAGGAGCACAAGTATTGTATGATGGTAAACCTATCACTTCATATACATTCAAACAGGATTATTACTGGATGATGGGGGATAATCGCCATAACTCCGCAGATAGCCGTAGTTGGGGTGTTGTTCCTTTTGATCACGTTGTAGGGCGACCTGTTTTTGTATGGTTCAGCATGAAAGATCCTAAGAACAATCCTATAAGCGGTAACAGTATCCTAGGCTCGTTAACCAAAAACTCACACGATGGTAAATTCCGATGGGAACGTTTTATGTGCTATGTAGGAGAGAATGGTTTAGTATCCTGGAAAATTCCGGTAGCAATAATTGTGTTACTAATATTCTTATATAATTTTATTGATAAAAGACGAAAAGATTACTCGTTTGCCGATTATTTCCGTTTAGTCATTTTCGGAAAAGGAAAAGGGAAATAGTGAATAATTCTGAAGTACTTTTAGAACTCGTTAAATTTAAAATGCCTTTTGGGAGGTATAAAGGCACTATTCTGGCTAATCTTCCGGTTTCCTATTTAGAATGGTTTCAGCGAAAAGGCTTTCCGGATGGGAAACTGGGCATGATGTTGGCCACTATGTATGAGATCAAATCCAATGGATTAGAGTATTTGCTGGATCCAATACGCAAAATGTAAGGATTTAGGCCAAAATTTAACGTATCTTTGCCAAAATTCAGATTGGCTATGACTACCTTTAAAGATCTTAACCTTACTAAACCACTTTTAAACGCATTAAGCGATATTGGTTTTGAAAGCCCTACTCCTATCCAGGAAAAAGCATTTCCGGTGATCATGTCGGGCAAAGATGCTGTTGGTATAGCTCAAACAGGTACAGGTAAAACCTTTGCTTATTTATTACCGATCTTACGCCAGTTAACCTTCTCAGAGCAACGTCAGCCACGCGTATTGATCGTCGTTCCAACGCGCGAACTAGTCGTTCAGGTTGTTGATGAGATTGCCAAATTATCCACATATATGCAGGCCAGGTGTACCGGTGTTTATGGTGGTGGAAACATCAACATTCAAAAACAAAAAGTATACGATGGTGTGGATATTTTAGTGGCAACTCCCGGTCGTTTGATTGACCTAACATTGAGTAGGACATTACAATTCAATAGTATTCAAAAACTGGTGATCGATGAAGTAGATGAAATGTTGAATTTAGGGTTCCGTGCTCAATTGATCAAGATACTAGATATACTTCCTGAAAAACGTCAGAACTTAATGTTTTCGGCTACTTTGAATGAAGATGTTGAAATGATGATCGAGAATTATTTCAAAAAACCCGAATACGTTGAATTGATAAGTAGAGGTACGCCATTAGAAAAGATCATTCAACAAGCATACCACGTACCGAATTTTTATACGAAAGTAAATTTACTGGAACACTTATTACAAACAGAAAAAAACTTTAGCAAGGTATTAGTGTTTGTGAAAAACAAAAAAATTGCAGATGATATTTTCAAAGAACTCGAATCTGGTTTTGCTGAAGATATTGGTGTGATACATTCCAATAAATCCCAACCTCAGCGTTTTAGTGCGGTTAAAAAGTTTGATGAAGGAACACACCGATTGCTAATTGCAACCGATGTAATTGCCCGTGGTTTGGATCTGAAGGATGTAACGCATGTTATTAATTTTGATATGCCATCCAAAGAAGCAAGCGCTTACATTCACCGGATTGGCAGAACAGGCCGTGCTGATAAAACAGGTATTGCTTTGAGCTTTATTACCAAGGTAAATTTGCCAATGCAAAAAGAAATTGAAGCATTGATGAAGAAAAAATTAGAGATGTTAGATATTCCTGAAGCTGTTGAAATATCTGAAAACCTAACCCAGGATGAGAAACCGGTTACGCGTGATAAGTCTCTCAAAAAATTACCTAAACATGTAACACCAACCGGTGCTTTCCATGAGAAAAAAGACAAGAACAAAAAGGTAAATTTAGGTGGAAAACGTCGCCAGGAAAATTTAAGACGTATCGCTGAGAAAAAAGCAAGAACAAGACCTTTTTAAATTAATATATACCATTAAAAACAAAAGCCTCTGAATTATCAGAGGCTTTTTTATTGAACCATATTTCTATTAATGTGCCTCTAACCAATTCACACCTACTCCCATACCCACTTCAACAGGCACGTTTAAAGGCAATGCTTCTTTCATGTGTTTTTCAATGATCGGTTTGATGAGATCCAGTTCAGGTTTATATACATCAAACACCAACTCATCATGCACTTGCAAGATCATCCTGGATTTAATATTCATACCTTTTAATTCTTTATGAATATTGATCATTGCTACTTTTATCATATCGGCCGCTGAACCTTGTATAGGTGCATTGATTGCATTCCGCTCGGCATAAGAACGCACAGTGGCATTTGCAGAATTAATATCTTTTAACCAGCGCCGACGGCCTAACAAAGTTTGAACATAACCATTTTCTTTGGCAAAACTAATTTCGTTATCCATATACGAACGGATAGAACCATATTGAGCAAAGTAATTATCAATTAATTGTTTGGCTTCAGCACGTGGGATATTTAAATTATCTGCCAAACCAAAAGCACCTTGTCCGTAAATGATACCAAAATTCACACTCTTGGCCTTGTAACGCATTTCCTTAGTTACTTCGCTTTCTTCAATGCCATACACTTTAGCAGCAGTTGCCGTATGAATATCTTTACCCGAATTAAAAGCCTCGCACATTCCCGGATCTTTACTGATAGAAGCCACGATACGTAATTCGATCTGTGAATAATCGGCACTTAGTAATGTGTATTCGTCATTACGTGGAATAAATGCTTTGCGGATCTGTCTTCCGCGTTCTGTACGGATAGGAATATTTTGCAAATTAGGATTATCACTGCTCAAACGCCCCGTCACGGCTACAACTTGGTTAAAAGTAGTATGAATACGGTTTGTTTTTGGGTTCACCAATAAAGGCAAGGTATCTACATAAGTTGATTTTAATTTAACCAACTCACGGTAATCTAAAATTTTTGCAACAATAGGATGCTTGCCTTCCAGCTTGGATAAAACATCCTCGCCGGTAGCATACTGGCCTGTTTTTGTTTTCTTGGCTTTATCAGTAATTTTCAAATATTCAAATAAGATCTCACCAACCTGTTTAGGCGAAGAAATATTAAATTTAGTTCCCGCCAGTGCCTGAATTTCTGCGTCCACTTTTGTAATATCTTCTTGCAATTGTGCGGAGAATTCATTTAATGCATTCACGTCAATATTAATTCCTTCTCTTTCCATTCCGGCTAATGCTTCTATTAAAGGCAGTTCAACCTCATGAAACAATTTTTCGGTACCTGATTCCTGCACTTTTGACACGAAAGCCTGCTTTAATTTCAAGGTCACATCTGCATCTTCTGCAGCATAATCTTTAATGATATCAATAGGCACATCGCGCATGCTGATTTGGTCTTTTCCTTTTTTTCCAATTAATTCTTCTATACTGATGGGGGAGTAATCTAAATACGTTTCGGCAAGAATATTCATATTATGGCGCATCTCAGGCATAAATAAAAAGTGGGCTACCATCGTATCCCATAATTTATTTTTGATCTCTACACCATAATTTTTCAGCACCTGCATATCGTATTTTATGTTTTGTCCGATCAGTGTTTTAGATGTATCAGAAAATAAGGGTTTGAATTGATCGATCAAAGCCTGAGCCTCTGTTTGATCAGCTGAAACCGGAACATAATATGCTTCGTTCACTTTCATGGCAAACGACATTCCTACAACCTCAGCTTCAATGGTGTCTAAAGATGTGGTTTCTGAGTCAAAACAAAATTCTGTGTTTGAATTCAAAAGAGAAATTAATTTTGAAATTGATTCTTGTGTATCACACAGGATATAATTAGCATTGGTATCCTTGTATGTTTTAAATACTTTGGCATCGGCTTCAGCTACGGCTTCTAAATGCTCTTCACTGAACAGATCTCCTCCATTGAACAGATCAGGCTTTGTTTTAACAGCAACTTCCTTTGCTTTTGGTGGACTATTGAACGAATCTTTACCACCACCAATGTCTTCACCCAATACCTTTTGTGCGATAGTTCTGAATTCCAATTCAGTAAATAATTCTTTTAGAACTTCTTTGTTTACGTCTTTTCTTACCAGTTCATTTTCATTGAACTCAACAGGAACATCTAAAATAATTGTTGCCAACCATTTCGATTGAATGGCCTTATCCTTATGTTCTTCTACTTTTTCTTTTAATTTACCCTTTAGTTTATCGGTGTTGGCAATTAAATTTTCAATGGTACCAAAATCCTTTACCAATTGAATGGCGGTCTTCTCTCCTACTCCCGGTATACCTGGAATATTATCCACTTTGTCACCCATCAAACCCAAAATATCGATCAACTGGCCTACATGTGTGATCTCCCATTTTTTACAGATCTCAGCAACACCTAAAACTTCAGCGCCGTTTCCAAAACGAGCAGGTTTGTAAATAAATGTATTTTCATCTACTAACTGACCGTAGTCTTTGTCAGGTGTCATCATGTATGTAGTAAAACCTTGTTGTTCAGCCACCTTTGCTAGAGTTCCAATGGCATCATCGGCTTCGTAGCCGGGTGTTTTGATAACCGGAATATTGAATCCTTCTATGAGTTGCATAATATAAGGAATACAGATACGAAGATCTTCAGGCATTTCTTCACGTTGTGCTTTATACTCTACAAACTCTGTGTGCCTAACGGTAGCTTCAGGTGTATCAAATACTACAGCAATGTGTGTGGGCTTTTCTTTATTTAAAATCTCCAATAACGTATTTGTAAACCCAAATATGGCTGAAGTGTTCAAGCCTTTTGAAGTGACACGCGGGTTTGTACTAAATGCAAAGTAAGCTCTGTAGATCAGTGCGTATGCATCCAATAGGAATAGTTTTTTTGGGGTGTCTTTTGTTATCATGAAATAAAATTAATTGTTAACTGTAGTATCATTAAATTCTTTAAAATAATTTTCCAGTGTTTGTGCATTAAAGGGAATTTCTTTTTGATCATTTATTTTTTGAACCAGTGCTTTGTTACTTTTAAAAAGATCTTTCAGCTGTTTCTTTAATCCTTTTTCGTCTACAACCTTAAACTGGCCGTCGCTTTTTTCTTCCATTACACAAAACTCCGCAATTTCACTAGCAACGCCTTCTTCAACAACTTCAAACATGGTTTCAAATAAAGAGGCTTTACCTTTACTTAATACTTTAAAGTAACAGGACTTATTGTTATGAAAAGCACTGATATAGTAATAGTTTTTGTGTCCATATCCGCTTATTTTATCGGGAGTATAAAGTCTTATTTTATTTGTGGCATCTTTAAAACTGATCTTTTGAAACAATTCTACTTTTTTAATTTTCGGGATCTTTATTTGCCCCTTGATAGTGTCGCCTTTTAAAGTAATAATATAAGCATCTTCAAAAATATCGGAAGTTTTCTTAGCTTGAGAAAAGATCAACAAAGATTGAATAGAAAATAATACTAAAAATAGTCGTGTCATATTTGAAATTCTTATAGCGGGAATTTTATCTCATAAATTGTTGGCCAGAATTTACCGGTTACCAAAATTTTATCCGAGATAGAATCATAAGCAATACCATTCATTTCCAATGCATTTGGATTTTGAGTCTTGCTTTGGTATGACAAGTCACTTAAGTCCATCTTACCAACCACATCTCCTGTATTTGGATCTATCTTAACGATGGTATTTGTCATCCATACATTGGCATAAATAAATCCTTTGATGTATTCCAGTTCATTTAAATGTTCAAGCACATATCCATTTTCAGCAACATCTAATCTTTTAGTCACATTAAAACTAACAGGATCAATGTAGGTTAGATAGCTTGTGCCATCGCTCATGATCAAACTTTTACCGTCAGTTGTTAAACCCCAACCCTCGCGATTTGTGTATGAAAATTTGCCAATGTTCTTAAATGTTTTTGCATCATAAATAAACCCCGTTTGGTTTTTCCAGGTTACCTGAAATATTTTTCCGTTCAAAGCAACAATCCCTTCTCCGAAATAAATATTGCGATCTATTTCTGCTTTCACATCTATCTTTCCTGTTTTCATATCCACGGTTCCAAACAATGACCTTGTCTGTGGTGAATTATCAGGTGCACCCGTACTTTCAAATAATTTATTATCGTGAAACAATAATCCCTCTGTAAAAGAAGTAATGTCGTGTGGGTATTGATTGACCAGTGAAAAATTAATGGCCGGGATAGCCGGCACTTCTTTAACTACAGTTGGCGGCACTACTTCGTTTGGTTTATCAGGTTCACATGAACTTAATAATGCAACACCTGAAATAATATATAGGAATGATTTTATGTTATACTTCATTTTAAAATATCAAAAAAATTAAATGCTCCAGGTTGTTCCTTCCTTACTGTCTTTTACCTGAATGTTGGCAGCGGTTAACTTGTTTCTGATCTCATCCGATGTGGTAAAATCTTTATTGGCTTTAGCTTTGTCTCTTAGATCTAACACTAATTGCATTACACCTTCCAATGCGGTATTTGCTTTACCTGTTTCTTCTTCTTTTTTCAAGCCCATTACATCAAATACAAAATGCTGATAAATCTTATTCAACATGTCTATATCTGCCTGTGTCAAACTTGATTTTTTATCATTCGTTGAATTGATCATTCTGATCGCATCAAATAAATTAGCGATCAATACCGGTGTATTGAAATCGTCATTCATTGCATTATAACATTCCCTTTCTAAAGCCACAACATTTTCGGAAGAAGTTGGAGAAGCTTTTAATGTCTGCAATGTTTTATAACTATCCATTAAACGATTAAATCCTTTTTCGGCAGCTCCTAAAGCGTCATTACTAAAATCCAGTGTACTACGGTAATGCGTTTGCATCATAAAAAATCTAACAGCCATTGGGCTATAACCTTTAGTTAATAAAGGATGTTCACCGGTAAATAATTCCATTGGCATAAAACTATTACCTAAAGATTTGCTCATCTTCTGTCCGTTAACCGTTAGCATATTTGTATGTAACCAATAATTAGCCGGACTCTTTCCGCAATATGCAATATTTTGTGCAATTTCGTTTGTATGGTGTGTGGCCTGAAGATCCATTCCTCCCCCATGTATATCAAACTGTTCCCCCAAATATTTTGTACTCATAGCTGAACACTCGATATGCCATCCCGGAAAACCAACGCCCCAGGGACTTGGCCATTTCATTAAATGCTCGGGCTTTGCTTTTATCCATAAGGCAAAATCCAACCTACCTTTCTTTTCATCCTGCCCATCCAACTCACGTGTATTCTCTAACAGCTCTTCCAGTTTGCGGTTGGTTAATGCTGTATAGTTATTTGTTTTAGCAAATTTCTCCACATCAAAATAAACCGTCCCGTTATGTTCGTATGCTAAACCATTCTTAATGATCTGCTTAGCTATCTCTTGCTGTTCGATAATATGCCCGGTTGCTGTAGGCTCAATGCTTGGTGGCAGTGTATTAAACAAAGCCATAATGTCTCTAAACCCAACCGTGTATTTTTGAACAATTTCCATGGGTTCAACCTGTAGCAGTTTTGCTTTCTTTGCAAACTTATCATCACCTTCATCTCTGTCACCTTCCAAATGCCCTGCATCTGTTATATTACGTACATAACGTACTTTGTAACCAATATGTACAAGATAACGGTAAATGATATCAAAAGACATGAACGTCCGGCAATTGCCCAAATGCACATCGCTGTATACTGTTGGGCCACACACATACATTCCTAAAAATGGTGCATTGATGGCCTTAAATTCTTCCTTTGTTCTACTAAGTGTGTTGTAAATAAATAACTTTTCCATAAAAATATCAGATTCTAAATTTAGCAAAAAAAAAGACGGTAAAATACCGTCTTTCTTGTTTTAATGTTATTTAAGTAATTAGTTCTCTACAGGTGTATCACCAACGTAAATACCATTTCTATATACAGAGATACGTTGTAAAATTCCGTTCTCATCATAAATGTATGCTTTCCCATCCATTAAACGATTGTCTTTAAAAACCCCGTCTTTAGTGATCTGCTTATTCTTATTATAAGTAATGTTTTGTCCGTTCAGCACCATTGGTCCTTTTGTAGTTGCACCATTTGGTTTTTCATCCGGTTTTAATACTACTTTAGGAGCATTCTCTAAAGGAGCATCT
This sequence comes from Bacteroidota bacterium, assembly GCA_040386075.1. Taxonomy (GTDB): domain Bacteria; phylum Bacteroidota; class Bacteroidia; order B-17B0; family Aurantibacillaceae; genus UBA4416. The sequence continues at coordinate 151,641 of JAZKGE010000013.1, forward strand.
TTAACTTTAACAATTGGTTTTTTTGGTTCGAATTCTTTGATAGAAGCGACATCTACAGCACCATCGTTATATGATTTAGTAGCTTTAATATCGCCATTCTCGTGATACTCTGTAATAACACCAGATTCTTTACCATTTACGAAATTACCCTCAATTGCCAGCTGACCATTTTCGTGAAAATATTTTACAGGACCTTCTCTTTTACCGCTTGCATTAAAATTAAATTCGTGTTGAGGGGTTCCATTTTCGTAGTATAATTTATAAGGGCCGGTCCAACGGTTGTTTTTCCAGTTTCCTTCTTCAGAGATCTTTCCGCTTTCGTGGTACATGATAGCATATCCATCAGGGCGTCCATTTTGAAAAGTTAACTGGTTTTTCATATTACCATTACAGTAATACTCTAACCATTTACCAATTTTACGGTTATCGGTGTATTTACCTTCTTCGATCTTCTGTTCAGGGGCGAAGCAGGTTCCGGGTTTATGTCTTCCTCTTATGATCCATTTACCTTGCTTTTTACCTAAAGCATCAATCAGATTAATGGTGTCCTTATTATTCGCTGCTAGCTCAAACGACTGCGACTGACCATGGCTTATCTGAGAAACCAAAAAAATCAGAATTAAATAAATTTTTTTCATAAGCAATATCTTTTACTAAATTATGTAATATTCCTGTAGTTATTTAATAAAATTAGACAAAACACCTAAAATCAACGATGATTATTTGGTTAGTTTAATGCCCACTTAGTTCTACGTTTTCCCCCAAAAAATAGTTACACGTTTTAGAGCATTTTTTATGCCAAATTTGCTAACATATCAGCAACTAAAGACGAAAGCGTATATTTTGCCGACCAATTCCAGTCTTTTCTCGCTTCATCCTCTAAAATACTTTTTGGCCAGCTATCCGCAATTTGTTGCCTGAAATCAGGCTTGTAGGTGATGGTAAAATCCGGTATATGCTTTTGGATTTCAGCAGTAATTTGAGCGGGTGTAAAACTAATCCCGGCAAGATTATAAGAGCCTCTGATCTTGATACTTTCGGCTGGTGCATGCATGATCTCGATGGTTGCCCTAATGGCATCTTCCATGTGCATCATGGGTAAAGCCGTATTTTCGCTCAAAAAACATTCATATCTTTTGTTTTTTAACGCTTCATGAAAGATATGAACGGCATAATCTGTGGTTCCACCTCCCGGCGCTGATTTCCAGCCAATTAGACCTGGATAACGTAAACTTCTGACATCTACACCAAATTTGTTAAAATACCATTCGCACCATCTCTCTCCGGCTTGTTTACTAATACCGTAAACAGTAGAAGGTTCCATAACCGTATACTGAGGAGTATCAATTCTTGGGGTTGTTGGTCCAAAAACAGCTATAGAACTTGGCCAGTATACTCTGCTAATGTGTTTTTCCTTAGCCAGATCCAAAACATTAAAAAGTCCTTCCATGTTAAGTTTCCAGGCAAACATAGGATTTTGCTCGCCTGTTGCAGATAGCAAAGCCGCCAATAAATACACATGAGAAATGCTGTGTTTTTTAACAATATTTAAAAGCGCGTCTTTATCTAAAATATCCAGTTTTTCGAAAGGATTGTTTTCAAGAGCGGGAATAGGCTTCAGATCAGAGGCTATAACATTGCTGGAACCGTATAACAAGCTTAATTCCTGTGTTAATTCAATTCCAATTTGCCCACCGGCACCAATTATTAAAATTTTATCTTCTTTATTGTACATGATAAAAATCAGTAGAGGTTTTTGAGTTTTTCGCTACCTTTGCAAACGTATAAATAATTTTTGATTTATTTGAAGTTCAATGACGATCAAAAATCAGTAAATAGTATAACCTGCAATTATATCTATTATGAACTATTCATCACACAATCACAATATCTTACTAAAAAGATGATGAATAATCCATGTGGCTATAAAAAACAATAATGTTTTCACATGAAAATGCCGGAATTAAGAAATCGTATCAATAAAGACGAATTAAAACTTCGTTTGGCTCAGGAAAAAATTGAGCGTGTTACCCTATCCTTTTACAAATATGTAAAGATCGAAGATCCAAAAGAAGTAAGGGATCAACTGTTTACAACATGGACCGAACTCAATTGCTTTGGAAGGATATATGTAGCTCATGAAGGCATTAATGCCCAAATGAATGTACCTAAAATCAACTGGGATATTTTTGTAAAACAACTATATGAAGATGAACGCTTTACTAATGTGCCATTAAAAATTGCAGTGGATGATGACGGGAAATCATTTTACAAACTGGTGATTAAAGTAAAAGAAAAAGTGGTATCCGATGGCATTGACGATCCTGATTTTAATGCAGCTAATACAGGTACTTATTTGAATGCCGAAGGTTTTAATAAAGCCATTGAAGATCCAAATACCATTGTGGTGGATATGCGAAACCATTACGAAAGCGAAGTTGGCCGTTTTGATAAATCCTTTTGTCCTGATGCTGACACATTCAGAGAAGAATTACCTTTAGTGGTTGACCATTTAAAAGGGCAGGAAGATAAAAAAGTAATTATGTATTGTACTGGTGGTATTCGCTGCGAAAAAGCAAGTGCCTACCTGAAACATAAAGGATTTAAGGATGTAAATCATTTACAGGGTGGTATTATACAATATGCCAAAGAAGTAAAGGAACAAGGCCTGGAAAGTAAATTCAGAGGAGTTAATTTTGTATTTGATGAACGAATTGGGGAAAGAATTACTCAAGATGTCCTATCCAACTGTCACCAGTGTGGAAAATCTTGTGATACACATGTGAACTGTAAAAACGATGATTGTCATTTATTATTCATCCAATGTGATGCGTGTGCCCAAAAAATGCAGGGATGCTGTACACCCAAGTGCCAGGAGATCGCAGCTTTACCAATAGAGATGCAACGCGAACTCAGAAAAGGCAGAATAAAAAACGGACAAGAATCATTATCAGTATATAAAAGCAGATTGAGACCCAATCTGGCAGCTATTTTGAAGGGTAATACTTCAGAAACAAGCTAATTTTAAATATTATGAAAAGATTATTGCAAATAATCTGTCTTTTATCTCTTATAATAATTGGATCCTGCAAAAAAGTTGGAAAATTAAAGGAATTTGACCTTAATTATAACCAGGAATTTGTTATTCCTGCAACTAACACTACTCTGAATTTACCTTTTGAGTTGAATTCACAGGATGTTGAAACGAACACATCTGCCGATTATAAGAATGAAGGCACTAGTTCAAAACTGGTAGAAAGTGTTTACCTCACCGAATTATTTTTTAAGATAAAAACACCTGCATCGGGTAATTTTGATTTCCTGAAAAGCGTTGAGATCTATATCTCAAGTCCAAATAATGCTGAGATATTGATCGCATCTAAATATGATATTCCAGAAGATCATGCGAACCAAATATATATGGATGTAAGAGCTATAAACTTAAAAGGATTCATGCAGGATGACAGTTATAAACTAAGGGTATATACTGTTACCGACCATTCTATAACATCTGACATGACAGTTATAGCTGACGAAACATTTCGCGTGAAAGCCAGATTATTGAACTATTTTAAAAAATAATAGATTAGTGATTTTCAGATAATTTTATCGGTAAATTATTTAAAAAAATAATTTATCTTTAGATAAAATTTAAAATCACATGTCATGAAAAAAATCTTAAGTCTATCTTTCATAGCAGCCTTTATTTTATTTGGTTTATCCTGTAAGAAAAAAGAGGAAGCTAATAAACTGACTCAATTTGATATTGATTACTCTACCAATTTAGCCATACCATCTGCAAGTATTACCGTAACTACTCCTACTACATCTGTAGAGTTTACAACGCCTAACGTACCTACACAACAGGCAACAAAATTTAGCCAGGCAGGAACAGCTCAAAATCTGATAGATGAGATCAAAATGACAAAATTGAATCTCACTGCTGTAAGTTCTGGAACAGCAACTGCCAACCTGGATTATTTAAAATCATTGACCGTTTATATTAAAGCTGCCGGTGTTGGTGAAGAAATTGTAGCAACTAAATCAAATATTCCAACAGGATCAACTTCTGTAGCGATGGACCTTACGGGTGCTAACATTAAAAACTACATTTTTAAAGATAATATCCAGTTCAGGGTTTTGGCCATATTTGATGCTTCTGCAGCAACTGATCAAACACTTAAAATGGACGAAACAGTTCATGTAAGTGCCACACTTCTTAAATAATTTTTTAATTCGATCCTATGCCACTATATCATCATGTAGGAAATATTCCACCGAAACGTCACACGATCTTTAAATCGCCACAGGGTAATTTTTATTACGAGCAACTGTTCGGTACCGAAGGTTTTCATGGTTTTTCATCCTTATTATATCATACGCATCGTCCAACTCAGGTAAAAGAAATCATTAAGAGTTATGATGTATCGCCTAAAGTAGCGATTGATAAAAACATCAAAGCGCTTTTATTAAAAGGTTTTGAAATAAAACCTACCGATGATTTTTTAGACAGCCGTAAAACAGTTTTATTTAACAGCGATTGTCATATTGGTTTAGCTGCTCCAAAACAAAGCATGACCTCTTATTTTTATAAGAATGCTGATGCTGATGAAATGCTTTTCATACACAAAGGGAAAGGAACACTGAGAACCTTTATGGGAAACATTCCTTTTGAATATGGAGACTACTTGATCATTCCACGCGGCATGATCTATCAAATGCAATTTGACACTACTGACAACCGCATTTTTTATGTGGAAACGCCTCATCCTTTATACACACCAAAACGTTATAAAAATGCCAGCGGCCAACATTTAGAACATTCTCCTTTTTGTGAACGTGATTTTAAATTACCAACACAATTAGAAACCTATGATGAGAAAGGCGATTTCTTGATCAAAATAAAAAAAGAAGGCATGATGCATGAAGTAGTTTATGCAACGCATCCTTTTGATGTTGTGGGTTGGGATGGATATAATTTCCCTTGGGCATTTTCTATTCATAATTTTGAACCGATAACCGGAAGAGTGCATCAACCACCACCGGTGCATCAAACATTTGAAACACCTGCATTTGTAGTGTGTTCGTTTTGTCCGCGTTTATATGATTATCATCCGCAGGCAATTCCTGCTCCTTATAATCATAGCAACATTGACAGTGATGAAGTATTGTATTATGTAGACGGTGATTTTATGAGCCGCAATAATATTGAGCAAGGACATATTACATTGCATCCAAAAGGAATTCCTCACGGACCAGCTCCCGGAGCAATGGAACGTAGTATTGGACAAACAGTAACACAAGAGTTAGCTGTCATGGTTGATACATTTCGTCCGTTAAAAGTAACAGAAGAGGCCATGGGAATTGATGATGGTAAATATTATAAAAGCTGGACTGAATAAAATTAAACATGGAATCTAAACTTTTGAAAAATAAATTGGAATTACGTTCGCTCTATATGGCGATGTGGAGTTGCAGGTAATTTCAGATTACCTATTAACCAATTTATAAATTACTAAAAAACAAAAAAATGTCAAAAGAAATTAAAAACGTAGAATACGGATTAGAAAAAATATTTGAAGGCGCACAGGACTTCTTACCATTATTAGGAACTGATTATGTTGAGTTTTATGTAGGAAATGCTAAGCAATCGGCACACTATTATAAAACAGCATTTGGCTACCAATCGTATGCTTATGCAGGATTAGAAACAGGTTTAAGAGATCGCACTTCTTATGTATTGAAACAGGACAAGATCCGCATTGTATTAACAACTGCTTTAACCAGCGATTCGCCAATTGGTGAACATGTTAAAAAACATGGTGACGGCGTTAAAATAATTGCATTATGGGTAGAAGATGCCCGTAAATCATTTGAAGAAACTGTAAAGCGTGGTGCGAAACCTTACATGGAACCCACCGTTGAAAAAGACGAAAATGGTGAAGTTGTAAGAGCAGGTATTTATACTTACGGAGAAACCGTTCACATGTTTGTAGAACGTAAAAATTACAAAGGAGAATTTTTACCGGGATTCAAGCCATGGAAAAGCGATTACAATCCTGCACCTGTTGGATTAAAATTCATTGACCACATGGTTGGTAACGTGGGTTGGAATCAAATGAATGCTACTGTAAAATGGTATGAAGATGTAATGGGATTTGTAAACTTTTTAAGTTTTGATGATAAACAGATCACCACTGAATACTCTGCTTTAATGAGTAAAGTAATGAGTAACGGAAATGGCCGTATCAAGTTCCCAATTAATGAACCGGCTGAAGGAAAAAAGAAATCCCAGATTGAAGAGTATATTGATTTTTATGAAGGTGCCGGTGTGCAGCATTTAGCTTTAGCAACCGATGATATTATTAAAACCGTTGCTGATCTGAGATCACGTGGTGTTGAGTTCTTGCCTCCTCCTCCGCAAGCGTATTATGATGATATTCCAAGAAGATTAGGTGTGCACATGGATATTATGAAAGAAGATATTAAAGAGCTTCAACGTTTATCTATTTTAGTAGATGCTGATGAAGAAGGCTATTTATTACAGATCTTCACTAAGCCTGTAGAAGATCGTCCGACTTTATTTTACGAAGTAATACAACGTATGGGCGCTAAAGGTTTTGGTGCGGGTAACTTTAAAGCTTTGTTCGAATCCATTGAAAGAGAGCAGGCCTTGAGAGGGACATTATAAATTTGTCACTTCGAGCGAAGTCGAGAAGCGATAATAATACAAATCCCGCAACGAGGTTGCGGGATTTTTTATAAACGATTAAAACAAAGATCATGAGACCAAAAAAAGTATGGGCAAACCTTGGCGTAAAAGATGTAGCCAGAACCAGGGAATTTTATAGTAAACTTGGAATTAAGCCTAACAAAGGATTTGATAAGAGCAATGAATTGACAAGCTTTTTATTTGGCGATGATGAGTTCATCATTCACTTCTTTGAAAATGCGTCTTTACAAAAAGCTATGAAGGGAGAGATGGCTGACCTTACTAAAGGAAACGAAATTATTTTTACACTTTGGGCCTACAGTAAAGAAGAAACAAATAACTGGGCAGAAGAAATAAAAAATGCCGGTGGCAAATTATTTAGTAATCCCGAAGAATTTGGTGAAGGCTATTATGGCTTTGTGTTTGCCGATCCGGACGGACATAAGTGGAATGTGTTTCATATGTAGCTTCGAGAGGTTCAGCTACCAATAACAAGATTTAAAAATAATTGGAATAAAAAAAATCCACAAGGAATGATTCATACAGTAGACAGTACAACAAAAGCATCAACACCTGGGCAAATTCAGATTTCTAAAAGTAAATATTTAGATTATTTAGCATTAACAGGAATAACGCGTTTTAAGTATTATCATCTATTAAGTATATCTCAAGATACCTTATTCAAGTTTTTCAGTTCAAATGAAATTATTTTTGATTTTATTCAAAAAACAGAACAGTTTAAATACGGTTGCTTAAATCCAACTATAGTTATAGATAAAAAAGAAGGAATTATTGCAACTTTTACGAATTTAACTTCATACGGAAAAAAAATTACCCCGGTCATAAAAATATCAATCGAACCATTGCACCTCATAAAAAATATTGACGTTAAAAACGGACAAAAATTACCAACAGTTGCATTATATACAAGAAATCTGGAAAACGAATATGCCAATGCATGGACTGATTTCGATCCAAAAATAGCTAATTGTTTCACAGATGATATAAATGCATGTGGTAAATTATTACTGAGAGTTTCTGAGAATGCGTGGAAATGTCTGGATGAAGGATTGAAGCAAATAGATAATAATAAAAAAGCAGGGTTGTATCATATCAATCTTGCAACTGATTTGGTAAGAAGTGCATATTAATCTTAATTAATCCGAAAACGCTAAACCGGATCAGCATCCACCTGCAATCGGTAAATACTTTTTTTGTTATTGAATTGCAAAGTATCTATTTCCTGTTTCAATAAATTACGCACCTGCGTGGGAGAATATTCCCGGTTAATTTTTAAGAGAATGCGTTTATGATATTGGTCTTTTATCTTAGCCACCAAAGGAAATTCAGGCCCCAACATCATGCCGCCAAATAAAGGTTTGAGTTGATTAGCTAACTGTTGCGCAATATCATTCACCACCACTACATCTTTTGAAACAACTGATAATTCGATCACGCGGGTAAAAGGTGGATAATGGAATTGTTCCCGCTCGTTAATTTGTGATTGATAGAACTGTAAATAATTATCAGCCAATACATGATTGATAACCGAATGCTCCGGTTGGTTGGTTTGTATATAAACGGTTCCTTTTTTATCCTTCCGCCCTGCCCTGCCGCTTACCTGAACTATTAACTGGTAAGCTTTTTCATAAGAACGGAAATCAGGGAAATTCAAAACGCTGTCTACATTCAATACACCAACCACACTTACGTTATCAAAATCCAAGCCTTTGGTCACCATTTGCGTGCCGACTAAAATATCAATATTACCCAGTTCAAATTCATCAATGAGCTGCTTGTAAGCATATTTACTGCGGGTGGTATCCAGATCCATACGCGCTACTTTAGCTGTTGGGAATAAGATCTCAATTTCTTCTTCAATTTTTTCGGTACCAAAACCTTTATACTTTAGAGTATTGTTACCACAGGCGCCACAACTGCTTGGCGGTGCTAAAGTATAACCGCAATAATGGCAACTTAATTTATTGGTTTGCTTGTGATAAATTAAAGCTACATCGCAATGTGTGCAATGCGGAATCCAGTTACAGCTCGTGCACTCAGTATACGGGGCAAAGCCCCGGCGGTTTTGAAATAAAATGACCTGTTCTTTTTTTGCCAGAGCTTGAGTAATAGCTGTGACCAATTGATGGGAGAAAATACCTTTATTTTGTTGCTGCTGCGTTTCTTTTTTCAGATCACACACTACAGTGTCAGGCAGACTCGCATTTCCAAAACGCTGGGCAATTCGCACCAAACCAAATTTTTGATGCAAAGCATTATAATACGTCTCAAAAGAAGGTGTGGCCGTTCCTAATAATACTTTTGCTTTATGCAAATTTGCTAAGTACATGGCAGCATCACGGGCATGGTAGCGTGGTGCAGGATCCTGTTGCTTATAGGAATTATCATGCTCTTCATCAATGATGATCAAGCCTAAATTATTGAACGGTAAAAACAAAGCAGAGCGGGTTCCTAATACAATATTAAAATGCTTCGCGTCTAATTTATTGTCTCCTTCATGCAGAATAGAATTCCAGATCTCCACCCGCTCATTCTCACTGAATTTGGAGTGGTAGATGCCAACCGAATTCCCAAAGATAGCTCTGATACGATTGATCAATTGGGTTGTTAAGGCTATTTCAGGAACCAGATACAAAACCTGTTTTCCTTGTGCAATGGTTTTATTAATGAGTTCCGAATAAATTTCCGTTTTACCACTTCCTGTAACACCATGCAATAACACAGCTTGCTTACTTTCAAACTGTTGTTCAATTTCAGTTACAGCTTGCAGCTGAAATTGATTTAATGTTTTAGTCGTACGTTCTTTATTGTCAAATAATAAACGACTGGTCTCTAATTCGGTTTCAGTTAAAATTTCTTTTTTTACTAGTGCTTTAATAGTAGCTGTATCAACTGTTTTTAAAAGGATTGATTTCTTAACCAAACCTAATTGTCTGGCAGTTTCGTCCGACTTTAGTAAATGTAACAATAACAATAAAAGCTCGGCTTGCTTGAATGCTTTCTTTTCTAATGCATCTAATACTTCTTTTAATTGCGCTTCATCATTTAATAAACCCGGATTAACGCCAATATAATCTACCAATTTAGGTTTGTATTTATCCTTTATCTCTTCATAAATAACAATGGCACCTTTCTTAATTAACCGACTGATAAAGGCTTGAACTGTTTTGATTGACAACATCAAACTCACATCATCAAAACTCAAAGAAGCATTTACCTGTAAAGCCTCTAAAACTGTATGCTCCTTGTCAGTAAAATAATCCAAAGGCATTTCATCCAGACTAAATTCTGTATTCAACGTAATATGAGAAGTGCTGCTTAATTTCAATCCGCTTGGCAAGGCAGCATTCATCACGTCTCCCGGATTACACACATAGTAATGCGAGATCCAGTCCCACAACTGCAACTGAGCTGTTGTTACAATTGGCTCATCATCCAAAATGGTATCAATGTATTTGGCCGTATAATCTTTTGGAGGATTTGAATGTACACTGTAGACAACAGCTGTATAAAATTTTGTTTTTCCGAACTGAACGATTACACGTTTTCCTACTGCTATGTGTTCGTTCAGTTCTTTGGGAATGCGATACGTAAATTTATTAGCTACAGATAGCGGAACAATAACATCTATAAATAGTGTATCGTTATTTTCCATGATTAACTAATTAAAGCTGCCAAACAAACACCCGCAATCATCGACATGATCTTTGCCAGGTTGTAACGATGGTTTTCTCCTGTTTCAAACATAATAGCCGTTGAAATATGCAGGAAGATCCCGATCACCACACCAAAGGACAATTTCATAAAGCCATCGTAATTGTTAACACCAAAAGAGTTTAAGGCGAAACTAATAAAGCAACCCAAAGGCGCCATTAAAGCAAAACCAACCAGCAGTAAAAAGGTTTTTAATTTAGAGGATTGGTGCTCTAATAACAAAGTCACAAAAGCAATGGCAATGGGAATATTATGAATAGTAATACCAAACACTAAAGATTCCTGCGTTGACAAAACTGTACCGGCATGAGATTCGATGATACCACTTTGATAAATTGGTAACCCTTCCAGTAAAGAATGTAAATACAACCCTGTGATCATTCCTAAGGGCAAATGCTTTTTACAGGAATCGGAATGGGCGTGAATATGGCCATGTTCGATACCGGCACTAAAATATTCCAATAGGATCTGAATAAAAAATCCGATGAGAATGAACATCCCTACTATTTTGTAATTACTGCCTTCATAACACTCAGGCAACAAATGCGTGACAGATATAGCAAATAAATATGCCGCACTAAATGCCAGCAAAAAACGCAAATTCTTTCCTTTGATCTTAAGAGACAAGAAAATTGTTCCTGTTACTAAAACAGGTAAAGCAAGGTATAATGTCAATAATCCTAAGTTCATGTGTGGTTAATATTTTTTTTTAATGTCACATGGTATAGCCTGTTTATATTCATTTGTTTTTGCATTATTGAAAACATGGCTATTTCATTGTTTTTGTAATACTAAAATTAAACGGGGCGACGTGCTTTGATCAAAACTTTCCAGATGATAATTTCCAAAGGTATGCACTACAGATAAATTACAATCTGCCGCCAGGCTTTCAAAATAAGCTTTATCAAATAATTTTACACGTTCTTCAAAATGAAAGTCCTGCCCTTTATCTATAAAATCTATACTCTTAATAATTGTATTATTCTCGATCTTTTTGCTGATATTAAATGTAATTCCATCCATAACGACCGTATCTTTTTCTTTGATAATTCCTTTCACGTATTCTGCATTCAAATAATCAAATACAAATAAGCCTCCTGGCTTTAAACTTTTTTGAACCGAATCAAATACATGCAGATCATCCTCTCTCTTTTCAAAATATCCAAAACTGGTAAACAGGTTAAATACAATATCGAAATAATTTGTACGAAACAGTTTACGCATATCATGCTGATAAAACTCAAGCATTGTATTGGCACTTTTGTTAGCTTCCTGTATACTGGATGCCGACAAGTCAGTTCCTATTACACGATATCCTTTTTGGTTCAGATAGATACTATGGCGCCCTTTTCCGCAACATAGATCCCAGCACATACAATCTTTTGGTAGTTTTAAGAACTGAGTAAGTTTATCAATAAACAAAGATGCTTCTGCATAGTCCCTGTTCTTATAGAGTGTATGGTAATACGGAGTATCAAACCAGGAAGAAAACCATTCTTTTTGCATAGCATAAAGGTATAAGAAGTTATTTAAAGTCCATCTAATTTGTTTGTTTTATGCCTTTTCGATCCCGAAAGCTTTCGGGACTGCATTGTGTTTTTTTTTCGAGATAAAAGGTTAATTATCACTGCAAAAAATCACTTCGTAATAATTTGAAAATTCAACAAAACTAACTGCATTATCTAAACTTTAAACAACTTCAAACAAAAACACCGAACGATAGGTCCGGTGTTTTTTTATTTAAACTTTAAAGAACCAAAAACTATCTTGCAATGACCTTAACATACTGGAAAGGACCATATTTTTTTGTATTTTGATAATCAGCTTCGTATAAAGGACCACGAACAGCAGATATTTTAACGAATTCGATCTTGGAAGCATCTCCTCCTTTAGCAGTTACAGCAGCTTTGATCTTTTCTTCCATTTTTACAGCTCTTGATTCAGCTAGATCTTTATTGTCTGTAAATGAACGAGTTGGAACTTGTGAGGCACTCGACATGATCTTAACTGTTGGATTACATTCTTTGGTTTTACTTATGATGGCATCAATTAATACCTCCCAGTCTTTTTTCTCCTCGATCTCATTCATGTTATATCCAAAGAAGTGTTTGTAGGTAACCGGTGAACCACAGGAAACGTTTGGAGCATAAACCGGGTAATCTTTAGTGTGTTTAGGTTCTTTACCACTTCCTTTAGAATCATCAATATATATAACTTGGGTGATAGATTTACTTCCTTTTATACCAACCGTATTAAATGAACTTACTTTTGATTTTTTCCCGTTCGACTCAGCAACAATTGTATACAATTTATCGAATACCAATGCCATATTATCTTTTCTACCACTTGCATCCACATCCATATTAGTATCAGAACCTCCTTTTTCTGTTAACACCACTTTGGCATTTGGAACCGGCTGCTTATCCTTTGCATTATTTAAAACTACTATGTTCAATATAACACCTTTGGTTTTAGCTTTGATACTTCCCAATAAATTAACAGGTTCTAAGTTGATCTCTTTTTTAATTTCCTGGTAAGCCAGGTCGCTCGAAACATAAATATCTTCGTTATAGAATTCCTGCCCTTTAACCTGGTAAGAGAAATTATAATTTCTGTTTGGTGCTAAGATAGTGGCAAATGTACCATTCTCTTTTGGTCTGTAATTTCCTACTACTTCTCCTGTTTCTTTATTTGTTACTACAATGATAATATCTTCAGGTAATTTTTCGCCTTCAGCCGGAACGATTGCTCCCTTAAATAAAACCAATGGCTTTTCTTTAGCATCCGGAATAGACATCATATAAATATCTTTCTCTCCAAATCCACCATCTTTAGCTGAAGAAAAATAACCACGCTTTCCATCCGGAGACGTAACAAAGAACACATCATCATCCGTTGTATTAATAGGATATCCCATGTTAACAGGCTCTGCAAATTTTTTATCCTCTTCAATAGTTGTAAAGAAGATATCAAATCCACCCATTGATCTATGTCCGCTTGATGCAAAGATTAACGTAAGTCCATCAGGATGAATGTAAGGACCATCTTCATCATATTTAGTATTGATGGTTGGGCCAACATTTAAAGCTTTACTCCAGGCACCATTAGGTAATTTCACGCAACGGTAAATATCACGGCCGCCATATCCACCCGGACGATCAGATACAAAGTATAAAGTATTGTTATCTGCACTCAAGCAAGCGTGAGACTCCCAGTATTTAGAGTTGATATCTGATCCAAAGCTCTGTAAAGAACTCCAGTCTTTTCCATCCCATGTGCTAAAGTATACATTTCCATCTCCGTTATCGTCCTTAAATACGATCAGTGTTTGTCCATCAGCTGTTAAATTGATAGAACCTTCGTGACCACCTGTATTTACATTTTGACTAAGAGATTTTGGCGATGACCATTTTCCCATCGCATCCTTGTAGGAAATAACCACATCTTCAAAATAGTGTCCATCCGGCAATCTTTCTCCGCCTGTACCTGTATTCCTTCTGGTTGTATAGATCAAACTTGATTCATCAGCACTTAAAACCGGGCTATATTCAGGATAAGAACTATTGATACTATCTCCGAGATTTGCAATTTTCACATTAATAGGAGTTAACATGATCTCTTTAGCAAACTCGTTCTGTGCTTTATAGTAAGCTACGTCATCCTTTGTTGCTTTATCCTTTGCATAATTATTTAAAAAATGATCATATTGTACTAAAGCTTCGTCAAACTTGTAATTGATATGTAAAGCTTTTCCGTAGTAAAAATAAGCCAGTGCTGGAGCTGATTTTTCGGTTGGACTGTCGTTCTTATAATTTTTAGTAACGTCTGTGATGGCTTTAGCCAGGTAACTTTCTGCTAATCCCTTGGTTGTAGATGAATTTAAGTAGCAGAATCCTATATTATAGTTAATGTTTGCCGAAGAGGAGTCCTTTTTATAAGCTTCCAGAAAATTCCTCAAAGCCATATCATAATTTTCTTCTCCAACTAAGAACAATCCTTCTCTAAAATAATCGGTATAACTTCCGGAGGGTAACTGCGCTTTAAGAATATTAGCGCTAAATAATGCTACTATGATCAATAAACAATACTTCTTCATTTGGTTTTTTTAACGAGTTAGCAAAAATAGTATAATTTTAGACAAAAACCATAATTTAAACGATTAAATCCCGTTTGTGACGGGATTTAACAAAAAACTATGAAATTCTTGTAGTATCCCATTGTTCCATATAATCGGCAACTTTTCTTAAGAAAGATCCGCCTAAAGAACCATCCACTACTCTATGATCGTAAGATAAAGATAAGAACATGAAATGTCTGATAGCTATCACATCTCCCTGAGGTGTTTCAATAACTGCTGGTTTCTTTTTAATAGTACCAACTGCTAAAATAGCTACCTGAGGTTGTAAAATGATAGGAGTTCCCATTACGTTACCAAAACCACCAACATTAGTTAATGTAAAGGTTCCACCCTGAATTTCATCAGGCGTTAATTTATTAGCGCGGGCACGGGTTGCCAGGTCATTTACGTTTTTAGTGATGCCCACCAGATTTTTTTCATCTGCATTTTTAATAACCGGCACAATTAAGTTACCTGTTGGCAAGGCTGCAGCCATACCGATATTGATATTTTTACGTTTGATGATCTTAGTTCCTGTTTGATCAACAGATACATTGATCAAAGGAAAATCTTTGATCGCTTTAGCTACACACTCAATAAATAGCGGTGTAAACGTAATTTTTTCACCTTCACGTTTTTCAAAATCCTTCTTCACTCTATCTCTCCACATTACCATATTGGTAACGTCTGCTTCTACAAACGAGGTTACATGCGGTGATACATGCTTGCTCATTACCATGTTATCAGCAATGATCTTACGCATGCGGTCCATTTCAATGATCTCATCACCAGCACCAACAGATACTGCAGGGCGTTGAACCAATACTGTATTATCAGGCACGCCAACTGTTGATTTTGTGTTGTTTGTAGCCGGAGTTGAAGTTGTTTCAGTTTTAGCAGCCGGAGCCGTTTGTTTATTGCGGTTTGGCAAATAGGCTAAAATATCAGCCTTGGTTACTCTTCCTTCCTGACCTGTTCCCTTGATAGAATCCAGTTCCGCTAAAGAAATTCCTTCTTCCTTGGCAATACTCTTTACTAAAGGAGAATAGAACTTGTCGGAACCAGAAAAATCAACGCTCTCGGTCTGAACTGCCGGAGTTGACGTAGTTGAAGCCGGAGTTGATGTTTGCTGAGCCGGAGTAACTGTTTTTGGAGTTTCAGAAACTGAAGCTGTTGCGTCAGAAGAGATAATTGCAATAACAGCTCCTACCTGAACAACATCATTTTCATTAAATAATTTTTTGATCAATTTGCCCTCAAAAGGCGATGGGATCTCAGAGTCAACCTTATCGGTCGCTATTTCCAAAACAGTTTCATCAATTTTAATTGAATCACCTTCGTTTTTAGTCCACTTAATAATGGTTGCTTCTGCAACACTTTCACCCATTTTGGGCATTGTTAATTCAAATTGAGCCATTTTAATAAAATAATGTAGAACGCAAAAATAATGGAATATCGCTACTACACAAATTTTATTCGCTAAAGTATTGATTTTATTAAATCCTGACAGGTTTTAGAGGCCTGCCGGGATCTGAAAATCAGCTGGCAACAACTTCAATAAATCCTACAGATTTGGATTTGGTAACAGTTAAGGATTTTGAATAGTTTAGGATATTCTGAATTAAAGAGTCAGAAGGCTCAATGTCGTCAACAATAGTGGGCTTTTGTTGCTTGTTTTTAGTGGTTTTTAAAATTGTAGAAACAAGAGTAGAAGTTTTTTGCATAGGCGGTTTTACGGGGTTAATGTATGGATAACGGGGCAAATTTGGGTTTATTGTGTTTAAAACTGAAAAACATATCTTTTTACTGGTTTTTACCCTAAAAGGTTCTGAATAATCATAAAAAATTTACTTTGAAGGGATTTGTTTATGAGCGGAATTTTTATTTAATTTTGTATTAAATCTCCCAAAAACTATGTCAATAAAAACAATTTTTGCTGTGTTCTTTATCACAGCGTTATCCATTTGTGGATTAACTTATTATTCATCAACTTCTGCAAAAAATGATTCGGGTTATATTAATCCCGCTTACAAGGAATACATCTCAGCATATACTGCCGGCTATGTTTCAGTAGAAAGTAAGATATTAATTGTATTACAGGAAGAAACAACTTCAGAAATTGAAGTAGGAAAAGAAGTTGAGAATAATTTATTTGATTTTAGTCCGGGCATTGAAGGGAAATTAACCTGGATAGATAAAAAAACCATTGAATTCAAGCCAGCAACAAGGCTTAACAGCGATCACATCTACAAAGCCAGCTTTCATTTGGGACAAGTATTATCGGTTAGCGATGATCTAAAAGAATTTGAATTTGAATTTGCCACATTAAAGCAAGCAATGGAAATAACCATTGATGAATACAAAACAGGCGACAATAACACCTTACAAATAGAAGGGACATTAACCACTGCCGATTATGCAGATAATTTGTTGGTAGAAAAAACCACCCATGTTTCACAAGCTTCAAATGTATTACAAATACAATGGTTGCACGAAAACGCTACAACACATCACTTCGTCATCAATAATGTGATTAAAGGTAAAGGAAACGTAACAATTATTTATGATGGAGAACCAATTGGAGCCGCTGAAAAAAACACAAAAGAAATTACAATTCCGGGAACTACTGAATTTACTTTATTAAATGTGTTGATCAATAACGAACCCGATCAGTTTGTTACACTACAATTCTCTGATAGAATTGATCCAAATCAAAATTTAGATGGTTTGATATCAATTGCTAATCCTAATGGAACAGCAAATATATCTTACAATGAATACGGAGAAGAGAACAATGAAAAATTGCCGGTCAAAGAATCAAAACTCACTTACCTGATCGAAAATAATTCAATAAAAATATACACCAACGAACGAATGGTGGATAGCAGGGAACTAAACGTTAGCAATGCTGTAAAAAACATTGAAGGCAACCACTTAAAGGAAACGATTACTTACAGTTTGTTTTTTGAAGACCTAAAACCAAGTGTGCGTTTAGTTGGTAAGGGTGTTATTTTACCTAATTCCAGCGGACTGATCTTTCCTTTTGAAGCTGTTAATTTAAATGCAATAGATGTTCGTATCACTCGCATCTACGAAAACAATATGCTGCAGTTTTTACAGGTAAATAATTTAGAAGGCAGTCAGGAATTACGACGCGTAGGGAAATTAATTATTAAAAAGAAAATTACTCTACAAAATACAGGAACTCCAACGCGAAACAAATGGAACAAATATTCTATTGATCTGTCTTCTTTAATAAAAGCTGAACCCGGAGCACTATATAATATACGTTTAAGTTATAACCGCAATTACTCTACTTACAGTTGCCAGAATGATACCTCAGCAAAATCAGAAGATGATGTATATACAGATACTGATTCTGATGCTGATGAAAAAGAATGGGATTATTATAACTCTTACGATGATTATTATGATGATTACTATTATTATGATTACTCCGAAAGAGATAATCCTTGTTCAAGAGCCTACTACAATAACAAATCAGTTAACCGAAATATTTTAGCCACCAACATTGGTTTAATTGCCAAACGAGGAAACAACGGACAGATCAATGTGTTTGCTTCTGATCTGATCTCTACAAAATCATTAGGCAATGTAAGTATAGAAGCATACGATTACCAGCAACAAAAATTAAAAACAGTTACTACTAATGCTGAAGGAATAGCAGTTATCGACACCAAACATAAGCCTTTTGTATTGATTGCTAAACGAGGACAAGAACGCACTTATTTAAAACTGGATGACGGGAATTCTTTATCCTTAAGTTCATTTGAAGTAGACGGAGATGTAGTTCAAAAAGGGATCAAAGGATTTATTTATGGAGAACGGGGTGTGTGGCGCCCTGGAGACAGTTTATTCTTATCGTTTATTTTAGAGAACAAAACCAAAGAGTTTCCTGAAAATTATCCTGCCTCTTTGGAGTTAATAAATCCACAGGGACAGGTAGTACAAAAATTAACACGCATCAAACACGTAGATGGCTTTTATAACTTCACAACCAAAACAGAAAGCTCAGCACCAACTGGCGTTTATTTAGCTAAAGTAAAAGTAGGTGGTGCTGTGTTCACCAAAAATATCCGTATCGAAACGATCATGCCAAATCGTTTGAAAATAAATTTAGATTATAAGAAAGATAAAATTTATAGTTCTGATCTAACCCTAAATAGTGACTTATTCATTAATTGGTTACATGGCGCGCCGGGAAGAAACCTCGAAGCGAAAATTGATGTATCATTATCGCAAATTGAAACAGAATTTAAAGGTTATAAAGGTTTTACTTTCGACAATCCTGCACAAAACTTTTATTCGGAAACACAAACAATTTTTAGCGGAAGAACAGATGATAATGGCAAGGCCATTGTTAATGCACAATTAAGCGATACCAAAGATGCACCCGGATTTTTAGCAGCTAACTTTACGATCCGGGCTTTCGAAGAAGGCGGTTCATTCAGTACAGATCGTTTCACGATTCCTGTTTCGCCATTCACAAATTATGTAGGTATTAAAGTTCCCGAAACAAAAGACAATCAGCAATATTTAGAAACCGATACAGAACATCATATCCAGATTGCAACGGTTGATGAATTTGGTAAAGCTACCTCTCGTTCAAACATCGAAGTGAAAGTTTATAAATTAGACTGGCGCTGGTGGTGGGATAATTACAACCAGGATCTTTCATCCTATATCGGGAGTAATTATCACGAACCTATTTATTCAGAAAATGTTTCCTCTTCAAACGGTAAAGCAAGTTTCAGGTTACGCGTAAATCAACCTTCATGGGGACGTTATCTGGTATATGTAAAAGATGTGGAAAGCGGTCATGCCTGCGGTAAAGTTGTATTCATCGACTGGCCAAGCTGGGCTGGCAAATCGCCTAAAGGAAATGAAGGTAGTAATGTATTAACCGTTAATACCGATAAAGTAGAATATAAAGTTGGTGAGAAAGCTAAAATTTTAATTCCGAGCCCGCAAGGTGGAAAAGCATTAATTAATATTGAGAACGGAAGCAGTACTTTATTAAGTAAATGGATTGATACCAAACAAGGCATTACTGAATTTGAATTTGCGGTAACAAAAGAAATGACGCCGAACATTTATGTGTTTGTACATTTAATTCAACCACATGCACAAACGGTGAACGATCTCCCAATCCGTTTATACGGCGTAGCATCTTTGATGATCAAAGATGAGAACACTATTTTAAAACCGGTTATTAAAACAGACGCCGTTTGGAAACCGGAAAGCCAGGAAATAGTAAGAGTAAGTGAAGCTAATGGAAAAGAAATGGCTTATACACTTGCTGTTGTAGATGAAGGTTTATTGGATATTACCCGATTTAAAACACCTGATCCATGGAAAGCATTTTATGCAAAAGAAGCATTGGGTGTAAAAACGTGGGATGTATACGACAATGTGATCGGTGCTTTTGGTAATGCCATGAGCCGTATTTTATCTATTGGTGGTGACGGCGATGGGAATAATAAACCAGAGAACAGTGCTTTACGTTTTAAACCAATGGTTCGTTTTGTTGGTCCGTTCCATTTAAAGAAAGGAGAAACGGCCACTCACAAAATTGATATTCCACAATATGTGGGCTCTGTGAGGATTATGGTAGTAGCCGGCTACCAGGGAGCTTATGGCAATACCGAAAAAGCAGTTCCTGTTCGTAAGCCGTTAATGATCCTCTCAACCTTACCAAGGGTTTTAGGTCCGGGCGAAGAAGTAGATTTACCGGTAACTGTATTTGCAATGGAGAAAAAAGTGAAAAATGCAACGGTGACTATCACTACTGATAAATTCACAGAAGCTATTGGAGGTAATACACAAAACGTTAGCTTTAGTTCTATTGGAGATAAAGTGATCAACTTTAAATTAAAAATTAAAGATGCTTTAGGTGTTTCAAAAATTAAGATCGTAGCCAAAGGTGCAGGAGAAACTGCATCAGAAACAATTGAAATTGCCGTACGTGCTAATAATCCAAGCGTAACAGATGCGGATGAATATGTTTTAAGCTCTTCTAAAAATTTATCCGTCAATTATACGCCTATAGGTATGAGCGGAACAAATAAAGCTTTCATAGAATTATCGACCTTACCTTCTATTAATTTGTCGCAACGTTTAGAATACCTGGTACAATACCCACATGGTTGTGTAGAACAAACTACCTCATCGGTATTTGCAGGCTTATATTTAAACGATATCAGTGATTTGTCAGATAATCAGAAAAAAACGATTGATAATTATACTAAAGCTGCAATCAATCGTTTGAAAGGATTTCAAACCTCAAGTGGCGGTTTATCTTACTGGCCTGGATTAAATAGTGCTGACGAATGGGGAACAAACTATGCCGGGCATTTCTTAATTGAAGCAAAAATAAAAGGATATTCATTGCCTTATGGCTTATTGGATAACTGGAAACGTTACCAAAAACAAAAAGCACAAAACTACACCAGTAATAAAAATACAGCTTACTATGGTGAAGATCTAACACAGGCTTATCGTTTATATACTCTAGCTTTAGCAGGCGCTCCTGAATTAGGTGCTATGAATCGTTTAAAAGAAAAAACGAGTTTATCCAGTGAAGCCAAATGGCGTTTATCAGCTGCTTATGCTTTAATTGGACAAACAGAGGTTGCTAAAAAAATGGTTTATAATATTCCATCAACTCCTAAAGCCTACCAGGATTATTATTACACCTACGGAAGTTTAGAGCGTGATGATGCCATGATCCTTGAAACCATGACCTTATTAAAAGATAACAGCAATGCTTTCTTAAAAGTAAAAGCGCTGGCTGCTAAATTAGGGAACACTGATTATTGGTTCAGTACTCAATCAACCGCTTATTGTTTAATGGCCATCAGCAAGTATGCGAAAGTAAACGGTGCAAATGCCAATGTAAGCGCTGAGGTGAAGATCGGATCTGAAACAACTAATGTTACCGATTTCTCAAGAACAAAATTCAAGATGATAGAACTGAAAAACGCCAATACGTCTACGCCTATAAAAGTAACGGTGAAAGGTGGTGGTAATTTATTTGCACGGATCATTAAACAAGGAATTCCTAAAGCAGGAAACGAAACGGATAAATTCTCTAATCTTGAATTATTAGTTAATTACAAAACACTGAATGGCAACCCAATTGATGTAACAAACCTTGAGCAAGGAACTGATTTCATGGCAGAAGTTACGATCAAGAATCCTGGTATCAGAGGTATGTACCGAAACTTAGCTTTATCACAAATTTTTGCAAGTGGTTGGGAAATTCGTAATCAACGTTTGGATAACATTACTTATATCAAAGGCGATGTACCAACTTACCAGGATATCAGAGATGATCGCGTGTACTCTTATTTTGATCTGGGTGCCGGTTCTATAAAAACATTTAAAGTGTTACTCAATGCTTCTTATAATGGGATGTATTATTTACCAGGCGTCAATTGCGAAGCCATGTATGACAACAGCATTACAGCACATATTTCAGGTAAATGGGTAACCGTTAGAAAACAAGGGGAGATACAATAAAAATAAAACAACTAACCCTGCCAGAGCTTAGAACTCTGGCAGGGTTAAACAAAAATTTAAAAAAATAAAATGAAACTAGATATATTAGCCATAGGTATTCACCCGGATGACGTTGAACTATCAGCATCAGGAACTATTTTAAAACACATCGCCTTAGGGAAAACCGTTGGTATTTTAGATCTAACCCGTGGCGAATTAGGCACGCGCGGCAGCGCTGAACTTAGAACAGAAGAAGCAAACAGATCCGCAAAAATATTAGGGCTTTCAGTGAGAGAACAATTAAATATGGCCGATGGTTTTTTTGAAAATAACGAAGCTCATCAAAGACAGATCATTCAAGTCATTAGAAAGTACCAACCTGAAATTGTTTTGTGCAATGCCATTTCTGACCGGCATCCTGATCACGGGCGCGCTGCCAAATTAACGGCAGATGCGTGTTTTTATAGTGGACTTGTAAAAATACAAACTACAGAAAATGGTAAAACACAATCTGCATGGCGACCAAAAGCTGTGTATCACTACATTCAGGATCATTTTATTGAACCCGATTTTGTGATCGATATCACGAAACATATGGATAAAAAAATGGAATCCATTATGGCTTACTCTTCGCAATTCTTTGATCCTAAATCTAAAGAACCTGAAACACCCATCTCTTCAAAAAACTTCATGGAGAATGTAAAAGCAAAAGCTGCTTTATTTGGTAGGGCTATTAATGCTGATTATGCTGAAGGCTTTACAGTGAACCGGTATATGGGTGTGGAGAATTTATTTGATTTGAGGTAGTTGCTCGTCATTACGAGCGGAGCGAAGTAATCTAAAACCTAGCTTTTTTGTAGCAAATACTATGTATGAGATTGCTTCGTCGTCCCTCCTCGCAATGACGAACTTAATCCCTCTCCCACTTCCGGCTTTTTCTACCTTCCTGTTTAATAACAGCCCAGTGTTCTTTTTGAGCACGCCTTAATAATTTTACACGCAAGCGTTTAGGGTAAAAATTTTTGGAGATGATACCCCAGCGTGTTTTGTGAGGGCATACTTTTGCTTTATCCAGTACATCATAAGCACCCGCTGCACAACGCATTCCAAAGAAAGCATAATCGTAAGGTGCTTTTTCGAAATACCGATTTTCCACTTCTTTAAATTTCACTAACTGTTCTTCGGTAATTGGAATAATGATCGTTGTGATCTTTTTAGCTGCTGTATCGCCGTGCCAGGTCAGGTCTTTATCGATCCGGTATTTACCAGCGCTTTTACTTTTACGCGGAAAGATGTGCCACTTACCATTATTGGTTCCAAAGCTTATGATCTTATCATTCACTTCCATGTATACATGTCCGCCATGAATACCGCCAAACTGCTTTTTCTCCACATTTTTGTAGGCATGGGCAGGCTTTGAACCATACACAAAATGAAGCTTCAGGTAAAGCGAATCATTGGCATAACAATAAGAAAAGGAGATAGATAAAAAGAGAATATAAACTAAGCGGAACATTGGGACTACATAACGTGCAGGTTATCTAAAGTATCTTTTGTATAAAAGAAATTAATGAAATTTAATACGCTAAAATGAGGGATTGAACTTCCACCGCCTCTGTAAGGCAATGTTTTGGTAACTTTATCGGCTACTTTTGCTTTTTCAGTAGCCTGTGGCTTCACGATCTGTGGATGTTTCACACAATCTTTTGGTGGCTGTGACTGTTGTACTTTTGGTTGTGGCTGCGTATGTGTATGTGGATCAGTATTATTCGCCTGCACCTTAATTAAAGATGCAAATAGGAATATATAAATAAAAACTAATGTCTTCATTTTTAAAGTTTTAGCTATATCAAAAATAAGGTTTTTTTCAGAATAAAAAAATTCTCATGAAAATAGCTTTATTTTTTTGTGATATTTTGGGTTTCTATCCTATTTTGCTCCAGGATGATCTCGTTTTCCCTTGATATTGGAGTTGTTGAAGCAATAATTGGTTCTCCCGGCTTATTAAATTAGGGTCTTCATTCAAAATAGCCTGTGCAGATGAGCGTGCCAGCTGCAAAATCTGTCCATCCTGAGCCAGATCGGCTATTTTAAGGTCAATAACCCCGCTCTGTTGTGTTCCGTCCAGATCTCCAGGTCCGCGTAACCTGAGGTCAACTTCGCTGATCTCAAAACCATCATTGGTCCTTACCATGGTTTCCATCCGCAATTTACTATCAACTCCCAGCTTATAAGAGGTCATTAAAATACAATAGGATTTATCGGCTCCTCTACCAACCCTACCTCTTAACTGATGTAATTGTGATAAACCGAAACGCTCGGCACTTTCAATTACCATCACAGAGGCATTAGGGATGTTGACACCAACTTCGATAACGGTTGTGGCCACCATAATTTGTGTTTCACGTTTAATGAAACGTTGCATCTCAAATTCTTTTTGCTGAGCCGTTAATTTACCGTGTACGATACTGATCTGGTACTGAGGTGCCGGAAAATCATTCAGCAAAGCATCGTAACCCATTTCCAGGTTCTGGTAATCCATTTTTTCACTTTCCTGGATCAAGGGATAAACAATATACACCTGTCTGCCTAAAGCAATTTCCTGCTTCATAAAACCGATCAATCGCAAACGTTGACTTTCCATAAAATGCATGGTAGTAATTGGTTTACGTCCCGGAGGTAATTCATCAATAACAGATGTATCCAGATCACCGTATAAGGTCATTGCCAGTGTTCTTGGAATTGGTGTTGCTGTCATGATCAAAACATGCGGAGGTTGCGAGTTTTTCTTATGAAGTTTCCCGCGTTGAGCAACCCCAAAGCGATGCTGTTCATCAATAACAACTAAACCTAGGTTTTTAAATACAACCACATCTTCTATCAACGCGTGGGTACCAATTAAAATATGAATATTCCCTACTTCCAGGTCTGCATGCAATTCACGGCGTGCTTTGGTCTTTGATGAGCCAGTGAGCAGTGCTACTTTCAATCCTAAAGGTGCTACCAATTCAGTAATAGTTGCAAAATGTTGTTTCGCTAAAATTTCTGTAGGCGCCATTAAACAGGATTGAAATCCGTTATCTATCGCTAACAACATACATAATAAAGCAACCAGTGTTTTCCCGCTCCCTACATCTCCCTGTACTAAACGACTCATTTGTTTTCCGGAGCCCATATCAACCCTGATCTCTTTCACAACACGTTTTTGTGCATTGGTTAACTGAAAAGGTAAATGATGATTGTAGAAATCATTGAATACATTACCAACTTTGTTAAATACAAAACCCTGAACGGTTTGATGTCGCACTAAATTACTACGCAATAATCGCAACTGCACATAGAACAATTCTTCAAATTTTAATCTGAATTTTGCTTTTTCCAACAGTTCTTTCGAGTCGGGAAAATGAATTTGTTTTAAAGCTTCCAGTTTTGAGATCAGGTGAAAATCATTGATAACCGTTGGCGTGAGACTTTCATTAATATTTTGAGAGTTGAGTTGAATTGTTAATAAACGCAAACATTTACGTAATCCATCACTATCCAGATTTCTGTATTTTAATTTTTCGGTACTGTGATACACCGATTGAAAAGAAGATTGAATAGCCAGTAATTCCGGAGTTACCACATCTATCTCGGGATGCGCCATATTGAATCGACCCATAAAAGACGTTGCTTTTCCATACACAATATACTCTGCATTCGATTTTAATTTCTCAGCCATCCACTTAGCTCCCTGAAACCAAACTAACTCAATGATCCCCGAACTATCTCTGAATTTAGCCACCAACCGCTTGGTTCGTTTATCGCCAACAAAATCAATTTCTATGATATGGCCTCTTAACTGATAATAAGCCGAATCTTCAATCACTTCGCGTACACTGTGAAAATATGTTCGATCAACATACCTGAATGGATAATGTGTGATCAGATCTTTATAAGTAAAAATAAATAACTCCTTTTGCAATACTTCCGCACGCTGCGGACCAATGCCTTTCAGGTAGCTAATGGGAGTATCTAAAAAAGAAGAGATCATTCCCGCAAAATTACTACACATCCTCTGTTAATACAATTTTGAAGGCTTGATTTATAAACAATCATTCTCCCTTATTTTTGTAAGGTGAGAATTTGTATCCTGATCATATTCATTTTTGTTTCCTTTTTCACAAAGGCACAATTTTTAGACACGTTCAAAGTTTTTTTGAGATCAAAGCCAAGTATTGATGCACGTTTAGAAACCCGTTATTCTGTTATGAATCATTCGCTGACAAAAGTAACAGGCGTAAGGCTGGGATTAAGCTTTAGAAGAAAACTACGTGTAGGTATTGGCTACAGCTGGCTTGATACAGAGGTAACAGAACAAAAATTTATTACTGATTTTTACGGAAATAAACGATTTGCAACCGACTATTTCAAGTTTGGATACTTTTGCTACTATGCAGATTTTGTATTTCATAAAACCAAACGATGGCAATTAAGTGTTCCAATACAGGTTGGAACGGGTATGTACTGGACACAATACAATGATGGTAGTCGACTCGTTAAATCTCAAAAACGATTGCTTTTAATTTATGAGCCTGGTATCTCTACTCAGTACAAGATCACCAAATGGCTCGGTTTAGGTTTTGATGTTTGTTTAAGATTAGCTTTAAGGAATACAAACTATGTAGGTAACAGATTAAATTCTTTTGTGTTTGCACCAAAATTATTGATCTGGTTCGATCAGATATTTTATATGGTTGCACCAAAATCAAAGATCACCAAAAAATTCGGCCCGGCTTATTGGTAATGCCTATTTAGGATCAGCGCCTTCTGTTTCCGAAAGATCAGGCAAAAAGAATATAATAAATGTGGCAATTACAGGAAGTAGTATTCCTATAAAGAACCATTTAACAGGATTTCGTCCCATACGGTTTGCAAAAGACGCGGTAATTAATGGCATGCTTAACAAAACTGTAAGGCCCATCATAATAAACATAGCAGCTCCCATGACTAATAATTTTGCAAGCAAAATTATACATATTGCACGATAAATGCTACAAATTGTAGCATTTTGCTGTATTTTTAATTTGTACTTTTACCAAGAGCGTGTTTAAGATTTATCTTGCAATTTGTTTATGCGTATTTTTGGCTGCAAATGCGTTAAATTTTTCGACATAAAAGGTTTATTATGCCTGCAAAATTTGCCTTTTTTCGCTCAAAAATAAACAATAAACAATTTTACAATACAAATCTAAACAAGCTCCAATGAACGAGAATTTAGACGCTAATAACGAAAAGTTAACCAATACCGATAAGGATTATGAAAAAGCCTTACGTCCAGTAGAGTTTAATGACTTTAGCGGGCAGGAATCGGTAGTGGATAATTTGCGTGTTTTTGTTCAGGCAGCCAAACAGCGTGAAGAAGCTTTGGATCATGTATTATTACACGGTCCTCCGGGATTAGGGAAAACTACTTTGGCGCATATTATTTCCAATGACCTTGGTGTTAATTTAAAAGTAACAAGCGGCCCCGTATTGGATAAACCCGGAGACCTGGCAGGCTTGCTGACCAATTTAGAACCTTTTGATGTTTTATTTGTGGATGAGATCCACCGTTTAAGTCCTATAGTAGAAGAGTATCTATACTCTGCTATGGAAGATTATAAGATCGATATCATGATCGACAGTGGTCCAAATGCCCGCACGGTTCAAATAAAATTAAATCCTTTTACATTAGTTGGCGCAACAACCCGTAGCGGTTTATTAACTGCACCTTTAAGAGCTCGTTTCGGAATCACTTCCCGTTTAAATTATTACGATAGTAAAGTATTAACAGGCATTGTTCAACGCAGTTCCGAAATTTTAGGCGTTGAAATAGCAGATGAAGCAGCCTTCGAAATTGCACGCAGAAGCCGTGGAACACCTCGTATTGCAAATGCATTATTGCGTCGCGTAAGAGATTTTGCGCAGATAAAAGGTGATGGTACAATTAACATAGATATTGCTACTTATGGTTTAAAAGCCCTGAATGTAGATAAGAACGGTTTGGATGAAATGGATATTCGTATTCTTTCAGCCATCATCGATAAATTTAAAGGCGGACCGGTTGGCATTACAACTATTAGTACAGCTGTTGGTGAAGAATCAGGCACAATAGAAGAAGTATATGAGCCTTTTTTAATACAGGAAGGTTATATGAGCCGTACACCACGTGGCAGAGAAGCTACAGAAAAAGCATACAAACATCTGGGCAGATCTTTCAAAGGAAGATTAGGTGGTTTATTTGATGAATAACAGATCACAATATTCATCCATTATTAAACAGGAAGCTAAACGGCTTGGCTTTGATTTTTGCGGCATCAGTAAAGCAGCATTTTTAGAAGAAGAAGCGCCTAGACTTGAAGCCTGGCTCAAAGCAAATAGGCATGGCAAAATGGAATATATGGAAAACCATTTTGATAAACGCCTCGATCCAACTTTGCTGGTAGATGATGCCAAATCAGTTGTATCCTTACTTTATAATTACTATCCCGAAAAAAATCAACGAACAGACTCTCCGAAAATTTCTAAATATGCTTATGGAAAAGATTACCATGAAGTGATCAAAGAGAAGCTAAAAGAGTTTTTAAATACGCTTAAAGAAAAAATTGGTGATGTGAACGGCCGTGCTTTTGTTGATAGTGCACCGGTACTGGACAAAGCCTGGGCAAAAAAAAGTGGCTTGGGTTGGATCGGAAAAAACGCCAATTTAATTAATAAAGACAATGGGTCTTTCTTTTTTATTGCCGAATTGATCATTGATATTGAATTGGAGTATGACGGTCCCATACAGGACTACTGCGGAACCTGCACACGCTGCATAGATGCCTGTCCAACAGATGCCATTGTTGAACCTTTTGTTGTAGACGGCAGTAAATGTATCAGTTACCTTACTATCGAACTAAAAGAGGCGATACCAACAGAGTTCAAAAATAAAATGGATAACTGGGCATTTGGATGCGATGTTTGCCAGGATGTTTGTCCCTGGAACCGGTTTAGCACACCAAATCATGAATTACAATTCACTAATGAAACAGGCTTATTGAATTTAAGTAATAATGAATGGCACGAACTTACCGAAGAAACCTTTAATGTTATTTTTAAACACAGTGCTGTAAAACGTACCAAATACAAGGGCTTAAAAAGAAATCTTGAATTTATTAAGCCCATGCAAAAATAATTATGCTTTCTTATCGGATTTAATGTTTTTAGGAATCGTGAAATGAAAGATACTTCCTTTACCTGGAACTGATTCAATGAAAATATTTCCGCCATGCATTTCAACAATTTTTTTACAGTGAGCTAATCCAATTCCTGAACCAGAATAATCTTTTTGCGAATGCAGTCTTTGGAAAATAACAAAGATGCGGTCAAAATATTCTTTTTCAATCCCTATCCCATTATCCTTTACAGAAAACTGCCATTCGTTCAGATTATCTTTTGCGCTTACATGAATAACAGGCTCTATATCCAGATTCCTGAATTTAATAGCATTGGCAATAAGGTTTTGAAACACAAGTTTTAATTCGGAAAAAGAATTAATGACCGGTAGATCATCTATTATAACTTTTGTATTTGTTTCTTTTATTAAAGCAGACAGATCATTCAATACATTTTTTACCATTACTTCAGAGTAAATGATTGTTACCTCATCATCATGCCCAATTCGCGAATATTCCAGCATATCTTTGATCAATAACTGCATACGCGAAGTTGACCTCACAATGGCACTTAAATACTGATCAGCATCTTCGTCGATCTTATTCTTATACTTCAATTGAAATAACTCTACATAGATAGAGATACTTCTCAATGGTTCCTGCAGATCATGAGAAGTAATATAAGCAAATTGCTCCAGCTCTTTATTTGAATTAACAAGCCGTTCCGTCATTTGGTTAATAGACACAGCTACCTGCCCTATTTCATCTTTTGAGAAAACCTGTGAACGCTCTGTGAGATCTCCATCAGCAATTTTATTGGCTGCACGATTGATCTCTTTTAATCCTTTACCAATAGAACGACTTACTGATACAGTAATTAATAAACCTGTTATCTCAACAGTAAGCGCTACTGCAAATAATAATTTAAGGATAAGGTTTTCGAGCCATCTGGATCCTTCACCAAGTGTATAGGAAAATTCATCCTCTAAATAGGTCAACTCTTCATTAATAGGATCCAGTTCTTCAATAAATATATCCAGTTTTTCCTGCGAAGGATTTGCTGATGTAATCTCATTGTGCATTTCCTCGGCAAGAGGGATAAATTTTTTACCAATTATAGAATCTGCTTTTGCCCAAACAATAATGGCTTTATTGATATAAGAGATCTTATTAAAACGCCTGAATAATTTGATCATACCATCAATATCATCCGGATGAACCCTGCCTTCTACTAACCCTTGCCTGGCAACACTCATATCGGGATCTGCCACCAGCAATTCCATGCGGGTTTTATGATCTCCGGCCTGTACTGATAAAAAATTCTTATAGGTTATATAATCTTTTTCGTTGTGTGTTCTATAATATTTATGAAGGTAATAGATAGCATCTTTTTGTGCTTTCGACCATAGACCTTCAGCGCCAACAAAAGCCCTGACAGACGATAAAGTGTGAATAGAGAACCATAAAGAAGCTAATTCAAAAACAATTAAAACAGCCATGATACCAACCGTAAAGTATAGTTTCTTTGTAATAGAAACGTCCTTTAATTTTTGTATGAAAGAAGGTTTTTTCATAACTGCAATGCAACATGCATCCAAATAAAAAAATTAATTCTTACTGAGCTCCAAACCTAAAGCCAAGCGTTTGCTTTGTTTCTGTTTCTCCTATCACCAAATGCTTCACATCATCCAAAGTTAATTTTGTCAGATCCTCAATTTTACGCTCATTGCCCGGAATAGATGCCATTCTTAAATTCTGTTTCATCACACAATCTGCAACGGTTTGTCTCACGGTTCTGGCATTACCAAAGAATTTATCCTTAGCGGTTAATAGCCCGGTAAAATAAGCGTTCAAATGTGCCAATGCATCTTCGCTAGGAAGAAGATCTTCCTTTCTAAACAGATTCTGTGCGATCACTAATAATTGTTCGCCGGTATAATCTCTAAAGTTATAGGTCTTATCAAAACGTGATTTTAACCCCGGATTCATCTCTACAAATTTATGCATGTTATCAGGATAACCGGCCACAATAACGCCAAACTGTCCACGCTTATCTTCCATGTTTTTCAGGATCACTTCAATGGCTTCTTTTCCAAAACCAGTTGGCCCATCTTCTGCCAAAGCATACGCCTCATCTATGAATAAGATACCACCCATTGCAGCATCAACTTTTTCTTTGGTCTTAATGGCTGTTTGTCCAATGTATCCTGCTATCAATCCTTCCCTGTCAACTTCTATAACATGTCCTCTTTCCAATAAACCTAATGATTTATAGATCTTGGCAATGATCCGTGCCAATGTTGTTTTACCTGTTCCGGGATTACCGGTAAATACAGAATGCAGTGAAAATTTATTTACCACATCCTTTCCGGTCTCATTATAAAAACGGATCAACTTCACCAACTCATTCACATCCTGTTTGATATTATCCATACCAACCAGTGTATTTAATTCTTCTAAAGCAATGCCAAGTTCTTTTTCGTTAACCGATAATTTGAGTTTTCGCTTTTCGGTAGATACAAATACATTTTTTAGATCAGCTAATGTAAGCGTCGACAGATCTTCTTTTGTTAGTGCATTCATATCCGGAGATTTCATTAAACGAAGTCCCATATCCTGCTTGGCTTCTTCGATCACTGCATTTACAAAACGGGCATTCCCAAAACTGCTGTCACGTTTACGGTAAGCTTCTGTTAATTGTTCCTGCAAATAAAATTGTGCGTCAGCAGCTACCGTTAATTGTTTTTGCCCGGCAGCATATAAAGCTATTTGATACAATTCGTCCGGCATGTAATCTTCAAAATGGAAGTATTGAGAAAAACGCGATTTCAATCCCGGGTTACTATCAATGAATACATTCATTTCTTTTGGATACCCTGCTACAATAATAGCAATATCTCCTTTGCCATCACTCATTTCCTTTAGCAGGATCTCAATAACTTCTTTACCAAAATCTTTACTATCTTCTCCGCTTCTTGCTAAAGCATAAGCCTCGTCAATAAATAATATACCTCCACGTGCTTCGTCAATAGCCTTTTTTACTTTAGGGGCTGTTTGCCCAATGTATTCTCCAACTAAAACCGAACGATCAACTTCATATACGTGGCCTTTACTTAATAAACCCATTTTCTGATAGATCTTACCTAATTTCTTAACCACAGTTGTTTTTCCTGTCCCGGGATTACCTGTAAATACTGAGTGCAATGACAGAACAGATCCGTCGTCAAATCCTTTTTCTTTACGAAGTTTGGTAAAATTCAGATAGGTAATATTCTCATGAATGCTCTTCTTAACACCTTCCAGGCCAATTAAAGAATCAACTTCCAGTAATAACTCTTCCAATGTTTTTTCGGCCGCTTCCACCACATTACCGTTCATATTGGAAGAACTTCCTGAATTAATAGCGATCGTTTGATCAATACTACTGATGAGTGCCAGTTCTCCTTCTTCTTCAACATCTTTGCATTCAAAAGATACAGCTCCTATAAGCGCATCCATGAATACGATCTCCAGGGCATACTTATCATCCTTCCACGATCCAGCAACATTGTTACCCCAACCAAGATCAAGTGTGTATGAATAATCTTTCTTTCCTGCATCAATATATCCGGTTTTAATTTGATGCGCTTTATGTTGGCCAGAATCATCCACATAATTTAAAAACAGTTCATAATTGAATGCAATATTTGTTTGAGATTTGATCTTTATTTCAGCCCAAACATATTGCGTTGTTTCTTTATTGAATGCCTTTAAATATTTTCTTTGACGCTGGTTCCATCCATCAATATCACCATGATATAATTTAACATGTTCAATGCTAAAATACGGATTAGAATTTTTGGTTACCAGGCCAACGCCTTCAACATGAAAACGCTGTGTTCCTACTACTTCGCCATCAATTAATGCAACCCATTGATAAGTGCCTTTTTTCCAAAATGTGTCTGGCGTTGGTGTTCCCCAACCATCTCTCACATATACAATGTTATCTTCTTTACTTACTTTCAACTCAGAATCAAGCGTACAAATATTTACATTACCTGTTAAAACAACTTCTTCACAACGTACACTTACTTTTGCGGTCCAGTCTTCCTCGTCAAATAGTTTATTGAATAATGCCAGTTCGAAGCGTAAATAAGTTGTTTCAGCTTTATCAAAAACTGTACGATAGCGTTTTGTAGAATTTGCCATCCATTCATCGGATGAATAAACAGACAAGTGTTTGAATTTAAAACGTTTTTCCATTGTGAATTAGTCTAATTATTTTTTTCAGCTAAAAGATTTAATTGCCATTTCCAGGCGCTTAACATCATCTCGTCCAAATTGTATTTAGGGTTCCAGTTCAATTCTTTTTTAACCCGATCATTATTAGCGTAAATATTAATTACATCTCCCGCCCTGCGTGGACCAATCTCATAATTCAATTTCTGGCCGCTCACTTTCTCAAAAGAATGAACCGCCTCCAAAACACTAACGCCATTACCTGTACCTAAATTAAAAACAGATGTAGGGTGTAATTGTTTATTCTCTATTAAATAATTTAAAGCTTTTACATGCGCGTCAGCAATGTCGCTTACGTGTATATAATCTCGGATACAGGAACCATCACGGGTATCATAATCACTACCAAAAATGGTTAGTTTTTGTAAAATCCCTGCAGCCGTTTGTGTAATGTATGGCACTAAATTATCAGGCTTACCACGTGGATACTCTCCGTTTAAACCAGTGGTATGTGCTCCAACAGGATTAAAATACCTCAACAAAACCGATTTGAACGAAGGCTGGCTTTTAGTGAAATTTATTACAATGTCTTCTCCCATTTGTTTGGTTTGTGCATAAGGCGATTCGGCAACGGCAAAAGGAGTTTGCTCTGTTACCGGCAAATTATCTACATTTCCGTAGACCGAGCAAGAAGAAGAAAATATAAAATTTGATATATGCAGTTTCTGACAGATCTTTAGAATATTTACCAACGAACCCAAATTATTCTGGTAATACATTAAAGGGTCTGAAACCGACTGAGGAACAGATTTATGAGCTGCGAAATGAATAACACCGATAGGATTTTTAACAGAACCCAGTGCCAATTCCAAAGCTTCTAAATTACAAATATCAACATTTAAATTTTTGACCCTTTTTCCTGTAATATTTTCTATCCTATCAAATGTATCAGTATTTGAATTCGAAAAATTGTCGACAGAAACGATCGTGTAATTTGTTTGCTGCAATAATTCAATAATGGTATGCGATCCAATATAGCCCGCCCCGCCTGTAACAATAATAGTTGATATGTTTTGATTTGCCATAATTAGTTTTAAATAAATGAGCTATAGACTCCTGCATACTTATTAACTCCATTTTCCAAAGAGAAATAGTGTTTTGCCGCAGCAACTGTATTACTCATATACAAGTTACGATTTTCTATTAAATTTAATACTGCCTGTTGATATTCTTTTTGATTAAAATCAGATATAATAACCCCACATTTTGTTTCCTTAACAATACTATCAACATCACCCACACCTGCATTAGTAACAATTGGAACCTCCATCGACAATAATTCACCCATTTTAGTAGGCGAAGAAGCTGATTTGGAAAATGATGGTTTAATGAAAAATAAAGATGCCGTTGACAACGAAATAAAATAAGGCATATCGGCTCTGGAAGAAGCAACTACAGTCAACTGATCCAGGCCAACTTTATGCTTTTTGGCTGCCTTGTGAATAAGTTCTTCACTATCTTTAGTAATGATGAGGAAATGACTATCCGTTTTTTGAGAAAGCTGTTTAAAAAACTCAAGCATTTCATCTGCCATATACCATGTTCCTAAAGATCCAACATAACTTAAAACAAATTTATCCTTTAGCTGCGGGTACCTGTTTTGAAATGCCTCTGATTTTATATGCTCAAGAGATGCTTTTGAAAAAAATTCCAGGTCAGCACAACAGGGAATAACAGTTATTTTCGATTCGGGCATTCCTAAATTCCAATCCAAGATAATTGATTTTGCACGATGTGTCAAAGAAATAACAGCATCGGACTGCATAAGCATTTGCTTTTCTTTTTTCTTGAAGAAAGAATAGAGGAAAGAACCAATAGGATTGGCTTTACTCCAAATACCACCTTCAATTCTTTCATCAGCCCAAAAACCGCGCATATCAAAGATAAATCCTGTTTTAAATTTTTTTTTGCTATACAAGCCGATCAAACCCGAAAGGTAACTTCTGCAATGCAAAACTGCGTTGACATTAGAGACCACAAGCGAAGTTGTGTTTTTTTTGAGTGTCAAAAAATTTTGTAATTGTGAAATAAATGGTACACCTGTTTTATAAAAGCTGTAATTCCAAACGATTCCGGCCTTATCCACAATAGATTCAATGGTTTTATGGTGCAGCTCCCAGTTATCCTTTTTTTCGCAACTTACAATACTGATATGATAACCCTTGTTCACCAAACCAAGCATATATGGCAAAACCTGAGATTGACCCAAAGGGTCCGTCATCCCATCAATAGAAACAAATATAAAGCTTTTGGTATTGGTCATAAATTGAAGTAAAAATAGTATTTTTATGCTTGAGTGAGCAATCCTATTTGATAAAAAATACAGAAGCGAAGACCAAATAAATAGAAAAAGATAATCAATAGAAATACATGAATAACAGTCTTACTTTTCTTGATATCCTATTGCCACCTTTTTACATTTTGGCCGCCATTGCTTATGGTTATTGGGTAACAAAAAGGAACATCAGAACCAACCCTGAGTACAGATATTTCACACGCGGGTTACTTATCAGGATATTGGGCGCAATCGCATTAGGGCTAATTTACTTTTTTTATTATGGAGGTGGTGATACTACCAACTACCATCAAACTGCTTCTGCATACGCAAATCTGTTCTTTAAGGATCAGGGAGATTTTTGGGTTGGCTGGATAGGAAATGCCAAGGGATATTATTTTGCATTTGATGAGTCGACCGGATATCCAATATATTCTGCAAAAGACAGCCATTCTTTTTTTGTTGTAAGGTTATTGATTCCTATTGTAACCCTAGGCTTTCATTCTTATTTTGCAAGTGCCATCTTAGTAGCATGGATCACTTATGGTGGTATGTGGAAATTGTATCAAACATTTTTGCAAGAATTCCCTGATCTAAAAAGAGAATTTGCTATTGCGTGTTTGTTTATCCCATCATGTGTTTTCTGGGGATCCGGATTAATGAAAGATTCTTTTACACTTTCGGCGGTAGGATGGTTTACCTATGCCTTTTATCATTTTTTTATAAAAAAACAAAGAAAAATATCCTATGCGATATATCTTTTAATAGCTTCTTTTGTGATCCTGGCCATCAAGCCCTACATCTTTTTTGCTTTATTACCCGGTTCGATCTTATGGTTAAGTAATAACGCTGTAAAAAAAATAAACCATGGGTTTGTACGCATTATTGCAACACCGCTCATATTAACTCTAGGTGCTGTTGCTGGATATGTAGCCTTGGATCAAATGGGTGACAGTTTAGGGCAGTATAAATTAGATACCGTTTTGGATAAAGCAGTTGTGACACAAAAAGATATGAAGGCAGATTACTATGGTGGAAAAACTTACGATATTGGAGAATTTGATGCGAGTATAGGTGGAATTATTTCAAAAGCTCCTATTGCTATTTTTTCAGGAATCTTCAGACCAGCTATCTGGGATGTAAGAAATGTGGTAATGCTTATATCTTCTTTAGAAAATACTTACCTGCTGGTTCTAACTATTTTCCTACTTTTTAAACTTAAATTTCTTGGCTTCTTCTCATTGATCCGAAAAAACCCAATGTTATTATTCTGCATGTTATTCTCCATATTTTTTGCCTTTTCGGTGGGATTAACAGTTGCTAATTTTGGGTCGTTGGTTCGTTTACGTTTACCTGAATTACCTTTTTATGTAGCCGGTATTTTTATGTTACGGCACCTATACGAGAAACAAAGTGGTATAAAAGTCAAGTTTTAGTTCATCCATTTATCGTACCACATCTGAAACATTAATAAATACCAAATTTTAAGTGCGTACTCTTTCTTTCCTGAATAAAAATCCGACTTTAATTTTTCAATAGTTTTAACATCAAATACGCCTTGGTCCTTTATTCTTTTGGAATCGAGATAATAAAACACTTTATCCTTCAAGTCGATCGTCAACCAGTTTTCAATAGGTATAGCAAAACCCATTTTAGGGCGATCCATCAATTCTTTAGGAATATACTGGTGCACTATCTCTTTTAGAATATATTTCTTAACGCCATTATTATATTTATAATTGTCAGGTAGTTGTGCTGCCAACTCTATAACCCTATGATCCAAAAATGGTTCCCTTCCCTCTAAACTAACAGCCATCGAGGCTCTGTCAACTTTCTGAAGAATATCATCCAATAAATAGGTTTGATAATCTATAGCCATCATATATGACAAAGGAGAATGAAATGTATTTAACAGATCTTCGCTCTGGTAAGCAGTTTCAAGTGTTATCACGTTTTGAGTTAACAATCTGGAAATTTGTTTTTCATCAAACTGCTGGCTTAAACTCAGCATGATATTTTTAGAGCTAGGATCTTTTAAAATAGATTTTAATTTTTCGTATCTGTTATGAAAATTATATTTATTTCTCATAACCGGGATATGATCGGCAGATATCAGATCCATCAAACCTGATGCACTTTTTCTCATGAAGCCAGGGATCTTATTCAGAGAGTTTCCGTACTTCATAATGTAATCATAGCGATTATACCCGGCAAACACTTCATCCCCGGCATCTGCGCTTAATGCAACAGTTACCTGTTGCCTTGCCATCTTACACACTAATGTAGTAGGAATTGCACTTTGATCCCCAAACGGCTCATCATAATAATATGGAAGATCTGCGATCAATTCAAGTGCATCTTTTTCAGTACACTGATATTCATAATGCTCGGTTCCCAGGTAGTTAGCCACATCCTTAGCATACTTAGATTCATCCAATCCTATATCCGGTACGCCAATTGTAAAGGTCTTTAATTTTGCACTACGGTCTTTTTGTAAAATAGATGTTAAACTGGCGCTATCATACCCTCCACTTAAAAATACACCCACAGGAACGTCTGACACCATTCTGAAATCAAATGCTGATTTCAACATTTTTTCTGTTTCCTTTTTGGCTTCTTCAAATGTAATATCCAACTTAGGTTTGTTGTACGCATCATACACATCCCAGTATTTTTGAATCTGATAATTTTTTTTCTTTAGATCAAATTTCAGGAAATGGCCTGGCTTTAATTTATGACAATGGTTAAAGATACAATGCGGCGTGGGTACATTCCCATATTGCATAAAAGCAGCCACAGCATCAAAATCAATTTCTTTTTTAAATTCAGGATGTAAATGAAAAGCTTTCAATTCGGAAGCAAACAAAAACAGACCCTCATGCCAATAATAAAAAAATGGCTTCACTCCTGCCCTGTCTCTTACACAATGTATCTCGTTGCTATTTGTATCGTAGATCACAAAGGCAAACATTCCTATAAATTTTTCAATGCACGTAATTCCCCATTCAGAGAAAGCATGTAAAATAACTTCTGTGTCGGAATGAGATAAAAACTTATGACCTTTCGTGATCAACTCATTTTTAATGTCTTGATAATTATATATTTCTCCGTTAAAGGTTATCCAGAGATGCCCAAACTGCATCGGTTGTTTGCCTGATTCTGAGAGATCAATGATAGAAAGCCTTCTGTGTCCAAGTCCGATTTTTGCGGCCTCAGATCCAAATACCTCGTAACCAGAAGCTTCTGGGCCTCTATGATAAAGAGTGTCGGTCATTTTTTGTAAAACCTCCAATGAAGAGTTCTTACTAAAATCTATGAATCCTGAGATACCGCACATGTTGCCTAAAATTACTATTAATCAAATTGAAACTCAAAAATACGAATAGTTATATAGTTTAGCTAAAACTAACCGTTTTTAAAGCAGACTGGTTTTTTTTATACTTATCGGATAGAACAACTGAACTAAATTTTTTGTAGTTCTCTAAAGCCATCCGTTTTTGCGTCATGTTCCAATCTTTTGTGTAATAGGTTTTTCCGATAGCAATTTCATTTTGTGGAACATTAGATTGCTTCCCATTAACTATTGCATCTAATGTTTTTAAATACAGTTCATGAGCGTGCTCCATTACCTTCTTATGAATATCGATCAGTGATTCTGACCCTGTAAATGTTGTGGTTTCAGTTGCAATAATGTTCCCGGAATCAATTCCTTTATCGATCCACATAATCGTATTTCCTATCATATGAAATTCATTATTTGCAAGACACCAGTTAGTACAGTTTGGCCCACCTTTTACGTATGGTGATAATCCAGTATGCAGATTCATTATTCCTAATGGGGGCCTCAATGATAATAATTTTTCCCTTATCATTTTTGTACCTGAAACGATGATCAGATCTGGCTGTTTTTCATTTGTAGCAATATAAACCTGTTCGCTGTTTATATCCTCCGTGTACATTATCTGAGTATCAGGGTACTTTTTATACGTCGACTCATAATAACTGAGCATGTTAGACCAGGCATTATGTAAAGCAGAAAAAAACAATTTATCTGCTATACGCTCAAGAATCTTTGAAAAACTTATTTTTACCTTTGATCTACGCGATTCAATTATAACAAGGTCGATCTTGTATTTTGAGTATATCTTATTAGCTAATGCCTTTTGATTTGCGCCGGTGCCTATCCATAATACGATCCTCATCTGTATTTAATTACCTTTTTGATTTTTTCTAAAGTATGACTGATACGCAAACGCGTTTTAAACCAGGATTCGTTATATAATTCAATTCTTGGGACTTCAAAAATAGTGTCGTTTCCAGGCACATAAACATCCTGTTTCACAGCCAAACCAATCTTATAACCAACTTCTTTACTTAATCTGATAGTTGCGTCGTCATAACTACCAACAGGATATGATACTGTTTTTGGAAAAAAGCCCAGCTCTTCTTTTATACGCATAGCTGATCGTTCCA
Organism: Bacteroidota bacterium; assembly: GCA_040386075.1. Taxonomy (GTDB): domain Bacteria; phylum Bacteroidota; class Bacteroidia; order B-17B0; family Aurantibacillaceae; genus UBA4416. The sequence continues at coordinate 191,930 of JAZKGE010000013.1, forward strand.
ATTCATATCTGATCTCCTCATCATTTCCTATTGTACCGAGCATACAATGAGAAACCGTGTGAGAGCCAACCTGATGACCAAGTTCATTCAATTTCTTAAGATCGTCCCAGTTCATCATTAATTTGGGCAATTGAACATCATTAAATATTTTTGCAACCTTATCCAATATCAAATTTCTTTGCTCATGTGTAAGTTTTTTTAAAACTGGTTTTAATTTTTTCACGTAACCAACTTTCGAATCTTTGCTCCCAAAACTTACAGATCTAAGCGTAGAATCCATAAAATCAAAATTCAGATCAATTTTTGTTTTATTCGTTTTTAAGAATAAATAATCTAATATATAGGTCCAAGTAGGAATATTCTTATCAATGCAATCAGTTACCACATAAAAAGAGGCTTTAACCTTATGTTTTTCCAATATTGGTAAGGCATATTCGATATTATCTTTGTAACCATCATCAAAAGATATGGTTGCATATTTTTTAGCTGCTAATGGCTCTGTCAGATCCTCAATAGTTATGATCTCATATTTTTGCTTAATATGGCCTATGCATTTGTCAAATAACTCAATATCCATAGGGTCCCATAAAATATCTCTTTCTGGGTTTACTCTATGAAAAAGAAAATTTTTGACTGTCATGCTTAATTATCCTAAATTAATAAATTTTTATAAAAAAGAAAACAAGGCAATTAATTAGGTACCAAAACATATTGACTTTCACTGTTTGCTCTTACGGTAATACCAAATGAACAGCAATAGGAAAAATGACGGCAAAACATAGGTTAATACGTTTGTCATTTTCTGAAATATAAGCATTTTTGTTGCTGGAAATTTGTTAGGCACGCCATAATTTACACTCAAAATTATTTTATCAATAATAGCCGGTGTTAAACGTCCCTCGTAGATCTTATACAGTTCCTGCTTGTTGGCAAGTAAAATTTCCAGGCTCTCATGATTAAACGCTGTTGCCTTCCAATTAGGTTCAACATCTACATCATACAAATGCCACTTATTGTCATACAATACCTCACTTAAAAAATGCCCTGGCCCTTCAATTGTTCCAAGTCCAACAGCTCGTGTAGTTATTCCTTTTTTCTTTAAAACCTCCATGAAAACAATGTTTTGCTGGCTGCATAATCCTTCAGGATATTCAAGTATATCATCCGGATTAACAATAGCTGATAAATGTGACCAACACATTTTGCCCAAGATATGTATTATCCAGTTATCTGATAAGGAATAATTGGAAATACCATGATAAAACCGGCGTTTTACTGTTCCACTTACAATCCTTACATATCTCGAAGTATCAAATTCTTCAAGCCTTAAGGCTGAATACATGCTATCGGTGTAATGAACAACTTTTTCGATAGAATTTAAACGCCTTAATTGCGGAATAAACATTTCCTTACTCGCTTCCTTATAATTGACTGTATAAGGCTTATATTCATCAATAAAAAGAAGAAAAACAGTGATACAAAAAAGTACAAAAGCTATTACAAGTTTAATTTTAAGTCCCTTAACCACTATATGAATTTAAACCACCGTGACATTACCAAAATGGATACTTTAAGAATTATTATTTTTATTTAAGAATTATGCTCTAAAAATAATATTTTATTTTCAAAACCATGGAGGAAATACAATTATTTTCCATTAATTTAATAACTGGAAATGGGCAGAACAGATCAAATTAAAGCTACTTTTTAAGCTTACTAAACAAAAGAGATAGTTGTTTGGCATTCATAAAAAACAGAGATCTTACTGAAAATAAGAAGTTTTTATAACCTAAGACCTTGAACCTTCTTTTATTAACCTGGATTAGGATATTCAATTTATGGGATGCTAAATAATTTTCGACCTCCTTTATTTCATCTTTATCGAGTTCATCTTTAATTTTATTCAAACACTCTTCATAAATTGAAAAAGCTTCTTTTATTTGTTCAAAGCTTATCACAGAATTGATTCTACAAGCAAGCAGTCCTTTTATCTCATCATCCATCGGCGTCTGCAATCCAATAAAATCATGCATGTTACGATTAATGATCCGTAAATTTGTTTGAAACTGAGTACTATTATGCTTCACGGAAACGCTATCAGAATGAAGTCTTACCCAATATAAAGACTCTGAAATTGTTGCTATTTTAACATTATTCCACGCTAATCGTGAAAATAACTCATAATCTTCGGCATAAGGATAATCTTTATCATATACATACAAACCATTTTTGATAAGCGAACTTTTTACCAACACAGATGCATGAGTTAATGGTGTACAAAATAGGGAAAGAAATTTAAGTGCTTTTGACTTAAAGGCAATTGGGGCAATATATTCTTTCTTTTCTCCATCCTCCGAAAAATAATTATAAGCGGATGATACCAGATCAATATCTGGAAATGAGCTCATGAAATTCACCTGCTTCGATATCCTGTCATGAGCCGAATAATCGTCGGCATCCATCCGTGCAAAATAATCTCCTTTAACCACCTTTAAAGCTTTATTCAGTGAAGCTATAAGGCCAATATTGCATTCGTTATGAATGATATTAATTCTTTTATCAATGATTTCATATCCACTCAGGATCTCTAAAGTAGAATCCGTAGAGCCATCATTAATGCATAAAATTTCAAGGTTGCTATAATCCTGTTTTAAAATGCTTTCCAAAGAATACTTCAGGTATTTTTCAGCATTGTAACAAGGTAATAATATAGAAACCAATGGCTGCATTAACTTAAATATAACTGTTTTAGTTTGTTAAATTTAGCTTCAAATGAAAAGCTTTGAACACTGGAATGACCTCCGCTAACAATTTTATTCTTTAAATCATGGTCACTCATTAATTCACGCATTGCACTGTAAATATCCTCGGTACTTTTATATCTAACCACAAGTGCGTTCTGTCTATTCTCTATAAAATCATTAGCAATGCCGGATATCGTGCAGATCATAGGCACATTTAAACCCAATGCTTCAATATAAACCTGACCAAAAGCTTCGCAATAAATATCAATCGGAGTGTGAACAAACATATCAAACGACTTAAATAAAGGAAGCATGTTATTTTCAAAAGGTATCAGAACATATGATTCTTCCGAAAGTTCTTTCAGCAATTTTTTTATTTCAGCATCATAATCACCGTGCGCATTTGCCAATACCAATTTAGCATTTTTATGATCCTGCACAAACTGCTTAAAGGCTGGTATAATGTATTGAATTCCTTTCCACTCTGTAAATCTTGATACAACGCCAATAACAGGACTGTTTGGTCCAAATCCGTATTTTTTTTTAGCGAGTTCAATATCACTTTCCGGAATATGCTTATTTAATACCGATGATGGAATACCATGTGGTATAACTGTTATTTTTTGTGGTGAGACGTCTTCTCTTTCAGTTAAAATTACTTTAATATTATTACTAACTGCAATAATATGAGTAGAATATTTATTGATCAGTAGATCATACTTCACCGCATTTGGAAAATAGGTATGATGAAAATCAGCATGATGTCTTGTATGAATTCGTTTTTCTACGCCCGCAAACTTGGCTGAGATCAAGCCAATTAAAGACGCTTCAAATAAATGACAATGAACTAAGTTGTATTTTGTGAATAGCAACTTAAAATAAAATACAAAAATATAAAAGGGAATAAAAAACTTGGAACCTAATGAGTAGTTATTGCACTTAAACCCCTGAGCAACTATAAAATTATAAAGATCCGATTCTTTTGAATTAAATAAAACAAATTCAAGATCCATCTCCTTTTTATCAACAAATTCACAAAACCATTCGTGCTCCAATGCTTTTTGAACATTAGATATAAAAATGAGACCTTTTACCTTTTTAACAACCATCAATCACTTAAATAAATTACTTTTTGTCGTTTATAAAAGTAGTGAATAAATCTAAAGTAAACCTTGTAGAACCCAGATCATTTAAATGAGTTTCATCTTTAAAATAATCTGTCTTGTCATAATTCAAGGCATTTGTTTGAACTTTAAACTCATGAGATCTTGCATAGACTCTGGTTTTAAGTTCATTATAAAAGTAATTGATCTTGTTTTTTTCATAATAGCTTTTCAAATAAGGCCCCTGAATGATATGAAGCTGTATGTTATTTGACTTACAAATAGCTATTATGTTATAAAGAGGGTTGTCCGCTTCAGGTATATGAACTCCGGAAACATCAAAATCGGACGACGATGCAGTAAATTTTTTCTTTAACAAGCTAAAGCCTTTATAATTAAAGTTCGAATCGCTTTTTATTTTTGAAAAATTGCCTTTCAGACATTTAAGCCTTGTATAATCATCAAATTCTGTAATTAGGGAATATGGAAGCCACTTCCATAAATATGCTTTATATCCAATAATATTTGAAAAATAATGGCATATCGAATCATTCTCAAAATAATTTGAAAAGTAAATTTTATTGTAAACAGACTGATTTGGTGTAAAGGAATGAGGATCCAGCATCAAAAATAATTTATCAGGCTGAGGGTGCTTAAACAAATATCCTTTAAGTGCCAATTCCATTTCATAGATCTTTGCGCCTTCTAAACCTGCATTTATTACTTTTTTATGTGTTAATTTTTCAAGTAAAAAACTATTTACGCCATAATAGGTTCTGGACGAACCAAGAAACACAATGTCCTGCCTGGTAGTATCCTTGAACAAAAGATCAAATTTATCATAAACCGGTTTATCGTAAGTAGTCAGTCCTTTCGTGCAAAACATGTAAATACTTGTCATTCCTATGTGGAATACTATAAGTATCAAAAATATATTTAGCACTCCTTTTTTCACTAAAATTGAAAATAAATAAATGACTGATTACTAAATAATCCAAAAGTAAATACAAGCATAAAATTCACAGTTAGTAAGAGAAGGTCATATTTTGCAGATCTCCTATAAGCATAATTCAAATAGATCAGGTAAGTTGATCCAATTAAAAACAATAAGAAACTAAATAAACCAAAGTTTGGATTATCAAATACAGTAAGGTTATGGCTTGTGAAATGAATCAATCTCCTGAACAAAGTGATCGTGGTTTCAAAATCAGGAGAACGGAAAAACACCCAAAGCAACGATACAATAATAAAATTATAGAGTACATCTAAAAACCAAAAATATGATTTTATTTTACTGAAACTCCAATCTACGTAAAACGACAAGTAAACCAATACACCATGCAACATGCCCCAGATCACGAAATTCCAACTGGCACCATGCCATAACCCACTTAATGAAAACACGATCATAACATTTCGGAAGTGTTTAAATTTACCGACACGACTCCCACCTAAAGGAATAAAGACATAATCTTTGAACCATGTGGACAAAGAAATATGCCAGCGTGTCCAAAATTCTTTTATGGAACGGGATGAATAAGGTAAGTTAAAGTTTTTCATTAGATCAATTCCAAGACATTTTGCTGAACCTATAGCAATATCCGAATAGCCGGAAAAATCAAAATAGATCTGAATAGAAAATAAACATACCGCCAACATGATCTGATAAGGCGACGAATGATCCATGTTTGAATAAACACCATCCACATACACACCTATTCTGTCAGCAACAATACATTTTTTGATTAAACCCATTGTTATAAGTTTTAAACCCTGGATAATGTTATCGTAATGAAGTGCCTTAAATTCCTTTAACTGATGAATAATATTTTGAGGTCTTTCAATTGGGCCCGCAACCAATTGCGGAAAGAACAAAACATATAATGCAAAAACATCCAGTCTTTTTTCAGCCTTATAATTTCCTCTGTAAACTTCTATGACATAGCTTAACGACTGGAATGTATGAAAAGAAAGCCCAATAGGCAAAATGATATTTAGCTTATAAAAGGAATTACCACTGATAAGCTCCAGATTATCCATAAAAAAATTAAAATATTTAAAGAAAAATAAAATGAGAAGATTAGATGTAATACTTATAGAAAGAAATAGTTTTTTATGATAGGCTCGTTGTGTTTTTGAAATAGCGATCCCCGAAAAATAATCGATCAAAATAACAACCAATAATATTAAAATGAATTTTGGAATAAAGAACATGTAAAAAAAAGCGCTGGCAAATAGTAACCAAGCTACACGTGCAGTTTGTCCTCTCAGGCAATAGTATACAACTGTAGCAAAGACAAAAAATATGAAATACTCAAATGAATTAAACAACATATTATAATTTCTCTACTATTTTTTTAACCATATTTTCCAAAGAGATCTTTTCTTCATAACTTTGAGATGCTTTAGAGTTAAAGTTTAATTCCCCGGTCAATGCTTTATTTATAGTATCACGAAACTGCTCCAAAGTCTCATTATAATAAATGCAATGTTTCAATAATTCAGGAATTTCGCAATCGATATTTGTAATTACCGGTAATCCGCTTACCAAATAATTCAATGCTTTTAATGGAGAACAGACTTTGGATCGTCTTTCCTCGTTATATACAATTACACCCGCTTTTGCTCTCTTTAATACCGGGTAAAATTCTTTTGGAGATAAAAGTCCGAGATACTCTACTTGAGGATGATTGAACAGTAAATCTGATTTTTGAGTATTAACATTTAAATGAATCCTTTTGCCTATGACCACTAGTTTAACCATACTATTATTAAGCAGGTGCAAAAGCCAGTCAAAATCAATATCATCAGATATTGTGCCTAATAACACAATGTAATCTGAATCTGTTTTTGGGAAAATTGTTGCTTTATCGTTTACGAGTCTATTTTGAATTTCAAGATCGAGGCCCTGGGAAATGTTAATTACCTTATCAGAATAATCAATATAAAATTGATTATTCCTTGGACTTGTAACAATTATAAGATCTGATATTTTACATAGCGATCGATCAATAGGATTTTTATAAAATGGATCAATAACATGGTAAATTCTCTTCATCGAAAGAGAATTATTGAAAAATGAATTCGAAAAAGAATTTCTGTATGAGTCAAAATGCCAGATCAGTATTTTTTTATATCCTCTGCTTTTTAACACCTCACCTATTTTATACTCGTTATACCTTTCATTATAAGCATTACCAAATTTTAAAAATGATGGTAATTTATTTATGTAATGAAGTATGGTTAAATTTTTGTTTTCAATTTTGTTATTTAATGAGCTCCTGAAAACATTTTTTATTGTCCATTTTTTAGGTGGATCAATATAAAAAACAGCATTAGCTTTAGATAAAAATTCAGTGTAAATAAGTTGTGTGTGCCACATTTTAGAATAAGGCTCATCTGAGGTAATAACTATAGCGTCAAAATACAACTTCATTTTTTAACGATCACCAATTTAATATTACTATCAGAGATCTTTATATAGTAATCCACTATATATAATTCCAAGGATTTCAAAATAAAGTAAATTTCATTTTTGATCTCTGTTCCATCAATGTATTGTTCTTTATACTTTGATTTCACTTCAAGCGGAATATTAATTAATCGGAAGAACTTGTTCAGCATGTGGCCCAGGTTATATACTAAGGAAGACTTCATGGTATTTTTATCCACATCAAAAATATATGCTACATGGTCGCCTGAAGATATATTGAAAACGCTATTTATCAAATGGTGTCGTATGAATAGCTTCCTATAATCTAATTTGGTAAATGTTACTTCATTAAAAAAAGCATGTTTCGCAGGTCGTTCCAAAGGAAATCTTACTGAGTTCAAGCCGCCAAACTCGGGTTTATCAATTTTGTAATTATCAAAATAATCCTTGATAAACTGTAACCATCCAACCGGGATTGACGATTCATCTGCATTTGAAATTGGATGATACTGATGAAACATATACACATTGTCATCAACAAATTTAGTTGAAAAGCCTGCACTCTCGATCCTGTATTTCATATCGTTATCTTCCTGCCCCCAAATTGCATAGAACGAATTATATCCATTTATCTTCACTACTATAGATTTTGGTAACAGCACCATACCAAGTGCAAAATCTTCACTTTTGGTGTATTTTAGTTTTGAAAGATCGTTGACATTACAGCTTTTTGTATTAGCTTCTGAAAGATAACCAACAGCATAAAATTTAGCTGTATTGGCCTCAGCGGAAGAAGAAATTGTTTTCACAAAATCCTTATCAAACAACATATCAACATCGGATGTAAAAACATGATCGGATGTTGAAAAATAGAACCCATAGTTAAGAGCATCCGCTCTGTTCCACATTTTGCCTTGGGAATCTATAAAAATATAGGTACAAAAAGAATATTTGCCGCATAAGGTTTTAATTTCTGAAGCAATAGCATCATCACTTCCGTAATCAATAAAAATGACCTTAAAACTGTCTGAGGACTGCAACATCAAAGAATCCAAAGAGTTTTTGACCCTTTGTACATCCCTGTTACGGTAACAATATATGATATCAATACATGTACTCATTTTATTATACAATTATTAAAAAACTACTGGTTTGATGTTGTTTCCTCTATTACTTTACGCCAGTTATTAATCAATATATCATTCCCTAATATACTCAAATAATCTTTTTTTATCCTCTTTGAAAAAACATATAAAGCATCCCGGTTATCATAGCAAAAACATATTTTTTCAAAAAAGGCGTCTATTTGGCGCTCAACGATAAAGCCATTTTTACCATTTTCTATAACCATATCCGGAAATCCAACTTTAGTGGAAATACACGGAATACCTGACAAGCTACATTCTACAAACAAAGAAGGTCCGGTATCGGCATGAGATGCTATTAAACACAATGCAACATCTTCATAGAAATTTATCAGGTCATCATAGGTTCCTGAAAACTGTGTCTTAAGTACGACGTTTCGCCCTGTATTTTTCACTTTTTCTATGGCTGGTTTAATGATCGTATCAAAACCTTTAAACTCCCGCGTTGGATTACCTGTCCAGCCAATCACTAAACATTCATTAAAGAATTTGCTATCATTAGAAACGCAAAAATCAGATTCTCTATAAATGGCATTACAAAAATAAGTGGGTATATCAAATGGCGCATATTGTTTCTGCAAATTTTTTGATCCTACTACTAGTGCTTTATATGGTTTTATGTATTGTTCAAAAAAATATTTTTGAGTAATACCTGTAATATCTTTCTCTAAATTGTAATCATAATTAGGCCCATTATGCGGGAATCCTTCAGTGTATATACCAACTATATAATTATTATTCTTTACCATATGAGGCAGCTTTACAGTAGAATACTGATAATAGTAATCCATATGAAATATTAGATCATATGGCTCATTGTACTTCAAAATCCGTCTTTTATAAAATCTATCATTATAATTAAAATTATTTGAGTTACTTGAAACGTAACTGGAAAGTCTGTTTAGCTTTAATGAAAGAAAATGCACTAGGTTTATATTGCTAAACAACTTAGTTTTACTGAGCTGCAATTTTATGAAGTTTAAAGTATTAAATAATAATGCTTTAAATGTATTTACTTTATAAGCAGTTCGGCCTTTAGTAAACAACGTCGAGTAGTCCCAGTAAAAATCGTACTCACTATCTAACTTTTGAATGACTTCTTTAATTATGTTGTGAAACGCCCAATCGGGAAAATCTATTACAAACAAAACCTTTTTTTTCATACCAAAGCTTTTATAATTCAATGCTCAACAGGCCTGTTTATTTATATAAAGGTAATTTCAAAAATATAGTGAAGCATTCTAACATTTATCACTATAGACAATTATTAATAACTTCAACTATTTTGCTCATCTCTTCAACTTTTAATCCAACGTATAAAGGCAGACATAATATCCGGCCTGATATGCTTTCAGATACCGGCATCTGCTGCCCACTTAAATATTCAATTGTGTTTAACGATGGATAAAAATATCTGCGCGGCACTATACCATTTTTATGCAATAGTTGTTCTGCCTCCAATAATTTTTCTTCTGTTTGAAAAATAATGGGATAGTAGCTATAATTCCATTCTGTATTTTCTCTAATCTTTAACTTAGATAGCAGAGAAAAATTCAGATGTGAGTCATAAAATTCCACTACCTTTTTTCTTTCTGCAAAAATTTCATCCAAATGAGAAAAAACTGCCAAACCCATCGCTGCCTGTAACTCTGATATTTTCCCATTTATACCTAAGCCAAAAAAATCTAATTGACCATTATGTCCAAAATTATGGGAGTAAAAGCACTTATGCGCTATTTCCTTATCGCTACAAAAAATAGCCCCGCCTTCGCCGGTATGAAATATTTTCGTAGCGTGAAAGCTGCATGTACTAATATCTCCATAACTAAAAATTGATTGGCCTTTATAATTTATTCCAAAACAATGTGCGGCATCAAAAATTACTTTCAGATTATGTTTCGTGGCAATTTGTTGAATGACTTCTACATTACAAGGATTTCCAAACACATGTGTTGCAAGTATTGCTGTAGTTTTTGATGTAATAGCTGCCTCAATTTTTGCTTCATCAATTGTTAAATAATCAGGGTGTATATCAACAAATACCGGCTTGCAGTTTTCCCAAACAATAGCAGATGTTGTAGCAACATAACTAAACGGAGTTGTAATGATCTCGCCACCCTGTCCAAAAAGTTTTACTGCTATCTGTAAAGGGAGTGTTCCGTTATTAGTAATTAAAATATTATCAATATGTAGATAGGTCTTTAATTTTTGTTCTAATTCAATAACCAAATTCCCTCTATTGGTAAGCCATTGATTTTCCCATATGCTTTCAAGATACGTTTCATATTCAGGCAACGGAGGAAAAAATGTTTTGGTTACGGTTATCATAAATATTAGGTATTACTCCAGGTAAATTTTGGGCGAACATACCCTGGTATTTTGCTCATATTAGAGCCCACAGACTGTTTTCCGTCAACGATCATAAAACTAAATACATCATGTTCGATATAAATAGGATATACTTCATCTTTAACAATATATAGCGTCAAAGAGTAATACCCCGATTGAAGAAATTCAGCAGGAATAGAGCATATCAAATTATTGGATCCCCGTTTTAACGTTGTTCCACTTTTTAAATTGTAAAAAGCAAACAATGTTTCGTCAAGATCATTTTTTATATGGTAACTAATATGATAGTTGCCATCTTTATGTATATCTAAGTTTGTATGCACTTCTATTGGCAAATTATCGAGAATAATATTCATTGTATCCTCTGGGCTATTCTTAATTTTGATATAATTAAGTGTAAATTCTTCATTTGAATATTTAGCATCAAAAAATTTTTCATTAAGTGTTTGCTCTTTGCGGCTTTCCAGATAATAACCAATTGCATCGCCCGAGCTACCAACATAATCTGACTTTCCATTTTTTAAACAGACACCTTTTGTACACAGGCTTTTCAGTGCAGCTAAATTGTGACTTACAAATAAGATCGTTCGTCCACTTTTACTCACATCTTCCATTTTTCCCAGGCACTTTTTCTGGAACTCAGCGTCACCTACGGCCAACACTTCGTCTATGATCAAAATCTCATTTTCTAAAAATGCTGCTACGGCAAAAGCCAAACGCAACTGCATGCCACTGCTGTAATGCTTTAATGGCGTATCAATGAACTTACTTACACCGGCAAAATCAACTATTGCATCAAAATTCTTTAATATTTCAGCGCGCCGCATCCCTAAAATAGATCCATTCATAAACACGTTCTCGCGACCACTCAATTCCGGATGAAAACCCGTACCAACTTCAAGAAGAGAAGCGATCCTTCCCCGCGAAATAATTTTACCGCTTGTGGGAGGTGTGATTTTTGAGAGTATTTTTAACAGAGTTGATTTTCCTGCTCCATTTTTTCCAATTATACCAATACTTTCGCCTGGCATCACATTAAAGCTAACATCGTTTAAAGCCCAAAAATCTTCCGTGTTAGTTCTACTCTTAAAAAGATTACCGATCGAATCCCGGATACTCAAATAAGGCTGCTGTTCCTGATTAATGCGAAATTTTTTACTGATATTTTGTATTTCTAATATGGGCTTCAAAAGATAAAAATCAACTTATTTAAATAATATAATAAACTACGCTAGATCAGCAAAATAACTTTCGGTTTTGCGAAAATAAACAACCCCAACGATAAATAAAAAAAATGACACCAGCAGGCTAATGACAACTGTTTGATAATTAACAACGTTATTTCCTATGCTTGCTCTAAATAATTCAATTGGAGCGTTCATAGGATTCAGCTGCATTACCCATTGAAATATACGATTATCAGTTATTTTAATAGGATATATAACCGGAGTAGCAAATAAAAGTGCCTGAATAAAGAAAGGCAATATGTAACGAAAATCGCGGTATTTGATATTAATTGCTGCTAAAAATGTTCCAAGCCCGAATGTGGCCATTGCCGCTAACAACACACTGAGAGGTATATACATGAAAGCCCATGCATTTAACCAACAATCATAATACAACAATACAGGAATAAATACCAAAAAGGCCATCGAGAAATCTACTACAGATACTAAAATGGATGATATAGGAATAATTAACCGCGGAAAATAAATTTTCTTAATGATATTGGAATTATTTACCATGCTATTTCCAGCGTTAGACAACCCGCTAGAAAAGATATTCCACATTAAAAAACCACTCAATGCAAAAACCGGATATGGCATAGTAAGTTCAGAATTAGCGCTTAATAATTTACCAAAACCTAAGGTAAATAAAGCTGTCATAATTGCAGGTTGAAAAATTGCCCACAATACTCCTAATGCTGTTTGCTTGTATTTTACTTTTATATCTCTCCAGGTAAAAAAATAAAACAACTCTCGATATTCCCAAAGTTCATTAAGGCCAATATTTACTTTTCCTCTCGGTTTTATCTCGAATTCCATAAAAAACTAACGCCGTTTAAAAAAGCGAATATACAACAATATCAGGATATATCAACGCAGTAAAACCAACTAATGGCGTGCAAATTTCAGAAAATATTTAGATGGTTATTGGATCAAGATTCTTTTTTAAAACAGCTGGCACACCAGCAACCATGCTGTTATCGGGCACATCTTTTGTAACTACAGCGCCCGCTGCAACCACAACATTATCACCGATAGTGATCTTAGGTAAAACGATAGCATTAGTTCCTAAGTTTGAGAACTTACCAATACGGCAATTACCTGAAATATTAACACCTGGCGATAACTCTGTAAAATCACCAATAATTGTATCATGCCCAATAGTACAATTTAAGTTAATGAGACATCCCATACCTATTGTAACATCGCTAGTGATAATAGCTCCCGTCATAATATTACAGCCTTCGCTGATTTGATTGCCGAAATGCCCCACTGATGCTTTAGGACTGATAGTAGAAGTAAAAACACCGCCCGCTTGTATGAATTTAGCGGAAAGTTTATACCGAAGTAATGGATTTCCGATGCCTATGGTAAATTGTTGATTCACCTTTTCAAAATATAATTTGGCATCATCCATATTTGTTAAAACTTTGAATCTTCCATAAAGTTTTTCAGATAGATCGTTAGAGATATCATCATAAAATACAACATCATCATGGAGATCGTTCTGATACAACACCTCCAGCACTTCCTTAGAAAATCCTTTAGCTCCAACAATTAACATACTGAATTTAAATTTATCTGTTTCAAAAAATATCTATACAAAAATAACAATTTAAAGGAAACTCTCGTAACATAGTACAAAGGCATTTTGCGGTTAATACCTAGGCTATTTAACAATTATTTTAGGGGAAGATTTCTTTTTTTCACTATATTTATAGCTTATCTACGCGATATTGAAATAATAATGAATCCCGTAAAAAGAGTATTTACTTTGTGTATGTTTTTGCTGTATGTAATTACAGTGAAATCCCAAATGACATTTTCTCCAACGGATTATTCCAATCTAAAAGTTTGGTTAAAAAGTACAGATGGTTTAAGTATTTCATCAGGAGCGATCTCAAACTGGGCTGATCAATCTGCAACTTCTGCTAACTTTCAACAATCAAACCCTACATCTCAACCAACATTGTCAGGCACTTCTATATTGAACGGTTATCCTTATCTATTGTTTGGCGGACAGGCTCAATTATTATCAAACCTTAACTATTCTTTTGCCGATGCATCCATTTTTGTAGTTGCTACACAAAATACACTGGATAACGCCTATGGTCGTATTCTTGATCACGATTTTCAAACGGGATTCTGGCTTGGGCGTGATGCTTCGAATAATAATGTTGGTGGCGGATTTACAGATTCCAACAGTCCGTACGGTAATTTTATTCCTGTAGCAAATGAAGCTCCGTTTATTTATAGTATGGTAAGACACAGTGATACAACTTTTTCTTTTCTGAACCATATACCCCATGCGCCTCCGTACCGTATTACCAGTAATTTATCAACGCAATCCAATTCTATTTCAATTGGGGCTACGCTTAACGGAAGCTTTTTCGGACATAAAAACATTTTCGAAATTATCATTTATGATCGTTTACTAAATACTCTCGAACAACAACAAGTTGAAGCTTACCTGAATAATAAATATGCTCCCCCACTTCAGCTAACCGATACCATATTGACTTGTACCTTGCCTGTAACCCTAAGAGCTAAAAAGGATCACTTTAACACTTATACGTGGCAGGATAACTCAATCAATGATTCACTTGTTGTCAATAGTTTCGGCAAGTATTTTTTAACTGTAACAGATGTTTTTGGAAGAATCTCTTCAGATACGGTCTATGTTCTTCAAAATACAAATAATATATTTGTGGATCTACCAACCGATACAGCAGCCTGTGCCGGATCGATCATAGCACTAACTGCAGGCGAACCCTATTTCACTTATTTATGGTCAACCAGCACAAGCAGTAATACGATCAATGTTTCTACAAGTGGGCTTTACAAAGTTACTATGACAGATTGCGTTGGGAATATTTCAAAAGATTCGATACAGGTTAACATACATCCAATACCCGTATTTAACCTGGGCAATGATACAATCATCTGTTCCAATGTTCCTTTCACATTAAAACCAAATTTGTTACCACTTCAAAACAGCAGTTTTGTATGGCAGGATAGCAGCACTGACTCAACCATGCAGGTAAATACACCTGGCAAATACACGCTTCTTGCCACTGACGATATAGGTTGCAATTTTAAAGATTCAATTGTGATTGCAATAGATTCGCAGCTAAATAATGTGCTACTTGGGAATGACACAACATTCTGTTCCGGAAATCAAATAAATGTGCTTAATCCCCCATCTGCAGGCGTTACGTATTCCTGGAGCACCGGTGCTTCTTCGTCTTCAATTACAATTACTAATACAGGTCAATACTCCATTGTTATAACCAATACCAATAACTGTGTTGTAAAAGACACTATCAATGTAACCGTATCTGGTTACGCGCCAACGGCTAACTTCTCAACCAATATTGGCTGTTTAAACACACCGGTATTATTTACAAACTTATCATTGCCTCCTTCCGGAAATGTGATAGATAGCACGATCTGGTACTTTGGTGACTTGTCATCTGCAAATACGTCGACGCTTACTAATCCATCACATACTTACACCAGCACCGGAACTTACACGGTTAATTTAAAAGTAAAAACAGATTCAGGCTGTCAACAGTCGATCTCTAAAATTATAACCGTATATCCTGTGCCAACAGCCACTTTTGTTTCCGGCACTTCTTGCCAGAACGATACTACGTATTTCATGAACCAAAGTACAAGCACATCAGGTTATTCTATTACATCACTATCCTGGAATTTTGGCGACACCGGACCGGATAATTTTTCAACCTTAAATAATCCTAAACACTTATTTAGCAACCAGGGAAATCACTTTGTAACATTGGTGGTAACCAATAATGTTGGATGCACATCCACAGTTACCAGAACAGTTAGTGTACAAGCAGAGGTAAAAGCTAATTTCACTTATAGTTCTCCGTGTGCCAATACACCAACTCTTTTTCAAAGTACTTCTATTGCTCCTTTAAGCAATACAACCTATTCCTGGAATTTTGGGAATAGCACCGCCAATACGCAAAATGCTATTAAAACGTTCGCCAGTTCGGGTGTTTTTCCGGTAACATTTACAGTAGACGGTGGTAACGGTTGTACATCAGTTATTACCAAATATGTTAATGTTTTTCTTTCGCCACTTGTTAATTTCTCAATCCCAGCATTTTGTTCTAAAGACACTATTCAGATCACCAATTCATCTAATGCTCAAAGCGGGGTCATATCATCCTATAACTGGCGATTGAATAATACTTCATTTTCAGCTATCCAAAGCCCTAGTCTTTCGTTAACAACAGCCGGCACTTATTCGGTGAGATTAACTGTTGCCAACTCTGTTGGCTGCAAAGACTCAATTACAAAAGTGGTTACTGTGTTTCCTTTACCAACTGTTGATTTCACAACAAATCCAGCAATATATTATTATATAAACGCCCCGGTAAATTTTATACCTTCTATTACCAACGCAAGCTCGTATACCTGGAACCTAACCGGCTCTCCAACCCTAACATTACAAAGTCCAACGGTCTTGTTTGATACCGTTGGCTCATACGTTGTATCATTAAATCTTAAAGATCAAAATGGCTGTAGAAACTCGAAGACAAAAACAATAACGCTTTTAAACCGCTATCTGGATCTGGCTATCTTAAATGTGACTACGCAAAAAGATGCTGATGGATTCATGACAGTGAGTGCCGACATGGCAAATTATGGTTCAGTACCCATTACAACCTTTGACCTGCAATACCAGATAAGTGATGCCGGAAATATTAAAGAAACCTGGAATGGAAATCTAAGCCCCTATTCTTTTTATTCATACACATTTGTAGCAAAAAGCGCCAGTACACCAGGTAGTAGTAATAATATTACCTGTGTAGAGATCGAAAAGGTTAATACTATTGATGATGAGAACTTAAATAATAATACTTTATGCAACACGCTCAATACAAACGATATATCTGTTTCAAATCCGTTACCAAATCCAACCGAGGGCGACATTATATTGCCCGTTACGTTAAACAGGGATATTGATTATACAATTGCCATTTATAACAGTGTAGGACAGATTCAATATGAAGAAACAACTGAAAAAGGATTAGCTGGTTTAAATTTTGTGCATTTACCAACTGCATCTTATGCCCGGGGTTGCTACATCATAAAACTAATAATTGATGGGAAAATTTTCATTAAAAAATTCATTAAGATCGCAAGCGAATAATTTATGCAACTTATTTTTGCTACCCACAACAAAAACAAACTAAATGAAGTTAAAAGTTTGATCCCTGGCTATATAAACCTGCTTAGCCTGGACGATATTAATTTGTTGGAGGAAATAGACGAAACCGCATTAACCATTGAGGGCAATGCTTTATTAAAAGCAAAAACCATTTACCTCCAAACGCAAACCAATTGCTTTGCTGATGATAGCGGTTTATTGGTAGATACGCTAAAAGGCGCGCCGGGTGTATACTCAGCCCGATATGCAGGCGAACAAAAAAATGATAATGATAACATAGAAAAATTACTGAAGGAGTTATCAGGAAAAGAAAACAGGAACGCTCATTTTAAAACCGTGATGGCTTTAGTTATTGACGGGAAAGAATATTGCTTTGAAGGAATCATTAAAGGAACGATCGCAACAGAAAAAAAAGGAAACAATGGTTTTGGTTATGACCCGGTTTTTTTACCGGATGGCCATACAGAAACTTTTGCGCAAATGAGTGCGGAAACAAAAAATGCTATTTCGCATAGGGGTATTGCCTTAAGAAAAATGGTTGAGTTTTTGAACTCTATTTAGTTTCTTCCTGTTTGTCTTGTTTAGAAGCCTTTTTAGAACCACTATACATTTCATATTTTAGTAACTTACATTCCAAAGAAGCATTGAACAAGGTCATTTTTTTACTGGGATGTAAACCAATGGATTTAATAGCTTCCATGTTAGAAGAAATGATCCAGCAGGTCCAGCCTCCAAAATCCTTCTTTAATTTATCTCCGATCTGTTTATAAAAAGCGTTGGTATCTTCCATTTTGATACGCTCATCATAAGGAGGATTCAATAAAATGGTACCATGCGGCCTGGTTGGCATCATATCAAAAAATGAAATATGTTCGTATTGGATCACATCATCCACTTTTGCCACAGCCCCATTACGTTTTGCCATTTCCAAAGGCACAATATCTATATCACTTGAAATGATCTGCGGCATATCATCCTTGATACGATTGATCGTGCTTTCATAAATTGTATCCCACAACTCTTTATCATAGTCATGCCATTTCATAAAACCAAATTCTTCCCTGAATACTCCCGGAGGAATATTGTTGGCGTATAAAGCGGCTTCAATACCTAAAGTTCCGCTACCACACATACCATCAATTAAGGGCAAATGCGGTTGCCAGTTAGATAGCAAGATCATCCCTGCGGCCAATACTTCTTTCATGGGTGCCGTATCAATATCTACACGGTAACCACGCTTAAATAAAGAATCACCGCTACTATCCAAACTTACGTTTACCTGATTCCTGAAAATATGTACGTAGATCCTAACGGTTGGTCGGTCGAGATCAACATTGGGCCTTACATCAAATTTATCTACAAAACGATCACAAATAGCATCTTTTGTTTTTTGCGAAACGTATAGTGAGTGATTGAATTCATCCGAATTAACGGTAGCGTTGATCGCTAAGGTATCATCTGTATTCAACAATTCTTCCCACTCATACTCCTTCATCTTATCATACAGTTCATGCTCATTATTAGCAGTGAAAGAATAGATAGGCACCAATACTTTTAAAGCAGTTCGTAAACATAAATTAGCTTTATACATAAAACCTTTATCTCCTGTAAACGATACACCACGCTTAAATGGAACAATATCACGTGCTCCCAGTTTCATCAATTCATTCACTAACACATCTTCAAGGCCATGAAATGTTGTGGCTTTCATTTCAAAATCGTGTTCGGTATTTTTTTTATCTTTCAAGAGTATAGTTTTAAGAGGATTGTTCGTTATATCAAAACGAAAACTTATTTATTTTTTACGGCGTTGAATACTTCTTTCATAAAGCCTGAAGCAAATACAAAATCAACTAATTCGGGATTGGTAGTCTTCAATATATCTTTGCTGTTACCTGTCCACCATGGTTTGCCTTTATAAATGTATAATATCTTTTCGCCAATCTCCACCACTGAGTTCATGTCATGTGTAATAACAATGGTAGTAATATTAAATTCGTGTGTTAAGCTTTGAATTAAATTATCAATTACAATAGATGTTTTGGGATCAAGACCGGAATTTGGCTCATCGCAAAATAGATACTGAGGACTGTTAGCTATTGCTCTTGCAAGTGCGGCACGCTTTTTCATACCGCCCGATAATTCGCCCGGATACAATTTATTTTTACCGGTAAGCTGTACTTTCTCAAGACAAAAATTAACGCGATCCAGTTTTTCCTCTTTGCTCATTTCTGTGAACATGTCTAACGGGAACCGTACATTTTCTTCCAGTGTTTGAGAATCAAATAACGCGCCGCCCTGAAACAACATGCCTATTTTTTTTCTAACCTCTTGCTTTTCCTGAACACCAAGTACAGGAAAATTTTGTCCATCATACAAAATTTCACCTGAATCAATTTCGTGCAAACCAACCATCAGTTTCATTATAGTTGTTTTACCACTTCCACTTTCGCCTATAATTAAATTGGTTTTGCCTTGTTCAAAAACAAAAGACACATCATCAATGACTTTATGGTCGCCGAAACTTTTAAATATGTTTTTAACTTCTATCAATGTCCGATAAACAACTTAGTGTAAATTAAACTGAATAGTAAAATTAAGATACTGCTGCAAACTACGGCAGCAGTGCTGCTTTTACCTACTTCAAGAGCTCCACCTTGAGTATAGTAGCCAAAATACGACGAGAGAGAGGTAATCAAAAAAGCGAAACTGATACTTTTTGCTATAGAATAACCGATTTTCCAAGGCTCAAAAAATGCCTGGATACCGTATACATATTGAGATCCGGTAAATGCATCAGTTAAAACTCCCATCATATACCCACCCGCTAAACCAAGAAACATACTTATCACAACCAAAAAGGGAAAAATAAACATTGCTGCTGCAATTTTCGGAAAAATTAGATAGCTCGCCGAGTTAATCCCCATGATTTCTAATGCATCTATTTGTTCGGTAATGCGCATGGCTCCAATTTCAGACGCAATGTTTGAGCCTACTTTTCCAGCTAAAATCAAACATAAAATAGTAGAGCTAAATTCCAAAATCATGCTTTCACGTGTGGTAAATCCAATAACATATAGGGGAACCAAAGGACTGTCAATGGCATAAGCTGATTGATACGCAATAATTCCTCCCATAAAAACAGAAATAATAGCGACAATAGGCAAAGAGGAAATTCCAATGTTGTCTATCTCAAAAATAATTTGGCGAAAGTAAACGCGAAAGTTCTGAGGTTTTTTAAAAACCCTTAACAACAGCATAGAATATCGGCCTATATGAAAAAATAAGTTCATAATTAAGAGGGGCTAATATACGACTATGGCTTGTAAATAAAAAACGCCACACAAACCTGGTGGCGTCTTCAATTTTATGTGTTGCAATACTATAATCCTGTTCCGAAGTGATTTAAACTTACTTTTTTGGATGGATTGATGGTCATAACCGGTAAATTACTGATATCAACTACTTTTTGAGCTTCAGTACCACTGAAGAACTCTTTAATGCTTAACGTAGGCTTGTTCATAATAACGATCAGATCAGACTCGATCTTATTGGCATATTCCACAATAGTATCAGCTACACTATCGCTTGCCAATGATTTATTGGAACAAGAGATCCCTTTTCCTTTGATATATTGTTTTACCTGGTGAGAATAAGCCAATAACTGGTTTTCGTAAGCTGCATCCGATAAACTAAATACACCTAAAATACGGATAGAAGCGCCAAAATAATGTGCAAATTGAACGGCAACATCCACTTTTTCGCGGGATTCACGGGAAAGATCCAAAGGCAACAAAATGTTCTCACAACCATCCTTATGCTCTTTTCCACGAATAGAGATCACAGGGCAGCTACACTCTCTGATCATTTTAGAAGCGCTTGCTCCTACAATGTGTTTAGAGCTCATGTGGCTTTCAAGGCCCACAATTACTAAAGTTGCTTCAATTTCTTCAGCAACTCTTGGTACTTCAACGTAAATATTGCCTTTTACATTCATGAACTCAGTAGGCACACCACTTTCAGCTTCTGTTTGCTTGGTTAATGCCTTTAATTCTTCATATCTTTCTTCTCCTACTTTTTCATAAGTGTGAAGTAAAATGATCTTTGAATGAGTATATTTTGCCAGGTTATAAGCTTGTTTGATCGCCAAAAGTGACTGTTCAGTAAAATCGATTGGGATCAAAAGGGTACCTCTTTCTTGTAATTTCATATGTAGCTATTATTGTTTGTATGTTGTTATATAAATATAACCAGGTTTTTGATAAAAGGAACAAACCTGCTATTTTATAAAAAGTTTAGTTTAGCTGACAAAATTAGTCAAATTAATGATATTTAGGCATTTAAAGAAATAATTTTTAAAAATTGGCTGTTAATTAAATAAATTTACCGATATTTGCAGCCCAAACTTAAAAAACAATAAAATGGCAGTAAAGATTAGACTACAAAGACACGGAAAGAAAGACGCAGCGTTTTTCCACGTGGTAGCAGCGGATGGTCGTGCACCAAGAGATGGAGCTTTTATCGAAAAATTAGGAACTTATAACCCTAACACCAATCCTGCAACAATTGACTTGAATTTCGAGTCAACATTAAAATGGTTACAAAATGGTGCAGTTCCTACGGATACCTGCAAAGCTATTTTGTCTTACAAAGGAATTTTAATGAAAAAACACTTATTAGATGGTGTTAAAAAAGGTGCATTAACTGAAGCACAAGTTGAAGAGCGTTTTGCTAAATGGTTAGACCAAAAAGCTGGCAAGATCAACACTAAAAAAGATAACTTATCAGCAGCAGATAAAAAAGCGATAGCAGATAAAGCTAAAGCTGAAACAGCATCAAAGAATGCAAAAGCAGCTAAAATTGCAGCTAAAACAGCAGTTGTTGAAGAAACTCCTGCAGTTGAAGAAGCAGCAGCTCCTGAAACTGATGCTCCTGCAGAAAATACAGAAGCATAATCTTAAATTAAATACAATAAAAAAGCCGATACAAAATGTATCGGCTTTTTTTATTTATAGGAATTTAATTATTTATTTTCCTAAAGAATTTAAGCCTTCAACTGCCGGCTCGTAGTTTGGTTTTAGCTGGAGACACATTTGGTAATCAGCTGAAGCATTGGCGTTATCTTTCAGATCCTGATAACAAACAGCCCTTGCAAAATAGGCTTCAGCATACTTTGGATCTGTGGCAATAGCCTTCGTGAAATAATCCAGAGCCAGTTTAGGGTTCTCATTAATTCCAAATTCGATAGCTCCCAAATTATATATAGAGAATACATGCCGTGGATCGATCTTCAATATCTGATTATACATAGCAACTGCCTCCTTGATCCGACCCATATCCTGGAGTAATTTTGCCTTGGCATATAATGCTTCAGGATTTGAAGGTTGAAGCCCAATAGCATTATTATAATACTCGAAAGCCAATGGATTTTTTTTAGCTGCGTAAATAATTCCAAGATCTAAAAAGGCACCGTAATTTTTATTATCCTGTTCCACTGCTGTTTCTAAACTTGAAACTGCTTTCCCTGTATCGCCTAATTCTTTGTAAATACTCCCTTTTAGGTAATATCCCCTCGCCAAATTTTCGTTCACTTTTAAGGCCTGATTAATTTTAGCAAAAGCATTCTCGTATTGTTTTACAAAAAAATAAAGTTCTGCCAGTTTCAATAAACCTTCTGTATTTTCAGGAAATTTTTTAACAACCTTTTCCAATACATCTTTGGCATTCCTGGTTTCATTAGCTGCAAAAAAGATATCTGCCTCCGTTAAATAATATTTAGCGTTTGATGAATCTATTCTTATTGAACGTTTTGAATCACTTGCCGCTTCCTCAAATTGCTTGAACTGTAAATACAATTTAGCACGTTCATCATACAGATCTGCATTTTCAGGATCGTCAAGGAT
This sequence comes from Bacteroidota bacterium, assembly GCA_040386075.1. Classification (GTDB taxonomy): domain Bacteria; phylum Bacteroidota; class Bacteroidia; order B-17B0; family Aurantibacillaceae; genus UBA4416. The sequence continues at coordinate 215,036 of JAZKGE010000013.1, forward strand.
CTTTTTATTAACTGCTACCAATTCCGGTGAATTGATCACCTTCATCAAAGAATCTGCACGACGTGAATCATTTGCAAGTTCAGTTTCCTTAGGTCCACATGAAAATAAAACAGTAGAAACAAAAAGGAATAAAAATATATTTTTCATGTGCAATTTATAAATCGTTAGCGGATGCAATTAATTCTGCCACATCCAATACTTTGGTCTGGTCTTCTTTATTAAAATGTTTCACACCATCTGTCATCATCGTATTACAAAACGGACAACCAACAGCAATGATATCAGGATTATGAGAAAGAGCTTCATCAGCACGTTCTACATTTACTTCCTTATTTCCTTTTTCTGCTTCTTTGAACATTTGTGCTCCGCCCGCTCCACAACATAAGCCATTGGCTTTACTGCGTTTCATTTCAACCAATTCTGCATCCAGCTTTGAGATCACATCTCTTGGTGCTTCATATACATTATTTGCTCTTCCTAAATAACAAGGATCATGAAATACGATCTTTTTGCCCTTGAATGCGCCGCCTTCTACTTTTAATTTTCCTTCATCAATTAATTGTTGCACTAATTGGGTATGATGAATAACTTCATATTTTCCGCCCAATTCAGGATACTCATTTTTAATGGTATTAAAACAATGCGGACAACCGGTCACTATCTTTTTTACATCATAACCATTTAAAATAGTGATATTTTGCATAGCCTGCATCTGAAACAAAAATTCGTTACCAGCACGCTTTGCAGGATCTCCTGTACAGGATTCTTCAACACCCAATACGGCGAAGTTTGCGCCTACATGATTTAAAATACGAACGATGGCTTTGGTAATCTTTTTTGCCCTGTCATCAAAACTGCCACTGCAACCTACCCAAAATAAAATATCAGGAGTTTCGCCATTAGCGATCTTCTCCTGCATTGTTGGAACTTTTATAGTGTTACTCATAATTTCTTAATTTTCGTTTATCCAATTTGCTCTATCTGCCGGACTAAATTGCCATGGCGCACCGTTATTCTCTAAATTAGAGAACATCCCATTCAGTTCATTAGGTGCTGAACTTTGTTCTAACACTAATTGCTGACGCAAACCCATAATGATATTTAACGGATCAATGTTTACAGGACATTCCTGAACACAGGCGTTACAGGTATTACAAGCCCAGATCTCTTCATGTTTGATATAATCTCCCAATAATGTTTTTCCATCATCTACAAATGTTCCACCGTTCTTATCCATGTTCTTTCCAACTTCTTCCATCCTGTCTCTGGTATCCATCATGATTTTACGTGGTGATAGGGCTTTACCAGTTAGATTTTGCGGACAAGCTGCGGTGCAACGTCCACACTCGGTACAGGAATATGCATCCAGTAAATTCTTCCAGGTAAGGTCTTTTATATCTTTTACCCCAAAACCAATAACAGCGTTAGGGTCTAAAACAGGTTGGTATGAAGGGTCAAAATTTGGTTTAACAACATCTGTTACTTCAAATAAATTCTTGAACTCTCCTTTAGGTTTTAAGTTAGAGAAATAGGTATTTGGGAAAGCCAGTAAAATGTGCAAGTGTTTTGAGAATGGTAAATAGTTCAAAAAACTAAATACCATGATGATATGTCCCCACCAACCTATGCGCTCAATAACATGTAAGCCAGGTGTTGGCATACCGTTGTAAAGTAAGGGACCAACATACTGACTGATCGTTAATCCTAAAGATCCATCGCCCAGATCCTGTGCATGTGAATGACCTCTTCTGTATAACACTTCATCAGCACCATTCATCATAAAAATAAAACAGATCAATATGAACTCCATGATCAGGATTATATTTGCATCCAGCTTTGGCCAGCCATTCAACTCGCTTTTTACCAAACGTGGAACTTTTAGTAAATTTCTTCTTGCCAAAAATGCTATAGTGCCAATGAATGCCAGCACTGATAAGATCTCGATAAAACTTACCATGAACGTATAAAAACCACCTAATGAGACACGGAAAGCACGGTGATGTCCGGTGATACCATCATATACAATCTCTATAAGTTCAATTTGGGTGATCACAAATGCTGTATATAAAAATAAATGCAAAATAGCAGGAATTGGTCGCGTGAACATTTTCTTTTGTCCTAATGCCACAAGGATCATCGTTTTTAAACGCTCGCCCTTATTATCAGTAATTGAAATATCTTTTCCTAACAGAATGTTACGACGTATTTTTTTTGCATTAATGTAAAAAAACACACTTGATCCGAGTAAAAGAGCAACGAAAATGATGGATGAGATCATAAAGAAATTTAGTTAATAGGTTTGTTTTTATCTTTTCTGCCAAACACTGAGAAATGAATATAACGTTCAGGATTTATACGAAGGTCTTTCATTAACTTATCAAGGTCTTCGCTCGCTTTGTTAAGGTTGTTATATAACGAATCGTTCTTAGCAAGCTTGCCTAAACTTCCCTGACCAGAGTTGATCTGTGCAACCAGTTTGTTCAACTCAGCCAAAGTTTTATCTGCTTCGTCAATAGCACCTTTTAAATTAGACTTAGCTAAACTGTCGGACAGGCTACTGAAATTACCAATAATGTTATCAATCTTTCCGGTATTTTGTTCGAGCATTCCTGCTAAGCTGTTTAATTTAGTAAGAATAGAGGATATCTTAGCTTTTTCGGAAGCTACCAGATCATCCAGTTTATAGGCAGTTTGTTCTAAACTTTGAATAGCTAATTTAATGCTCTCGAATGATTTACTTAAATTTTCCCTTGTTTTATCATTCAACACTACCTGAACAATGGTCATAACTGAATCAACAGAGGAAAGCAAACCATCCATCTTTTTTTGCAATGGCGCCAGTTGCTTGCTTACAGATGTTTTTAAACCTTCTTCGGTTTCGGCAATTAACGTATCACCTGAACTTACAAATTCCGGATGATTGCTGTAAATGATCTCCACTGCTTTTGATCCTAACAGATCGGAACTTACCGCACGGGCAATAGAATGCTTCGGAATCTGAACATCCTCAGTTAATAAGAATTTTACCAACACGCCATACTGCCCGTTTTTATCCTGTATCAATGAGATCTCGTTGATCTGGCCTACTTTAAAGCCATTCACCAAAAGTGGATTTGCTTCTATTAAACCATCTATTTTAGGATAAACAGCATATAACTCGTACTTATGACTAAACAGATCATGCCCTTTGAGGAAATTAAATCCCCAGATAAATAACCCGATAGCAGCAGTAACAATGATACCTATTTTGAATTCTTTTGAAATTTTCACAAACAGTTTTTTGAAGCCCTAATATACAGATTTATATTTAATTAAAAACAGGCCGGGAACAGAGTTTAAACGCTTATTTCTTAACAGGTAATACCGATTTAATAATACCCTGAAAAGAAGTAATATTGAGTGGAAATTCTAAAAAAACATGTAAAAAACTTAAAAAATAAAGCGCTTTTAAGCCAATATTGTAATCAATGATGTATAATATAACCGAAAATACCCAAAGGGCAAGTGTAGCATATAAGGTTTTTTTGGGTACTTTATGCCATTGAATGACCGAAGTTTTAGAGAACCAGTTCAAATAATGATAGGTATATGAAAAAGCAATGAAACGCATTACAATAAACCCTGCGTTGGTTTTATAAACCAGGGTCATGTCATTAGTTACACTTGTTTCCAGACCAAATAGTTCGATCAAAAACTTATTCAATAAATAAAACAGCTCATAGCTTTTGCCAACATAAGCAGATACCTCGTATTGTAACCCCGGAGCTTTGATCACAAAAAACGAAATGGCAATTAGCACTAATGCAACAACCGATAAATATCCTGAAAAGGATTTATTTTTTAAAACACCATACAGCATAAATGCCCAGGTAAAAACAAATACATGAATAATAGTTGGCAAAAAAACACCTACCCAAATAAAATAACTAAGACCTAATTTTGTTGTCGCTACGCCTATAAGAGCCAAAACAGCAAGAACTACCCGGTATAAATTATCCTTTATGAATACAAAAATAAGTGCTAATAAAACACCATATAAAATAACATTAGGAATTAATCTTTCTGACGTTGTTGGTTTCACATACGAGAAATAAAACACCAACACGCATAGCACGCTCAAAAATAAAAAATCGTATTTCCCTTTGGTGAAATAACTTTTTTTATGCAGCCAGCCTATTTCGGTAAGGTAATGTAAAGGTCCTAAAACAGCATAAGAAAAAAGAAACAACTCAAAAGGCAAAATAAATGCTAAGATGGCCGACAATATCATTAAAGCAATATTAATGTAATTGATCTGATTGTTATTTAGTTCCGGAAGCTTAATCAAGGTCGTTTGTATTAATAACTATAAATATCTAAAAATAAATTGGATTGAGAAATTTGAAGCATGTATTCGTCATTTCTTTTCGTTTTCAAACTGTCCGGTTTTTTTGTTGTAACCATACGGGCAATGCTTGCAGCCATTCTTACAACAATAACCTCGCTTTAAATGATATTTTTCGGTAAAAATAATATAGCCCTCAGGGCTATAATAAAAATCTTCCGGATCTAAATTCTTATTAAACATGTTACTACAAAGATATTCGATTCTATGTTATTTTTTTAAATTAAATTTGAGCTTACTAAATACAACCTTTGCCTCACATCATCACATACAAACCCATTATTGATACCATTGAATATAAAGGTTATCACATAGGCATTTTACGTCTTGATCTTATTCACCCCGAAATTTCGGGTAACAAATGGTTCAAGCTAAAACACAACTTACAGCAAGCCAAAACCGTTAACAAAAATACGATCATCACTTTTGGCGGAGCTTTCTCGAACCATATTGCTGCTACAGCTATTGCCTGCAAAATCAACGGATTTAAATGCATTGGCATTATTCGCGGCGAAGAAACCTCGGTTAGTAATTCTACCTTATCACTGGCTACACAAAACGGAATGGAATTACTATTTGTTAGCAGAGAAGAATATTCTCAAAAAACCGATAGCGGTTATTTACAAAGATTAAATTACATGTATCCCGAAGCATTTATTATTCCTGAAGGAGGTGATAATTTTTTAGGACAGAAAGGTTGTGAAGAAATTCTTACCAACGACATGGAGAATTACAATGACATTTTTTGTGCTTATGGAACAGGAACCACATTCAAAGGCATGACTGCAACATTATTACAAACACAACGATTGACAGCTGTGAATGTATTGAATTACGAAGCAAATGCCAACACTTTACAAACAAGCATACTAAACAATTATCATTTTGGTGGTTATGCAAAACATAAAAAAGAATTACTGGAATTCAAATCATGGTTTGAAGAAACCTATAAGATAGAATTGGATTACGTGTACACCGCTAAATTATTTTATGCTGTATTTGACCTCATAGATCAGAATAAATTAAAACAACAGAACAAGGTCTTGATAATTCATAGCGGTGGCCTGCAAGGAAATAAAGGTTACGAAGAACGTTACAACCTGAATCCTAAACGCCAGGTAAACGATGCCCAGGGATAAACCTGTTTAGGATCAAAAGCTCCCCTGCCGGCGTATCTTTCCGAAAGTTTAAAAAACCCAACACCAAATGCTATGGTACTGGTCAGTTTTTTTCCACTGCTTTTAAATATTCCATTCTGTATCTGAAAGGTCAATCCTTCAATGCCACCCAACATCATATCTGTTCCGTAACGAACACGTGGACCAAAAAAATATTTTAACTGCGGCTTCAGATCATGGTAATAATTTACATCAATACCCGTAATAAAACCGGTTCCTCTGTTACGCTTAACAGGAGGATTATTTGAATTATTAGTGTTATTGTTTGGAGAATTTGTGTTGGTGTTTGTTGAATTTGTGTTGGTGTTGGTTGAATTATTGGATGAGAACTCGGCTAAAGCACCCAATCCGTCATACGTTAAACTAAAAGGTATCTTGACACCCATTGATTTATTGGCCAATAAGCGTTCGTAAGAAACGGTCAACCTTCCCAACAACAATTCTGGAATATAAAATCCTAAAATATTATTTGGCAACAGAGCTTCTTTTTCTTTCCACTCTTTCATCCGTCGTTCTGCACGCTGTTGCCTGGTCTCAGTTATCTCGGGCATGGTTGAAGTGGAAAGTGTTTTAAATTCTGTGTTGGCTGATTGCTCTTTGCTGAACATATAAATTTTTTCCGCTTGGTATTCGGTAAGCAATACGTCATTTTTAGATACAGTAATGAGCAACGAATTTTGAACCGTATCTTTATAACTGATCGTTTTTTCGGAAATAGCGATGATCTTACATGGTATTACTTTTCCGTTCCTTAAAAATACTTTATCCTGCGCAAAAGCAAACACTGAAACAAAGAGTAACATAACGCATAGAATATGTGAGTAATATCTCATTTTAAAAACGGTAGCCAAAACAATAACCTAAATACGCTTTAGGATAATTTGAATAATTTGTTATACCCCTTGAATTGCGTGTTTCAAGAGGAGTTGAATTGATCTGTCCTCCAAGAGAACCAAAAACTTTAAAGTTAAAATTCGGGCCCACCCTGAATACCCAACCGGTAGAGATCATAATGGCTATTTGTGATCCACTTGCTTTTTGATAATTTTTTTGATTATTCGTTGTATCTACAACATTCTGATAATCGTACGCCATGTATTTGGTCAAAAGTCCTACAAAATATTGTACGCGTTTAGTATTCCTGGGCATAAAATTGATCCCCAGTCCTGCATCATACTTTTTCTTGGCTCCGTCTTTCGAATCTGCAATAAATAAATTTAAACCACCCATGCGCGAATTAAAACTATAGCCACCTAAGAAGGTTACCGACATTCGGCTATTCAGCAGGTCACGGTCATACATCAACGTTAGATCACCATTAGCAAGGGCCAAAGCGTTTATAGACAACATGTTCTTGTTAAGGTAATACAAATTGAAATCCTTTTTTTCGCCTTTCTTCGTTTTACCGTATGGATCGTTCTTATCAAAAACCGGGGTCTTACCCGCGGGATCAGAAGATACAGGCGTTACTGTTTCTGTGGTTTTAGGAACCAGTGTATTTGGATTGTCATTGATCACATCTACCGTTCCGTTCGGATATTGTATCAATACCACATCCGTTTTAGAGATCACGTAAGTGGGGCCATTCAGATTGGCAAAATCCTTGTACTTAATATCCGTTAAATTGATTTCGGTTACCCTTGCTTTGATCTTACTACCTGCTGTTGTATACAGAATATCCTGGCTATATGCTTCTGAAGCAAGCAAGAACAGGAATAACAATACAGATACTATTGGGCGCATTTAAATAGAATTAACCATGGCTAAAGTAGTGAATAAATACTGATATTAAAACAATTTATTGCCATTCTACACACATTAAAATGTGGGATATTTAAGGCAATTTCATTAATTTAGAGGTCTTATTCTGTGCTATGTTCAAACTAAAAAACTACATCAATGGCGAGTTAGTAGATCCTATCTCCAACCAACATATAGATAATTACGATCCGTCTCGCGGAACGGTTTATTCATTAATTCCCGATAGTGATGAGCGTGATGCTGAAAAAGCAATTGCTGCTGCAAAAGAGGCATTTAAAACCTGGAGTATTACGCCTAAAGAAACACGTTCAAAGTATTTGTTAAAAATTGCCTCACTGATCGAAGATCAGTTACACGACCTGGCAGTTGCCGAAAGTTTAGATAACGGCAAACCTCTGCATTTAGCAAAAACGGTTGATATTCCAAGAGCTGCTGCTAATTTTCATTTCTATGGGACTGGTATATTGCATTATGCTGCTCATGCGCACAGCATGGAAGATACTGCCATCAATTACACATTACGTCAACCGGTTGGAGTTGCAGGTTGCATCTCTCCCTGGAATTTACCTTTATATTTATTCTCCTGGAAAATTGCTCCGGCCCTGGCCGCAGGTTGCACGGTAGTTGCCAAGCCATCAGAGATTACACCAATGACAGCTTACCTCTTATCAGAAATTTGCATCAAAGCAGGCTTGCCAAAAGGCGTTTTAAATATTGTACATGGATACGGACATAAAGTTGGTAACGCCATGGTAAGCAGTAAAGATGTGCCATTGATCTCTTTTACAGGTGGAACAAAAACAGGCGCAGGCATTGCAAGTATTGCAGCTCCCATGTTTAAAAAATTATCATTGGAGCTAGGTGGTAAAAATCCTAACATTATTTTTGCCGATTGCGATTATGATAAAATGCTTTCTACAACTATGTTGTCTTCTTTTGCAAACCAGGGACAAATATGCTTATGTGGTTCACGTATTTTTGTAGAACGTTCTATTTACGAAAAATTTAAAACCGACTTTGTTACCAAGACCCAAAAACTGGTGGTTGGGGCTCCGATGGAAGATAAAACAAAAGTGGGTGCCGTGGTTTCAAAACCACACATGGAAAAAATTCTTTCTTATGTAGAATTGGCAAAACAGGAAGGCGGCAAGGTGTTATGCGGTGGCAAACAAGCTAAAGTAGGTGGGGAATTTGAGAACGGCTATTATTTAGAACCAACAATCATTGAAGGATTAACTTATGATTGCCGTACTAACCAGGAAGAGATATTCGGACCGGTTGTTACCATTATGCCTTTTGATACTGAAGAAGAAGTGTTGATGTATGCCAACTCAACTCAATATGGTTTGGCTTCAACTGTGTGGACACAGGATATTACCAAAGCAAATCGTATGGCTATGGACTTGCATACAGGTATTGTATGGATCAACTGTTGGTTACTACGCGATCTGAGAACACCATTTGGAGGCGTTAAATCATCAGGTGTTGGAAGAGAAGGTGGTTTTGAAGCATTGGACTTCTTTACCGAACCTAAAAATGTATGTGTGAAATTAAAGTGATAATTACGAATTGGGACGACTAATAGAACACGGATAGTACGGATTAAAAAGATTGACACAGATTAAAATAAATAAAAAGAAAGTCATGCTTAACTGTTACTTCGAGCGAAGTCGAGAAGCAGCCTCTCAAAAGACCCTGAATCAAGTTCAGGGTGACGAACTAAGAATCAAGATATAAAAAGACATGCTAGAAAATACAGGAAGAACAGAATTAACAACATTAGGAGAGTTTGGATTAATTAAACATTTGACCGAACATGTAGAGATACACAATACATCATCCATCAAAGGTGTGGGCGATGACGCAGCAGTTATTAAATTCGAAGGAGAAAAGCACACCCTGGTTTCTACGGACATGTTGGTGGAAGGTGTACATTTTGATCTGACCTATGTACCTTTAAAACATTTAGGATATAAAGCAATTACAGTTAACCTGTCGGACATTTGTGCCATGAACGGCACGCCAAAACAGGTGACTGTTAGCATCGCCGCATCAAACCGCTTTTCGGTTGAAGCATTGGAAGAATTATATGCAGGGATGATCTTTGCCTGCAATAAATACAAAGTTGATCTGCTTGGTGGCGATACAACATCAACTACCAGCGGACTAGTTATTAGCGTAACCGTAATTGGTGAGGCCAATAAAGAAGATATTGTTTACCGCAATGGCGCCAAAGAAAAAGACCTGTTATGTGTAAGCGGCGACTTGGGTGGCGCTTATATGGGTTTGCAAATTTTAGAAAGAGAAAAGTTTGTATTTAAAGATAATCCAAATGTACAGCCCGATTTAGATGGTAACGATTATATTTTAGAACGCCAGTTAAAACCAGAAGCGCGTGTTGATATTATTGAATTACTAAAAGGCCTGAATGTAAAACCAACCAGTATGATCGATGTGAGCGATGGTTTGGCATCTGAGATCATGCACCTTTGTTCTCAATCTGAATTAGGTTGCGAATTGTATGAAGAAAAAATTCCTTTGGACCCACAAACATTTGACCGTGCCCGTGAATTTAATTTAGATCCAACTGTTTGCGCATTGAATGGTGGTGAAGATTATGAATTATTATTTACCATTTCGATGGCCGATTATGATAAGATCAAACACTTGCCTGATTTTACCATCATCGGGCACATGACTGCAAAAACAAGCGGCATCAATTTAATAGCCAAAGCAGGAACATCTCATCCAATTTCTGCACAAGGCTGGAATGCTTTTAAACAAAATTAAATGAAACAATTACTATTTATAATACTCACTGCATTTAGCATTTTGTCGTGTGACTCTAAAAAGACAAGCATTGCAGGAACTGTTGTAAACAAAACAACCGGCGAAGCCGTTTCTAATGTTTTAGTAACTTATGTGCATTGTAAAGAAGATGGAGACAACTGTACCGAAGTGATCATCGGGCAGATGTATACATTACAGGATGGCAGTTTTAAAATAGATCAAAAACGCGCAAGTAAAACAAAAAAAAGGTGGATAACCGTTCATAGCGGCACCAAAAAAGTAGCGCAGGTTGATAATGTTGGCCTCACAGATAAAAGCATAAAAATAGAAGTAGCACTTTAAAAAATAAATTTATGAGCACAGAAAAATCAATTGAATCATCTAAAGCACCTGAACCTGTTGGTTTATATCCACACGCGCGCCGTGTTGGCAATTTATTATTTTTAAGCGGTGTTGGTCCGCGCGAACGTGGCACTAAAAAAATACCGGGTGTAGAACTGGATGAAAATGGGAACATCACTTCTTACGATATTGCCGCACAATGTCATTCGGTGTTTCGTAACATCAAATATATTTTAGAAGACTCCGGTAGCAGCTGGGATAAAATTGTGGATGTGCAGGTTTTTTTAACCAATATGAAAGACGATTTTAAAACGTACAATGCTATTTGGGCTGAGTACTTTAAAGAAAATCCTCCCTGCCGCACAACCATTGAAATTAACTGTCTCCCTACTCCTATTGCCATTGAGTTGAAAGTGATTGCGACGGTTGATTAGATCATCTTAATATTATGTAATTATGAAAACAGAGGTAATTAATGATTTTAATGACTTTAATAAAATTATTAGAAACCATTGGGATGGACATTACTTATATAGAGGAGAAGATTCTGATAAATATCAATTAAGATCTTTATATGGAAGAGATAAAATTAAAAGTATAAAAAATACTGAATCTGTAGAACGATCATATTTTGAAGAATTTAAAAGGACAGCAGTACCCTATTTAGAGTACAGACTTGAAAATGATTGGGATTGGATGGCTGTAGCACAACATCATGGACTACACACAAGGCTTCTAGATTGGACAATGAATCCTTTAGTAGCCCTTTATTTTGCGGTAAAAGATCATTTCCTTACAAGAGATTCTGATTCTGTATTGTACATTTTTAATAGAAATGATTTAGAAATAAGTAATTTCAGTTCCACCCCATTTTCAATTACTTCAGATCATATATTTATGCCAACTCATCTTTCTAGAAGAATTTCTGCTCAAGATGGTTTATTTACCATTCATTTTGATCCAGAAACTATCTTTGAACCTAAATCCTTGGAGAGAATTATAATTAAAAAAGAGGCAAAGTTTGATTTACTTTTAACATTAAGCATTTACAACATAAATGAATTTTCTTTATTTCCAGGCCTAAATGGCTTAGCTCATAATTTAACAGAAGGTTATATAAGATTATCATAGTTTTATCCTGTACTGACATTAAAAGCAATAATAATTTTATGCCCCAATCCCTCGCCCATATAACCCTTGTAGTAAACGACTACGACGAAGCCATTAAATTCTATACAGAGAAATTACAGTTTACGTTACTTGAAGATACCGTTTTAAGTACCGATAAACGCTGGGTGAGAGTTGCGCCATCGGGCAATACCGGAGCATCTTTGTTATTAGCAAAGGCAAGTAGCGAAGAACAACAAAGCAGGGTTGGTAACCAAACAGGCGGACGGGTGTTCTTGTTTTTATATACCGATGATATTAAAAGAGATCATCAAAATTTACTGGATAAACAAGTAACGATCGTGCGTGAGCCTGTTGAACAACCTTACGGAACAGTTTTAGTATTTGCGGATCTGTATGGGAATTTGTGGGATTTGATTGAGCCTGCGTAAGTCGTCATTGCGAGGAGGTACGACGAAGCAATCTCATACAATACTCAGCTGTGTATGAGATTGCTTCGCTCCGCTCGCAATGACGGGTTAATTATACTTCGCTCTGTAATCTACAGGTGATAAACCTGTTACTTTTTTGAATACATCTCTGAAAGCTTTCGTATCTGTATAACCAACATCATACATCACTTCATTCACGGTTTTCCGTCCCGATTCGAGTTGTTGTTTGGCGGCTTCCATTTTTACACGTTGCATATACTCAACCACGGTGTTGGTAGTTGCCTTTTTAAAACGGCGTTCAAACGTTCGTCTTCCAATGCCAAACTGGTTAGCCAGATCATCTACCGTTAGTTTGGAACTGTAATGTTTTTCAATGAATTCCTGCGCTTTTACGATCTCCGTATCATCATGATCTTTTTGTCCTTTGAACATCACAAAAGGCGATTGTGTATTACGGCCCATATCCAGTAAAAAGAATTTGGAAGCCATGATGGCCATTTCGCGACTGGTATATTTTTCTACCAAATACAATAATAAGGTCCAGTAGGAAGTAGCGCCGCCACTGGAGTACAATCCATTTTGATCGGTCACTACTTTATCACCTACTAATTTTACATCCGGGAACATATCTTTAAAATCATTAGCAAAGAGCCAGTGTGTCGAACATTCTTTTCCTTTCATTAAGCCTGTAGATGCCAGTATAAAAGCGCCAATACATAAACTTGCTGCCTCTGCTCCGTTCTTGTATTGATCGGCTATCCAGGGAATGAACTCTTTATTTTTTTTAATAGCAGCCTTTACATCACCACCAATAGCAGGAATGAGAATAAGATCTGTTTTTTTTACGTCTTTCAATAATACATCCGGATGAACAGAAAATAAACCATCGTTGAGTTTTACTTCTTTAGTAAGTCCAACCAACTGCACTTTAAAAAAAGGCTGATGTCCGGCACTTTTAAAGAATTCGTTCACAGCAGTGAACATGTACCGTGGGTCGACAATAGCTGCCGGCACAGCGGTTTCTAAAACTAAGATACTGATGGTTTTCATAATACTTCCTGTTTATATGTTAGTTCGAGCGAAGTCGAGAACAAATTTTACGCTGCAAACGTACAAAAAATAGTTGTCGCAATCAACCCGTAACTTTGTCGTTTTTACACATACACTATCCCAAATAATGACAGTAGTTTTGTGTTAGAAAAATAAATACTTTTAATCATGCAATACTATAACCTGGAAAAAGACATTGATGTATTTTGCGTTACAGCTACTTCTTATCCTGAGGGTGTGTTAGCTGCACACCAAAAATTGCATGGTTATGTAAGCTATAACCAAAAGAGAAATTATTTTGGCATTTCAGCTCCGGATAAAACAGGAACTATTATTTACAGATCGGCGGCCGAAGAATTAGAGGCCGGCGAATTCAGTAAACATAAGCTTGAGCCATTTGTTATTAAAAAAGGAAAGTACATTTATATAGATATCAAGGATTTTATGAAGGACATTCCTTCTATTCAAATAGCTTTTGATACACTTTTATCAAATCCTGAGATCGACCCAAAGGGTTGTTGTGTGGAATGGTATTTAAGTGAATCACTGGTACGCTGCATGGTACGATTAAAAAATTAAACTATGGTAAGTATTGATAAATTCAGAAATATGGCTTTAGCTTTTGAGGAGGCCGAAGAACAACCGCATTTTGAAAAAGCATCATTCAGGGTGAATAAAAAAATATTTGCCACGCTCAATGTAACAGCAAAAACCGCCGTGCTTAAATTTTCGGAAATAGAACAATCCGTATTTGGCGCCTATGACAAAACCATCATTTATCCTGTGAACGGTGCCTGGGGTAAACAAGGCTGGACCATTGTTGAATTATCAAAAGTAAAAAAAGAAGTTTTAAAAGATGCCCTGGCTACATCATACTGTAATGTGGCTCCTAAAAAACTTTCGGAGAAATATAAAAACTAAACATGGCAAAAACGGTTAAAACAGATTCGGAATTAGTAACGGAATTTATTCAGGCGTTAAAGCCTGAATACAAAGAAATAGCCGAAGCGCTTAGGACACTGATCTTAAAAACAGATAAGACCATCGGCGAGCAGATCAAGTGGAACGTACCTGCCTTTTATTACACCGGAGAAATGAAACCTTTTGATCCGAAAGAATACAAAAGGGATATACTTGTTACACATTTTCGTCAAAAAGATCATGTGTTACTTGTATTACCAACAGGCGCCAAATTAACTAACGGTGCAGGAATACTGGAAGGCGATTATAAAGACGGAAGAAGAATGATAAAGATCTACGATCTGAAAGATCTGAAATCAAAAGAAAAAGCTTTACAGAAAGTAATTAAGGAATGGCTAAAATTAATAGATAAATAAATTTAATACTATAATATCATGGAAACAATTCAATTTAAAATCACGATCAATGCTAACAAACAAAAAGTTTGGGAAACAATGTTAAATGACAAAACTTACCGCGAATGGACCGCAGCATTTCATGAAGGTTCCTATTATGAGGGTAGCTGGGAAAAAGGAAGCGAAATTCTCTTTATGGGTCCGGATAGTGAAGGAAAAAAATCAGGAATGTATGCTAAAATAAAAGAGAACAGAAAGTATGAATTTATTTCTATTGAACATTTAGGTGAGATCAATAATGGAGTAATTGATACTACGAGTGATAGAGTGAAAAAATGGGCACCTTCTTTTGAGAATTATACATTTACCCAAAAAGGAGATCAAACTGAATTAACAGTTGATATGCAAACTGTACCTGAGTACAAAGCTATGTTTGAAGAAATGTGGCCAAAGGCCTTGAATGCACTTAAAAAAATAAGCGAACAATAATCATATACACTATACTAACATGAGCGCTACACAAAAAATGACCATTTGTTTATGGTTTGACAACAAAGGCGAAGAAGCCGCCAATTTTTACACGTCTATTTTCAAAAATTCTTCAATGGGCAGTATTAGCCGCTATGGGAAGGAAGGATTTGAATTTCATGGCATGCCCGAAGGAACTGCTTTGGTAGTAAGTTTCAAATTAAACGACATGAATTTTAGCGCCTTAAATGGCGGGCCTCGTTTTAAATTCAACGAATCAATGTCGATCGTAGTGAGCTGCGAAACACAGGAAGAGATCGATCATTACTGGAACAGTTTGACAGCAGATGGCGGACAGGAAAGTCAGTGTGGTTGGCTGAAAGATAAGTATGGCGTTTCATGGCAGATCATTCCAACTATTTTAGGAGAATTGATGAGTGATCCTGCAAAAGCTGCAAGAGTAACGATGGCTTTTATGCAAATGAAAAAAATGGATATTGCAGCTCTGAAAAATGCATAATTAAAAATAAACTGTCACTTCGAGCGAAGTCGAGAAGCGTTCTTCGTGATTTTTCTTGTTCTCGACTTCGCTCGAAGTGACAAAAAAATAATAATAACATATAAAAACTACAAACATGAGTAAACCTGTAATTACGATAGATGCCATGGTGCATGCACCAATTAACAAAGTATGGGAACAATGGAATTCCCCTGAACACATTCAACAATGGTGCGCTGCATCTGATGACTGGCATGCGCCCAGCGCAACCAACGACTTAAAAAAGGGTGGTAGATTTACAACCCGCATGGAAGCTAAAGATAAAAGCTTTGGTTTTGATTTTGGAGGAGTTTATGATGATGTTGATCAGCATAAAAGAATTGAGTACACGATGGATGATGGTAGAAAGGTACATATCACTTTTACAGAAACAGATGGCGGGGTAAAGATCAGTGAATCATTTGAAGCAGAGGATCAAAACCCGTTAGAAATGCAACAAGGGGGCTGGCAAATGATCCTGAACAATTTTAAAAAGCACGTTGAAAAATAATTAAAAGCAAATGAAAGTCTTTAAGGATATTGACAGCTATATTGAAGCGCAAACGCCCGACGTAAAAGAACGGCTGGAACAAATACGACATACCGTAAAATCATCTGCACCAAAAGCTGAGGAAATGATCAGCTATGGGATGCCGGCCTTTAAGTTTCATGGTATGCTGGTTTATTTTGCAGCTTTTAAGAATCATATTGGATTTTACGCTTTACCATCGGGCAATGCAGCCTTTCAAAAAGAACTATCCGTATACAAACAAGGAAAGGGTTCTATTCAGTTTCCATTGGATGAAAAATTGCCTTTGGCGCTCGTTAAAAAAATAGTGAAGTTCAGAGTCAAAGAAAATTTAGAAAAAGAGACTTTGAAAAAATCAGATGCTAAGACTTCGAAAGCCTCAGCCTCCAAAAAAAATAATTAAAAATATGAAAAAAGATAAGATCATTTTTTGGATCACAACCAGTATCATCTTCTTATTTGAAGGCGTCATGCCAGCTTTAACAAGTCAGACTGAATTGGCAAAAGAAGGCATCAGGCATTTAGGATATCCTGATTATTTTGGAGTTGCGCTAACTGTATTTAAAGTATCAGGCGCTTTAGCTTTAATAATTCCGCAAATTCCAGCGCGTGTTAAAGAATGGGCATACGCCGGTTTTGGATTCTCGCTGATATTTGCCTTTATAGGTCATGTAGTTGTTGATGGCTTTAGCGGACTCGCTTGCTTTCCTCTGGTTGTTTTAGGTATTTTGGCCACCTCCTATATTTATTATCATAAAATTAATAAACCTTTTAGATCATAACCTATGTTACAAATTATTTTAATTGTCGTTGCTTCAATTATAGGTATTATACTTTTGTTGGCTGCAATTATGAAAAAAGAATACGCGCTTACGTGTGAGATAATCATTAACCGTACTAAAAATGATGTATTCAATTACGTGAAGCATTTAAAAAACCAGGAAAAATACAGCGTGTGGGTGATGAGGGATCCTAATATAAAACTGGTTTACACCGGAACCGATGGAACTATTGGTTTTAAAGCTGCATGGAGCAGTGAAGATAAGAATGTAGGTGTTGGTGAACAGGAAATTACCAATATCAAAGAAGGCGAACGTTATGATGTAGAAATACGCTTTGAAAAACCATTTAAAGGCATCAGTTATGCGAATACAAGTACAACAGCCGTTTCTGATAACCAAACAAAAGTAGTAACGACTTTTACCAGCCGTACACCTTTCCCAATGAACATTATGGTGCCAATGCTTACCAAAATGTTACTAAAGGATATGAATGAAAATGCGAATAATTTAAAAGCTAACCTGGAAACAAAATAGGTTATTATTGTGGTAGAAGTATTTAAAACAAATATTCAGGATCCTGATCTGGCAAATTCTGTTTTACAGGAATTAGCCCTACTCTTACCATCTGCCACCATTAATTTCGACCTCAATGATTGTGATCATATTTTAAGAGTTCAATCACCGGAAGATGTAACAAGACATATCCTTACTTTTTTTGAAAGATCCGGACACTTTTGTGAAGTATTAGATGACCAACCACTTATTTAAGGCGGAACAGATTTCAACTGATATTAACTATTTTTAATAATCAGCTTTGGGGTTGAGTTTAAATAATTGTGATATTTGGCCATTGACAAGGCAGAAGATCATGAGAACACTTATACTTTTTATATTTATTGGTTTTTGTTGTACCATCAAAGCTCAAAACACCAGGATCATTGATTATAACTCCATTGGCTGGTACAATGTATTTATTACAAAAAAAATAACTAAAAAATGGAGTGGACATTTTGAATATCAATGGAGAAGAACAAATGTGATAACAGACTGGCAACAAAGTTTATTAAGAACAGGCGTCAATTACCGCCTCAATAAAAAATTATTATTCAGAGCAGGATATGGCTGGATAGAAACATTTCCTTATGGGAATATTCCTTTACAAGCTACTGGTAAAATATTTACCGAACACCGCGCTTTTCAGGCAATACTATTGGATGATACCATACACTCATTGGACATTCAACACCGATTTATGCTGGAGCAGCGATGGATAGGCCGATACTCAAGTCCTGCTATTTCAATAGAAGACGATTATGTATTTGTAAACCGCTTACGCTACATGTTACGTTTGCAAATACCTATTGGAAAAAAACGAATGGAAGACAATACTTTTTATGCTGCATTTTATGATGAGATATTTATTCAGTTCGGAAAAAACGTTCAGGAAAACATATTTGACCAAAACAGGATAGGCGCTTTGTTGGGTTATCGGGCAAATAAACTATTCAGGCTGGAAGCAGGCTATTTAGTTCAGTCGGCACTTTTGGGCAGGGAGATCAAAGGCAATAATGTGCTTCAAAAAAATAATGGCTTGATCGTTAATACTTACTTCAATTTTTAAGTCCAAAAGAATTACCCGAATTTTATAAGCGGTAAAAAGCTTACCCACACAAGTGGTATCTTTAAGATATAAGATACTATTATGCGCATTATTACTTTATGCTTATTTATCTGTTTGTGTTTCGACACAAAATCGCAAACGCTCAAACAGTTATCTGAGGAAGCTACCAAAGCCTACAAGGATAAGAACATGCCTTTGTTCCTTTTCCTCACTAAACAGCAGGATTCTATAAGACCTTCGCATCCAACGATTCTTTACAACCTGGCTTGTGCTTATGCATTGAATGCCAAATCGAGCGAGGCTATTTCTGTTTTAAAAAACATGATCTTAATGAATAACAAAGTAGCTTTTGAAACTGATGAAGATCTTGCTTCTCTGCATGAATTAACGGAATATAAAGCTCTTTTGAAACTTAAGACTAACCAGTTAATTGAAGTTAAACACTCTAACAAAATTATAGAGTTAAGTGCGAAAGAGTTACATCCTGAAGGCATAACTTATTTGCCAAAACATAAATTATGGTTATCGGGAAGTATCCGTAAACATAAGATCGTTTCTTTCAATATCAAAACAGGTGAATGTGATGAGTGGCTAACGGATGGAAAATTGTTATCGGTATTTGCATTAAAAGCAGATGCTAAAGAAGAGTTTTTATGGGTGGCGACGTCTGCAGTACCAGAAATGGATAACTATTCAGAAGAAAAAAACGGCATAGGAGAAATTTTAAAAATTGAAATTAAAACAAAACAGATCATCAGGGGATATGGATTATCGGGCAGCCATGTATTTGGGGATATTACAATAGCAAAAAACGGAGATGTATTTATCAGCGATAGTGACCAACCGCTTATTTATAAGATAAATCCTGTAACAGATCAATTAGAAGAGTTTATCAATATAGAAAAAGAAGCTTTTAACCTTCAAGGCTTAACTTTAAATGAAGATGAAAGTGCTTTGTATATTGCCGACTATCTGAAAGGCATTTTAAAAATTAATTTAAAAGATGCGACGCAAAGAACGTGGCTTGATTTTCCGGAAGGGACCACACGAAAGGGAATTGACGGATTGGTGTTTTACAAGAACTCATTGATCGCCATCCACAACGGTATTAAACCCATCAGGATTATAAAATATGATCTGAATAAAGAAGGCACGCATGCAATTAAAGCTACTGTAATTGACCATGCAAGACAAGAATTCATGGAACCCACCTTAGCAACCTTAATTGGTAGCGAACTTTACTTTATTGCTAATTCGCCATGGAGTTGTTATACCAAAGATTTTCAACTGGATGAAAGCAAACTTAGATCGCCGCTATTATATCGATTCAAAATAGAGAAATAATCTAATTGCCTGACATCAAATAAGATCGCAACTATCTACAATAATTCAGTTTAGAAACAAAATGGCAAAAAAGGCATATAAATGGGTATATTTTAGCCATTAAATATCCTTGCATCCTTGGGAAATTGAGTATATTTAACCTTCAAAATTTTAAACTAATCAGATTAAACGATATGGAAAAAGTATTAAAGTCACTAGGAATTAAAGATATAAATGATGGATGCGCTACAGGTAAAAATTATTTTGCCAGCGGCGATGTTATTGAATCTTATAGTCCGGTTGATGGAAAATTAATTGCAAAAGTAAAAGTAGCTA
>JAZKGE010000014.1:0-80245 GCA_040386075.1 Bacteroidota bacterium
CGGATAAGTTAGCGAAAGAACAGGCCGCCGCCGCTAAAGCAGCAGAAGAAAAAGCCGCACAGGAAAAAAATGCAGCTGAAAAAGTAGCTACAGCAAAAGCGGCGGAAGAGAAAGCTATAGCAGATAAAGCAGCGCAGGAAAAAGCAATTGCTGAACAAAAAGCAAAAGAAAAAGCTGATGCAGAGTTAGCTCTCAAAAATAAAGAGGAAGCAGAAAAAGCTGCCAAAGCTAAAGCAGAAGCAGAAGCTACTGCCAAAGCCGCTAAAGCAGAAGCCGATAAAGCTGCAGTAGCTAAAGCAAGAGCAGAAGAGGAACTGGCACTTAAAAATAAATTGGCCGAAAAAGCCGCTAAAGATAAACAGATCGCAGAGGCTAAAGCCAAGACAGAAGCTGAGGCAGCTGCTAAAGCTGCAACTATAGCCGCAGAAAAAGCCGCTGCAGAAAAAATTGCGCAGGAAAAAGCGGCCGCTGATAAGGCAGCTAACGATAAGTTGGCAGCAGAAAATGCTAAAAATCAGGCAGGAATTATTTCACCTATTAATACAGGGGCTGAAGCCAGCGATGGACAAATTGGATCCAAAGATGCTAAGCATGCTGTTTTACAGTCTATCGGTGGAGAAAATAAATACAGAGAAAATATAAAGCGTGGTGATGAATTATTTAAAATGAAACGTTACTCAGAAGCAAAACCCGTTTATGAAGATGCATTAAAGATAAAAGCCAATGATCCCTATGCAACCAATAAGTTAGCTGAGATCGATAAACTTATAAAAAAATAATCTCACCTCATTAAGTCTATACATGAAAAAATATAAGTTCATAGTTTTTGTTTTCTGTTTATTATCAGTTATATCCAGTAATGCGCAGGAATGGACATTGAAACTAAGAAGCTCAGTTGAATTGAGAACTTTTAAACTAACTAATAAAGCAGATATATCGGAAGAAAAACTGGGAGGAGCAACCATTGCTTTATTCAAAGGTTCAACTTTGATCAACCAGATACAAAGCGATGGCGGCGGCGATTTTGTGATAGATGTTCCTGCTAACGGAGAATTTATATTAACTATTTCCTATTCGGGTTGTAATCCAAAAAAATTTGCGATCAATACCATGGGTGTACCCGAAGAGATCGCCAAGGATAATTACAAGCCAACTTTTGGTATCGAAGGAGTGATCATGGCAAAAGCATTTCCAACGATCGATTATTCTATTTTAAAACAACCCTTAGCAAGAATACGATACGTCTCTAACGGAAAAAAATTTGATGATGAAGAAGCTTATACCAGCCAGATCCTTGGAGAATTATCAAGGGTGAAATCTACAGAAGATGCATTGATCCAAAGCTTTGTAACTACTAATAACACAGGCGATGTTGCTTTGAGTAAAGGCGATTGCCCTTTAGCAAAAGCAAGTTATGAAAAAGCCATGACCATTATTCCCGGGGAATCATACCCCGGAGTGCAATTACCTAAAGTGGGAGATTGCTTAAAGAACAAGGATGATGCAGCTAAAAAAGCAGAAGCGGAAGCCGCAGCTAAAGCTGCAGCAGCAAAACTGGCTGTAGAAAAAGCAGAAGCGGATAGATTGGCAAAAGACAAAGCTGCAGCTGAAAAAGCAGAGGCAGATAGGTTAGCCAAAGAAAAAGCTGCGACTGATAAAGCGGAAGCTGATCGTTTAGCAAAAGAAAAAGCAGAAGCAGATAAAACGCAGTCGGCTAAATTAGCGGCCGAAAAAGCAGAAGCCGACAGGTTAGCAAAAGATAAAGCAGCAGCTGATAAAGCCGAAGTTGATAGACTAGCAAAAGAGAAAACAGACGCAGATAAAACCCAATCAGCTAAATTAGCAGTCGAAAAAGCAGAAGCCGACAGATTAGCTAAAGAAAAAGCTGCAACCGAAAAAGCAGAGGCTGATCGTTTAGCAAAAGAGAAAGTAAATTCCGAAAAGGATCAAAAGGATAAAGAAGCTAAGGCTAAAGTGGAGGCTGACCGAGTAGTCAAAGAAAAAGCTGTTGCTGAAAAAGCTGAAGCAGACCGCCTGGCAAAAGAAAAAGCAAATTCCGAAAAGGATCAAAAAGATAAAGAAGCAAAAGAAAAAGCAGAGGCCGATAGAATTGCCAAACAAAAAGCCATTAGCGAAAAACAACAGGCCGAAAAAGCTGCCAAAGAAAAGGCAGAAGCTGAACGCATTGCTAAAGAAAAAACAAACGCTCCGGCTAAAGAACCAACAAATGGCATTACTCCAAGCAGTACAGGCTCCGAACCCGGAACGACAGGCGTTGGTAGTGGAGATGCTAAATACAGTATTCCGCAAGCTTTGGGTGCAGATAAATACAAAGGAACCATCAAGCGGGCAGATGAATTGTTTAAAATGAAACGTTACGCTGAAGCAAAACCTATGTATGAAGAGGCTTTAAAACAAAAACCTAATGATGCTTATGCAACTAATAAGTTGGCTGAGATCGAAAAGCTGATCAAGAAATAATAGACATAGATTATGGAGTCATGCCACTTCGAGTCATACTATAGTGTAAAGAATCGAGGACCGATAAGTTAATTCCCCCTACGCCTCCCTCCCAGAGGGAGATACGTAAAATTAAATCTCAATCCCATTTATATCCGTCGTTAACACTTCACTCATGTAATCAAAAAAGGGGCGCATATTCTTAAAAGTTTGATTGGCTTCTTTCCAAAAACTACTATCCAGTACTTCCTTATCAGTAAACCGACGCATGACAATAAATTGTTTATAGCGTAACAAATCAATAGCTTTACTATCTGCATCAAAACCTTTAGGTGTGGTTTTTAGTTGTTCTCCCTGCAATGTGCCAAAAGTAGATATAAAGGCTTTGCTTTTTAAGATCTTGCGCATGGGTGCATCATCAAATGCAAAATCATCACGGATGCGTTTCAGGTCTTCAGTATTCGGTCCCCAGAAACCACCGGCAATAAAGCTATTACCCGCTTCTATATGAAAGTAATAACCTCCGCGGCGTTGTTTGGTAGCTCTTCTGTAACTGCCACTCCAATTGGTTTTGTAGGGAGTTTTCTCTTTCGAAAAACGGGTGTCTCTGTAAATGCGATGTAAACTTTTTTTGCCACTGGCAGTTTCTATCACATCATGCGCATTCAATTCCATTAATAATTCATGTGCAAAATGTTCAATATGTTGTTGCTCTTTTAGGAACTGATCTTTGTGCGAATTGAACCAATCTCTGTTATTGTTCTTTTTGATCAATGCCAAAAAATCAAGACTTGATTTTGGGATCTGGATGCTATGTTTAGATTTGGTCATCTATAAAATGTGTTGATTTAAGTAATGATATTTTGGGTATTTTTTTTGTATTTTTACTACGATCGATGCTGAAAAAATTACTCTTTATATTCTTCATTAGTTCCTTTATTGGCAATAGATCTTGCTACGCCACAGAATTAAAAAAAGAAGATACGCTAAAGATAAATAATTTAACTACAACAGGCAGGGATCTGATCATAAAAGGTGATTATATAAAAGCTGATTCGTTCATCGGCGAAGCATTGCTATTCTCCCAAAAAATAAATTATAAAAATGGTATCTATAATGCGTTTCTTAACAAAGGAGTAACATTCTGGTACCAGGAAAATTTCCCAAAATCCCTTGACTACTTATTGAAAGCATTAAAAGTAGCTGAGGAACTGGGTAACAAATTATTTATCTCCCGCGCTCTTTCAAATATTGGGTTGGTACATGCCAGTAAAAGTAATTATACAGAGGCCTTGGATTACTATCAACGGGCTATGATCATTAAAAAGGAAATTGGCGATAAAAAGGCAGTGGCTATTTTATTAAGTAACATGGCGCGTATCTATGGCGATATGAAAAATAACAAGACCGCTTTGGATTATTATTACAGATCGCTGGAAGCCAATAAAAAAGTGCTTGATAATGATGGGCTGGTTGCTTTGAATTATACCGGTATTGGTGGTATTTATAAAGAACTGGGAGCGTATGGGGAAGCAAAGTTATATTACACAGATGCGTTAAAAATATCCGAATCGATGAACGATAAAATGCGGATCAGTTCAACATTGGTAAGTATTGGTGCATTAGATCTGGTTCAGAAGGATTATAAATTGGCCGAACAGAATTTACAAAAAGGATTAAAAATGGCAATTGAGATAGCTAATGTAACCAATCAAAGAGATGCTTATCAGAAATTAAGTGAGTTGTACGAAAATCAAAGTAACTGGAGTCTGGGCTTAAGTAATTACAGAAATTACATAAAGCTTCAGGATAGTATTTTCAACTCAGGTAACACAAAAAAAATGGTGCAATTGGAAATGAGCTATGAGTTTGATAAAAAGGATGCAGTTTTAAGATCTGAACAGGAGAAAAAGGCAGTACTTGTAGCTGCTGAAAAAAGGAAACAACAAGTGATCATCTGGAGTGTTTTTGGTATTCTCCTATTGGCAATTGGGTTTACAGTTTATGTATACAAGAATTACAAAGAAAAACAAAAGATCAATGTTGAGATAACAAAACAGAAACATATCATTGAAGAAAAACAAAAGGAGATCCTCGACTCAATTTATTACGCCAAACGCATACAAACTGCTTTGATCACTTCTGAAAAGTATATTGAGCGAAACCTGAATAAATTAAATAATAAACTGTAAATTGTATAAGTGAATTTTTTGCTTAAATATCTGTTATTCCTGGCACCAATATGTATTGGCTCAGGTTTACGCGCCCAGGACAGTGAGATCGATTCATTGAAACGAGTGGTATGGGCAGGTAAAAATGATACGGGCAAGATTCTATTATTAACTAACATCGCACGTCAGTTAAACAGGATAGGTGAACATGATAGCTCTATCAATTACGCAAAAAAAATATACGATCTTTCTCAGAAATTACTTATTGAAAATGCAGACCCCGGTTCTGTAAATATGGCAGCTCAAAAAGGAATTGCTATGTCCTACAATATCATTGGACTTAATAATACCGCCATCGGTAATTATCCGGATGCATTGAATGATCTCAATATATTTTTACAATTGAGTGAAAGGATCAATGATAAGAAAGGAATTGCAGCGGCCTATGGCAATATTGGAAATATATATCATGAGCAGGGTAAATATCCCGATGCCTTGAAATGTTATTTATTGTCGTTGCAGATCAGAGAGGGGCTTAAGGATAAAAAAGGATTGGCATACTCTTATGTGAGTTTAGGGAATGTATATAGTAGTTTGCGCAAGTATGATCAGTCGCTGAATTATTATACCAAAGGTGTTAAATTATTTGAGGAATTAGGAGATAAGTATAGCCTGGCAGGCACATACAGTAATATTGCAGGTGTTTACACCAATAAAGAGTATTATGATCAGGCACTCAAAGTATATCGCTCTCAACTGGAGATCATGAGAGAATTTGATGATAAGCATAGTATCGCACTTACTCTTGGAAACATTGGTAATGTGTATCGTTATCAAAATAAATTTAAAGAAGCCTTAAACGAATATTTAGAAGCCGCAGATCTTTATTTAAAAGTAGAAGACCTCGCTGGAATGGCTTTGTCAAATACTAATATCAGCCAGGCTTATACAGGCTTAGGCGATTATAAAAAAGCAGAATTTTACGGGCTAAAAGGAGTTGAGTTATCAAAACAGGTAAATGAATTACAAGCGATAATGAGTTCTTATAACTCTTTGCACGAGCTTTATCAGCTAACAGGCGACTATCAAAAAGCCTTTGACAACTACAAGTTAGCTGTTAGCTATAACGATAGCCTTTTAAACAAAGAGAACACAGCCGCCGCCACGCGTATTGAGATGAATTATGAGTTTGATAAAAAACAGGCTGCACTTAAACTGGAAAATGAAAAGAAAGAGGTGGTAGCTGCTACTGAAGCAAAGAAAAAGCAGATCATCATTTGGAGTATTTGTGGGATACTTATATTAGCAATGATGTTTGCTTTATATGTATATCGCATTTTCCTGCAAAAAATGCAGGCAAATATTGAGATCGTAAATCAAAAGCACATGCTTGAGGAAAAGCAAAAGGAAATATTGGACTCCATTCATTACGCTAAACGGATTCAAACAGCACTGCTTCCTTCCGATAAATTCATTGATAGAAATTTAAAGAGGTTGGAAAATAAATAGTAAATTGGATTAATGAATTTTTTTTTCAAACATATTTGTGTGATCATATTGGTGTTTAGTCAATTGTGCAGCAATGCACAAAGTCTTGAAATCGATTCATTGAAACGTGTTGTAGAAAAAGCTGCTGAAGATACCAATAAAGTGAAAGCATTATATCAGCTTACTTGGAACTTAAAATCCATAGGAGAATTTGAAACTGCCGCTGAATATGCAAAATTATCGGAATCACTTTGTGTTAAACTGGGATATGACAGGGGTTTGGTTGGCGTTTATTTGAACCAGGGCCTTATCTATCAGAATAAAGGGAATTATCCAAAAGCTTTAGAATGTCAGCTTAAGTCATTAAAGGTTTCAGAAAAACTGAACTATAAAAAAGGGATAGCCAATGCTTACAGTAATATTGGAAATGTTTACTGGCAACAGGGAAATTTAGAAAAGGCACTTCAAAATCAAACAAAGGCGTTAAAGTTCCGTGAAGAATTTTTGCCTAACGGCAAGCAGGTTGGTGATAAAAATGCCATTGCTACTTCCTTATCTAATATTGGGATCATTTACCATGACATGAAAAATTATGCAATGGCGCTTGATTACCACTTCAAGGCTCTGCCATTAATGCGGTCTATTGAAAATAAAAGTGGCGAAGCCAACTCTTTGAATAATATTGGAAGTGGTTATGAGGCCCAAAACAAATTGGAGCAGGCTCTCAATTATTATACAAAAGCACTGGCTATTTATAGTGAACAGGATAATAAGAGTGGTATTGCTTTATCTTATTATAATTTAGGCAACACATTTTTTCAGCAAGGTAGTTATAGCAAGGCAGAGGAGTATCATTTGAAAGGTCTGGCAATAGTTGATTCTATTAATGACATGAGCGGGATAAAAGACTCACATTTTGGATTAAGTTTAGTGTATCAGGAATTAAGGAACCCTAAAATGGCTTTGATGCACTATAAGATGTATGTTTCAGCAAGAGATAGTATTTTTAGTCATGAAAACACGAAGAAGACGGTACAATCGGAAATGAATTACGAATTTGAAAAAAAGGAAGAAGCCGCAAGACTGGAGCAGGAAAAAAGGGAAGCGATAGCCCAGGCAGAAAGTAAAAAGCAACAAATCACCATCTGGTCGATATGTGCCGTTTTAGTTTTAGTATTTGTGTTTGCGATCTTTGTTTATAGAAGTTTCCTTCAAAAGCAGAAGGTCAATGTTGAGATCACCAATCAAAAACACATGATCGAAGAAAAACAAAAAGAAATCCTTGGTTCTATTCATTACGCTAAACGCATTCAAACAGCTTTGTTAACTTCTGAGCGTTATATAGATAAAAGCTTAAATAATTTAATTGATAAGATCAAATGATGAAAAGGATAAGTTCGTTTTTTTGTTTGATCATTTTCATTTGCTTTAAAAGCAATGCTGGTAACTATGCTGATTCACTTTTTCATAAATTAAAAAGCGCAAAAACGGATGTTGAAAAAATTGATCTGAATCTAAGATTGGGGAGTTACTACCAGCAAAAAGAGACACAAAGAGCGATGGTATTTTGTAAAACAGCTTTGGTATTAGCAAAAAAAAATAAAAATCAGAGTTTAATAGCAGAGTCTTACACCGAAATAGGCCTTTGCTATTCATTTAAGACAGTAACAGATACTGCTGCAATTTATTTCGATAGTGCTTATGTGATCTTTGATAAGATAAGGTCAAAAACAGGTTTAGCGGCGTTGCACCTGTACATAGGCGAAAACGTTTATTCAATGGCAGCCTGGGATAAAGCGCTGTTTCATTTTCAAAGGTCGATTGAAAATTATCAATTTTTGCATGATGAAAATGGATTATCCAAAGGATACGGTAAAGTTTCCCAGGTATTAATTAATTTGAATCGTTTGGATGAAGCATTATTTTATGCAAGGAAAGGAATATCTTTTTCGATCGCTTCTAAAAATGATAATGAAACTGCAAAACTATATAATTCGTTAGGAATAGTGTTTGATTATAAAGGAGAGCTGGATTCGGCCTTATTTTACTATAGTAAATCATTGGATATTAACAACCGCATACATTCAAGGTATGACGCTGCCATTGCTTTAATGAATATAGGTGTTATTTATTTAGCACAAAACAAGATCAGGGATGCAGAAAAAAGCACATTGGATGCGCTTGATTTAATGATCGAATTAGATGAGCAGGGTTCTGTTGCGGCTTGTTACATTAATTTGGGAGAAATATATTCAAATCAGGGCTTATATATTAGATCAATTGAATATTTGGATAAAGGATTAAGCATGCTGTATACTTTACACCGTTATGATTTTATTTTGGAAGGTTTGCGTATTAAGTCATCCGTACTTAAGCTCAATAAAGATTTTGAGCGATCATTACTTGTTTATGAAAAGTATACTTCATTAAAAGATAGTTTGTTCAACTCTGAGTCAAATAGAAATATGGCGGAGATGCAGGCAAAATTTAAAAATAAAGAACAAGAGGTTGAAATTAAATTGCATCAGGCCGAAACCGCTAAACAAAAAAGCATTAACAACCTTATCATTGGCGTAATTGTGTTTGTAGTTCTGATAGCCCTGTTTCTGGTATTTGCATACCGCGAAAAAAGAAAAGCTAATAGTTTACTGCATTTACAGAAGCTGGAGATCGAGAAACAAAAGGAAAAGGTAGACGAAGCTTACTCACAGTTGCATGAAAAGAACAAGGAAATTCTGGATAGTATTTACTATGCCCGCAGGATCCAAAGAGCCTTGTTGACCTCTGAAAAATATATTGAAAGAAATTTGAATAAACTCACGAAAAAATAATAAATTTATAGGTATGGAAACAACATTAGATGCAAAAAAATTCTTTATTCTTTACAAACCAAAAGATATTGTTAGTGGAGATTTTTACTATGCTATTTCTCATCAGCATCCAAATAGTGCTGTGGAAAAATTTTATCTGTGTACGGCAGATTGTACAGGTCACGGTGTACCTGGAGCTTTTATGAGTATGCTAAACATTTCCTATTTAAATGAATCGATCATTGAAAAAAAGATCGCTAGCCCTAATCTGGTTCTGGACCATATTCGTGATGAGATCATATCATCGTTAAACCCTGAAGGAAGCGAAGAAGAGTCGAAAGATGGTATGGATTGTATTTTAGCCGCGTTTGATTTTACTAATCTGGTAATGGAGTATGCAGCAGCAAATAATAGTTTTTACATTGTAAGGAATGGCGAATTGATCTCTTGTCCTGCGGATAAAATGCCTGTTGGAAAATACAATGATATGAAGCCTTTTACTTTAAGAAAGGTTGATCTACAAAAAGGCGACGTTGTTTATTCATTAACAGATGGCTATGCCGATCAGTTTGGAGGGCCAAAAGGCAAAAAATTCAAATACAAGCCTTTGGAAGAGCTTTTAGTAAATAATTACAAATTGCCAATGGACGAGCAAAAAAAGATTCTGGATGACAGATTTGAAGGTTGGAAGGGAAATCTAGAACAGGTAGATGATGTGCTGTTGATTGGTATCAGAGTTTAATTGAAACTATTCTATAAATATTTTATTTCTTGTATGTTTGTTTTGCTGTGCTCATTTCAGCAGCATTCGTATGCGCAAAATATTGATTCCCTAAAAAGTGCGCTTAAGCAAACTGCCGTTGATACGGTAAAAACCAGGATATTAAATAACCTTGGTCGGGTTTATTATGATCAGGGAAATTATTCAGAAGCCTTGATCTATCATACGGAAGCATTAAAGATCAGTAAGAAAACCGGCGATAAGGTTAGCATTGCCGGAGGCTACAATAACATTGGAATGATCAATGAAGCTCAGGGAAATTATGCAGAAGCTATTCATATGTTACTGGCCTCCTTAAAAACCTGGGAAGAATTAAAGAACGAAACACGCGTAACAGCCACATACATTAATGTTGCCATTATTTACATGGATAATAAAAATTATGACGATGCTTTTAAAAATCTGAATAAAGCGTTGGTGCTTTCAAAAAAGCCGGGCAATGAAGTTTATCTCAGTTATACATATAACATATTAGGTCTCGTTTATTATTTTCAGAAAAAATTCAATAAAGCATTGGAAACGCATCAACTGGCGTTAGAAATAAGAGAGAAACTAGGGGATAAAAGTAGCATCTCGGATTCTTATTCTAATATTGGCATCGTATATTATGATCTAGGCTCACAACTGAAAAAGCAAGGAAAAAAGGACAGTGCTTCGGTATGCTTTGATTTTGCCATAAAGAATTACAAGGCGGCCGAGAAGTTGATAGCTGAGGTTGGTAATATACAAAGTATGGCCAGCATCAATATTAATATGGGAAGCTTAAGTATTGAGCTTGAAAAATATGCAGAGGCAAAAAAGTATATACAAACCGGTTTAGACCTTTGTAAACAATCAGGTTCTAAAGAAGGCATCATGGAAGCCTATAACGGATTAACCCAACTGAGTGGTATTTTAAAGAATACAAAGGATGAATTTATGTATTATAAACTATATATCAGTTATCGGGATAGTTTAAGTAACGAAGAAAATATTAAAAAGATAACGCAAACCCAGATGCAATATGAGTTTGACAAGAAAGATGCAGCAGCGAAATTAGAACAGGAAAAGAAAGAGGCCATCAGCCTGGCTGATAGTAAGAAACAAAAGATCGTTCTATGGAGCATTAGCGGTATTTTAGTACCTGTGATCGCTTTCTCGGTTTTTGCTTATCGAAGTTATCTGCAAAAACAAAGGGCCAATGAAGCTATTACCAAGCAAAAAGAGATCATCGAAGAAAAGCAGAAAGAGATCCTGGATTCTATTCACTATGCTAAGCGTATCCAAACCGCTTTACTAACCTCTGAGTGGTACATAGGGCGAAATCTGGATAAATTGAACCGGTCTTGATCTTGTTCACATTTTATACATGGATTGTTAAATATTAACCCTTTTTGTCATTAAGTTTTCCAGTAATTTACTTTGAACTTTTGTAAATTTGCTTATTGTCTAAATCCGTAAATCAATAACGTAAATATATAATACAATGGAAGTAACAGGTCAATTAAAATTAAAGTACGACACACAAAAAGTAAGCGATAAATTTCAAAAAAGAGATTTCGTTTTAGCAACAGATCTAAGCACACCATACCCACAATTTGTGAGTTTTCAGGTAACGCAGGATAAATGCACCATGTTGGATTCTTTTAACCAGGGTGATGAGATAAAAGTTCAATTCAATTTACGTGGCCGTGAGTGGAATGGCCCACAAGGAATTAAATATTTCAATACATTAGAAGCCTGGAGAATAGAGAAAGTTGCTTCAGGACAGTCTTCAGCACCAGCTCAAAACAATTCAGGAATGCAAGAAAACACAGCAGCTCCGGTATTCAATAGCAGTATTTCAGATAACGACGATTTACCGTTTTAATTAATACTATGGCGGAAGGCACAAGATAGAAGGCGCATTTGTCTTCGATCTTGTGCTTTTTTATTTTAACTTTATGAAAAAACCATCCATTTTACTTATCTACACAGGCGGCACCATTGGTATGATGCAGGATGTTCGAACAGGTGAACTAAAACCTTTCAATTTCAAAGCACTCACCAAACAAATTCCTGAGTTGGAGAAATTTGATATCGAATTGTCATCTATTTCTTTCAAGCATCCCATCGACTCTTCGAATATGCATCCTCGTGTATGGATAGAATTGGTAACTATAATCAAGGATAATTACAAGAAACATGATGGTTTTGTGATACTTCATGGATCTGATACCATGTCGTTTACCGCAAGCGCGTTGAGTTTTATGTTAGAGAATCTTGATAAACCTGTTATTTTAACGGGTTCACAGTTACCCATTGGTATCATCAGAACTGATGGGAAAGAAAATCTGATCACTGCTATTGAAATTGCAGCAGCACAAAAAAATAAAAAACCGATCGTTACTGAAGTCTGTATTTATTTTGAATATAAACTGCACAGGGGCAATCGTACCTATAAATACAATTCAGCTCATTTTGATGCTTTCAAATCTCCTAACTATCCTGCATTAGCAGAAGCAGGTGTTAATATTCAGTATAATCACTCTGCTTTACTAAAGCCTTCTAAGAAAGCTTTATCTGTTCATACAGAATTAGATAATGATATAGCTGTTTTAAAATTGTTTCCAGGTTTAAGCAAAAAAATAACCCTTGCCATTATCAATACAACCGGTATAAAAGCAGTGATTATTGAAACTTTTGGGGCAGGTAATGCCAGCACTGAGGAATGGTTTATACAAGCATTAAAAAAGACAATCGATAAAGGTGTTATTATTTATAATGTGACCCAGTGTGCCGAGGGCAAAGTTATACAGGGAATGTATGAAACCAGTAGTCAGCTCAAAAAGATAGGTGTGGTAAGCGGGCATGATATTACCTTTGAAAGTGCTATAACCAAGCTAATGTATGTATTAGGTAAAAAAGTTTCAGTTACAAAAGCAAAACAACTCCTGGAAACAAATTTAAGCGGAGAAATCACAATTTAAAAATCATTTAAAAATATAAAAATGAAAAATCAGATCAACGTAGAAGGTATCCGTTTATACGCTTACCATGGTTGTTTGCCAGAAGAAACAAAGGTAGGAGGTGAGTATATTGTAGATGTTTATATGGTTTATGATTTTCATGAGGCCGCTGTAAAAGATGATCTGAATCTGACCATTGATTATTGTACGGTATTTGAGATTTGTAAAAAAGAAATGGCTGTTCCCTCTAAGTTGATCGAGCATGTAGGAAAAAGAATCTATGACAAGATCATTCATACGTTTCCAAAACTCATTGAAACAAAAGTAAAGATCACTAAGTTGTTACCACCTATGAATGGGCCGGTTGATAAGGTTTCTATAGTGATCGAAGATTAAATGAAATGAAGATACGTCACCCTGACCTTGATTCAGGGTATCATGAGATGCCGAATCAAGTTAAGCATGACATCATGAATCGGCTTTCCTCTTAACCAATAAATAATAATTTCCTTCAATAGGTAAATAACCGTATTCGTAACAAAATTTATAAGCCTTGCCTTCTTTGGTAGTTACAATGTGTGTATGGTAAGAAAAATTAAAACTTTTATCCATTAATTTTTGCTGAGAAACTTTCGCGGTTTCACCGGTCAGCAATTCGCTCATAATGCGTCTGTTCTTTCTTAAAATATTGGTAATGTTACGCACGTAGTTTGTGCTATCACTGTTTAATTTATTGTTATGGCTGTTGCGACACAGGTCGCTGCAAAATTTCTTGTCAATACGCCCCTTAAAGGCTTCACCACATTCCAAACATAATTTTTTTTCCATAACCATTATTTTAAAAAATCTTTTGGGATCAAACATACAGGTATGGGATCCATCTTATGTTTATTGGCTCTGTTTCTGCCCTGATAGATCTGCATCACTGTGCTTTGTCGTTCGCTCAACTTGTGGTTTTCCTTGTTCTCAAGATACAACATAGCCCATTCCAGCTCATCATAACTGGCGCCTATTTGGTCTTCATCCGTTCTTCCATCAGCAAATAGTCCATCAGTTGGCCTTGCATTTAAAATAGTATTCACTACACCAACTTTAGCTGCTAAAGCATATACCTGAGATTTCATCAGATCGGCAATTGGGCTTACATCAACGCCTCCATCCCCGTATTTGGTATAAAAGCCAATACCAAAGTCTTCTACTTTATTGCCTGTGCCGGCAACCAATAATTTATGGTGTCCTGCGTATGCATACAATGTGGTCATGCGTAACCTGGCCCTGGTATTTGCCATGGTTAAAAAATCCTGTACCTCTTTATCGTATGTTTTTTCCATTTCTTCGAAAATGGGAGTTAGGTTAACTTCGGCACTGCTTACATTGCTGTAATTTTTTTTAAGCCATTCTATGTGTTCATTGCCCCTGTCGTATTCTGTTTTGTATTGCCTGATGGGCATGTTTAAGCAAATTACTTTTTTGCCGGTTAAAGCACAAAGCGTTGAAGTTAGAGCTGAATCAATACCACCGGAGATACCAATAACAAAACCTTCTGTTCTTGAAGTATCAGAGTATGATTTTAACCAGCTAACAATATGATCAATAATTTCCTGATGTTTCATATGTATAATTACAATACTATAAAAATAAAAAATCCCGGATAAAAGCCGGGATTTTTTTCATTAAAATGCGTGTGATTAGAATAAAACGCCGAGATTGATCTGTATACCATCTGTAAAAGCACTTTGTTTGGAGGCCGCAGGAACGGTTTCCAAATTCAGATTATCTTTGATTTTATCAACCATAATTTCCGATTTAGGTTGGTATTGATTTATAAAGCCTCGAAGATAATTGATACTTATAAAAACAGATGTGTTACCTGATAAGTTGTATTCAAGTCCCAAGCCTACATTTAATCCTACATTAACTGGAATTAAATCTCCGCTAGGTTTCATATCAGTAATTGTACTGGTTCCATTGGCGTCATAAGTGTCTGTAGCTAAATTATACTTTAATTCCGTTATTTCGTCTGTAGCTCTGAATTTAGTTTGGATAGCTATATTTCCACCAAACATACCAAAGTACTTAAAGCCGGAAATATCTTTAGTCATTAATTTTAATAAAACAGGAATTGTCACGTAAGTAGTTTTAATTGCCCTGCTTTTTATCTCATAAAATTTCCTTCCATCCGTATTATTAGCGTCCATGTCAAAAGTTGTATTACCAAAATTGGTTTCCTTTGAATCAATATATTCATTATCTTTTGTTAATACATAACCTTGGCCGTTTTTATAGTTTTGTTTACCGCCTAAGAAATCTCCACCAATTCCGGTAACAAATGACGCCGTTGAATTTATTCTGAATTCAGTTTGTAGTCCAAATCCAAATCCAAACTTTGCTCCTGATCTTTCCAAAAATTTATTATCACCACTTCTAAGCCAAGTAGGTGTGGGGGTTACCTTCAATCCAAAACGAAATTTTTTATCATTTTCTGTTTCCTGCGCAATAAACGAATTAGCTAACAATAATGTGCTGGAAACTATAAGTAAAACCTTTTTCATATGTTTATTTTTTATATAATTTAACTCTTGTAAAATTAATATAATTTTTGGTATGAAAAGCTTTTTAAAAGTCATTGTCGTTGTTTTATTTGTTAATTTCTTAACTGCCTGTAAACACGATCAACTGGATATTGATACTTCTAACGTTGAACAGGAGCCTGTAGTGTTTAAGCGCCTCGACAAAGATGTATTTACATTGACGCCACAAAACACGCCACAAAAAATGAATGAATTTCAGGGAAAATATTCCACATTTTATTTGCGCTATATGTCATCTATTGTAAATAACGGTGGTAAAATGGATTCTTTATATTCTGAAACGCTTTTAAGATTCATTTCCAATAAAGATATTCAAACAGCTCGTAACGATCTTAATAAAACCTTTTCGGATAATGATATTGAATTAACTGGTGATGAAATGACTGAAGCCATTAAACGATTTAAAGTGTTTTTTCCTAAACGAAAAACACCAAAGCAGTTTGTTACTTTTATGAGTGGTTTTCAGTACAATGTTGTATACGTAGATTCGACTTTAGGAATTGGTTTGGATATGTATCTCGGAAATAAGAATGAATTTTACAGCATGATGCAATTGCCTAATTTCAGAACACGTACCATGAATAAAGAACATGTATTGTCGGATGCGGTTCGCGGCTGGGTTATTACAGAGTTTGATAATGCTGATCCGGTAAATAATTTATTAAGTCACATGATATTTTACGGTAAAATATTTTATGTATGCGATGGTTTATTGCCAAATGTTCAGGATTCGATAAAAATGGGTTACACAACAGCACAAATGAACTATTGCAATAAGTACGAAAAAAACTTATGGGGCTTTTTCGCAAAAGACAATAAGTTGTATGACAACGACCTGAAACTTGTTTCTGAGTTTACAAGCGATGGTCCTTTTACCAGAGCTATTAGTAAAGAATGTCCTCCGCGTATTGCCATGTGGCTAGGGCGACAAATTGTAAGATCTTATATGGAGCATAATAGTAATGTGACCGTTGAAGACCTGATGAACGAAAAAGATGCACAGAAAATTTTGTCGCGATCAAAATATAAACCATAAAAGTACCAAACAAGTAAGCTCAATGATATAAGTTTATTACTCTATATTCTAGTGCCTTTGATTTTTAATTGTCTCTATCATGACCCTCCGCGAACAACAAATACAACGTAATTCGGATATACTAAGGAAGTATATTCCTGAATTTGCTGTACCACAAATTGCGATATGGATTATTGAATTTGATTTTAAATTGAAGATCACCAAAGAGCGAAGTACAAAACTGGGCGATTATACTTCGCCACGAGATGGATTAAACCATACAATCACGATCAATCATAATTTAAATCCTTATTCTTTTTTTATTACTCTGGTTCACGAGATAGCGCATTTAAAAACGTTCAATGAATACCGCAACAGGGTTTTACCTCATGGCGAAGAGTGGAAACAGTCATTCAGAGATTTAATGATCCCATTTTTAAGTACGGATAATTTGCCTTTAGATGTGTTATATGCTTTGCGAAAATATCTGCAGAATCCGGCAGCTGCCAGTTGCAGTGATGATACTTTAATGCGCACATTAAAATTGTATGATACACAGGATACAAACGGACATTTGATCCTGCTTGAGCATTTGCCTTACCGAACCCACTTTTTATATAATGGCTCCCGTATTTTCGAAAAGGGAGAAAAGCTAAGGAAGCGTTACCGCTGTAAGGAAATAAGCACCGGAACGGTTTACTTATTTAGTCCACTGGCAGAGGTGGAAGCCTTTGAACGACAATAATATTATATATTAGTTCTTATTGACAATAACAGGCTAATTTTTAATGAACGGTGTGAAATAATTATTGAATATAATTCACCTGATAATCACGCTTTTAGTTTTTCAACTGTTAATAAATCCAACAAGATCAGGGCTTTTATCGGGTTATATTTGTTTAAACACAAATTAAAATGACCGATACTTCTTTATTTTTTAAAATTGCCACAGAGCTTAAGATCGATGCCAAACAGGTAAGATCAACCGTTGAATTATTAGATGAAGGTGCAACTATACCTTTTATTTCTCGTTACCGTAAAGAGGTAACAGGCAGTTTGGATGAAGTTCAGGTAATGACCATCAAAAATGAAATTGAGCGGTTACGCCAATTGGAGCAACGCCGCGAAAGTATTTTAAAATCGATAGAAGGACAAGGGAAATTAACACCTGAATTATCGGATAAGATTCTTGCTGCCGAACTGCTTTCAACCTTAGAAGATCTTTATTTACCATATAAACCAAAGCGCCGTACCAAGGCAACCGCTGCCCGCGAAAAAGGGCTGGAGCCTTTAGCTCAGTTAATTTTAGCTCAGGAAACCAAAGAATTATTCCAGGAAGCTATCAAATTTGTGAATAAGGAACTAGGCGTCGAAGATCCTGATGATGCCTTGCAAGGCGCACGAGATATTATTTCGGAGATTGTAAGTGAAGATGCTGTAGTACGAGAATCAATGCGGGTTTTATTTAAAAAATCGGCGATCATTAAAACAAAAGTGATCAGAGGAAAAGAAGAAGAAGGACAAAAATTTGAAGACTACTTTGAGTGGGAAGAACCTTTAATGTCTTGTCCAAGTCACCGCATGCTAGCAATGCGCCGTGGTGAGAAAGAAGATGTTTTGATCCTTGATGTTATTATTGATGATGAATCGGCACATGAACAGATCAAGAAACAATTTATCACATCGAAAAATGAATGCGCTGAGCAAATTACATTAGCTATACAAGATGGCTATAAACGTTTGCTGCAACCAAGTATTGAAGCCGAAATGCGTTTGTTTACTAAGCAAATAGCCGATGAAAAAGCCATACAGGTATTTGCTGATAATTTACGTGAGTTATTATTAGCTTCTCCATTGGGACAAAAATCTATCCTGGCAATTGACCCCGGTTTTAGATCTGGTTGTAAAGTCGTTGCATTAGATGCTCAGGGAAAATTATTGGAAGAAACCGTTATTTACCCTCATGAGCCGCAGCGTCGTGTCACCGAATCGCAACATGTGGTAATGGCATTATGTGCTAAGCATGAGCTGGAAGCCATTGCAATTGGTAATGGAACTGCTTCACGAGAGACCGAGCAATTTATCAGAAGTATTGAAGTATTACCAAAAACGATCCCGGTAATTATGGTAAGTGAGGCAGGTGCTTCTATTTATTCGGCCTCGGATGTTGCCCGTGAAGAGTTTCCTGAGTACGATCTAACGGTTCGTGGTGCAGTTTCTATCGGACGCCGTTTGGCCGATCCTTTGGCTGAACTGGTAAAGCTGGACGCAAAATCGATAGGTGTAGGACAGTACCAACATGATGTGGACCAGGTTGCCCTTAAAAACAAGTTGGATGCGGTAGTAATGAGTTGTGTGAATGGAGTAGGTGTGGAGTTAAATACCGCTTCCAAGCAATTATTGTCGTATGTTTCAGGCATAGGCGAAACGCTGGCGAAAAATATTGTGGAATATAGAAATGAGAACGGTGCTTTCCGATCAAGAAAAGATCTGTTGAAAGTAAATCGTATGGGAGACAAAGTATTTGAACAATGCTCCGGTTTCTTGAGGATCAGGGATGGCGTTCATCCGTTGGATAAAAGTGCGGTGCATCCCGAAGCTTATCACATTGTAGAAAAAATGGCTGGTGATCTGAACAGTAGTATTGATGACCTGATCAATGATAAGGAACTTCGCAAAAAAATAAACTTAAATACCTATGTAACAGAAACCATTGGTATTCCCACGTTAAAGGATATTGTGAGTGAGTTGGAAAAACCGGGACGTGATCCACGTAAATCATTCGAGGCATTTAGTTTTGATGAACATGTTCATAGTATTGAGGATCTGCGCGAAGGAATGCGCCTTCCGGGCATTGTAACCAATGTGACTAATTTTGGTGCTTTTGTTGATGTTGGTGTTCACCAGGATGGGTTGGTTCATATCTCACAGTTGAGTGATACTTTTGTGGATGATCCCAATGCCATCGTAAAAGTTGGACAACAAGTGTGGGTGAATGTTACTGAATGTGACGTCAAACGTAAACGTATTGCTTTATCTATGAAAGGCGAAGGCATTATTTCTTCTAAAAAACCTACACCTAAAAAAGAAGAAGTGGCCTCATATGATCCCAATGATATGATGTCGGCATTAGCGGCTCTTAAAGGAAAGTTTAAAAAGTAATTTAAATGCAAAAGGCTTAGGAACTGTTTCTTAAGCCTTTTTTTTGAATGCACTATATTTAGGCTTTAAAATCTCTTTTTGAATGAATATAAGGATCTATCTCACTTTTATTTGATCTATTTGATAATTCTTAAGAATATCTTACTTAATTTAGCTTGTAAAAAATTGTTGATGAATATTTATATTAGAGTTTGTTATATTCTATTATTTTCGATTGTCGGAGGGACAATATCATCACAAAATATAGATTCTTTAGAATTAGCATTAAAAAGAACAAATGACGATACTGTTAAAATCAAACTATATACAGAACTAAGTGAAATTTGCGATTTTAATAAAATTCAGGAATACACGCTTCCTGTAATAAAGATCTCAAGTATCCATTTAAAGGATAAGTCGCTAAGCCATCAACAGACCATATTTTATCTCAGGTATTTATCAATTGCTTTAAATAATTCAGGCTTTTACTATGAAAAACAAGGCGCCATTTATAAAGCTGAGGATTATTATCAAAGAAGTTTAACTATTAGTCACGCTATTGGGTATGATAAAGGAGAATCTGAAGTTTTAAGCAACTTAGGTTCTGTATACAATCTTTGGGGTAATATTCCTCTTGCATTAGAGTTTTACCATAGAAGTCTAAAGATCAGGGAAAGAATAAATTACAAAGTTGGTATAGCTAACTGCTACCACAATTTAGCACTTATCTATAGGGTTTTAGGTGATTTTGATAAGGAAATGGAATTCCATCAGAAAGGCTTAAAGATCAGAAGGGAGATCAATGATCTTGAGGGAATGATACATACTCTCAATAGTATTGGTATGATATATTTTAATAAAGGTGATGTCGCAAGGGCGAATGTATATATCCGAAAGAGTATAGATCTGTCCGATAAAATAAAGTATGAGTACGGAAAGGCAAGCTCTTTAGTAATTATGACCACGGTCTTAAACGAAAAAAAAGAGTATCAAAAATCGTTAGAATATTTAAAAAAAGCACTCGTCATATTTAAAAAAGTGGATGATAAAGTCAACTACACAAATACACTCATCACTATATCAGAAACATATTTAAAGCAAGGTAAGTTAAAAGAAGCACAAGAATATGGAGAGACAGGCCTTAATCTTTCAAAAGAGTTAGGTTATCCGGCCTATATCAAAAGTTCGAGTAATATACTTAGCCAGATCTATTTTAAGAAACGAGATTATTTGAATGCTTATAATATGCATCATTTATTTAAGCAAATGGAGGATAGTATCAGCAATGAAACCATAAGAAAGGTATCTGTACAAAAAAGTTTTCAATACGAATACGAAAAACGAAAAATTGAGGATAGTTTAAGAACTATTGAAGAACGAAATGTATTCTCTCTTCAGATCAAGCAAGAACAAATGGAGTCAACTACATTGTATGTGTTTATCATTTTGATCGCTATTTTCTCATTTTTTATTTATACAAGATTTAAGATCAGTATTCGTCAAAAAAACATCATCGAACTGCAAAAAAAAGAAGTTGAACGTGAAAGAGAATTGGCTGACGATAGGAGGAAGATTGCTGAAGAGCAGAGGACGATCATAGAAGATACTCTTTTGAAGATGGAAAAGGTTCAGACAGAACTTCAGGCTGCTAAGGCGCTGGCAGAAAAGACCACAAAAGCTAAAACAGAATTTGTGGCTAACATGAGCCATGAAATAAGGACTCCTCTCAATGCCGTATTAGGTTTTTCGGAATTATTAAAAGGAAATACTAAGGATGCCAAGTATGAAAATTTTGTAGATAAAATATTATTAGGAGGAAGAAATCTATTGGCATTGGTCAATGATATTCTTGACATGTCTAAAATTGAATCAGGTGAATTCAAAATTGAAAAATCAACGGTCGATATTGATCTTTTAATAAACGAATGCTATCAGATGTTTGTTAAAAAAGCAGAAGAAAAAGGACTTTCATTTAATGTGGTGTATAAAAATAATGATCTTCCAAGCTTTTATTTACTGGACGAAACGAGGGTTAGGCAAATAATATTTAATCTGTTATCTAATGCCATTAAGTTTACCAAAAAAGGAGAAATAAAGGTTACGGTTGATTTATACGAAAACCCCGAGAATAGCAGTAAAGTTAACTTAACGATCAGTGTAAAGGATACAGGTATTGGGATACCTGTGGAGCAGCAGGAGGTGGTTTTTGAAGCGTTTAAACAGCAGGATGGACAAAGTACTCGTGAATACGGAGGTACGGGACTAGGATTGGCCATTACTAAAAGATTGGTCGATGCTTTAGACGGCGATATCATATTGAAAAGTACTCCCGGTATAGGAAGTGAATTTATCGTCAACATATATGACTTAGATGTGTCTGTTTTTTCTAATAATGAAAATGTGTATAATGATTATGCTGATTATAAATTCAATGATCAAACCATTCTTTTAGTTGAAGATATAGAATCTAACAGTGAATTGATAAAAGGTTTTCTTGAATATTCAAACCTTAATGTTGTTATTGCTGAAAATGGCGTTGAGGCGATCGAAACTTTGGAAGGAATTCAACCTGACCTGATACTGATGGATATGATGATGCCATTGATGGATGGTTATGCTGCAAGTAAGATCATTAAGGCGGATTCTCGTTTTATGAAAATACCAATTGTAGCATTAACAGCTTCAGGATTTGAGCATAATGAAGTTAAAATAAAAGAATTATGCGATGATTACTTGCGTAAACCAATCAGCAAAAAGGATTTGATCAATAAACTGGCAAAATTTTTATCGGGTGATTCACAAAAAGGCATGGAGGCAGACGACTCATTATCCGACAAAGCTAAAAATGAACTAAGAACTCTTTTTATGGAGCAATGGGAACAAATACTTATTTTAAGCAGTATTGATGATATTCTTGTATTTTCAAAATCTCTATTGATCTATGGAAAAACAAATAATTTAACTAGCATTATCCATTATGCAAATCAATTGGCATTTCATGTTGATAATTTTGAGATCGAAGAAATGAATTTATTATTTAAAGAATTTAAAAATATGATCGAAGGGTAATTTTCTTAAAGATTCTTTCAGCCTTATTCCGGATTTAAAATGCCAAATTCGGTTCATCTACGATTATTAACAATACCGTCTTTAAATCTTCAATTTTTGAATTTATTCCCCATTTGTAAATGGCATAGTTTTGTCATGAGTTATTTTGTATCTGAATTTTTTTAGTTAAGATTCAATTCGATTTCGTTTTCTGTTTATTGAATTAATAAGCGCTAACGCGTTGAATTTTAAAATTATATGTAGAGGATTTAAAATTTATTATAATGAAAACACTATTTATTTGCTTCATGCTCCTGGTTGGAGCTTTAAAAGCAGGGGAATTGCCGGGAAAACCCAACTCAACAGAATTACCGGCTAACGCTCTTTGGGTTAAATCTGATGTAGGAATGTGGATGGCAAGCTACAATGTATGGTATAAGGTCGATAAAAAGACAGCTACTTTAAAAAGTTCTTATAACAAAAAAAGATGGAAACCTGCTATAGATGCCGTGTGGCATGATATCCACGGAAAATGGTATTGTATTGCTGAGAATAAGGTGATGATGAGTGAAAGCGGTAAAAAATGGGAAGAAGTAGTTAATCGCTCCTGGCAGGACATTAACGGCACCTGGTTTAGGCTTGATAATAACTTTAATTTGTACGAAGTAGTAAAATAATAAAAAAAGGTGTTGATTTTAAACACCTTTTTTTATTAATAGAGTTTATAGATCTCAATAATATCTGCTAATATTTTCGGAAAATCAATTTTAAGATCGATCAGTTTGCCTGTATGGATATCAAATACCCAGCCATGTA
Source organism: Bacteroidota bacterium (assembly GCA_040386075.1). Lineage (GTDB taxonomy): Bacteria > Bacteroidota > Bacteroidia > B-17B0 > Aurantibacillaceae > UBA4416. The sequence continues at coordinate 23,249 of JAZKGE010000014.1, forward strand.
CCATTAAACCTCTTTCAGCATAAGCTTCCTGAACGGCAGCTGTTTTAATAAGGTTGATGCATTGTTCCTGTACATTTAATTCTACAAGTCTTTCATATCTTTTATCTTCATCCATTATAGAATTCAACTCCTGTTTATGAGTGCGATAAACGTCGCGAATGTTTCGCAACCAGGGATTTAAAATACCCATATCTTTTGGCTGCATAGCTGCTTTTACACCGCCACAGTTATAGTGTCCGCAAACAACAATATGATTCACCTTTAAATGACGTACTGCATAATTGATAACAGTCATCACATTCAGGTCTACATTATTCACCAGGTTGGCAATATTACGATGAATAAAAACCTCCCCAGGTTGTACACCCATCAGGTCCTCAGCAGTTACACGGCTATCAGAACAGCCAATGTATAAAAACTCGGGCGATTGACCCTCTGCCAGTTTCTCAAAGTAATTTGGGTCAATATTTAGTTTTTCTGCAACCCAGGTCTTATTGTTCTCAAATATTTTTTCAATTTTGTTCATGTTTTTTCTAATATATAAATTGAAATTAATATTTATTTTTTAACCTACAAAACCCGATTTGGTATGGGTGCCGTCACAGTAGGGTTTATTGGCCGATTGTCCACACCTGCAAAAGGCTGTTACCCTATTCTTTTTTAGTTTTGTGCCATCATCATGTTTTACAGTAATATTCCCATACACCAGTAATGGGCCCTTCGGCATCACTTCTACAATATTTTCAATGAGGGTTTCAGTATCGGTCCTTTCTTCGTTATTGTAGTAAAAACTTAAGGCACCTGATGGACAATTATTCACTCTTTCAATAATATCAATAGTTGGAGCGCCTTCCGCTTTTATCCAGGGTTTTTGGGTTGGATCAAACACCTTACGTAATCCCTTTTCGCCTTTCCAGCATAAGGTAGAATGAATACAGGTTGATGGCTTCCACACAATGGTGATCTCACCATTAGAATATTTTTTTGTGATTTCAGACATTTGTACTAAATTATTTGGTTAACCAGTTATGTAATAGTTTCTGCAATAAAGGGATTAAAAAAAACACCATTGTGGGAACGGCAATAAGTGTGATAATAAGTGTGCGTAATGGCAGAGGCTCAATTAAGATCAGCTCTTTTCCAATAACGGCAAAGATCAAAGTAATAAGTGGGTAAATAGCCAGCCATATCACAACGGCCATTTTCCATTTTTTAGGTGGTTTCATAGTATAGTTTAGTTTATGTAAAAATACACATTTGTGAAAATAATAAAAGGGAAAGTATATGCTACTTTCCCCTTTATTTGATATTATAATTGAGACTAGGCTTGTTTTACCAGTTGTATTTCGGCGTGAACTTTCAGGTCTTCGCCAACTAATAAGCCACCTGCTTCTGTAGCTGCATTCCAGGTTAATCCAAAATCCTTGCGGTTAATTTTTCCTTCCAGGGTAAATCCAGCTTTTGTATTTCCATAAGGATCTTTGGCAATTCCGCCAAAATCAACTTTTAAATTAATCGGTTTGGTTACATCCCTAATGGTTAAATTACCATGCAAGGCATATTCTTCATCCGATTTTTTTTCCAGTTTACTGGATTCAAATTTTAACTGTGGGTATTTTTCAGTGTCAAAAAAATCAGCTGATTTCAAATGCCCATCTCTTTGTTCATTATTAGTATCAATTGAATTAATATCTGCTGTAAAAGAAATGTTCGACTTTGAGAAATCGTCAGCCTCTGTTTCGGCATTCACATTAAAGTTATTGAAATGACCAGTTACGTTAGAGATCATCATGTGCTTGATCTTAAAAGATACTTCGCTGTGTGTTGGGTCTAAAACCCATTTGGTTGTGCTCATGTTTTTGTTTTTTAGTTATTATTAATATTATTGTAATGTTTAAAGTATTCGTCATTGCGAGCACGCCTAAGCGTGAGAAGCAATCTACCTGTGTATGAGATTGCTTCGTCTTACTTCCTCGCAATGACGCTAAACAGTCATCGGAACTTCCATGATCAGAAATTCAGAATCAGTTGCTGCTTTTAATGTAAGGCTTTCAATATCCCAAACCCCAAACCCATCACGGGCTTCTACTATTTGATCATTTACTGTTAAAGTTCCGGTCAGATTAAAAATATAAACACCGTTTCCTTTTGATTTTAATTTGTAATCCGTGTTAATTCCTTTATCAAATTTCCCTAAATGAAACCATGCATTTTGATGGATGCAAACACCTTCGTCATTAGCATCAGGTGATAAGATCTGCTGCAGTTTATTGTGTCTGTCTTCTTTTTTTAAAGTGATCTGATCATAACGAGGTGTAACATCTCTTTTATTCGGAAACACCCAGATCTGTAAAAATTTAACCTGCGCATCTTTGTTCTTGTTATACTCGCTGTGTTGTATCCCTGTACCGGCACTCATTACCTGTATGTCGCCGTTTTTTATCACGGTTGTATTCCCCATACTGTCTTTGTGTTCCAAATCGCCTTCTAAAGGAATACTAATGATCTCCATATTATCATGCGGGTGTGTTCCAAAACCCATTCCAGCCGATACAATATCGTCATTCAATACACGTAATACACCAAAGTGCATACGTTCAGGATTATAATAGTTTGCAAAACTAAAACTGTGTTTACTATGTAACCAACCGTGGTTAGCATCACCGCGGGTTTCTGCTTTGTGTAATACCGTGTTTTTCATAATTGTTGATTTTGTATTTGGTATGTGATTAAATCCAATGACCTCAAGTTCTTTTAATTCATCAATATCATTTTTAAGGATATTGCCCAATGCAGAAGAGGCAACAAACATTCCTGTACCCATCAGGCCTTTTTTTAAGAATTCTTTTCTGTCCATGATCTATTTGTTTTATGAGAACAAAGGTATATCAGGATAGTTTACTATCTCTTGATGTATGATAAGAAATTGATATTATTTTAAAAATGGAACACAGATTAAACGGATGCTACAGATACTCGCTGATTTTATATCTGTGTTAATCGGTTAAATCCGTTTAATCTGTGTTCCAATAAAGAAATGCTACTTCTTTAACATGACTGGAATCCACAATTCTTCTTCAGATGCCGGATCAGTATTGCTGTATTTATCGCCCATCACAGCAAAGTGCGGACGATCATCTAATTGATAAGTTGAATTTGGTAACCAGGTTCCAAAAATGTATTGAAATGTTTTAGGTCCTTCGCTTGGTAAACCTTTGTGTATGAATACAGCGTATAACCCGCTTTGGATAGTAAAAGCTTCCATGTTATCAGGAATGGAATTATGATCTTTCACTTCAATTGCTGCCCATTTTTCAAATTTATTGGCCGGATTAAAATTAGCCCAGTACTGGTCATTAAATGTTTGAACAGAATAAAGATCTGTACCAATTGAGTTTTCAATTTCTTTGCGCCTTTGCATAAAGCCTTGCCATAATTCAAAAGTTTTGTGTTCTGTCAACGATGTTATGATTCGTTGCCCGATCAGTTTCTTTTCTGTAAAGGTTTCTATACGCGGCTCCATTTTATTTTTGTGCTATGATTATTAGATCAATTACTTTGCTTCCATCGGTGGTTGGATAATCCTGGCGGCGCAGTTCAACTATTTTAAAGCCATTTTCTGTAAGTGCTGCAGCTATATAATCTTCCTGATGGTAATGCATGAACATTTGGTGCTTACCGTCGCTCGAGCTTTTCCATCCTGATTTACTGTAATCATCTTCCATGGTACTGATATAGATTACTCCCTCCGGATTTAATAAGTTATAAGAATCATTAATTAATTGAATAGTTTCTTCTTTGGAAATATAAGGTAAACAAAAACCACACATAATGCCATCAAATGTTTTATTCAAAGAATTAATTTCACGGCAATCCATCACTTCAAACTCAGCAGTTGGATTATTTACTTTTGCCAGTTCTATCATCACAGGAGCAAGGTCAAGACCCAATAATTTAAAATCCGGACGTTTTTTTAGTAAATACTGTGTGATATTTCCCGGCCCGCAACCAAGTTCCAGAATACCAGCATTTTGTTTTTTGATCACATCACAAAACACATCAAAGGTTTCGTTATACAAACTCTCCTCCATATGCCTGTCCTGGTAGGCAGTGGCATACTTATCAAAACCTTCTTTTACTTGCTGGGTTTTATTCATTGATCTTCTTCTTCGAAAATAATTTATTGGATTTATTTCTTTTCTTTCATTTCGAATTCTTCACTTATTAATGAAAATTCAGGATATACTCTTACTTCTAATTTAAGCATCTCAAAACTTGGAATTTTTTCCTTCTTTATTTTAGTGAATGTTTTTCTATAATTACTAATTAAGTTAGAATCAAAAAAAATAGTATTTGTCCCGTCAGTTATATTTCTTAAAAGTTGAGTGTTTTTTTTGTCATTCAGGTAGCCAAAATAATGATTGATTTTTAATTGGAAACATATTTGAAATAACTCCAGATTTACTTTTGAATTATTAATATCTCTTATAAAAAAAGGTGGAGTTATTTCTGAAGGTATGTAGATTTGTTCTGCTTCTGATAGGTTATGGAGTATTTTATTATTTTTCCAATTTTCATGAAAAACGTCCATAATATTTACGTCATTAACTGTTTTTATGGAATCTTTTCTGAATGTAATTTGTAAGCTAGTTGTAAACTCACCGTGTGGGTTTATGGCAATTGGCTGAACTTCTGTTAATATTATTGGAATTTCTATATCAATTCCCCATTTATCACTAAGTGCTTCATGAGCTGTACATAATGATATACCTAGCCTTTTGGCTTTGGCTATAGCCATTGAAGAAAAGCCTTTTCTTGAAACTAATATGCCTTTATTGGCATTAATATCTGCCATTTTTGAATGAAGTTCATCTACTTTCCCTACGCTAACCTTTGCACTAAAATCTTTACATTCTATAATTGTTTTTAATTCAAATCCCGCGGTGTTGCTTATTAACAAAACATCTATTTGCCGTTTACCATCTCTACCGTCAAGTTTTACATTTTTTTGCACAGAACTAAATTGAGAATCAGTCACTAATTTTTTAAAAATCAGTTCAGTTAAACTTTCAAACTCATCACCCTGTTTTGACATTAATATAAATTATTTAATTCGCCGGTAGCACCTTCGATTTACATTCACCAAAACCAACACGTACCTTATCATTCTGGCAATAACCTCTCATAATAACCGTATCATTATCGTTAATGAATTTACGTTCGCTTCCATCATTTAATTTTAATGGTTTGGTGCCTTTCCAGCTCAATTCCATCATACTGCCATATTCTTTCGGGTCAGGTCCGCTAATTGTTCCGCTTCCCATCATATCGCCCACATTCATGTTGCAACCATTAATAGTATGATGAGCCAACTGTTGCTCCATGGTCCAGTACATGTATTTGTAATTGGATTTACAAATAACAGTTTCGGTACTGTTCTCCGGTTGTATAGCAACTTCCAGTTTAATGTCTACATTTTTATTTCCTGTGTATTCCAGGTATGGGAATACTTTTGGATCTTGCACATAGCCTTCTGTTCTGAATGGTTCCAAAGCATCTAATGTTACAATCCAGGCAGAGATGGTTGATGCGAAATTTTTAGCTAAAAAGGGCCCTAATGGCACATATTCCCAGGTTTGAATATCGCGTGCACTCCAATCGTTAAATAACACCATTCCAAAAATATGATCATCTGCTTTTTCGGTGCTGATGCTATCGCCCAGTTTGGTTGATTTGCCAATGATATAGGCAGTTTCCAATTCAAAATCCAATAATTTACTCGGACCAAAGCTCGGTACTTCGGCATCTGCCGGTTTCATTTGGCCTTTTGGTCGGTGAAACGAATGTCCGCTAACGCAAATACTCGACGCACGCCCGTGATAACCAACAGGAATGTATTTCCAGTTTGGCATCAATGCATTTTTTGGATCACGGATCATGGTGCCAATATTAGTAGCATGATCAATACTGCTGTAAAAATCAGTATAATCGCCAACTTTCACAGGCAGTAACATGTTTACATTAGCCTGTGGTTTAAAAATGTGGTGAAATGCATCTTTGTTATCCTGCAATTCGCGGTTATTACTGCTTAATAAGTCCGATAATCGGTCTCTCAGTGCACGGGTCACATCTTTCCCCAATTCAATAAAATCATTTAAATAAGCACTATTGAAAATAGTTTTATCAATATTCAATCCTGCTAAAAAGCCACGATCGGCCAGTTCATACAGATCAATGGCGTAATGGCCAATGGCAGAGCAGGCGTGGTGTTTGGTATCTGTATCAGAATAAATTCCGAATGGTAAATTCTGGATCGGGAAATCGGAGTTAGCTTCTACAGCTATCCATGAAGTAAGGCTTGGGTCGTTGGCTTTTATGTTCATACGTTTATCGTTAAAAAAGAGTAAAAATGTGTGAGATGTTTATTATTTTATCAAATATAAGCATAGTAAAATTATATATTTATGCCATGCAATTTAAGAAACTTATTCTTCTTTTTTTAGTACTGTTTAACTCGGTATTAAAAGCACAGGGTCTCAACGATTTTGCCTTTGTTTTAAGCGAACGGGCTGTCAATAAAGTATTTACAGCCATTGGTGAGATCAGTGGAACCAATCAATACGAAGTTTTAGGTATTATCGACGGGCATTATAAATGGAAAGTAGTAAATCCCCACATCAGTTTTAAGCCCGATAGCAGCGATTTTATGTGCGATGCCAAAGTAGAAGTGGGACCTTTTGGATATAAATCCCAGGTATTAGGACATGTGAAAATTGGTTATGACAGTAAGCAAAATGTGATATCTATTAAAATAACAGATGCCGTTTTTGAGTTGTATACCGTTGTGTTAAAGAAAAAGATCCATATAAAGGACATTCATTTGGAAGATTATTTTAAAGATCCATTTTTATTTGAAGGACCAAAAAGCTTTGCAACGGATATGACCTTTACAATGCCCGATAGTACTGTAAAACAAATTTATGTGCAGCCAACTGATTGTTTGATGAAAGTTGTGAAACAGGCTATAAAAACCTCTTGCGACATTGCAGCCCAGGATAAGCCATTTAAAAAAGATGTAAAAGTTACACCTCCAATTCAAACAGTAACAGAAGATAAAAAAACACCAGCTACCAAATAATTTTGAAAGTCTTTATCAAACATAATAGTTTTTACATTATTCTTTACCTTGCTTTGTTGGCTTATGTGGGCAACGTGTTGTTACATGTAGGGAAAGTTCAGATCCATCGGGAGATGAATACTTATGTGGGAAATGTTTCAATAGATCACTTCTTTGCTTATATTACTCATTTAGGTGATGGCTTATTTGCACTGTTTATTGCAATCCTATTTGCCTTTAAAAATGTGCGGGTGTCATTATATATTTTATTCTCTTATGCCGGAGCAGGTATTTTATCTTATATTTTAAAGCATTGGGTATATTATGAAGTCACAAGACCTCACTTTGTATTTCAGTATTATGTGCGGGAACAGCTGAAACTGGCCGATGGAGTGGAGGTAGTTGCATTTCATTCGTTTCCCAGCGGCCATGCTTTATCGGCTTTTGCTTTGTTCTTTTGCCTATTATTTGTTACAAAGAATCATTTATTAAAACTCTTGTTTTTTTTACTGGCAGTAGTGGCCGCTTATAGCCGTGTTTATCTGTCTCAGCATTGGCTTGTTGATGTATATGTAGGTTCGATCATAGGTTTTATATTTGCAGTATTGTTATACATTGTGTTTTATTATCAAAATAAATGGCCACAATTAAATACAGGTTTAATACAGTTATTATCTAATTACAAAAACAAACGTGTTTAGATTATTAAATACAGATACTAAAGCATACGCTTTTATTTTTGCAGCAGCCTGCCTGTTGTTCATTCCATTTATTGGTAATATGCCTTTGTTTGACTGGGATGAAATAAACTTTGCTGAGTGTGCTCGCGAAATGTTGGTAACGGGAAATAATTCCGACGTGCAATTATATTTTCATCCCTTTTGGGAAAAACCACCTTTGTTTATCTGGCTGCAAGCTATTAGCATGAACATATTTGGCGTAAATGAATTTGCTGCCCGTTTCCCCAATGCTTTATGCGGCGTTTTTACACTCATGATCTTATATAAAACAGGGAAAGAATTGAACGATCGTAAGTTTGGCTTGATCTGGACCTTTGTATATGCTTCTACCTTATTGCCTCATTTGTTTTTTAAGAGTGGCATCATCGATCCCTGGTTCAACCTATTTATTTATGTGTCGGTTTATTATTTATTGCAGCACACAAATAATCCGGTTGGAAGGTCGGGATATAAAACGGCAATTGTATCCGGATTCTTTTTAGGACTGGCTCTACTCACCAAAGGTCCGGCAGCATTGATCCTGGTTGGATTAACGGTAGCCGTATTTTTTGTATTGGGACGTTTTAAAAAGATCTCTTCTTTTAAATTCATTGCAGTATTTTTTGCAGCGTTCCTTTTAACAGGATTGAGTTGGTTTGCTGTTGAGTTAATGAATGGTCATGGACAAGTGATCAAGGAATTTATCGATTACCAGATCCGTTTATTTAAAACAGAAGATAGCGATCATGGCGGGCCATTTATTTATCATTTTGTGGTTTTATTATTGGGCTGTTTTCCGGCATCTGTTTTCTTAATATTGGCACATAAGCGTTCTGCTACTGATCTGCCTTTTCAAAAACATACGAAACGCTGGATGATGAGCTTGTTTTGGGTAGTGCTGATCTTATTTTCTATAGTGCAAACCAAGATAGTGCATTATTCGTCTCTGTGTTATTTCCCTTTAACTTACCTGGCAACTTACGCCATTCAAAAATTAGTATCAGGTAATTACCGGTGGAAAAAATGGTTTCATATTACTTTTATAGTCATCAGCAGCTTGCTTGGCTTGGCTTTTATAGTGGTTGGCTGCGTTCCTTATTTGAAACCATGGCTAATTTCAAGTAATCTGATCGCAGATCCTTTTGCTGTAGAAAATTTAAAGGCTAATGTGTATTGGAATGGTTTTGAATGGTTAATAGGCCTTGTGTTTTTGATCATATCCTATATCAGTTTGATCAGGATCAATAGACAACAATTTAAGTTCATCTATCTGTTATTTGTAGGTTCGTTGTTTTTGGTTTATAGCATGGTCATGGTCGTTGCTCCTAAAGTGGAGCAATATAGTCAGCGCGCAGCTATTGAGTTTTATAAGCAATGCGCCAAACACCATTTTAATGTAGAGGCTATTGGTATGAAAAGTTATGCGACTTTGTTTTATGGCCAGCTGGACCCTTCTTTTAAAAATGATTCGTCTTTTATAGAACATGTCAACTTTAGAAGACAGGATTATATCGATCAAAATGTTAATCTAACAACATCCTACAGTTTACTTCGTGCAAATTGGATGAAAGATGTTCAGACATCCCGCCCTAATTGTTTTGTTGTGAAAATAAATGATGAGGAGATCATAAAAAAATATTGCCCTTATCTGAAAGAATTATACAGGCAAAATGGTTTTATATTTTACATCAGGGTATTTGATGAAAAATACAAGAGCTGGGATATTGGTCATAAGTGATCTAGTTCAGGTACCAGATCGCTCCGTTTAATAGGCTGGCAAAACTTACCCAAAACAAATACGGTATTTGTAATAAAGCAGCTGTTCGATGAACTTTTAAGAATTGCATGATCATAACAATTATGGCTAACCACATTAAAACGATCTCTATGAATGCAATTCCTAGTAAGTGGAAATTGAAAAACAAAAAACTCCACCAGAAATTAAGGAACAATTGAATACAGAATATAACAATAGCTTTTTTACGAAGGTCGCTTTTCGGTGATTGAAGAATCAGGTAAAATGAAATACCCATTAAAATATATAAAATGGTCCAAACAGGACCAAACAACCAATTAGGTGGGTTAAATACAGGCTTGTTTAAAAATAAATACCAGGTATTAATATTTTTAGTTGTTGCAAAACTCCCTATTGCTCCAACAGCAAGGGGTAGTAAAATGCATAGTGTTATTTGGATAAATTTTTTCATGAGTCACGTTTTATGTAGAACAATACTCGGAAAAAAAAGTTTAAGAATAAAAAAAAGGCGCACATAGATGCACCTTTTTTTATTGATTCCGGATAATACTTATTCTACTATTATTTTTTGTGTGGTTATCGCATTATCTACATTCATTTTCACAAAATAAATACCTTTGCTTAAGTCGCTTACAGGAATATTGATCAAATGATATCCGTTTCCTAATGTTTGCTGTGCAATTTTTCTAACAGCCCTTCCCAAAACATCATCTAAGGTTATTTCTACTTTCTTATCTTCCAGCAGGTCAAATGCTACTGATATGTTTTGATTTGCAGGATTAGGGAAGACATTAAGGTTCAATAATGAATGCATTGTTTCTTTTAAGGAAGTAACAGTGCTCAGATTAATATCATCAATGTAAAAATTATTAGATGAACCTGCCTCAGATGTATACCTTATGCGGAATAACACATTAGTTGCAGAGGCTAAAGATCCAATGGTGATTACTTCCTGGTGAAACTGGGCCGGTGTTGGATTAAAATTTCCATTAACAATGCCACTTACACCTGCTGTAGTTGCTTTTATGTTTTTGGTTAAACGTGGTACCCATGATGCACCACAGGTGGTTGAGAAATATATGCTAAATGAATCATAGGAGGTGTGTGTTGTGGTGTCCCTTTCGGCACCTGCCCACTTAAAAGTTAATGCTACATTTGGCATTGCATTAAAGTTATATGTTGGAGAGTAAAGTTCTACCATAGAAGATGGAGCTACAGTTTGACTCACTATAACACTTTTATTACCGGTAGCTGCTGCTGTTGATGTTTGCTGCCAGTTGGTGTTAGTTGCTGATATGTTTTTTACGCTCCATATTGAGTTAGGTAAAGTGCTGGTTTCAAAACTTTCATATATCGAAGTCGATACAGGAGCTGGTAAAACAATAACATAACCTGTTTTTACTTCAGGAGTTGAGTTTCCTACAGAATTACTCGAAACTAACTGTACCGAATATGTTCCTGGATTGTTGTATGTGATGGTTGGGTTTTGAACATTTGATGTATTTGGCGTCCCTCCTTCAAAGCTCCATGTCCAGCCAGTTGGTGCAGCTATATTACTTTGATCAGTATAAGTTATAGATTGTCCCGCGCAGATGACTTGCTTGTCAGACTTAAAGAGAGCAGCAGGAGCGCATTGAGCAGGAGGAGTGATACCGGTAGCAGCTAAATTAGAAGATGACGCTAAATTATTTCTTCCACCATTTGAAGAGTTAAGTGCATTGGTCATACGCGTGGCCTGCCCATTGGTAAACATTACACTGCAATAGGAGTAATCCATGTAATTCTGGTAGTTTTCGGAAACACCCGGTGTACATATCTGTGAACCAAGTAAAGTAGAACACGAAGTATATCCCTTAGTTAAAGGAGTGTCGCCTACCGCATCGTTTCCACAGGCAACGCCAGGGTTATTTGAGTTGCCCCACACATGTTGTAAATTGAACCAGTGACCTACTTCGTGCGTTAATGCTCTCGATTGATTTACATTGCCCGTACCAATGCTCCCCACATAATTTTGTAATATCAGAATTGCATCCATTGGAGAACCTGTTCCTAAACTACCTGGATAATAAGCGTAACCTGCAGCACCACTTTCAATACCTTTTACAACATAGATGTTAAGATACATGGTTGGATCCCAGGTATAAATGTAATCCTGGAAGTCGCCTTCCCAACTATTTGTTTTAGGATCAAAAATACGGTCAATGCCGCTTGTGCAATTGCCATTGGGGTCCAGTTTTGCCAGTACAAATGTAAAATGCACATTTCCAATAGCACTTTTCATGGGAGCAATAACCAGCGAAGTATCGGCATTCTGCAAATTAAAATCTCTGTTAAAAATGGCCATTTGATTATGTATTTGTGCATCCGAAATGTTTTCGTTCCCATTTACATGTAATACGTGAAACACAACAGGTATGGTATAATCAACTGCAGCAGTTTTCTGAACAGCTGATGTATTCTCGGCTTTATTTAACTCAACCTGAGAAACCTCAAATTGTTGTTTTAACTCAGGATGTTTTTTGAAATGAGCCTCCATGGCTTCCACCGATCCACACCAGTGTTGGTTTACCGGGTTTATTTGTTGAGAAAATAAAGAATGGGCAGTTAAGCAAATAGTAACTGCCAGTGATAAAATTTTTTGCATTTAGCTTTGTTTTTATGAATATACAAGGTACAGATATTATACTATTTTACAAAGCTCCCTATTTAAAATACTTCTGTTAAATATCATAATATTCTCTTATGTTTATGTTTCTAAATTCTGTTTTATGTTTGTAGATCTAAGAAGCGATACTGTTACCAAACCGTCTAAAGCTATGCTCGACGCAATGTTCAATGCTCCTGTGGGAGATGATGTGTTTGGAGAAGACCCCACGATTAAATTACTGGAAGAAAAGTCAGCTACTTTATTTGATAAAGAATCAGCTTTGTTTTGTCCCAGTGGTACTATGACCAACCAAATAGCAATTCGTTGCCACACCAGACCCGGTGATGAATTGATCTGTGATGTTAATTCACATATTTATAATTATGAAGGTGGTGGAATTTCATCTAACTCGGGTGTACAGGCGAAATTGGTACAAGGTGACCGGGGAAGAATTACAGCAAAACATATTGAAGATAATATCAATGCAGATCATGACTGGTTAACCCGCACATCTTTGGTTTGCCTCGAAAACACCGTGAACAGAGCAGGAGGAAGTTGTTACGACCTGGATGCAATTCGGGATATCAAACAATTGTGTGTTCAAAAAGGGCTCCCCTTACATTTAGATGGTGCACGTATTTTTAATGCCCTGGTTGAAAATAATTATGATGCAAGAGATATCGGGCATCAATTTGATTCGGTCTCTATTTGTTTAAGTAAAGGATTGGGAGCACCAGTTGGATCTTTACTTTTAGGAACAAAAGATTTTATTAAAAAAGCCAGGCGTGCTCGCAAAGTATTTGGTGGCGGGATGCGCCAGGCAGGTATTTTAGCCGCAGCTGGTATTTATGCCTTGGATAATAACGTAGAGCGGTTAAAGGAAGATCATGGGCGTGCTAAAGAAATTGGTAAAACATTAAGTGCTTTGCCTTTTGTAGAAAGCGTGATGCCGGTTGATACTAACATAGTGATCTTCGATCTGAATGATAAATATACAGCCGCCGCTTTTGAGGAAAAATTGCAGCCTTTTGATATCAAAGTCTCTGTTTTTGGAAAACAGACCGTTCGCTTTGTTACACATTTGGATTTTACTGACGACATGTTAACAAAGGTTATTGACGTATTGAAAACGAAAGTTTAAGATCAGGATGAGGATACTGATCTCTATAGTTTGTTTAGTTTTTTTGATCCAGCTTGTTGTTGCACAGACACCTGAAAGTCCTGTGGTTCAGAAAAAAAAGCTGGACTCTTTATTTTTAACTTTGAAGCAATTGCCCGAAAAAGGTTCGAAAGCAAATGATACTAACAGGATCAATATTATGTTCAACTTGATTAAAAGAACCTATGACGATACGATGGAGTACTATGTTAATTATGCATTCCGCTTATGCAGTAATTATTCACCTGTTGTGGCAAATGCAGAGATCAAAACTAAAGTAGATATCCAGGAAATACTTAAAAAAGATATATACCTGGGATTCTATTTAAGGTCAAAATCCAGACTGCTTCTTATTTTGGGAAGAATTCAACGCGATGGAAATAAAAAGGTTCATTATTATCTGAACTCTCTTAAGATCTATGAGAAAATGGACGATAAGCGGGGAATGGCCAGCGCATATACCCATATCAGTAATGTGTATTATCATCAATTTGCATTTGCAAAGGCAATTGAAAATATTTTGGTTGCTCAAAATATTTATCGCGAAATCGGTGATAAGCTTGAACTGGCAAATACCTATTTTACTTTAGGGGACATATATCAACTACAAAGTGATTTTGATAGATCGCTGCAAAATTATACTGAAGCATTAAATATCGCAAAACAAATAAATAATGTATTTGAATGTGGGGTTTATTACGAACGTATAGGCAATTGCTACATTGATATGGGCAATTTCCCGAAAGCTATCGAGAATCATTTTGCTTCATTGAAAATGTCAGAGAAATTAGAAGATATTAAAGGGGTTGGAGATTCATACGGAGATATTGCAGCTATTTATTTAAGCATGAATAATTATCAGAAAAGTCTTGATAATTATTTAGCTGCCTTGAATAAATACAAAGAATTTGCAGCGCCTGAACACATTGGAAATGGATATAAAGACGTTGCTAAACTAAATCACCTAATGCACAAAAATGAAACGGCTTTGAGTTACCTCGATTCTGCATTGGTCATGTACGAAAATGAAGAAATAGATTATTATGTTGCTACAACCTATTCATTAATGAGCGATGTGTATGTTGAAAAACGTGATATTTCAAAAGCCATAGATTGTATTAATAAAGAGATTGCAATTGGTAGAAAGCGAAAATACATTGAGTTATTAAAAGATGGATACAATAAATTATCAGCAATTTATGTGAAACAAAACGATTATAAAGAAGCTTATCATTATCATCTTTTGTATACAGAAATGAAGGATAGTTCGGCAAATTCGGGCGATGAAACAGTTGCTAATATCACCGAAATGCAATCAAAGTTTGATAAGGAGAAAGCAGAGCAGGAAAGATTGCTTCATGAAGCTGTACTTGCACAAAAAGAGTCGAGGTTAGAGCAGGAAAGAACACAACGTTATGCCTTGTATGGAGGATTGGCTCTGGTACTTGTGTTTTCAGTTTTTCTCTTTAATCGTTTTCGGGTTACTCAAAAACAAAAAATAATTATCGAAGAACAGAAGCAATTAGTTGATGAAGCTTTTAAAAATCTCAAGGAAAAAAATAAGGAAGTTATGGACAGTATCACTTATGCAAGAAGGATCCAAAGGGCTGTGGTAACTTCTGAAATGTACATCGAAAAACAATTGAATCGGTTAATTAAAGACAATAAAGAAAGTTCTTAAAACTTCACCTGTAATTTCAAATTCAACGTTCTGCGTGTTAAATAATTTGGAACGGCATATTGTCGGTTAGTAACATCCGTGATCCATGTATAGGAAACAGTATTGTCTATCTGCAACAGGTTAAATATTTCAACACTAATGAACATACCTTTTAAATGATGGAAAGGATTTTTCTTTGGTAAAGGTTTGTCTTCTTTAATGATCTGGTAAGCTAAACCTATATCAACCCTTCTGTAAGGAGGCATTCTAAATACTTGTTTCCAACGTTCATGTCCCGGAGGACCAAATGGTAACCCTGTTCCAAATTGCATGTTCAAGTACATTTTGCAGGACGGAACTCTTGGTATGTAATCCTGGAAGAACATGCCAAAGGTTACACGCTGATCGGTTGGTCTTGGTATATAACCAGGGTGAACAACATTACTGTCAACGGCTTTTGTATCAAACGTATAACCCTTAATAATGGTGTCGCCGGATGCATTAAAATAGGTTACTTTTCTGTCATCACTGATATTCTCCATGGTCTTTAAATAACCGATCGTAGCCCAGGATTCAATACCCTTGATAAATTCACCGTTAATTCTCAGGTCAACGCCCTGCGTATAACCTATCGAATTATTTTTGGCGAAATAGCGGATACGCGTATTGTCAATTTCATAAGGGATCAGATCTTTCAGTTCTTTATAATATCCTGCCAGGATCACTTTAAAAGGACGACGCCATAATTTAAAATTATAATCAGCAGATAATAAATAGTGAATGGATTGTTGTGCTCTGATATTTGAATTCAGTTTTCCGTCAAAACCACGCATCTCTCTGTAAAAAGGTGGTTGATAGTAATATCCCCAGGAAGCTTTAAATAAAATATCCTGTTTCCAGTATGGTTTATAGGATAATGTTAACCTTGGCGACACAACAGTTTGTTTGTTGAAATCCCAGTAGTTTGCTCGTACACCTGCTGTAGTGGTGATCATTGAGGAATCGCGTAAACGCTTACTGAACGTGTATTGTAAGTACCCCTGTACACGGTTGGTTTGTAAATTTATTTTTGTTTTAACAACATCTATGAGATTAATTTCATTAGCACTATAGGGACTCACATAGCCGGCAGAGTCGATCGTTCTCCATTCACTTAATTTATCTTCAATGATCTCGTGTTGGTAACGTGCCCCCCATAATAATTCGCTGTTTCTTCCAATAGAGCGGGTTCCTTTATGTTCAATATTAAATACCGAAGCATCTATTCTGTTTCGTCCGTTATTTAAAAATGTGCCTACACCCCTGTTAAATGCAACCTGTCCAAAATTATCTTTACCAAAATCCGCTTCCAGTTGATCAATGTAGTATTGTCCCTGCACCGTATATTTTTCTTCTTCTGTAGCATGGTAGGCCGATGCGATCAGTTTTAGTTTGGTGCGTTGGTTTGGCTTAAAGGTAGTAGATAAACCTCCCATCATGGTTGTATATTGGGTAAGTTCTTGTCCGTCGAAATAGATACTCAATTTCACAGCGTTATTCACTGTCCCAAATGTAGTTTCCCTGTTGGCGGGAATAACTAAATATTGATTATTGGCTACATTTCCTAAAAATTCAACGGTCCATTTTTCGTTTAAAGTAAATGTGATAAAAGATTGTACATCATAAAAGCGCGGACGATACTCGCCTTTGGTATCCATACTTTTTAATAGATACGTATTTGATTTATAACGTGAGCCAAGACTCCAGGCAACAACCCTGTTCTTTGAAACCCCTTGTAAGTGTAAACTCCCACCCAATAAACTACCACTTACGGTTCCTGCAAACTTTAATGGTTTTTTATAAGTGATGTCTAATACCGACGACATTTTATCGCCATACTTTGCTTCAAAACCTCCTGCCGAAAAATCAATATTACCTACCATATCGGGGTTTGCAAAGCTTAACCCTTCCTGTTGCCCGCTTCTTGCCAAAAACGGACGATACACTTCTATGTCGTTTACATACACTAAATTTTCGTCAAAATTTCCACCACGAACAGAGTAACCGCTACTTAATTCATTATTACTGCTTACACCAATCTGTGTTTTGATAAGATCTTCAATATTTCCGCTTGGACTTGGTATGTAAATGAAATTTTTAGGATCAATGCGTTGTATTTCTCTGTTTCTGTTTGATTCATAAATGACATCAACTTCACCGATATTATTTTTAGATACCAAGCGAGTATTAAAAGTTGCTTTTTCACCTGCTTTCAGATTAAATTTTGTTTTGATCTGTATGTAGCTGATGTTATATGCAGAAAGCGTAATGTCTTTATCAGCCGGAACAGTTAATGTATAATACCCATTAGCATCAGTTGTCGTATTAATAGAGCCATCTTCTAAAATAGCAACTTGCACATCGGGGATACTAACACCGTCATCATCTTTAATGGTACCCGAAATAGTAGCCGTTTGTCCAATCGCAATGATCCCGATGAAGAAAAGAATAATGGTATATACGTGTTTTTGCAGCACAGGTTAAATAACGGACTTAAGCTACAAATATTGCAAAAAGAAATGGAATTTCAGTTCTTCCGGCTATCTAAATAGGCTTATAAATCAGTTTGTTACCTTATTAAACTCACAAAACCATTTATACTTTTCGATACACCTTCGATCGTTTTGATCTCGGCAATGTAAAAATAGGTCCCTTCTTCACATTCCCTGCTGTTGAACATATTTGTTCCATTCCAGCCATTTGTTGGTCCGTCAAACTCTCCCATTTTCTCTCCCCAGCGATTTCTGATCTCACAGTGAATGGCGGTAATGGCAGCAGACTTGAACATAAACATATCGTTGGCACCATCTCCGTTTGGTGTAAATACATTGATTTCAAAATTTGAACAAGGAATTAAACTCACGTGAATGGAATCTGTTTTTACACAATTGCCATTTTGAGATGAGACCCAATACGTACCACTTTGTGTTACTGAAATTGATGGACTGGTTGAGCCAGTATTCCAAACATAATTGCCGTAATTACTAGAACATGAAATTGTTATTGCTGCGTTATCACAACCAAGCGTATCGTTTGTAGCCATCATAACAGGGTATGGAACAACAGTTATAGAGTCGTAAGCCGTATAGCCTGGACAAAACACATTTGTAGCTATAACACCATAATAACCACTGTAGGAAGTATCCGCAGCTAAAAATGAAATGTTACTGCCAAAACCTACATAGCCATTCATACCATACCAGTTATAAGTAGAAGTTGAATTTGGAGCAGCACTTAAAAATATACTGTCGCCTGCGCACACGGTTGTGTTACCTGTAATGGTTGGGGTAGGTGGTGTTTGTAATACAGTTAGTCCAATTGTGCTTGCAGTACTCATGCATCCAAATAAATTGGAAGTAATAGAGTATGTGCCCGACTGATTAACAGCTGCATTTATAATATTTAATGAATCACTTGTATTTGAATAATTATTTGGCCCCTGCCATTCATAACTGTAATTTGGATTGGCGTTTACAGCGATCGAATAATTGGATCCTTCACAAATAGAATCGTTTGCTGAAATGATCGGTGCTATTGAATTCAATACATAGATGTTTGTAGAAGAAGTTGGACTGTTGCAGCCAAAGCCGGATACCTGTAACGAATATATTCCGGCATTTGTACTATCAGCATTACCAATTAAAATATGGTTTGTATTATTAGTTCCAATTCCTGGTCCCGACCAGTTATAAGTGGCTCCATTTATATACGGTGCCGTGATGATCAAACTATCATGTTTACAAACAGTCGTATCTGTTAAAAGCATAGGTGTAATAGATGTTTGATGCATAAATACCGTAGCAGGAATGCCCGAGCTATGACAACCTGTAGCATTAACAGAAGCAACATAATATGTAGTTTGTGTGGTTAAAGATGGCGTTACATAGGTAGTTCCTATATTAATAACAGAACCACTATTTATATTCGGGAACCAATGTAATTGATTACCGAAACTTGTAGCAGATAAAGTAGCGGTTTGGCCGGCACAAATGGTATCATTACTAACAGAAGCAGGTGGAAATACAGTAGAAGTAAATGCAACGGTAACAGGAGAAGATTTTGCTGTACAACCATATATGTCGGTTACTTCCAGTGTATAACTGCCGGGAGAGTGAACGGTATAATTTTGTCCCAAATGATTACCGGGTTGCCATACATAATTTGTCATGCCTGAATTGCCCGTCAGTAATACCGAATCGAAAGGACAAACCGTTGTTGAACCAAAGGTAGTAATGTTAGCTACAGGATTAGACCCGAGGATATTAATGGATAAGGAAGTTGTAATGCCGCACATAGTTACCTGACAAGAGTAAACACCAGGACTTGTAATAATTTTTGTAGCACCGCTGCCAGACAAAGGTGCATTCCAAACAATCTGAGTGGCATCTAACGTAATAACATTTAAAGTGATGGGTTGATTATTACAAATAATATTTGTTGGCGTACTAATTAAGTAAGGTGTGGCATATTGTTTTAGTTCAACAGTATTGGTTGTAAATACACAACCTGTATTATCAGTAACAATGCAATGGTAAAAGCCTGACTGTTGACTATAAAAACTTTGTGTATTGATAGGAAGTAGGCCCGATGGGCCATGCCACTCATAGTTAGTAGCATTTGGTAAATTCAGTGTGAGTTTAATGGAATCATTAGGACAAATAATAGAGTTGTATGGGTTTAATATGATAAAAGGGTTTGGTTTTACTGTTACGTATAATTGATCACCGGTTACACCTGTACATCCTGATATGGTATCTGTTAGATAAGCATTTATGTGATAGTAACCTTGATTGTAAACCATTATTGAATCATTCGGACTTATTGTATAAGTAATGTTAGGGGAGCTAAACCCGCTAATAATTCCGATTAATAAAGAGGAGTCCCCGGGGCATAATAAATTGTTACCTGTAAGATTAAGAGTTGCACTGGGCGTAGGTTTTACTATTATATAAATATGTCCAGTAAAATAAATAGTATCATGTGTGCATAAATTGTTGATGACATAACCTACCGTATAGGTATAATTACCGGTTGCAGAGGCTGTAGCATAAAAACTCAAATCACAATGATTAAAAGAATTTACAGGACTGAGACTTAATCCCGGTGTTTGTGAAACAGTGAAAACTCCCTGATGATCGACACATGGATACGGGTAGTTTAAACCGGGATTTGATATCGAATCACAAATGATGTGAATGTCATTATAATTCTCGCATATTTTTATGGTATCGTTTTTTTGTTTAGGGCCAAAATTAGGAATTGGCGGATCCAATTGAATGTGTATGGTATTTGTATCAGTGCATCCATAAACATTAGTAACAACAAAATAATGCCCTCCACTTGTGTTAACAATGGCTGAAGAATCATGTGTACTTAATGAATTACCATACCATTGATATAAATTTCCTTGTATATTTCCTCCGGTGAGTGTAATAGTAGATGGCCCGCATACGTGAATGTTGTTAGCCATAGGAAAATGTTGATTGTTGACACCAAGATTATCTGTAATAGTTGGGGGAGCCGGTAAAGGATTTATTTTTACGTATACTGTATCAATGCTGCTATAGCATCCGTCGAGTGTGGTTACTTTTACATGATTATAGCCACTTGATGTCACCCAAAGTTTTTCTAAAGTATCATTAATATTGTTATTCCACATATAATGATGAATAGGCCCAATATTACTGTAGTTGTAGTAATCGCTGGTATTTGCCCGGGTATCTGAACTTATAAAACCTTTATAGCAAATCGGGATTGTATCCGGGCACTGTAATAATCCAAATCTATCTTCAATACAATTTCCTACAAAATTCAAATTACATAAGCTGCCACTTCTGGTATAATAATCATAAGGATTTCTGGTAAGATCAATGCCCTTATAAATAAAAGCGTCAGAATAACCACGACAATAAAGCTCATTATAGTCGGTATAATTGTTTGGCGCAGAACAATAACCAATTGGCTGATTTGTGTTAAACCCGATTCCTGTTATAGAATTATTAATACTTGTTATGTTATTATACGTACTTGGTATATTCAAATGATGCTCATAACTGCCAGCCATAATGGGTTCGTTAATGCCTGCTACCAATAAACCGTGAGCTTTGTCATTTCTCGGCCCGCCATATTGCCTGAACCATTGGCGTGTTCCGGTATTATTATATTTTGTAATGAATAGATCGCCAAAACCAATACTGTTAAAAATGCCCGGCCCATAGGCATTCGAATATTCATTCATTGTACATCCAAATTCTCCAAATATATAAGGGTCCTGCTGCGCATCAAGTGCTACTTTTTTTCCTGAAACATAATTATTACTTGCTTCAGATTTCCCCCAGATGAAATTTCCGTTATTATCTATCTTCATCAAAAAAGCTTTATTAGTGTAAGCTCCATTTATAAAGCTGTTGCCCGAGGCTCCAAAAAATGTGTAAGTTCCTTGGAAATCTCCGGTAATATAAATTTTATTGGCGTTATCCATCACCATACTGTAAGGAATAGAAAAAACACCACTTGCTTTTCTGAACCATTGTTCCTGCCCGGTTGCATTGTATTTAACAATGAAGCTGGCATTCATGATCTGGTTGTTATATGTGTTTTGAAATTGAATAGTATCAGAAAACTGTCCGCATACATAAATGTTATTTAAATTATCGGTGATAATATCCAATCCTCTGTCATCATATTTTGCTGAACCTTTATTTACCCATACTAAATTACCTGCGGGCGTATATTTAGCCGTAAACACATCAAAGGATGAAAACAGAGTATTTGGATTCATCATACTGGTTACTGTTGTACCGCTAAAATTGGCAGTGCCTTGAAACTGTCCGGTGATAATTGGATTGTCAAGCTCGTCAACGGCAATGGCATTTCCCCATTCGGCTAAATTACCGCCAAAAGATTTAGCCCATAAAAAAT
Source organism: Bacteroidota bacterium (assembly GCA_040386075.1). Lineage (GTDB taxonomy): Bacteria > Bacteroidota > Bacteroidia > B-17B0 > Aurantibacillaceae > UBA4416. The sequence continues at coordinate 45,267 of JAZKGE010000014.1, forward strand.
TTCCGGAAGGATCAAGCTTTGCAATAAAACCATCCTGTGAACCACTTACAGATGTTAAAACAGTTGTCCCAAATGTGGCAGAACCATAATAGAAACCGGTAATATAAATATTACCATTGGCATCTGCTTTTACTGAAGTAGCTCTGTCGCTTCCGTTACCCCCCGCTTTTATTGCCCAAATGATTTGTCCCGCAGCCGTTGATTTTGAAATATAAATATCAGGATTTCCGTTTGAAGTAGGATTTAAACTTAATCCAGGAGCAAATTGAGTTGTTCCTGCAAAATAACCGCCCGAAATGATATTACCTGAGTTATCGTAACAGATATCCATGGCTTCATCTTCTTTAATACTTCCGGCAGTATATGCCCAAAAATTTTGAGAGATGGCGCATTGATGTGTCATCAATATGACTGAGAGAAATAACGTTAATTTTTTCATGCCGCTTAATTTTAATCTAAGATAAAATAATAAGTCAGGCATCAAAAAAATAAATTTCTAAAATCTTACTTGTTCAAAGTATATTTTTAATAATTAACGCTAATAAAGGGGATAAATAGTAACTGAAATTATATACCTGTTTAAATATATTTACTTGATCTTTAGTTTGCCTTTTCTCCAGGCATCAATAAACTTGGCCCAGGCAACAGGGTTTAATAAGCTCACGCTTGGATACTGACCAACCTGGTATAAACGCGTGTATTGCTGTTGCATTCTTACGCGGTAATTGGCTGCCGCATCCATTGATCCGCCTTTGATAGATTCGCGAACATCTTCGTTATCCATATTTCTATATGCTCGTTCGATATCCGAATCACTTAGATCGAGATTAAGAATAGCACGTTTAAACTGCTCTTTACTAGGCCAGGGGTAAACATTTACCTGTGCAAGTTGAATCGTATCTTTTGTAAGGATCTGAATAATAGAATAATGCTTTCCTGATAACGTATCTGATAAATTATAGGATTTACTTTTATGATTGATCGAAAAGAACTGCATCTCATCTCCTGGCCTTGCCACAATGGTAAAGAATCCATAAAAATCACTTACCGTACCCGAACGCGTTCCCTTCAACATAATAGAAACAAACGGTAGTGGTTGTAAACTGTCGTCTAAAACAACACCTGAAACCTGTAATAATTTTTCGGGCGTGGTATTTGGCTTTGTTTGCGCAAACATAGCTCCCGAAATAAATAAAAGCGTAATGATAAATAGATGTTTCATATGAAAACAGATTGTTAACGGTAAAAATAGTCTTTTAAAAAAATAATGCACCTAATTAAACATAAATTAACATACAAATGGTATGCCTGTGTTTTAGTTGTTTTGAATCCATTTATCTAATTGAAAGATCAATAAAGAAGATCCAATACCAATGATCATGCCTCCCAAAACATCACTTGGAAAATGAACGCCTAATCGCATGCGCGAATAGCCCACCAAACAGGCATAAGCATAGGACGGAACGGCCACATACCATTTTTTTGTAGATAGAGTTACGGCAGTAGCTGCTGCAAAAACGTTGGATGTGTGACCTGAAGGAAAAGAAAGTTTTCCGGAATGTGTTCTTGCAACAATGTCATTTGGATACTGTATGGACGGTCTTGGTCTGTTAACTGTATATTTTATACCAGAGGTTAATAAAGCGTTAAACCCAATAGCAACACCTGTTTTTATACCATTTCTCATCATAACCTTGTCGTTATTAACATAACCGCTAAGTAACAGCGAGCCTGGAGCTATTGCCAAAGTTGGATAAACGGTTGCCGAAGTAAATCTCATCGTTTTATCCCAATTAGGATGTTCAGTTTTATTGATGGCCCGCAACATAGATAGATCGATAGATTGTGATCGAATGATACAACTTGCCAGCAAAAAAAATATAACGCACTTATTTCTCAAATCCAGTGATCAGCTAAAAATATAAAATGGTAATATGATCAGGAAGAAAATGTAAATTAATGTAACAATAATTTTTCCAAATATTTTCACATCTTTAATAAAAGGTATTTTTAAAACAGAGATCACATGTTGAATTAGTCCGCCTTCCAATAAGCTGTATTGTTGTACGCCTGCCTGTACACCTGTATATCTTTTTCCAAATGATAACAAGATGCAATCGCGGATGCTCCAGTAATCCCTATCCGGAAGGTCCTTGTAATCAGTAATGTAATTAATGTTTTCTTGTTTCAGGTACTCTCTTATCTTGTGATTTTTAATTTCCATCAGCAGGTCAAATACCATTGATAAAGGGATGATCAAAAGTATAGGATTTTTAAAGAGGATAGCCAAAACAGATAAACATATAATGGAGATTATTGTAAATACGAGTCTGATCACATGATTTTGATGTATAAACAAGGTTTCCAGTAAACGCCCGCCATCTAATGGAATAATAGGGAGCAGGTTGAACCAGTTTAAAAAGAAAAAAATATTACCCAGCATTTCAATCCGTTCACTCGGATAATAAACAGTGCTTATCAGCAAACAGGAGCCAATAATAATGCCCGGAACAGGCCCTGCTAAAATGATAATGATCCTTTGTCGTTGTGAAATGGTAGATTTTTTACCGCTCACATAAGCGCTGAGCAAAGGAATTATAAAAAGTTTGACGTCATTATATTTGAAAAATTTCATAGCGATAAAGTGCCCCGACTCGTGGATCATTACTACAAGTAACAAAGCAGCTATGTAGATCAGAGTTTGATCAAAAATAACGTAAAATAAAAAAGCGTAAATTCCAAGACTGACCAGTGATCTGCGAATCCAGTTCTTTTTATCCTGCTCTAAAATGGGTTTTGGTAAAACAGGAGGCTGTTGGTATGATGTTTCTTCGGTATCTAAATTTTCCACAGCTCAAAAGTAAGATATTGTGTTTAATTAAATAAAAAAATATATATTTGAATAGTTAAGATATAATTCATTCATAAAAATAAATAGTAATATGTCAGTTTGGAGAATAAAACCGGTATCAGCTTTTGAGGCCGATATGAAAAAAAGTGAACTTAAAAGAGTTCTTGGTAAATGGAGTTTAACTGCCATAGGAATTGGCGCTATTATAGGCGGAGGAATCTTTGTTCTTACCGGAACGGGAGCATATTTTCATGCAGGACCAGCTTTAGCTTTGTCTTTTGTAATTGCTGGAATTGCTTGTGTATTCGCCGCCTTATGTTATAGTGAGTTTGCAAGTATGATACCAGTTGAAGGTTCCGCTTATGCTTATGCTTACGGTACAATTGGAGAAATGTTTGCATGGATCATTGGTTGGGGCTTAGTATTAGAATATGCAATGGGATCCATGACTGTAGCAGTAAGTTGGAGCGGATATTTCAATAAGTTTATAGGTTTGTTCGGAGTACATTTACCTGATTTTTTAACTCAAGACCCCGGTAGCTATTCGGGTTCAGGATTTTCAATGAATTTACCAGCGACAATAATTGTATTATTAGTTACAGCATTATTAGTTAGAGGAACTAAAGAGGCTGCGAAGGCTAATAATGTTATCGTTGTAATAAAAATTGCGGCCGTTCTATTTGTTATTATTGTCGGAGCTTTTTGTATAAATACAGCAAATTGGGTTCCTTTTATCCCTGAAGAAACCACTATTTTAGATCACGGAAAGGATCGCTTAGTGTATGGTTGGAACGGAATTATATCAGGGGCAGCTGCAATATTTTTTGCTTATGTTGGATTTGATGCAGTTTCTACACAAGCTGGAGAAGCCATTAACCCTAAAAAAGATGTTCCTTTTGCTATTATTACTTCATTAATGGTTTGTACTGCATTGTATATAGCTGTTTCATTGGTATTAACAGGAATGATGAATTATAAAGATTTTGATCCAATGGGGCCATATCCAAATGCAATAAAAGCACCTGTAGCAATGGCTTTTGAAATAGCTGGTATGCCCTGGGCAGTATTTATCATTACCATAGCTGCAACAGTAGGTTTAATTTCCGTTTTAATGGTAATGATGTTGGGCCAATCCCGTATATTTTTAGGTATGTCTAAAGACGGACTAATTCCAAAATTCTTTTCAGAATTGCATCCTGTTAACAAAACACCCTATAAAAACACAGTCTTTTTAGGGGTAATCATTGCATTAGTCGCTGGATTTACACCAATTAGTACATTAGCGGATATGACAAGTTTTGGTACTTTATTCGCTTTTACCATGGTATGTATTGCAGTATGGTTGTTAAGAGTTAAACAACCGTTATTACAAAGAAATTTTAGAGTTCCGGCGCTTCCTGTGATCGCGGTTTGTGGAATTTTAATTAACACATTTTTAATGATCAAATTAGATAAAGATGCTCAATTATTTTCTCTAGCATGGTTAGGACTTGGATTAATAATATACTTTGTATATAGTAAACGAAACAGTAATCTTGAAAAACAGATAAAAGAATAGATTTTAAGAAGGCGGTTTTTACCGCCTTTTTTAATGGAATGAATGAGTGTAGATATTGCTATATCTCATTAATTATCATATATTTGAGTAACCATAAAAGCTATCGGTTACATATTTGTTTTTATCTTCTTTTCCACTTTTGGATATGGGAAGCTTAGCAAAGATCCTTTGCCCAAATCTTCTTATGTATTATTTGCTCAAAATAAGGGGCAATGGAATGATAAGGTGCTGTTTGAAGGAAAATTCAAAGGCGGAAAGGTATTTTTAGAGAGACAAGGCTTCTCTTATATTTTTTATCCAAAAGACGGACTTGAATCCCTGCATCATAAACATGATGAGGTAGGGTCTTTTACATACCATTCCGTAAAGATGGATTTTGAAAATTGTAATTCAAATCCTCAAATACAACAATCAGATTCCAATTCTTTTTTTGAGAATTATTTCATCGGAAACGACCCATCAAAATGGGCTTCCCGTGTCAAATCCTACAAACAAATTAAATATCATGATCTGTACAAAGGAATAGATCTTAAATTGTTTAGTGACAAGAATAATTTCCGTTTCGATTTCGTGATTAAACCAGGTGCTGATGTTAACCAACTTGTAATGAATTTTACTGGTCAGGATCGTTTAAGTGTAGTTGATGGAGATCTGATCATTCATACAGAAGTAGGAGAGATTGCTCAGCAGGCACCATACGCTTATCAGATAATTAACGGTAAGGAAATAAAAGTGGAGTGCAGTTACAGTTTAGAAAAAGACCGTGTGAGATTTAAACTGGGAAACAACTACAATAAAGATCATGAATTAATTATTGATCCTACTTTAGTGTTTGCAACATACACCGGTTCATTGTCCGACAACTTTGGAATGACAGCCACTTACGATGTTCAGGGGAATGCTTATACAGCGGGCATGTGTTTTGGGCCTTCATATCCTCTTTCTCCGGGCGCTTTTCAAACTGTGTATATGGGCGGCACAGGTTATGGTGGCGATATTTCTGTTTCAAAATTCGGCCCAACAGGTGCAAATTTATTGTATTCAACTTACATTGGCGGAACAGGTAATGAATCGCCACAAAGTATTGTTGTAGATAACCTGGGCCAATTGGTTGTATTCGGAAGATCCTATTCTGCCAACTATCCGGTTACTTCAGGTGTTTTTCAAACAGCAAATGCGGGCGGCTGTGACCTCATTATTACAAAACTTAATGCAACAGGCACTGGTTTAGTTGCAAGTACTTTTTTGGGTGGCTCGCAAAACGATGGGGTAAATTCAACAACAACGCTTGGCGGTATTCACTATAACTATTCAGATGATCTGAGAGGAAGTGTGATCGTTGATAATACGAACAATATATATATTGCAGCCAGTACTATATCTTCCAATTTTCCGGTAACGCCGGGTTGTATTCAAAATTCATTAAATGGTCCACAGGATGGTTGTGTAGCTAAACTGAACCCAAATTTAACGGCATTGATCTATAGTACTTATTATGGAGGTTCTTCTATGGATGGTGTTTATAGTATTACCTTAAATAGTAATGATGAATTGTATGTTACCGGCGGAACCTCAAGTACTAATTTTTACACTACTCCCGGAAGCTTACATGCGGCGTCACAGGGAGGCATTGACGGTTTTGTAAGTTTACTGGCATTTAACGGCAACTCTGTTTTAGCATCAACTTATATCGGCACACCTTCTTACGACCAATCCTATTTTGTAGAAGTGGATAAGCAAGGCAGGGTGAATTTATTCGGACAAACAGAAGGCTCTTATCCTGTTTCTGCAGGCGTATACAGTAATCCAAACAGCGGGCAGTTTATTCAGTGTTTAAGTCCCAATTTAACGAATTCAATTTTTTCTACGGTTGTTGGTTCCGGAGATGGATTTCCTGATATATCACCTTCTGCTTTTTTAGTAGATGTTTGTGGTAATATTTATTTATCGGGTTGGGGTGGCACTATGTTCGGAAATAATCAATTCAATAGTTCTACTAGTGGTTTGCCGGTAACAGCAAACGCTTTTATTAACACAACCGACGGTGAAGATTTTTATTTTATGGTATTAAACCCAAACGCTACGGCACTCCAGTATGCTACATTTTTCGGCGGTAGTTTAAGCCGCGAACATGTCGATGGTGGAACAAGCAGGTTTGATAAATCAGGTGTTATTTACCAGGCAATTTGTGAAAGTTGCGGTGGTAATAATGATATGCCAACTACGCCTACAGCATGGTCTACCACCAATGGGTCACCTAATTGTAATAATGCCGTAGTGAAATTTGCATTTAGTCCAAACCTGGTTGTAGCTCAATCAGGAATAAGTGCAAGCAATACAACCGGCTGCGTTCCTCTTGCCATTAATTTTTCCAATAATAGTGTAAACGGAGTTAATTATTTTTGGGATTTTGGAGATGGCACACAGTCTACAACATTTGCACCGGCTCATACATACACTGCGGTGGGCGTATACACAGTTCAGCTGATCGCTAATAATAATGCAACCTGTAACAAATGGGATACTGTTTATACAACTATTACGGTACTCTCATTGAACAACATGAGTGTAACAATTCCTTCACAATCGGGCTGTGCACCATTGCTTGTTAATTTTAGTAATTCAAATTCAACGACTGCTAATTATTTTTGGAAATTTGGTGATGGAACCACAGCAACAACTTATTCTGCATCTCACACCTATACGGCAATTGGTAATTATACGGTACAACTTATATCGCAAAATATTTTAACCTGTAACATTTATGATACAGCTTATGCTACGATCAATGTTGTTTCTGTGCTTGCTTTAACCCCGTTGCCTGCTATGCAAAGTGGTTGCGCACCATTGCAGGTTAGCTTTCCAAACACTAATGATACAACAGCGGTAACTTATTCGTGGGATTTTGGTGACGGAAATACATCCACGACTTTTGCTCCGGTACATACATATTCAACTGCGGGTGTTTATACGGTTCAGCTTGTTTCTTTTAGCAGTAATTCCTGCAATATTTCTGATACGGTTTATACCACAGTTACAGTTGCGCCACCTTTAAATTTAGTTTCTGTTCCTTCACAAAGCATGTGTCTTGGCGATTCGATACAGCTTAATTTAGGGGCTCCTGCGGGTTGCAGTTATACATGGACACCCAATGTGTTTTTAAATAATGCAGGTATTCAACAACCAACAGTATCGCCACCAGCCGATCAGTTATATCACGTTACGGTTGAAAAGAACGGGTGCTACAAATATGATTCGGCACAGGTGTTTGTATTTAAAAACGATACAAAGATCATTCTGGATCCTGCACACGCCTGTATTGATGATACAGTAAGGCTTTTAGCAGATCAGGTTTGCTCATCTTACTTTTGGAGCAACGGACAAAACACAGCGGTTGTAAATGTATTTACGCCTGGATGGTATTATCTTACAACGATATCAAACAACTGTTTGTTTAAAGATAGTATCAGGGTGGATTCTTTTACACACGTACCTATGAATACGTATTCTGTAGCTATATGTGTGAACGATAAAAAGCAACTTATCGGGCCCTTTGGAAATTATGACTATGAATGGACGCCTGCTTATGAAATAGATCATACTGATATCTTCAATCCGTTTGTAAGTCCTAAATACAATACAACATACACATTAAATGTTTATAACGGTCCTTGTATTACCACAGGGACCTACGCTGTAATAGTGTATGCATTACCAACTTTAACGGTTACTCCAAAAACCGCCGAAGTATTCTCGGGAGAAGTTGTTCAAATGTATTGCACATCAGATACAATTAGTACCTGGATGCCTGATTATATGTTGTCATGCATATTTTGTAACGGCGCTGCTGCTACTGTGCCCTCAAGTATTACTTATTACGCTATTGTTGCCAATGAGTTTGGATGTGTTGCAAAAGATTCGGTGGAGATAAAAGTAACTCCCACACTTTATATTCCTAATAGCTTTTCGCCAAATGGGGATGGTATCAACGATATTTTTAAGCCTGAATATAGCGGTTATGTTGAAATAGAATTATTGATATTTGATCGTTGGGGCGAACATATTTTCAAAACAAATGATCTCGACGGAGGTTGGAATGGAACCTATAAAAATGTAAATTGCGAACTGGGAGTGTACACCTATAAACTGACAGCTAAGGATATTGCGAGTAATACTTTAGAAAAAGTGGGGCATGTAACGCTTTTACGTTAACAAATTATATATGAGCATTAAAAAACCAAGTCTGAATTTATTTGATACCACGCTTTTAGTAGCAGGTTCTATGATCGGCTCAGGGATCTTTATTGTAAGTGCAGATATTGCGAGAACTATCGGTTCGGCGGGTTGGCTTTTGGTAGTGTGGATCTTAACCGGTGTTATTACTTTGTTTGCCGCATTAAGCTATGGCGAATTAGCAGGCATGATGCCACAAGCTGGCGGGCAATTTGTGTACATTAAAAAGGCCTTTGGCGATCTGGTTGCCTTTGTATATGGCTGGACCGTTTTTTTGGTAATTCAAACAGGAGTAATTGCAGCTGTGGCTGTTGCCTTTGCAAAATTTACAGGAGTGTTCATTCCTTTTTTTGAAGAAGGAAATGTCATGTTTCAGATCATTAATTTGAAAATTACAAGCGCACAATTACTCGCTATTTTTATTATTGCTTTACTAACATTTATCAATACCCGGGGTATCGAGCATGGAAAAGCCATTCAACGGATCTTTACTTCAGCAAAACTAATTGCTTTGTTTGCTTTAATTATTGTGGGTATTTATTACTGTACGCAATCAACTACAGCATTTAATAATTTTCGAGAACCTTGGGACGCTAAAATGTATATGGGTGGAGAAAATAATTTGCAAACGTTTATGCCTTTATCAGGAATGACTTTGGCCACTGCTTTAGGTTTAGCCATGATCGGTTCTTTATTCAGTAGTGACGCATGGAACAACGTAACCTTTATTGCCGGTGAAGTAGAAAACCCGAAACGTAATATCCCTTTGGGATTATTTTTCGGGGTATGTATCGTTACTTTAATTTATATATTGGCGAATGTGGCTTACTTATGTTTACTGCCAATTCAAGGTTACAAAATGCATGATTCTGTTGTTGCAGAGGGAATTATGTTTGCTCAAAAAGACAGAGTAGGCACAGCCGCTTTATTTGTTGTATTTGGTGATATTGCCAAATATTTAATGGCAGCCTTAATTATGGTGTCAACTTTTGGTTGTAATAACGGATTGATATTAGCAGGCTCGCGTTTATTTCAATCAATGGCAAAAGATGGCTTATTCTTTAAAAAGGCTGCTGCCTTAAATAAATTCAATGTGCCATCTAATGCCATGATCTTCCAGGGAATTTGGGCTTCATTATTATGTTTAAGCGGTTCTTATGGCGACCTGTTAGATTATTGTACGTTTTCATCTTTGATATTTTATATCATTACTATTGCCGGCTTGTTTGTATTGCGAAAAAAAATGCCTGATGCAGAGCGACCTTACAAAGCATTTGGTTACCCTGTTGTCCCAGCCTTATACATTATTTTAACTACCTTGATCTGTGTTGACTTATTGGTTTATAAAACTTTTAATTGCGGTATGGGTTTATTGATCATTGCTTTGGGTGTGCCTGTTTATTTTATGTTTAAACGAAGTAAAAATGCCGGTTCAGAAAATTAGATCATATCTGTTTAATTTTTTTCATTTCAATAAGCAGGAGCGCAATGGTGTTTTTGTTCTATGTTTGATCATTGTAGTATTGTTTGTCATTCGTTTGCTAATGCCTTGGATGAGTAGGGATAAAAACCATGTTCAGCTAACAAAAGTTAATGTAGACGCTTTTGAGGTAACAGTTGAAAATGATAAAAAGCCAACTGAAGAACTCAAACATAACATGTTAGTTTCTGTTCAACGCTTTGTATTTAATCCAAATACGGTAACTGAAGAAGATGCACAAAAACTAGGTTTCTCAAAGAAACTAAGCGCAACTTTAGTAAATTTTAGAAACAGAGGAGGTAAATTCTTTAAAACTGAAGACTTAAAGAAGTTGTATGGTTTGTCTCCTGAGTTATATCAGGAATTGGAAAGTTATATTCTGATCCCGCAAAAAGAGTATAAACGGGATTCTGCTTTTGCTAACAAACCACATGCTTACGAAAAGAAAAATTTTACAAGGGAATTAGTGGAGATAAACACCGCCGATAGTTTATCTATTGTGTATTTAAAAGGTATTGGCCCTGGATTTACCAAGCGTATTATTAAGTACAGAAGTATGCTGGGTGGGTTTCATTCAATAAATCAACTCATGGAAGTGTACGGAATGACCGACAGTTTGTACTTGTCACTTTCTTCTCAAATTAAACTGGATGCAAATGCCTTGATTAAAATTCCGATTAATGCCATTGATTTTAATTCGTTGCGCAAGCATCCGTATTTTAATTTTCAGTCGGCTCAGGCAGTTATTAATTTTAGAAGCAAGCACGGGAAATTGACCGAAAATGATCTCAGAGGCTTAGGTGTTTTTAGCGACGAAAAACTGCGGTTAATTTTGCCTTATTTAAATTACTAAACACATTATTGCAAGATCGAGAAAATTAGTCTTGAACTTAAAATTAAACCGCGTGAGGGATGCAAGTGAAAATCCTTTTTTTGCTGTCTCTTTGCAAAAAAAGATTGGAACGGGTCAGCCCGACGGCTCTGCCTTTTCGAGCCGGCACGCCCAAAAAAGCAAACATCTTAGTCATATTAAAACACTTAAACATTTATACTAACTCAATTTTGTTCCTTGCTCTTAAAAATGTATTTTTACAGGGATGCACAGAATACTAGAATTCTTCTGGAAGTACAATTTACCTCGCTGGTCAATTTTAATTATTGACCTCATTATTTGTGCTTTTTCATTAACCCTGGCATTTTTTTTAAGATTCAATTTTAAATCCATTCCTCCCGAAGACCTTAAAAACCTGCCTTACGATTATGCTATTGTTTTAACAGTAAGATTACTAGCTTTTATTATTTCTAAAACTTATAAAGGCGTAGTAAGGTACACTGGCGCTAAAGATGCCACCAGGATATTTGCGATCGTACTATTAAGCAGTTTTTGTTTATATATCATCAATATTTTTACACGCCAGATCTTATTGGGGTATTATATCATTCCTCACTCGGTTATCGTAATAGATGCATTAGTTACTATTTTTATTATGATCAGTTCACGTTTAGCGATCAAAGCCATTTATTTTGAAAACAAGAATCCCGAAAAACAAAAGACACAGGTCATTATTTATGGAGCCGGCGAAAGTGGGATCATCACAAAACGTACACTCGACAGAGATGCTGCTGTACGTTATAAAGTAGTTGGATTTATTGATGATGATGAACGAAAAAAGGGAAGGAGTTTAGAAGGTGTGTTCGTTTATCCTGCATCTAAACTGGCTGAATTGATCAAGGATAACCATGTGGAATCTGTTATTATCAGCATCCAGAATTTAGCACCTGATAAAAAAAATGCGATCATTGACGAGTGTTTGCAATTAGGCGTGCGGGTATTAAATGTGCCGCCTGTTGCTAAATGGATCAATGGCGAATTAAGTTTTAATCAGATCAAAAGTATTAACATTGAAGAGCTCTTAGAACGTGATCCTATTAAATTGGATACAGCTTTAATTAATGATCAATTAAATCATAAGACCATTTTAATTACAGGCGCCGCTGGTTCAATAGGGGCAGAACTGGCAAGGCAATGTGCCCGCTTTAATCCAACCCTTCTGGTATTATTGGATCAGGCCGAAAGTCCATTACACGAAATGCAACTGGAATTTAGCGAAAAGGCAGTTAGCTGTAAATATGAAGTGGTTATTGGTGATGTGAGAAATAAGGAACGTATGCGAAATGTGTTTGGCACTTTCAAACCGCATATTGTATTTCATGCAGCAGCTTATAAGCACGTGCCCATGATGGAAAATAATCCTTCAGAGTCTATTTTAACTAATATATTAGGAACTAAAATAGTCGCAGATCTGGCTGTTGAGTTTAATGTAGAAAAGTTCGTCATGATCTCTACCGATAAAGCAGTTAACCCTACTAATGTAATGGGAGCCTCTAAACGTATTGCAGAGATATACACACAAAGTTTAGGTAAAACAGTTAAAACTAAATTCATCACTACACGTTTTGGAAATGTATTGGGTTCCAACGGATCAGTTATTCCACGCTTTAAAAAACAAATAGAAGATGGCGGCCCGATCACAATTACACATCCCGATATCACCCGTTTCTTTATGACCATTCCAGAGGCATGTCAGTTAGTACTCGAAGCGGGTTGTATGGGCAACGGTGGTGAGATATTTGTGTTTGATATGGGGCAATCTGTTAAGATCGTCGATCTGGCACGTAAAATGATAAAGCTGTCGGGGTTAAAAGAAGATAAGGATATAAAGATCATTTATACAGGTTTACGTCCCGGAGAGAAATTATTTGAAGAATTATTAGCAAGTGCAGAAAATACGATGGCAACCCATCATCAGCAAATATTGGTTGGCAAGGTTCGGGAACATGAATTTGCTGAGGTAACTCAATTTATCAATGAATTGATCTTGTTGTTCAATACCCAGGATAATATAAGGATCGTTGCAAAAATGAAAGATATCGTTCCTGAGTTTGTGAGTAACAATTCGGTGTTTCAAACGTTGGATAAAAGTTAATGTAATGTATAATTCTGGCAGAATTATAATTTTAAAAATAAAATATGAAAAAAATACTTGTTTTAATAATCCTTACAAACTCTTTATTCTCTCAAACCAAACCTGTAGCTGTTACTGAACTTAAACAACCTAAATTAGTAGTTGGTATTGTGGTTGATCAGATGCGCCAGGATTATATTTATCGCTACTGGAATAAATTTGGGAACGGAGGATTTAAAAAGCTCATCAACGAAGGATATTTTTATAAGAACACGCATTACAACTATGTGCCTACTTATACAGGCCCTGGTCATGCGTCAATCTATACAGGTACAAGTCCTGCAACACACGGTATCATTTCAAATGATTGGTTTGTAAAGGAAACAGGTAAGCAAACCTACTGTACGGATGACGATAAAGTAAGATCAGTTGGTACCGAAAGTAAAGCCGGATTAATGTCGCCTAAAAATTTATTGGTAACTACTATTGGCGATGAATTAAAATTAAATACCAATCAACAGGCCAAAGTATTTGCTGTTTCTTTAAAAGACCGTAGTTCTATTTTACCGGCAGGCCATAGTGCCAACGGCGCTTTTTGGTTTGATGGTAGCAATGGTAAATTTATATCCAGTACACATTATATGAGTGCTTTGCCTGCCTGGTTAAATGATTTTAATGATCAGCAATTGGCAAAACAATATCTATCCAAAGGTTGGAGTACTTTATATCCTATCGCCGGATATAGCGAAAGTATTGCCGATAAAAATAATTACGAAGCTGCTCCTAATAAAAAAGACACGGCTATATTTCCTTATGATTATAAAATGCAACTGGCTAAAAATAATTTCGAGATCATTAAAGCCACACCTTATGGCAATACGATCACTAAAGACATGGCGTTGGCTTGTTTAAAAGCCGAGCAATTAGGTAAAGGTAAGCAAACCGATATGTTATGTATTAGCTTTTCGTCAACTGATTACGTGGGGCATTCGTACGGGCCAAGAAGCGTGGAGGTTGAGGATGTTTATCTGCGTTTAGATAAAGACCTGGAAGAATTGATCAATACGTTAAATGCAACTGTAGGCAAAGATAATTACGTGTTATTTTTAACCGCTGATCATGGAGCCTGTGATGTGCCGGCACATTTGATGGATGTGAAAATTCCCGGCGGATATATTGACGAAGATGAACTAGCTAAAAACATAAAAGCACATTGCATGAATCAGTTCGGCGACAGTCTTGTATTATCAGTTATAAATCAGCAGGTATTTTTGAATGAAACCAAGATAATGGCTATGAAATTAAATAAATTGGTAGTTGAACATGTATTGGTAAATTATTTATTGACAGTAAAAGGAGTTGCCGAAGCTTATACTTCCGAAGTTTTAAGGAATAACGATTTTGTTGAAGGAACATTTAAACATCTAATTCAAAAAGGTTATAACCATGTAAGAAGCGGAAACGTAGCATTCTCTTATAACCCAGCATGGATGGAGTATCATAATAAAGGCACAACTCATGGCGCCTCATACAGTTATGACACACATGTACCCTTGTTGTTTTATGGACAAGGTATTCCTAAAGGAAGTACCGTACGAAAAATTAATATTGTGGATATTGCGCCAACCGTTTCGCTTATGTTACACATGTCGTTTCCTAATGGCACAACCGGTAAACCGTTGGAAGAGGTGATCAATAAATGATGGTAAAGCTTGTTGTTGTATTAGTCATTGTTTTTAGCATCGTTATGTTCGTTTCCCATTTTTTTAGCGGAAATAAAATTCAACAATATATTCAACGAAGAGGAGGCCTGCATGTTTCCACAGAAACAGAGTTTTTTAGCAAAAGTTCAGCTCAGGTTGTAAAGTACCATGATAAACACGGAAACTTAAGAAGAGTTACCTTTTATGAAAATGGTCTTTTAAGTTCGTTTGGCGATGATGAAATCATCGAGTATTCTACAAGTTCACCCGAATACAGAAAGATTGAAAAACAAGAGCGGAATGCCGAGAAGAAAAACTGGCAACATGAAAAACAATTTTATAAAATTAAAGAAGGTGAACTGGTTATTAAGCAGGAATTTACTTACCCAAACAAAAATGAGATTGTATATCTGAATGATGATCTTGCTCCTAATGGAAAGTATAAGATTGGATTTATGTCTTACGTTATAGTTGAGGACGGTAAAGTAAAAGAGTTAACAATGATTTGATCGGTTACTTTGTAAAATCATTCTGATCCGTAGGTATGTTTTTTGTTGTATCTTTATGATATGTTACTTCGACTGAATTATGACAATCCGCACCCCAAAGACATTCAATTTATTGTTGATTGCTTAAAAAATGATGGTATCATTATTTATCCAACCGATACGGTTTATTCTATCGGATGCGATATTACAAAGCCAAAGGCTATCGAAAAATTATGTCGGTTAAAGAATATTAAAGCCGAAAAAGCTAATTTTTCGTTTGTATGCAGCGATCTAAGCCACTTATCCAATTTCGCACGACCAATTCCTAATTCTATATTCCGTATCATGAAGAAGGCACTTCCCGGACCTTATACATTTATTTTAGAAGCCAATAATAATGTTCCTAAGTTGTTAAAGCAGAACAAAAAAACCGTGGGTATCAGGGTGCCGGATAATGCAATTTGTAATGCTATTATTAGAGCATTGGATAACCCTATTATTACTACCAGTTTGCACAACACAGATGATGAGATTATGGATTATTATACAGACCCCGAAGTTATTCACCGTGAATACGAAAATCGCGTGGATATGGTCATTGATGGTGGTTTTGGTAATTTATATGCTTCTACGGTCATAGATTGCTCACTGGATGAGCCAATAGTTTTAAGGGAAGGATTAGGCAGTCTCGATGTGCTGAATTGATGTTTTTTGTTATTAAAATGTTGATTAATCTGCTTTATTTTTAGTATTTTAGAATTCCACTATTATTTTAATGTTATGCGGTCAAAAATTTACTGTTTGCTGATATTGCTTTGCTTTCTTGGTTCTGATCTGTTTTCTCAATCAACCAATACTAAAAAATGGCGTAAGACCGAAAAAGATTCAATGTTAAGCGCCTTAATGATGCTGGATGATGGTAATTATTTATTGGCTATGCCTTTTTATGAGAACTTATATAATGCGCATCCAAAAGAAGATTTTTTGAAGTATTGTTATGGAAAGTGCGCACTTTACAGGAGCGATAAACATGAAGTAGCCTTGAAATTATTAGGAGAGGTTTACGAAAAAAATAAAAAAGTGGAGAACATTGAGTATGATTATGCAAGAGCAAATCATTATAATTATAAATTCGACGAAGCCATCGCACTGCTTGATAAATTCAACGCTAAGAAAAAACTCCCGCCTGAAGAGAAAAAGAAAGGCGAACAATTAAAAGAGTATTGCATTAACGGAAAGGCATTTTACGCTCAACCCACGGGAGCAAAGATCACTAATTTTGGAAATGGAATAAACACCGCAAACGAGGAATATGTTCCTGTTTTATCTGCCGATGAGTCGATTATGATCTATACTTATCGCGGACCAGAGAGTCGTGGCGGCTTACAAAATGAATTTAAAGAAGCAGACAAATACGGAAGCTATTTCGAAGATGTATTTCAGGCAGTGCAAATTGATGGGCAATGGACAAAGCCTATGCCTGTTAATAACGTAAATACCAATTCACATGATGGTGCTATTGCTATAAGTGCCGATGGGTTTTATTTATTTGTTTACAGAGATAGCGGTGATGATCATGGAGATATTTATATGAGTAATTCATTAAGCGGAGAATGGACATTTCCTGAAAAATTGAGGGGCGAAGTTAACTCTTACTCGTGGGAAGGAAGTTGCTCCTTAACAGCCAATGGCCGACAATTGTATTTTAGCAGCGAACGTGGCGGTGGATTTGGAGGAAAAGATATTTACAGAGCCACCTTAATGCCGGATAGTACCTGGGGAAATATTGTTAACCTGGGAGATAGTATTAATACAGCTTATGATGATGATGCTCCTTATATTCATCCCGATGGCGTAACATTGTTCTACAGTTCGAAAGGAAAGAACAGTATGGGAGGTTATGATATTTTTCAATCCAGACTTAACTGGAAAGATTCAAGCTACAGTAAACCGGTAAATTTAGGATATCCGATCAACACTACAGATGATGATATTTATTATGTGTTGTCTGCCAATGGCGAGCGGGGCTATTATGCATCCGGTAAAAACGGAGGACAAGGGTTAAAAGATATCTACACGGTTTATCCCGGGTACGTTGGCAAAAAGCCTTCTATTTATATTGTCAAAGGAAAGGTCATGGCAGAAGGAGCTCCTGTAGCTTCTACTATTTTAGTTGAGATCGTTGATAAGAACAATAAAAAGTTTGGGGAATACGTAAGTAGTTCTTCAACGGGAAATTATTTAGTGTCTTTGCCATCAGGTGGCGAGTTTAAACTGACCTACAAATACAAATCATATCCATATAAAACATTAGATATTAATACAAGTGCACTTGAAGGATATGACGAAAAATTGTTTGATATTAATTTTAATCTCGCAGATACGTTGCCGCCGGTTGTAGCCATTCCGCCTCCTGTAAAAGATACAGTAGTGGCAGTTGTTAAACCGGCCAAACCGGTAAAGCCTGTTAAAGAACCAAAAGTTCCGGTAGTAAAGGAACCAAAGGTGCCTGTAGTTACAGAGCCTGTGGCCAAAACAGATAACTTTAAACCTAATAATTTATTGCAACAAAAGATCAAAGAGTATAGTGCAAAATACGGAGACATAACAGCTGAAGGTTTGATATTCAAAGTTCAGATAGCTGCATTTAAAATACCTAAGAACTATTCGTACGCACATTTAAAAGGATTAGGCAAGGTTGAAGAATTGTTACTGGACGATGGTATTACACGTATTACCATTGGCGGTGAATTTACTACGCTTGGAACTGCATACGAGCATAATAAAAAAGTAGTTTATAAAGGACAAAAAGATGCCTTTGTAACAGCTATCTACAAGGGTAAACGTGTTTATCTGGAAGACCTTGAGAAAATGGGAATCTTTGTTGTGAAATAAATTTAAATTACATAGGTCAAACAAAAAAATGCCCCGATCATCGGGGCATTTTTTTATTAAGAAACAATAATTACAAAGCTAAGATCTGTTTCCCGTGCTCTTTACTTTTCACATCGGTTATCACATTCGAAATAATCCCCTTTTCGTTAATGATAAATGTAGTGCGGATAATGCCATCATAAATTCTTCCCATAAATTGTTTGGTTCCCCAAACATCATACGCTTTAATAATAGTCATATCCGTATCAGCTAATAAAGAGAAAGGCAGATCGAATTTAGTAGCAAATTTTTTATGCATTTTTTCGTCATCGGCGCTTACGCCTAAAACCACAAAATTTTTCTTACTTAAGAATTGATATTCATCTCTCAAACTACAAGCCTCTAATGTGCAGGTTGGCGTATTGTCTTTCGGGTAAAAATATAAAACAATGTTCTTCCCTTTTAAGTCGCCGGATGAGATTAGCTTTCCGTTTTGATCTTTTGCTTTAAAAGCCGGGGCTTTATCGCCGGCTTTTAAAGAAGTGCTATGCGCTACAAATTTTGTTTCTTTAGCATCAACTGTTTTTTTTGTCGGTGCTTTTACCGCTGCTTTTTTAGCAGGAGTAGCGCTTTTTTTAGCGACTACCTTTTTGGTGACTGAGGCACTCGAAGTCATAATTTCTTTTTTTGCCATAACTATTTTTGGTATATCATTTTTTACAGAGACTTTTGAAGCCACTTTTTTATTAGCGATAGAATGAGGCGCATCTTTACTGATCACCTTTGTTTTAAAATATTGGCACCATTCGGTCAACGGGCAGATCTCACATTTAGGCGTTCTGGCCAGGCACACGTATCTGCCGTGTAATATAAGCCAGTGATGAGCTGTGGCTACGTATTGTTCAGGAATATGTTTGATCAGTTGCTGTTCGCTTTGTAAAGGTGTTTTGGCTTTGGTCAACCCTAATCGGTTTGAAACCCTGAACACATGCGTATCAACTGCCATTGCCGGTTTATCATAAATAACAGAGGCGACAACGTTAGCCGTTTTTCTACCAACGCCGGGTAACTTTACTAATTCATCAATATCGCTGGGAATCACGCCATTAAAATCTTTGAGCAACATGTTAGCCATGTTTACTAAATGCTTGGCTTTATTGTTTGGGTAACTCACGCTTCTGATATAATTGAAAATAGTATCGGAGCTTGCGGCAGCCATAGCTTCAGCATTTGGATAATCTTTAAATAGTTTGGGAGTAACCTGGTTAATGCGTTTATCTGTGCATTGAGCCGATAAAATAACAGCTACTATCAACTCAAAAGGATTCGAATACTGAAGCTCTGTTTCAGCAACCGGAACATTTGTTCTGAAATAGTTAATTACACCTTCATAGCGTTCCTTTAACGTCATTTGTTTAAATTTGTATAAAGATGCAAATTTAATTAAGATGATTAAATGAACGCCAAAATTAAATCACATGACTGATATCCATTACCTTAAATCATTAAGAACACCCACCATCGAAAGCCCATTAAGGGTAATGGTAAGCGCTTGTTTAACCGGAACTTTATGTGGATATGATGGAACGGCCAATGGAGAGTATCCGAGTATTTTAAAGTTATTGAATTATAATACCGTAAAGCTTATCAGGTTTTGCCCCGAAGATTTTTCATTTGGTTCTCCTCGTGAAATGTGTGATATATTTGGAGGAACGGGGCTGGATGTATTGAATGGTAAAGCCAGGGTATTAACAGAATCAGGAATTGACTGGACCGAAGGAATGATTGAAGCATCGGTAAGAATGCTTGAAATTGCTGAAAAAGAGAAGATCGATTTGGCTGTGTTAATGGATATAAGTGCTGCCTGTGGTAGCCAGGTTATTTATAGCGGTAATCGTTTTGCCGAAAATAAAGTATATCAGGTTGGTGCAGGTGTATGTGCTGCTCAATTGATGAACGCAGGCTTTAAAGTAATTAGTCAGCGTGATTTTGCTTCTCTTGAAATTCTATACTCTAAAATAGATACTTCACACAAGATAGATGAAAGTTTAAAAGACCACCACGAAACAGATTGGTATCAAAACTATTTTATGTCAAAATAAAAAAAGGCCATTAACTAGTTGTTAATGGCCTTTTTAAAATGCTATACTTATTTTTTAAATCCAAACACTTTTTTTAGTATGTCTGTTACACGGGCCATTGGGTCTTTCCTGATCTTAGCTTCTTCATCTTTTATCAAGGTCATTAAACCATTGGCAGCTTTGGTGCAAACATAATCATCCAGATCAGGGTTTTGTTTTTTTACACCAGGTAATTTATTGTATGCTGTAGCTAATGGTTTCCAATAGGCTGTTACTTTTACTTTAGCAACGGCTTCTTTTACTACCGGCATGAACTGGGCTTTTAAAGGCGTAAATGTTTTTTCTCTTAAATAATGCGTGGCGGCAGTATCAGCACCGTTTAAAATGGCAAAACCATCGCCAATGCTCATTCCTGTAATAGCATCTACAAATACCGGAGCAGCTTTTTTTGCTGCTTCTTCTGCGGCTCTGTTCAATGAGGTTTCAAATTCTTCTACTTTTTTCTGCATCCCCATTTTGATGAGTTTTGCTCTCATATCCTTTGCTTCTGCAGGCCATGGAATAAAAATAGCCGGGTTTTTAAGGAAGCCATCTGCTTTTGCAGCTATTCCAGAAGAATTATTGGTCCCAACGGTCAACGCTTCTTTCAAACCTTTTATCACTTCATCATTACTCAATGATGGTGCAGCAGTTCCTGTACCGCCACCCAATGCGGCTTCTGCTTTTTCGATCACCGCAGCGGTTTTCGTATTGGTTTTTGCCGCATCAATAATGGTAGTTGAATTGGTGATCGCAGCATCCTTAATAATATTGCCCCAGTTTTGAGCTTTACTTATTAAACTTCCTGAGATAAGAGCTGTTAGTATGATTGTCTGAATTTTCATATTTAAATATTTAAATTTACGCTTGATTTTACAAATATATTGCCAAATATACTATGAACGCAGAACTTTTAACCATCGGTAACGAAATATTAATAGGTCAGATAATCAACACTAATTCTGTATGGATGGCTCAACAGCTAAACCTCATAGGTGTTAGTATTGTGCACATGAGCTCGGTAGCCGATGAAAAACAGGCTATTTTAAAGGCGTTTGATGATGCCAGTAAGCGTGCCGACCTTGTTTTTATTACTGGTGGGCTTGGACCAACAAAAGATGATATCACCAAAAAGACCTTTTGTGAGTACTTTGACGCTGAGTTAATAACCGACGAAAATGTGTTAAAAGATGTTACAGGGTTTTTCTCGAAGCGAAATAAGGACATATCTGAGATCAATAAAAAGCAGGCAGAAGTTCCAAAAGGTTGTTTAGTGATAAGAAATAAGAATGGAACTGCACCCGGAATGTGGATGGAAAAGAATGATACCATTTATGTTTCTATGCCCGGAGTTCCTTATGAAATGAAAGCAATGGTAACAGATGACGTGATTCCCGAAATAAAAAAACGGTTTAAGCTCCCATTCATTTATCATAAAACTATTTTAACACAAGGCGTTGGCGAAAGTATGCTGGCAGAAATGATCAGTGATTGGGAAGATGCTTTAGCTGAAAAACAGATTGGATTAGCTTATTTACCATCACCCGGAATGGTACGATTAAGATTGAGCAGCAAAGGCTTTGATGAGACAGAACTAAAGAACAAGATCGAAAGCGAAGCTGATAAAATAAAGCCGATCATTGAAAAATACATTTATGGTTATGAGGAGTACGGACAGGAACAGCCAAAACTGGAAGAGATCTTAGGAAAGTTATTGTTGGAAAAGAACTTAAAATTGGCCCTGGCCGAAAGTTGTACAGGTGGTTATATTTCGCACTTAATTACAAGTGTGGCCGGTAGCTCAGCTTATTACAATGGTTGTATTGTTCCGTATCATAATGAGTATAAAAACAGTTTATTGAAGGTAGATCCTTCTGTTTTTGAAAGGAACGGAGCAGTAAGTAAAGAATGTGTGATGGCTATGGCCAAAGAAACATTGATTACTTTTAAAGCCGATGTTGCTATTGCTGTTTCCGGTATTGCAGGTCCCGGTGGTGGAACCGCCGAAAAGCCTGTTGGCACTACCTGGATAGCTGTAGCTTATGGAGATAGAATAATACCCAAACAATTTGTATTTGGTGATAACCGACAACGTAATATTCAAATGACCGCTATAACAGCGATGAACATGTTAAGAAAACTGATCTTAAAAATTGAAGACTAAACTAAGAATTGTTTGAGAATAGTTTTTTGTTGTTGGATCACTAATAACTTATCTCTAACAACCAACAACTTATAATATGAAACTAGCATACAGAGAATTTGGATCAGGACAGCCATTGATCATTTTACACGGCTTATTCGGACAAAGTGATAACTGGAACACATTGGCAAAACGTTTTGCTGAAAAAGGTTTCCATGTATTTACCATCGATCAGCGAAATCATGGCTTATCGCCTCACAACGATGTTTGGAACTATGAAGTGATGGCCGAAGACCTGAAAGAATTTATTGATGAGCACCAACTACAAAATGTTATTTTATTAGGACATAGCATGGGCGGAAAAACCGTGTTGTTTTTTGAACATCTGTATCCAAATGCTGCTCAAAAACTGATAGTCACAGATATTGCACCAAGAGCTTATGAAGCGCATCACGATTTGGTGTTAAAAGCTTTGAACGCGGTTGATTTTACGGATATTAATACCCGTAAAGATGCTGAAGCAATACTGAGCGAGTACATCACTGATTTTGGAACTAAACAATTCCTTCTTAAAAACATTTACTGGCGCGAGGATGAGACCAAACAAATGGCATGGCGTTTCAATCTGAAAACAATTACCAAAGAGTATAATAATATTGGAGTGGAGGCACCTTCGTTCCTGAGTGATACAAAAGCTTTATTTATAAGGGGAGAAAAATCAAATTATATCACTGATGATGATATGATTGATATTAAGAATAGATTTAGGGATGTAGACCTGAAAACAATTTTAAACAGCGGGCATTGGGTTCATGCCGAACAACCTGAAGCTTTTTTCAATTGCGTAATGGAATTTATTGCTTAAGCTTTAAAGGCGTCTTCAATTAACCGGATGGCATTTTTTAAACGTTCTTCTCCGGTTCCTGTAATGATCTTGTAATCCACATTTAACTTTTGAAGCTCATGCCTGTTCCATTTGAATAAATGTTCCCGCAAATTTTCATGCCTTCTTTGAGCGTCTTCAATCCATGGAACATCATTATTAGATATTAGGTACAGATCATAGTCTGCAGGTTTTATTGATTTTGTGATGAATGCAGGGACTTTATTGAATTTGTGGGTAGACCAGATCTTAACAGTGATCAGGGATGTATCGCAAAACAAAAATTTTTTTGCTTTTTTTGAGAGTTCTTTTTCGAGTTCCAGTTGTTTTTTTGCAATAACCTCCAGATCACTTGTGTTATAATTGTTAATATCATGCTCTTCAAAATACGCGCGGGCATACTCCGGCACACATACGGTGTTGTAATGTTCAGCCAGTTGTTCGCATAGTATCGTCTTCCCTGTGCTTTCCGCACCAATAATAACTACTTTTCTCATCCTGTTGCTAATTGCTTTTTCCATTTAAAATAACCATAAATGACCATGACACTGAAAAATCCATAGAGCAGGGCGTAGGTGGGCATATCTTTGATAATGTATAATACGGCATAAGCACCATCTATCACTATCCAGAATAGCCAGTTCTCTATCCATTTTTTAGTCATCATAAAGGTACAAGAAAAACTACACGCTGTTAAGATGGAGTCAAATAATACCTGATCGGACTTAAAATAGTGTAAAAGGTAAAAATAGACGATGCTTTGTACAACGATTGATAAAATAATAGGGGCATACCATTTTGCCGGCATGTGAGCTACTAAAAACGATTCATCTTTTTTTCTGTTCCAATAATACCAGCCATATATGCCGCTAAAAAAATAAAATACATTTAAGCTCATGTCTCCATAAAGGCGTTGCTCATAAAAAGCAACGATCGAGATTATCACTGATATTAACGCCACGGGCCAGCACCAGATGATCTCAAAAATCGTGAGGATCACTCCCAGAACTCCCGTAACTAAAGCTATCCAATCCCAAATACCCATTATTGTATAGGAATGTTATTGTCTTTACAAAACCGTATAAATTCAATGTATTTTTCAAACGGGGCAGTGCTTTTCCACAAATGACCATAAAGGGCAATACCGTGAAAGCCAAGTTTATGTGCCAATGCAGCACTTTTCTCGCTAACACCGCCTCTGGCATAGATCTTTTTGCCCGACTTGGTAATGGCAGCTGTTACAGTTTCAGGATAAAAGCCACTATATAACTCGCCCGACACGTTGTGGAACATGGTTCCTAAAAAACAATAATCGGTCTTTACTTTTTCTTCCTCATAAAGATCCGATACTCTTTTGTAGGAAATGGATTTTATAAGATTCGGTTTTCTGATATAGATCATTTTAGTGTTCCACCATAAATGCAGTTTTTTCTTTAAATGTGTGGATGTAAAATGAAATCCTTTTAAATTATATTTTAACGCTAAACGGTGGTGTGAATGGATGATGATACGGTTATGGAAATGAGCAGGAATTTCACGTATGTAAGCATCCAGTTCCTTTGTTGAGAAACGGTTCTTGCGAACATGCAGCGTTTCTAATCCGGCTTCAAACATTTGAATGATCGAAGGGATTTCGTTATCGCTTTTTTTAGATTGAGTTATAACTACTAATTTCATGTGGTGATTTTATTGGTTTTATTGTCACATGGTTTATTCATGTTTTTTATTGTATTTGCTTGATGGGAACATAAATAATGCATTAAAATAAATGGTTTATATCGGTTAACAGATCAGGATTTTTTTCTAAAGCATTTCCAATAACCATATAATCAGGGTTTGATTGGAGGATTTGCTTTGCTTTTAAAACCGAATCAATACCGCCTCCTACAATTAAAGGAATGGTAATATTTTTTTTAACATCTTTGATAATAGAAGAGGTCAGTGTTTTTTTTGCACCGCTCCCGGCTTCCAGGTATATCAGCTTTTTGCCAAGCAATTCTCCCGCTAAAGCTGTTTCGATGATCTCTTTTTTGCTGCTGAGCGGTTTTGTTTTGGTTATTTTTTGAGTGGTTGATTTATTGGCCCCGTCAATTAAAATATAACCTGTAGGAATAACATGTAGTTTGGATGCTTTTATTTTTGTAGCGGCTTTTACATGTTTACCAATCAAATACTCAGCATTTCGGCCCGATAAAAGCGACAACATTAAAATGGCATCAGCCTTTTTAGAAACCTGTGTTTCATCGCCCGGAAATATGATCACCGGAATATTAGTGATCGATTTAATGGATCTAACGGTTTTCTCAAAAGTATTACCCTTTAATACACTACCACCAACAAAAATATACGACACTTTACTTTTATGGGCCATTTTTATCAATCCCGGGTTGTATTTATCCGGATCAATTAAAATGATCAACTGTGTATGTGTTTGTTTATCTAACAATTTATTTTAAATATTTTACCATATAGTTTTTTAGTTAGTCCCGCCTATGTTGCTATGTGGTTTCAATTTTTAACAAGTTTCTATTTTATTTAACGCATATACCAAAACATAATCATCCACTAACTGGTAGTTGAGCTGAAATGTTTCAGTAAAACCCGGTAAATTAATTTCCCCGATTATCGTCCCTAAATTATGTTTTGTAAACGGTTTTACAAATAAATGTTCAATAAAATCCACTTCTTTTAAGCCGTATATTTTATAGAGGGTTTCTTTGGCAGCCCAGTAGATCAATAACTTTTCAACATGATCATTGGCATCCCGCAACTCGTTATCTGATAAGAATTTGTGTTTGATCCTGAGTACTTTATCTCTTATAAGTTCAATGTCAATTCCTGTCGCTTCTGTTTCATTAATAATAATAGCCAGTTTATCATGCGAATGTGATACGGAAATATGTCTCTTATCGCCTGCCAGATAAGGTTTTCCTTTATCATCATAAGATATTTCGACATCCTTATCCAATAATTGGCAAATAAGGTGATTTTTACCTTTGGTTTCAATATCTCTTTTAACAGATAAACCGTGAACTTGAGCATAAATACTCAGATCCAGTAAGCCAAAATATAAACCCTGTTTTATGTTAAAAACCTCTATCAATTCTTTATAATATAACTTTAATAGTTTGAGTGTTACAAACTTATGTCTTATCTTTGCATAATTATAAAAAATAAACATTTTTAATCAACAAAATAACATGTCAGAAGTAGCAACAGGAAAGTACCTAGCGTACAAAGTGAAAGATATCTCATTAGCAGAATGGGGTCGTAAAGAAATTAAATTAGCCGAAGAAGAAATGCCTGGTTTAATGGCACTTCGTGCTGAATATGGCGCTTCTCAGCCTTTAAAAGGAGCTCGTATTGCAGGTTGTTTACACATGACCATCCAAACGGCTGTATTAATCGAAACTTTAACGGCTTTAGGTGCTGAGGTTACCTGGAGTTCTTGTAATATCTTCTCAACTCAGGATCATGCAGCAGCAGCAATTGCAGCGGCAGGTATTCAGGTTTATGCCTGGAAAGGTATGAATGCTGAGGAGTTTGACTGGTGTATCGAACAAACTTTATGGTTTGGAGAAGACCGTAAACCATTGAATATGATCTTAGATGATGGTGGAGATTTAACAAACTTGGTGTTTGATGTATATCCTGAATTAGCTAAAGATATCAAAGGTTTATCTGAAGAAACAACTACCGGTGTTCACCGTTTATATGAGCGTATGAAAAACGGAACTTTATTGTTACCGGCTATCAACGTTAACGATTCAGTTACCAAATCTAAATTCGATAACAAATACGGTTGTCGTGAATCATTGGTTGATGCGATCCGTCGTGCAACTGATGTAATGATGGCAGGTAAAATTGCTGTTGTAGCAGGTTATGGTGATGTTGGTAAAGGTTCAGCTCAATCATTATCTTCTCAGGGAGTTCGTGTAATTGTTACTGAAATTGACCCGATCTGCGCTTTACAAGCTGCAATGGATGGTTACCAGGTAATGAAAATGGATAACGCTGCTAAAATTGCAGATATCTTAGTAACTACTACAGGTAATAAAGATATTATCGTTGGTCGTCATTTCGAATCTATGAAACATGGTGCTATTGTTTGTAACATTGGTCACTTTGATACTGAGATCGATATGGCTTGGTTAAATAAACACCACGGTGCATCAAAAGATACAGTTAAACCACAGGTAGATCAATATACGATCAACGGAAAAAGCTTTTTAGTTTTAGCTGAAGGTCGTTTGGTAAACTTAGGTTGTGCTACGGGTCACCCAAGTTTTGTAATGAGTAACTCATTTACAAACCAAACATTGGCTCAATTAGAATTATGGACAAACACAGCTGCTTATGAGAAAAAAGTATACGTGTTGCCAAAAATTTTAGATGAAAAAGTAGCTCGTTTACACTTAGGTAAAATTGGTGTTGAATTAGATACTTTAAATAAAGAACAAGCAGATTATATTGGTGTTAAAGTAGAAGGCCCTTTCAAAGGCGACGCTTACAGATACTAATATTTGATTGCAATAATTTAAAACCCATTCACTTTATTGTGAGTGGGTTTTTTGTTTTTGGAATCATTATATTTGATATGATCTACTCATTATGGCTGAAACCGATATCAATGTTTTATTGATTTTCTTAGCGTTAACTATTCCACTTGCTATACTATGGCTCTGGTTATTTAAGCACTTGAAACATAATTTTAAAACCATGCTCAATTACTCCGTGTTGGTTTTAGCCTCCATGATCCTGTTGTACCTTTATTTTTTCTTACTGTTAACGATCAGTCATTCAACATCAACCGGTAGTTTAAACGATCTTATTGGTGTAACATCTTTTGTAACACTGATGTGTATTAATTTAGCACTGATACCAACCGTGTTGTGGACATTATTATTGACTGTTATTTGGCTATTGGGTAAGCGTAATAAAATGAATTGATCATAGGCATGAAAAACACAAAGCTACAAGTAACAGCAATCTTTAACTGGATAGTTTTCAGTTATCTAATACTTGTTGGTGTTTTGTATATCGGAGGGAAGGTTGTATTTGGTCATGGACTTGGAGATTTATTTTACCTGGCATTTATTATAGTTTGTCTTTTGGTACATATAGGATTGAACTTACTGGTTATTTATAAAGCAAGAGGTAATCATAAATACATTTGGCACCTAATTGTTGCTTTTATCTTCCTTACATTCGCAATAATAATTACTTGGAAATTTACGTATGGACGAGGTAGTGAATCTAAATGGAATGGCTACATATTTTATTAAATCTCAATAAACATGATATTAAGAAAAGCAATCATATCAGAACTTCCCGTTATTTGGAAAATACTGCAGCAGGCTATAGAGCAAAGACGTCAGGATGGAAGCGAACAATGGCAAAATGGTTATCCAAATCCACAAGTTGTAACAGATGATATAGCAAATGGCTACGGTTATGTAATTGTAGATAATGATACTATCATTGCCTATGCAGCCATTATTTTTGATATAGAACCAGCTTATGAAGAGATCGTTGGCAAATGGCTTACCAGTGGTAATTACGTTGTTGTGCATCGTGTGGCTACTGCCGATGAAGTGAAAGGAAAAGGCGTTGCCACCCGGTTATTTAAATTAATTGAAGATCTTAGTCTTGAACACAACGTATACAGTATTAAAGTAGATACCAATTTCGATAATATTCCCATGCTCAAGATCTTGGACAAATTAAACTATACCTATTGTGGCGAGGTCATCTTAAGCGGCGCGCCCCGAAGAGCTTATGAGAAGATAATAGTTTAGGTTTTCATATTTAGTTTTTCCATCCCTGCATACGTTGGTAATAGTGCGGCTGCTTTTGGCGAAAGAGAGCGAACCACCATTCAGGGAAGATTTTTGCGGGGTAAATGGGGGTTGGTCCTTCGCCTTGAATTTTTGTTTCTTTTTCTTCAAGGAAAAAGAAAGATAGAAAGCCAAAGAATTTTTTTCAGTAAACCTACCCCTTTATGCTCCTAATAATTTCATCCAGCTGCGCCATATCCTTACACTTCACCTCACGTGCTTTAGAGCCTTCAAACTGCCCAATAATGCCGGCAGCTTCCAGTTGATCAACAATTCGTCCGGCACGGTTATAACCCAGTTTTAATTTACGTTGTAAGAAAGATGCAGAACCTTGTTGAAATTGTACAACCAGTTTAGCTGCTTCATCAAACATTTTATCACGCTCGCTCAGATCAATTTCTTCTTTCCCATCGGAGCCATCTTCACCAACATATTCCGGTAATAAAAAGGCGCTAGGGTAGGCACGTTGCGAACCAATAAATTCAGTGATCTTTTCTGCTTCCGGTGTATCTACAAAGGCACATTGTATACGGATCAGGTCGTTACCGGTACTTAATAACATATCACCCCTACCAATTAACTGTTCGGCTCCACCTGCATCTAAAATTGTACGGCTATCTATTTTACTGGTCACACGGAAGGCAATCCTCGCCGGGAAGTTAGCTTTAATAGTTCCTGTAATAATGTTTACGGATGGACGTTGTGTGGCAATAATTAAATGGATCCCAATAGCACGCGCCAGCTGAGCTAAACGGGCAATAGGTGTTTCCACTTCCTTACCTGCCGTCATGATCAGATCGGCAAACTCATCCACAACCAAAACAATGTATGGTAAATACTTATGTCCTTCGTTCGGATTTAATTTACGGTTAATGAATTTAACGTTATACTCTTTAATGTTACGTACCTGGGCATCCTGCAATAAAGCATAACGGTTATCCATTTCAATGCACAAACTATTTAATGTATGTACAACCTTTGTATTGTCAGTAATGATAGCATCTTCAGAGTTTGGCAGTTTTGCCAGGAAGTGACGTTCTATTTTATTAAATAAGGTCAACTCAACTTTCTTTGGATCAACCAATACAAATTTAATTTGTGCCGGATGTTTTTTGTAAAGTAACGAAACCAACACCGCGTTCAATCCAACCGATTTCCCTTGTCCTGTTGCACCTGCCATTAATAAGTGAGGCATCTTGGCTAAGTCGGCAATAAAAATTTCGTTGTTAATGGTTTTTCCTAAAGCAATTGGCAGATCGTGCGTTGAATTCTGAAACTTCTCCGAAGCAATGATATTACGCATCGGCACCATTTCCGGATTTTGATTCGGTACCTCAATACCAATGGTTCCACGACCCGGAATAGGAGCGATGATCCTGATCCCTAAAGCTGCTAAACTTAAAGCAATGTCATCTTCCAGGTTTTTAATTTTGGAGATACGCACACCGGCTGCCGGCACAATTTCATACAATGTAACCGTAGGACCAACTATCGCCGATATCTTATCAATTTCAATTCCGTAATTTTTTAAGGTATTCACAATACGGTCTTTGTTAGCTGTCAACTCTTCATTGCTCACCTTGGCATTGCCGGTACCGTAATCTATTAATAATTCAACACTCGGAAATTGATAGTGGCCCAGATCCAATGTCGGATCATACTGACCAAATTTTTCTACCAGTTGAGAGGCTTTTAATTCATCGTCTAAAGTGATTTGATTTTCTTTTGGCCCTTCTTTTACAAACTCAGGTTCTTTTAATATTTCATCGGCCCCGGGATTGTTGATCTCAAAATCTAAATTCTTTACCGGCTCTTCAGGTTTGGCTATAACATCCAAAGCAATACTTTCTGTTGTAGCCTCCAAAGGTTTTTCTTCTTCTTCTAAAACAGGTTCCTGTGTCGATAACACTTCAAAGTTCAATAACGCTTCTTCCTCTTCTTTGCTCAATGTTGGTTCTTTTTCAAAAACGGTGTTTGCATGCGGATTGATAGGGTTTGTTTCTTCCTTCAATTCATTTTCAATAATAGCTTCATTATCCAAACTTGGAATAATATCTTTTTTGATATTAAAATTCATATTGATACTCAATACCAGAAAGGCAAGCATGCTAAAAGCCAGCACTGCCAGTGTTCCAACACTGCCTACGTAATTTGATAACTGAATATTTAAAATATAACCGTAACCACCGCCCAGGTAAAATAATTTATCATGAAAGAAAAAAGCCAGCAATATACTTGTCCAAACTAAAAAGAACAACCACTTTGCTGTAAAGGCCGATGGTTTGGTAATTTGTTTGTTCAGTACTTTTTGCAAACCGTAAATGATCAATACCGGCACTAAAATAAAAGAAGCAACACCAAACCATTTATACATAAATAAATGCGACACCAGTGCACCAAATTTTCCAAGCCAGTTCACTACCTTAGTATCAATAGCAAATAATTCGGCCATTGGACCTAATACTTTGTCCTGATCTTTTTCCCAGGTAAAAATGTAAGATGTTAAAGCAATGAATAAATAAGCACCACCTAGTATTAAACATAAGCCGATCAGTTTTTGTGTACGCTCATCACGATATAGTGTAACCGTTTTGTTCCAGCGATCCAGTAACGAAGCCTTGGTTTCATTAACCGAATTTTTAGGTTCCGTTTTTTTAGTAGAAGCAGTTGAGTTTTTTGGTGCCGACTTTGATTTATTTTTACCCGAAGTCAACACTGTTTCTTCAATGTCATTTTTATCGATAGCAGGTTGCTGAACAACAGTGTCATCCACCGGTTTTTCCCTGAATTTATTTTTGGTTGTTGCCATGTTATTATAGTACTTAAAAATAGCCTCAACACCCCAAAATTGTGGGGAATACTTAAAATGTTTTAAACTTTACAATGTTTAATAAGTTCGATCATTTGTTCCGTTTCCCTCTCCCTTGGGGAGAGGGATTAAGGGTGAGGGCATTTGGCGTGCCGGCGCAAACAGAACGGGCGCCGTCCGGCTGGCCCGCTTCAATCTTTTTGCGAAAATGTAGCAAAAAGGATTTTCGCTTGTTGTACTCCTTTGGGGCATCCCTCACGCGACAGTAAACAAAGTTTTTCCACACCTGCATACGTTGGTAATAGTGCGGCCGCTTTTGGCGAAAGAGAGTGGGGCAAAGCGTATTAAGCTTTGAGCCGGCATGTGGGAAGGTCCATTCTGGGAAGCATTCTGCGGGAGGGCTGAACAAATAAAGTTCAGTGAACTTTATTGTGAAGAGCCAGCATGTGCGCAGGTAAGGGTTGGTCTTTCGCCTTGAATTTTTGTTTCTTTTTCTTCAAGGAAAAAGAAAAGAGAAAGATGCTTTTGGATACTTTTGCAAAAGTATCAGATGTTAAAGAGGATGATTTGGGCGTGCCGGCACAAAAAAGGCAGTGCCGTCGGGCTGGCCCGCTTCAATCTTTTTTGCGAAGAGGCAGCAAAAAGGATTTTCGCTTGCATCCCTCACGCGGCAGCAAGCTAAAGTAAGCTCGTTTCTACGTTTCCGCCTCTTAAATTTAACGAAGAAAATCGAACTTATTTTCAGAAAGGATTTGCGCGACGATTCTGGGCTGTTTGAGATCTGTTTTTCACAGATCGAGTTTTCAGAATCGGGCGGGAAAATAAATTCAGATTTTCGAGGAAAATTTAAGCAGCGGTGATTTTTCTTTGTTACTTTCTTTGCATGGTAGGCAAAGAAAGTAAATTCTAAATTTTGTTCAAGCAAAAAGAAAATAAAAACTAAACCAATACCGGAACTAACTCTCCATTCACAAAACCCTCTTCGTTTAAGGCTTTTGTGGTTATAGAAACCGATCGGTTAACCAAAGCCTCATCAAAAGGATGTGAGATCTTAATGTAATTTTCGGCAACCCCATTTGAGAACTGACTCAAACGTAGTAAAGTAAAAGCTCATTATTGCGTATTCCGCCTCTTAAATTTAACGAAGAAAATCGAACTCATTTTCAGCAAGGGCTTTTGTGCGACGATTCTGGGCTGTCTGAGGCCCCTCGGGCCGAGTTTCCAGAATCGGGCGGGAAAATGAGTTCAAATTTTCGAGGAAAATTTAAGCAGCGGTGATTTTTCTTTGTTACTTTCTTTGCATGGTAGGCAAAGAAAGTAAATTCTAAATTTTGTTAAGCAAAAAGAAAATAAAAACTAAACTAAAACAGGAACTAACTCTCCATTCACAAAACCCTCTTCGTTTAAGGCTTTTGTAGTAATACAAACCGATCGGTTAACCAAAGCCTCATCAAAAGGATGTGAGATCTTGATGTAATTTTCGGTGAAGCCATGCATGATGCCGTTCTTGTTCTCATGTTCAAACAAAACCGTAAAGTCTTTATTGAGGTGTTGCTCGTAAAAACCTCTCAGCTTTTTTGCTGAAAGAATGCGCAGCATTTTATTACGGCGTTTACGTTCGGCAATATCTACTTTACCATCTAAAAATATAGCCTCGGTATTATCACGCTCGCTATAAGTAAACACATGCAGGTACGATACATCCAGTGAATTAATGAAATTATAAGTATCTAAAAAATGTTCCTGCGTTTCACCCGGAAAACCAACAATAACATCCACGCCAATGCAACAGTTGGGCATCAGTTGTTTTATTTTGGCTACACGGTCCTGGTACAATTCGCGCTTGTAACGGCGTTTCATTTTACTCAGTATCTCGTTATTGCCACTTTGTAAAGGAATGTGAAAATGAGGCACAAAACGTTTCGATTGAGCTACAAATTCTATCACCTCGTCTTTTAACAAATTAGGTTCAATAGAGGAAATGCGAATACGTTCGATGCCTTCTACTTTATCCAGTTCTTTTATCAGATCAAGAAAATTATATTCTTTGCGTTTTTTAGTATCGGTGTCAATATCAATTCCGTAGCCAAAATCGCCCAGGTTAACGCCCGTTAAAACAATTTCTTTTACGCCGCTTTCAGCAATGCGTTTGGCATTTGCAACTGCATTCTCAATGGTATCGCTGCGGCTTTTACCGCGAGCTAACGGAATTGTGCAAAACGTGCAGCTGTAATCGCAACCATCCTGAACTTTTAAGAAAGAACGGGTACGGTCCCCAACTGAAAATGAATCAACAAAAGTATGTACATCACTTATCTCGCAGTTATGAATCTCGGTATGAACGTTCTTGCCTGCAAGGTTAA
Organism: Bacteroidota bacterium; assembly: GCA_040386075.1. Taxonomy (GTDB): domain Bacteria; phylum Bacteroidota; class Bacteroidia; order B-17B0; family Aurantibacillaceae; genus UBA4416. The sequence goes on from JAZKGE010000014.1 coordinate 79,575, forward strand.
TGTAATTCAGTAATTTAAATTTTTCAGAAGCACCCAAAACTACATCCACTCCTTCGATATTCGAAATTTCATCCGGTTTTAATTGGGCATAACAACCAACCACGGCAATAAACGTATCGGGGTTTTTGGCAAGGGCCGATCTAACAATTTGCTTACATTCTTTATCCGCATTTTCGGTTACTGAGCAGGTGTTTATCACGCACACATCAGCACCCAGGTCAAATGCAATTTTCTGAAAACCTTTTTCCTGCATTAAGCGGGCAATAGTTGAGGTTTCCGAAAAATTCAGTTTGCAACCAAGGGTATGAAATGAGACCGTTTTTCCTTCAAAAGACATGGCCGCAAAGATACGTTTTTTTCTTATTTGTGGGTATTGATTAGGGAAATAAAGGTTAGGGCGTGTCCCCGCAAAAGAGGCGGCGGGGCCGGGCTTTCCGTTCCAATCTTTTGCGGGAGGCAGGCAAAAGGATTTCCACTACAATCCCTCACGCGGGTGCAAAATAAGTTTGAAACTTTTACTTCCAAATTACCGCAAGCTCCCACGGGAGGTATAAGTTCTTCCGCCTTTTAAATTTAACGAAGAAAATCGAACTTATTTTTAGTAGGGATTTGTGCGACGATTCTGGGCTGTTTGAGGCCTGTTTTTCACAGGCCGAGTTTCCAGAATCGGG
>JAZKGE010000015.1:0-144434 GCA_040386075.1 Bacteroidota bacterium
CGCATCAACAGCACTTTAACGCGTGAGATCATCAAACTTCAAAAAAATGTGGATGATACTTACAAGAACGAAAGTAACTACCGCATTAAAATACAAAAGCTGGAAGATTATCGTGAAAAGCGCGATACCATTATTGATTTTATCCGTCAAACAACAGCCATTGTTGATGAAACCCGATCTTTGTTCAATATCACCAACGATAGTGAATTATTCGGAATAGTATCTTCGTTAAAAGTAAGTTTAATTGAAAACCTGGATTTCTTGATTGAGATACAAACCGATATTACGGATTTCATTAACAAGATACAGTACCAGCTGGATGTTTATAAAAAAGCCCAGCGTTTAAAAGAAGTAAAAGATCACGGTACGCTTCATTTCAAAACAAATTTCAGAGAGATCGTATCTAACATAAATACGCTTAAGCATAACGGGCACAAAACGCCTAAAACCAAGATCCCTATTGACTTTTTATATAGCGATGATGGGCATGTGTTATGTAAACGTATTGCTGAGAAGTATAAAATTACCCGTTTAATGGTTCGTGGATTGGCAGATAAAATGGCCGGCAACTTCAAGGATCAGGGATTAGTTCAGCAAATTAAATTAGATACCGAAAAATTAGTTGAACGTTTTTTAACTCAAACAAAACTAAACCTATTTGAATATCTGATCGAATACAAATTCCCGAAAGCGATTGGAGTAGTAACATTTGAAGAACGTTTATCACTATTTGTTGAGATCGCAATGGAATATCAAAACCTATTAGATTTTAAATACCGTTTACAATACCACGATTATATTGAAGATAAAACTGAATTAAAAAAACGATTAGGATATACTTTGATCTTACCGTTAAAGGAAAAAGCAAAAAAAGAAAAGGCAGTTAAATAGAAATTAAAATAATTCCCGATTAGCTTGTCAGTTCGAGCGAAGTCGAGAACAAATAGAAATACAATGGAAGAAACAACCAGTTTTAATTTACCAAAACAAACACATGATATATTTGCTGTAATGGCCCGTGGCGCTTTTATATCAAGCAATGGAAGTAGAGATGGAATGAACCGTTTGTATGACGTGATCAACAACCCTGATAATTTTGACAGATTACAGGCCTATTTTAATGTGATCCGTTACAATATTGAGCGCGGAAATAATTTTTTCTATTTCTCAAAATTAAGTGAACCAAACAGTGAGCTCGAAAAGAAATTAGAACGTTTTGAACGTTATATCGACATCATTGATCTGTTTGCCAGTATGGATAACAAGATCGGTATCGGTAGCCGTTTCCGTCCGAGTGAAATTGCCGAAGAATGTAATGCCAATGTTCGTTTGAAACAAAAACTTCAAAAGATCCCATTGTACCGCTCAGAAACATTACACAATAAAGTACGTGAGATCTGTGATTTGATGAGCCGTGATTCGTTTTTGGAACTGGAAGATGAAAAATCAGAATCCTATAAAGTATTGGATTCTTACAATTATTTATTGGATGTTATTAATTCGGTAGCCATTTATGAAGAAAGCGGTTCCGGCGATGATACTCAGGGAATAATTTATAACTAAACTAAAACACATGAAAGCATCACTTTTTTTATTAATGGTCGTATTTAGTACAGGCGTTTTTGCCCAGGCTAAATATTCAACAGTTCCGGCTGATTTTATTTCATATCATGAAAATATTTCGGCTGCTGAACGTATGTACAAAAATGATTCTTTATTGCAGGCCTATGCAAAGTACGACATTGCTATTGCCAATTATAAAGGTACGGTTAACCCGGGCCATTATTTCAGAGCTGCATTATGTGCAATAAAAATAAAAGAAGAATTCAAGGCGCTTCATTTTCTTGAAAAGGCTATTCTTAACGGGTATGAAGTTGATAGTGCTAAGAAAGATGATGTAGCTTTCTACAATCAAAACACAAAAAAGGAGTATTCAACCAACATTACAAAATGGGAAGAGGCGAGAGACAATTCCAAAAATTTTGATTGGGCTAATGAATTATATGCCATCAATGATGCCAATAAAAAATACGCCGCAGTAAAATATACGTCAGCTATTGAGTATTGCACAAGTTGTATGAAAAATAAGACCTGCAGTAAAACATCTCAGGATTATGTTTCAAAATACAGAACGGTAAAAGAAAAAATGAAAGCAGATTCGATCACCGCGGCTGCTTTACTGATCAAGATCCAGCAAAATGGATTTCCCTCCATGAAACTCTTAAGTAAAGAGGCTTGCGCTATTGCCCGTAATATTTTACTGAATTATGATGCTGATAGGAGTAATGAAAAATTGGATGGTATGCTTTACAGAGCAATGATGGATGGGAATATCTCCCCTGAATTTTATGCAACGGTAGTAGACAGAAGGAATCTAATGAGCGGACAAATGCCGGAGTTTTATCAGCCACTTACAGGGTATGAAAAATCGATCGGCAAGGAAATAACCGCAGCCAATAAAAAACGTAACTCTATAGGATTATACCCAATTAAATTAGTTAGTGGCACAGCGCCAAAAAAAGATCCTAATGCTGCTAAAACAGCAGAAAAAGGATTGTATGACTATTAACAGACAGGAAGAACAAGGATAGAATTAAACAGACAGAATAAATACATGGAAAATAATTGCAGAATATTAAACAGGATTGTACAGATCAATATTGCTAACGTAAAGTATACAGACTTGGAGTTAAGTGGTAATACCTGTTTTGTTGGAACCAATAACTTCGGAAAAACATCACTACAACGTGCTATTTTATTTTTTTATAGCGCTAATACAAGAGGATTAGGTATTTCGGCGTCACAAAAATCGTTCGAAGAACATTACTTTAAATATGAGAACTCTTATTTGATCTATGAGATCCAAACAGAAGTGAAACCATTTTTTGTGATCATCTATCGCCACAATAAATTGGTGTTCCGTTTTGTTGATGCGGAGTATAGCCCTGATTATTTTTTCAACGAGAACGATGAAGCCCTGAAGATCAAAGAAGTAATTGCGGGTTTTGATAAACGTGGTATCTTTATTTCTCAGCAAATTGATACATTTGAGCGCTACCGTAATATTATTTACGGAACAGAAACGGATAAGCAATTATCTAAATTCTACATCCTTAAGGGTAACGAGAAGTATCAGAATATTCCTAAATCTATTACCAACGTATTCTTAAGTTCAAAGAGCAGTATCGATAGCCGGTTTATTAAAGATTTTATCGCCAACTCATTAACTACAGAAAGTAGTAGTATTAAATTGGAGCAGGTCGATCGTCAACTACGACAGTTCAACGAAAAATATACAGATATTGAAACGTATCTGAAAAAGGAATCTCAACAACTAATTGAGTTCATTGATAAAAAATATGACCAGGTGCACATGCTGAAAGGCGCGCAAATGGAAATGGCTGATAAATTAGGTAGTAGCTTACGTTATGCTGAAACGCAGAACGAAGCCGTTATTAAAGCATCTCAGGAAAAACAGGAAGAGCTTGATAAATTAACAGAAGCCAACGAAGAGCAAAAAACAATACTGGAAGAAAAGCAAAAAGATGTTCGTGAGGAGATCGGTTATTATGACAGAACAATTCGTGAAGCCAATAAAAAATTAAAAGAATATAAAGAAAAGAACATTGAAGAAGCTGTTGAGAAAAATTCTGAGCGCGAGAAGTTGCAGGTTGATTATAACATTGCACGCCGTGAGTACGAATCCTTAACATCAAATGTTCAAAGCATCGAAATGAAGTATTCATCTTTGATCGAGCAATTAAGAAATGATAAAACAGCTTACATCAATAAAATTAACTCACGCACCAGCGAGATCTTCAACCATTACAATGAGTTGCAGTTATTGCAAAAAAACGAGTTCAATAAAAAAGATGCTGAATTTAAGAACAAACGTGAAGAAGCTTTAACAGAGCTGAACGCCGAAGTTACTGCAAAACAAATTGAGTATAACGAGTTAAAAGCAGAAGAAAAGGTAATTCGCAATACCCGTTTTTATGAAACGGAAATCAAGGCGCAGGAGACTGAGTTAGCTGATCTGAGAGCGATCAATTACAAGAACAAATCTGAATTAGCCATTAAAACCAATTTGGTTCAAACAAACCAAAAAGAGTGGGAAAATTTAGAGACAAAATTAAAATTGTCTTTATCTAACCAGATCCAAAAAACCAATAATGAAATCATCCGCGTAAAAACGGAGATAAAAACCATCGAAGAAAAATTAAATGTTCAGCACGATGCCTTGTATGGTTATTTAGAGAAAAATGTAAAAGACTGGCATAATACCATTGGAAAGGTTGTAAATGAGGATCTGTTATTCCGTTCCGACCTTAGCCCTTCGTTAACAGATAATAAAGACATATCCTTATATGGTATTTCTTTAAAACTAGATGAGGTGCCTGTTGTATCTAAGTCTATTGAGCAATATCAATTTGAGAAGAATGAACGTTTAGCTATTATCCGTGATTTGGAAGAGTCAATGACTCAGTTCCAGACTGCCAACAACGAAGAAAAAATGTTGGCGGCTGATAAATTTGGCAAACAGCTGGGCGAATTAAAAGAAGATCTGAAAGTATTAACCTATTCTTTGGAATTAGCCGAAAAGCGTGAAAAGAAATTGATACTTGAGCTTGAAGACTGGAAACAACGTGCAAGTACTGAGATCGAAGAATCATTAACGGGTAATCGTCAAAAAATTAATATTCTTGAAGAAGAATTAGCGATCTTAAATAAAAAGAAAAATAATTTATTAAATGACTTCAATACCCAGTTTGATAAATTAAAAGCCTTTAATGATGAGCGTTTGGCTGATCTGAAATTGAGACAGGAAACTGAGATCAGTGAACTGGAGGTTGAGAAAAAAAATCAGGTTAAGGAGTACGAAGAAAAGGAAACATCGTTAAGCGCTGAAAAAGAAACAAACTTTAAAGCAAAAGGAGTAGATAGTAAAGAGATCAAAAAAATTGATACACGTATCAAAGAATTACAGGAAGCATTAAAAGAGATCGATCAATACTCACAAATTGTAAGCGATTACTTAAAAGATAAACGTGAGATCTTTGATAAATTACCTGATCTGGTTCAGAAGAAAGAAGAGTATGTGAAATCGGCTAATGATCTGAGCGCAGAGATAGAGGAAGCAGCTCGTAAGTTCAATATCAAACGTATGGAGTTGAATAAGCAAAAGCGTGCTTTTGAAGAAGAGTTGATCGAATTTAATAATGGGATCAATTATTTCACGAAAAATTTCCGTGAAACGCCAGTGTTCAACAAGTATGCTGATATTATTGAGCGCGCTGAACCTAAGAAAACAAATTACAGTGTAATGGATCTGTGTACACAGCTCCTTAAAAACGATTCGCATTTTAACGAAGAGTACACAGCTTTCCAACGTTATGTGAACGAGTTTGCTGGTAAATTCAGATTAGAGAATCACTTTAACTTTATCATCCGTAACGATGCTACACAGGGTGAGTACGAACGTTTTGCTCAAAACTTACGTTCTTTCATCAACGAAGCAAAAATTGAATTATCAATTGCTGAAACAGCTACCCAAATTGGTTTGGTAACAGATAGTATTGCTACTAAAGTTAGAGAACTGAGCGGACAAAAAGATAAGATCCAGCATATCATTACATTGATCGCTGAGGATTTCAAAAAAGCGGAGTTCGAAGAATCCAAATTAATTGAGTTCATTAAAATTCGTTTAGAGGATTCTGACAATAAGGTTTATAAATTATTGAAACGTATCCAGGAATTCCGTGAAGAGAATGGCTTGGTATATAACGAAGGATTATTCAATACAGATTTCGCAACACATAAAAACCGTGAGATCAGTAACCGTGCCGTTAAATTACTGGATCAGTTGCGCACTGCTATTAAAGAGCAGGAACAGGAAGAAATTCGTTTACAGGATCTGTTCGAATTGAAATTTAATATTAAAGAAGGTTTAAATGAAACAGGCTGGACACATAAAATTGATAGTATTGGTAGTACAGGAACAGATATCCTTGTAAAAGCAATTATCTATATTACCTTATTACACGTATTCATTAAAGAATCATCACATCGTGGTAGTACAGATTTCAAAGTACATTGTATCATTGATGAGGTAGGCCAGATCTCGGCACATTACCTGCGTGAGTTATTACGTTTTGCGAAGAACAGAAATATTATGATGATCAACGGTTTACCAAACAAATCGGGATTGGAAGCGCATTACAAATTTACGTACCAGTTCAGAAGAGAAGAGAACAACAACGTTCGTATCTTCCCAAGTATTGTAACGGAAGTTGAAGCTTAATAAATAATTTGATTTAACACCTGCCAGGTTTTTAAAACCAGACAGGTGTTTTTATTTTCCGGAAGTCTTATAACCAATTTGTGTTCTTGGTTTCTCATTCTCTTTTTTATCAAGTAGTTCATCCAAATATTGAAAAACGACTTCAATATTCTTAGCATTATTATCTGTTTTCTTTCTCAATTCTTCAATTCCTAAACGTAATTCGGTATTATCACTTAGCATTTGGCGTATTCGTGTGAAAATACGTATGATCTGAATGTTAACAGAAATAGCCTTTTCGCTATTAAGCACACTTGAAAGCATGGCTACGCCTTGTTCTGTAAATACCATGGGCGTATAACGCACGCCACCTCTACCAATCTTTGAGGTGCCAATTTGGCACCTCAAAGATTCAAACTCCGGTTCAGTTAATTCAAACATGAAATCTTCAGGAAACCTAACTGTATTTCTAGTCACCTGTCTTTTTAGTTGTTTGGTTTCAACTCCATACAATTCTGCTAAATCCCTATCTAGCATCACTTTTTGGTTTCTGATAACATAGATCTTATTCATAACTAATTCGTCAGGAATCTGTAATAATTCGACTCTCTTCATCATAATATTATATGAATCAAAATTGAGAATTATTTTAATTGGTATTTGCTATGGATTGTAGCATTTTAATTGGAGATCAAAATTTGTGGACGCCAATTAAATCTCGTCATTTCGAACGGAGTGAAGCAATCTCCTACAATACTTAACTATGTTTGAGGTTGCTTCTCCGCCGGCTAGCGGATCGCAATGACGATCAAAAATAAACACTCAACACATCGTATCCGTATTTCAGGATCATAAGACTAACGATCACAAGGAAAATAATACGTACAAATCCGTTACCATTTTTAAGCGCCAAATGACTTCCAATAAAACTGCCAATGATGTTGAATACAGCCATCAAAATTGCTAAATGCAAAATGTAATTTCCTTCTTTAATAAAGACAATAAGCGCAGAGATATTAGTGACACAATTCACTACTTTAGCATAGGCTGACGCTTTTACAAATTCAAAACCTAAAACAACCACAAAACCAAGCACAAAAAAACTTCCTGTTCCCGGACCGAAAAAGCCATCATAGAATCCAACAACCAAACCAATACATGAACCAAGTAACATTTGTTTGGTAACAGATAGATCTTTACTCTCAACCGCACCTAAATTCTTTTTTACAAAAGTAAAAATGGCAATGACTATGAGTATGATCAAAATAACCGGTTTTAAAGTATTGCTGTCGATCTGGTTTATTAAACGTGCACCCAGAAATGAAGAAATAAAACAACTAAGCGCTATAATAAAAAGCAGTTTGTAGTTGAATGTTATTTGTTTGGCATATTTAAAAGCAGCAATAGATGTTCCAGCCAACGCCGCAATTTTATTGGTTCCAAATAAAACAGGTAAAGGCATTTTTGGAAATGTGATCAGCAAAAAAGGAGTTTGGATCAATCCGCCACCGCCAACAACAGCATCTATGAATCCAGCCGTAAATGCAGCAAGAGCTAACAAAACAATGGTCAATAAACCATAATCATGATATATGTCTGTTAAACTCACCGCTGGCTAAGGTAATTTATAAATTGGAAAAGGCATAAAAAAAGTCCGCTACTTAGTAGCGGACTTTTTTGTTTTGTGAAGTATTTTAGAAATCAAATTTACCTCTGTGATCTTCAATATTTGCTTTTGCTTTGATGGCATCAAACATTTCATAATCAACACGGCCACCGTTCATTCTTTCTATTTCCTGTTGTTTTCCTTTAAAGTCGTTTGGTAACACAGCTTCTTTTACAGAAGATACATTTACAACAAACACACCATTATCACCTTTAATAGCTTTGCTGGTTGCACCTGCTTTCATTGCAGTAGCTGTTCCTATTAAAGCATCTTCTCTTCCAATAGCTGCTACATTGTATGCAGAGAAAGTTAAGTTGTCAGATTTTTCAGCAGTTAAACCCATTTTTGAAGCAATATCATCTATAGATTTAGAAGCACCAGCTTTGGTTTCAAATTCTTTGATAAATGTTTCAGCTTTTTTATCGCGGATGGCTTTTGCAGTTACATCTTCTTTTACATCTTCTAAAGGAGCAATTCCTTTTTCTTTGATACTAACTAAGTGCGCTACCACAAATCTGTCTTTGAATTCAAATACCGGAGAGATATCTCCTTTTTTTGATTTATAGATCCAGCGTACCATATCTTTTGCTCCTTCTAAACCAGGTAAAGATTTTTCACCTTCTTTTCCTTCTTTAATGTTCTCAGCAATACGCTTGTTTAATTTTTCAGCATCTACTGCTTTATTAAAAGCTTCACCTGTTTGATTCTTACCCGAAAAGTCGCTTGCTATTTTATAGTATTCCTGGGTTGTTTCTCCACTTGGTGCAATTAGTTTTGTGATCTGAGCAACGGTGTATGAATTATGACGTGTTTTTGAAACATTCAATACTTCAATGATATGGAATCCAAATTGTGTTGGCACAATAGTAATGTTTCCAACAGTTCCCTGTAAACCTGCATTTTTGAATGGATCAACAAATCCTTTGTTCTCATCAAACCAACCGTAATCTCCACCTTTGTCAATAGAGCCTAAATCATCCGACATTGTTTTTACCAACGTATCAAATTTAACCTGTTTTGATTTCAACAAAACCAATAAGCTATCAGCAATGCGTTTAGCAACTTCAGGCGTACGTTGGGTTTGTGTTTTTTGGCTTTGTAAACCTATTAAAATGTGACGAACCTTAGCTGAATCAGCAATTGATTTGATATCAGATAATTTGTAGATCTTAACAAAAGTGCCTTCTACATAAGGACCATACACAGTTCCTTTAGGCGCAGTGAAAACAGTTGAATCTGTAATGATCATGTTCTTTTTGCCGTAACTTGAGATCATAACTTGTGCACCTTCGCTTTCAGCAGCAATAAATGAAGAATCTTCCACAGCTGTTTTTGTTTTGAATTCATCTGTTGCACGTTGCGCATCTTTCATGATCATTTCATAATCTGCTTTTGATGGCATTACATCATAAGCAATGTATTCGATCGTGCGGCTTGCTTCAGTTACTTTGTATGCGTTTTGGTGTTTGTTATAATAGTTTGAGATTTCTTCTTCAGTAACTTTTACAGTTGAATCCGGAACATCAGCATAACGTTTCATAACGAAAGATGCATTTACCTGTTTGTTTTGCGCAATGAAATTATCTTTTGCTTCAGCTTTAGTAACATATAATCCCTTTTTGATCAGGTTATTGTATTTTTCAGCAGCACGAACTTCTAAGATAGATTTCTCTAATGTTTGCCAGAATTTTTCCTGCTCAGCATTCATTTGTCCAACCCATTGGTTTAATTTAACCAGATCCAAAGATCCATCAGGACGAGCAAAACCTTCATAAACTTTGCCGGTTTGCTGGTCGGTTAATTGCTGAATAACATATTGATGAGGGTGAACCAGCATCAGGTCGTATAATTCATCTTCAGATACAGAAATACCTAATTTTTTGTATTGTACTTTGATCACTTTATCGTTGATCAATTGACTCCAAACAGATTCGATGATCTGATCTTTCATTTTCTCATCGATGGTTTGATTCGGATTTGATTTTTGAATATCAGCGATCTGTTCGTTCACTTTGGCGCTAAATGCAGGGTAATCTATCTGATCACCATTGATTTTACCAACTTCCAGGTCCTGACCCGAGAATAATGCTCCTCCGGAACCTAATAAACTCTCCAAAATGAAGATCACTAAGGCTAAACCTACTATACCAACTAAAAGGCCTGTTTTGCTACGTATTTTTTCTAAAACGCTCATATTTCTTTATTAATTTAAGGAAGGCAAAGATAGAATTATTGCTGAAAAACGAAAAATTAATTCGAAATAATTTTAGAGGCTAATTCCTTTGCCTGAAGCCTGATTTCGGGCACTGCCGTACTTTCCCATAAAACGCCTTTTAAGGGTGGGCCAAGGGTATATAGATTTGGAGATATTTCGCCGTTTTTAGCCGAATTTATGCCATAATAGATAGAATCAGGGGTAATTAGCCCTGTTTTTATCAAATATTGGATCAAAGGACTTTGAATTTGTAAATAATTCGATTCGGGTCCGGTGCAGTTAATGATCAAGTCAGTTTCCAACATTCGTTCTGCACCTGTGGCATCTTTGTAATTGATCTCAAAACCCTCAGGCTTTGCCTTAATATTAAAGATGCGCCCTTTTCTAAGATTGAGCCTGCTGTCTGACATTAGTTGCTGAAGCACGACCATGCTTTGCCCGGGAGCCCTGTGCCTGGCAACTCCCCATTTATGACGCAAATGCCGCAAAAATCGTTTTTTTTCATCCAGCGTAAAATGCAACCAGGTAAATTGTAAATGCGGTCGCATCACATCAATTACACTATGTGTATTAAATCCTTCTTTAGTTGCTTTTTTGAGTTGCTTATTTACCAAAGTAAAAAGTTCGGCTAATTTGTATGCTTTACCTTCTTCCATGAATGGCTTTACCGAAGGCAACGGGGCTTCGTAATGTGCCTGCGGAATGTAAGCATGGGGAGAGATTATTTGCAATTGGCTTTTATAGTTTGAGCGGGCTAAACTGATAACTACATCTATCATAGTAAGTCCCGAACCAATAACGGTAATGTTTTTTTTGTCTTTTACCTGCTCTGCAATTTTTGGATCAAATGAATTTTGAAAATAATTTTCCGATCCTATAAATTCTTTGTTAACAGAACGGGGATGTGCCGGTAAAAAATTACCAACTGCCAATACGAGTTTTTGTGCCTGATAGGTGCGGGTTGTTTTTATTTCAAAACCAGTTTCGCTTTTGTCGATACAAGCAGCCGCTTCTGCAATTTGCTGTATGCTAACTAAAGGATTATTGTTTTTTAAAGTATTGAAAGTATCCTGTACATATTCTCCAAAAATTTTACGTGATACAAAATCGGTTGCTATATAATGTGCGTGATGTTGTTTTAACCAGTTTACAAAATGTTCAGGTTCCTCCACAAATACCGACATGTTACCTGCTCTCACGTTCAACAGATGATGTTCATCAGTAGTAGAGTAGGCCAGACCTTTAAAAAATTGGTTGCTTGCATCAAACCAAATGATGGATAACGGTTGTTGGCTGTGTTTTATACAATTTAAAACAGTGAGCGTGCCGCTTATACCGCCGCCAATTATGGCAAGGCTGGTTGTCATTTTCTCGGTTCATTATTAGCTAAGCGATCCTGGTTCTTGCGCTGGTATCTTCTTAGCAAATACATAATAGATGAAATAATAAATACGAACACAAAATACAAAGCACTGTCTGTATCTTTAATGATCAAAAAATAAACTGCAATACCCGCGCATAATAGTGCGACTATCAGCCAAATTATTTCTAGTACTCTAAAAAACTTACTCATGTTATAATTCTTTTTATAATCCTTTATCGTCTATACGAATAGAGCCTGTTACTTCTTTTATTTCGTATTGTGTAAAATCCTGGTTGGCTTCTAAGCCTTTGCCCATGATAATTTCTTTGGCAGTAGTTATTTTTACAAAAGCATCAGATGTGATCTTCTTTTTTTGTTCATCCCATATCAAATGCTCTGTGTTTAATTTCTCTCCGTTCGCGTTCACTACTTCTACATTATACTTTGCTTCCATGCGTTTACTTGTTTCATAACGCACGCCATAATCGGCTTTTAATGTAGTAGATTCTTTTCCTTTATCGTCATAAAAAATAACAAACAGGCCCTTGGGCATAAGCGTAACAGGCTCCTTCACATCCCTGTCATATTTTTGCATTTGAGGAGTAAGCAATTTGATCTTTAGAACTGTAGAGTCGGAATACAACATGGTAACACCTTTTCCTGTAAGCGATGGCATTACTACTTTTTTACCAAGCGCCATAATTTCATTCCTATCTGTTTGGCAGGATGTAACAGCAAATATTACCATTAAAAAAAACAGTGAACCTATGTATTTTAATGATCGCATGAAAAAAAATTAATCGTATTTGTATTTAACAAACCAGCGCTTATTAAATGTAAAGCCTAATACCAGGCGAACATACTCTTCCTGTAATAAATTATTGGTTACAGTTCCCATTTTGCCGTATTGTGCAGATATGTTTATCATGGCAATATCATCAAAACGACCAATTCCAACAGGTAAACCTAATCCGGCAGAAATAAATGCATTGCTGATAGGCGTATTTTTTAGATCAAGGTATCCATCAGAATATGAAACACCTAAACGGTATTGCACACGTTTGATGTAATTGGAAGATCCGAACGCCAGTTTATTTGGAGTATAATTTAGCCCTGCTGATACGCGATAGCTGTTTTTAAAATCAGTGCTTTTTGCGTCAAAATATTTAAAATCCTGCCAGTTAGTAGTAGCAGCATCGAATAAGACCGTTAATTTTTCTCCTTTTTTAATAGATAAACCAAGACCCATTTCTAATGGTAAGGTTATGGTTCCGGCTACATCCTGTGAGTTAAGTACCGTATCTTTTGGCCGTTCAACACCAAACCCGTCAATGGCATAATTGTAAATGATATTACTTTGTTTAGCGCTAACAGCTGCAGGCGTATTCACAAAAAAGCCCACACCTATTTTAATTTTTTGTTTTAACTCTCTGTTTTTTCTGTAATGAACAACAGAGTCAGGCGAATACATTTTATATTTTTCGCGATATTTTTTACCGCGTACTCTGGTTGAATCAATTGTAAAATGAGTTTGTAAGCCTCCATTAAATGTAAAGTCGTTGATCTGTATGGCGCGTTGTCTTTTTGAATTGAAATAAGTGATAGAGCCCGGGTAAATAACATCGGTTGTTTGGTTAATGGTACCAAATAAATAGTTGCCTGTTACACCAAACGAGAACTCGGATAACAGTTGTTTGCCAAATTTTATGCGCTTGTATTTCGCTGTCTCTTTGTATTTAACCAGTGTATCGGCGCGGTCAGAGATTTGAAACTTGTAAGCTTGTCTGCGGAAAGGCTTAAGACCTGTTCCTAAAAACACTTTATTGATCCCGCCATCGCCCTGAAAAACGTAATCCATGGTGCCTACTCCTGCTACTTCCTGTGTGGAATTGATCTTATATCCTACTGTGCTGTAAGGCATGATGCCAAAAGCAGCCCCTCCCCAACGTTTTAAAGGAAAGCCCAAAGAACCATAAGAGAAATTGATATTTTTCTTACGGATGGCTGCATCGGTATTGCTGATCTTGGTAAATTGTGCTTGTCCGCCCAACTCAAGGGTAGTTAATCTAATTCCTGCTAAACCTGCCGGATTTGCCGAATTAATAAAGAAAGGCGCTATCGTATCCTGGTGGTAGGCAATAAACGAACCGCCCATGGCTGCAGGTGTTGCAAAAGCTTGTAAATTCATTTCACCTAAACCGTAACGCGAATAAGGGCTGGAAGTTAAGATCTGGGCATATGAAAAAGTGACCGAACTTAAAAAAGCAAGACTAAAAATGAATGTTTTCAAAAAGTATATGTGTTTATGTATGTTCAAGATTATAATTTAAAATATCGTTCAGGCCTTTCAAAACTAAATTTTGGTGGGCAAAGATGCTATTTTTTAACCGTTTTGCCAAGTATTCGCTATCGCCTCCTGTTAAAACACAAATTGTGTCGGCAAACTGTTGTTTGTATTGATCGATCATGCCATCAATTTCGGCCACACTGCCATTTAAAACGCCTGATAGCAATGAATTTTGTGTATTAGTACCGATAAGATCATTGTAACTGAAATCAGTCTCTACCAAAGGTAATTTACTGGTAAAATGATGCAAGGCTTTAAATTTCATTTGTATGCCTGGCGATATGGCCCCGCCCAGGTATTCGTTTTGAGTATTGGTAAAATTGTATTTAATACACGTTCCGGCATCAATAACCAGCACATTGGCATTTGGATAAAGGTTATAGGCGCCAACCGATGCCGCTAAACGGTCTGACCCCAGTGTTGATGCCGATTGATACAGGTTATTTAACGGGATTTTGGTTTGAGAATTGAAAACCGTTGTTGGTATTATGGCATTCAGACTTTTATAAAAACTCTCAGTTTCGCTTACCACAGTTCCTATAATGGCTCGTTTGGCCTGTGCAATAAATGCAGTATCGGCTAAAATATCGCCCACGTTAGTATAAACTTTATCCTCCACCGGGCCATAGCTGTTAAACAGCGCTGCCTTTATACGTGTATTGCCAATATCAATAATTAAATTCAATGTTTATAAAAGTAACTAAATAGCATATACTTGCTCTGAATTTAAGATTTTTTAATATTTCCTTTTGCAGTATAAATAATTCTCTTAAATTTGCAGCCCAATCTGGTTAATACCGGATGATGGTACCTTAGCTCAGTCGGTAGAGCAACAGACTGAAAATCTGTGTGTCCCTGGTTCGATTCCTGGAGGTACCACAAATGAAAGACAAAAACCCCATCCGTTAGGATGGGGTTTTTGTCTTTCTCAGCATGGGAACCAAAGGAACTGGCGTAACCGAATCCTGGAGAGTGGCTTTTTTAGGTCACTTTATTCTCATTGCTTTTTTACTATATTAGTCCTGCTAAAACCCCCGCTTATGAGATCACTCATTTTTATTTCGCTGTTGTTGCTATTCGGACAATTTGTTTTTTCGCAGGATAGGACAATGGATTCTTTAAAGCGCGTTATTAACACTGCAAAATCAGATACCGTAAAATCGAACACATATATAGTTATCTGTCGTTCATTATGGGGTGCTGGTAAATTAGATTCAGCAATGGTTTATGCCGAAGCTGCGAAAAAAATATCAGAGAAAGTTAGTTTTAAAAAAGGTCAGGGAGATGCCTACAATAACATTGGTATTGTAAACATGTATAAAGGGGATTATTTTAAAGCGGAAGAATTTTTTTTAAAGGCTTCTGAAATATTTAAAAGCCTGGGTAATAAAAAGAAAATTGCCAATATGTATAATAACTTAGGCGAAATAGGCAGGTTAAGTGGCAATTATACTAAAGCTATAAAAATGCACTACACAGCTTTAAAAATCAGAGATGAAATTAATGATTCCGCCGGCATTGCAATGTCAAATAATAACATCGCTACAATAGCAGATAAACAAGGAGATTATAAAACAGCACTTGATAATTATTTTCTGGCGCTTAAGTATTATAAATTAAAAGGCTCTGTATTGGAAATAGCCAGAACTTATGGAAATATCAGTGAAAATTACCGGTTGCAAAAACAATTTGATAAAGCTTTGGAGTATCAATTTATTGCTTTGGATATACGAAAAGAAAATAATGATGTTGTTGGCTTAGCTATGTCTTACAACAACTTAGGTAGTATTTATAATGGTATCAGCGATAAAGCCGTTGCCTATAAAGATAAACCAACAGCAGATAAATACAGCGCACTCGCCCTTGATAATTATTTATTAGCCCAAAAATATATTTTAGATATTGGAGATGTATATATGATTGCAACCAATGCTTCTAATATTGGTTTAATATATAAGTATCAAAAAAAATATAAAGAAGCAGAAGTAGTACTATTAAAATCTTATGCATTGTCAAAAAAAATGGGTAGTAAAAATGCAATGCTTCCCACTCTTCAGGCATTATCATCCCTTTATTTTGAATCGGGTAAATACAAAGAGGCGTATTCTTATAAAACACTTGCGGTAAACTACCAGGATACGATCCTGAGTGAAGAGAGTACAAAAAAAACATTACAGGCTCAAATGCAATACGACTATGATAAAAAAGATGCCATTTCTAAAGCTGAGCAAAAACAAAAAGATATTGTAACCGAAAAAGAAAAACAACGCCAACGTTTGATCATTTATGCTGTGGTCATAGGACTTATCATTGTAATTGTGTTCTCAGGGTTTCTGTATAATCGTTTTAAAATTACCAATCGTCAGAAAAAAATTATCGAAACCAAAGAGCAGGAAGCTCAAAAGCAAAACGAGATCATCAGCCAGCAAAAACATATGGTTGAAGAAAAGCATAAAGAAATTACAGATAGTATTAATTATGCCGAACGGATACAAAGAGCCTTGCTTGCCAATAAAGCTATCTTGGATACACATTTAAAAGATTACTTTATTTTGTTCAAACCAAAGGATGTAGTGAGTGGCGATTTTTACTGGGCTACCGTATTGCCAAACCAGCAATTTATATTAGCCATCGCCGATAGTACAGGTCATGGTGTGCCCGGCGCCATTATGAGCATCCTTAATATATCCTGTTTGGATAAAGCTATTACCGAAGGTATCACAAGTCCCGAATTAATTTTAAACGAAACGCGACGACTCATTATCGAGAACCTGAAACATGATGGAAGCCAGGAAGGTGGAAAAGACGGAATGGATGGAAGCTTGTTGAGGTTCGATCTCAAAAATAAAGTATTGGATTGCGCCTGTGCTAACTCACCGGTTTGGATAGTGAGAAATAATTTACTCATAGAAGTCAAGCCCGACAGGATGCCGATAGGTAAACACGAAAAAGATGATCAGTCGTTTACACTGCACACAGTAACCCTGCAAACAGGTGATGTGGTATATACACTCACTGATGGTATGCCCGATCAGTTTGGAGGACCAAAAGGCAAAAAATTCATGCACAAGCAACTTAAGGAACTGGTTATTGAAATAGCACATAAACCTATGGACATCCAAAAACAACTATTATCAGATGCTTTAAATAACTGGAAAGGAAATCTAGACCAGATAGATGATGTTACAATTGTTGGTGTAAGGATCTCTTAATTTTTTTTGCTGTGGACACTTCTCTTTTCTATAAACACTTCTTGGAGTATGTTGATTTTCCGGAAGAAGACTTTAATGAGTTTTCAAAGCTACTTGTGCCTTTTATTTTAAAAAAGAATGAGATCTTTTACCGTGCCGGCGAGATACCAAAGTATAGTCCCTTTATTTTAAAAGGATGCGTGCGCCAATACATTACCAATGAAAATGGCGAAGAACAAAACATTTTGTTTGTAGAAGAAGGCACCTGGTCAGGGCAAATAGGAAGCATGCGAAATAAAGTGCCAACCAATGTTACCATGCAGGCATTGGAAGATTGTGAGATCCTGGGAATGACCATTGAGAATGCCGATTACGCCATGGAAAAATTCCCTGCCTACGGAAAATATTTTATAAAAAAATACCCGGCCGATCATGCCAGGCTACTCGAACAATCCAACCGTTTAAAAACAGAAACGCCTGAATTGTTGTACACGGATTTGATGAAAGAAAGACCATCTTTAATATTGCGTGTGCCGCAACACCACATTGCAAATTATCTGGGCGTACGTACCGAAACCATTAGCCGTATCCGTAATAAAATTGCCAAAGGATGATTTGTTGATTTCGATCAACTCTTTTATTTTTTCTTCTCCATAGTTTTACTGCATAAATTAAAACATATAATTATGGCAGTAACATTAATGGTAAAGATCAAAGTTGAGAATTTTGAACACTGGAAAAAAACGTACGACGAAGCCGATGAGTTTCGTAAAAAAATGGGAATCGTTGTAAAAGGCATTTATCAATCCATAGATGACGATAAAAACATTACACTCATCTCTGATTATCCAAGCCTCGAAATGGCAAAGGGTATGCTGGCCAACCCGGTTTGGGAAGAGAACCAACGAAAAGCCGGAGTTATAGGTGGCTTTGATATTTCGTTTTATAATGAAATAGGATAAGAGTAAATCAAGACCCTTAGCTGAAAAGTTAAAGAGTTTTATTTCCTCATCAAGGAAAAACAAATCCCAAACTAAATCCCTGTTTAACTGTTATCACATATAATATAAGCCTTTAAATTTTAAAGGATTTAACTTATATTTGGTATACATGAAACACATCCATCAAAGCACCACCTTAGGTGTTGTTCTTAATATTGCATCTGTTGCCTGTATTCTCTTCGGCTATACATTGCCAGCTACCATCTTATCGCTCGTCGCCTATTTTGCTTCTATTAAAGAAGTTTCAAAATACACAAGCTGGTATCAATTCATCACGGTGTTTGCGTCGGCACTGGTAATTGGCGTTTCTCTCGATCTTCCTTTTCAGCATTTGCCTTTGCTTACTATTTCTTTGTTGCTGGCAGGCTTTGGTTCCATTATCAGGATCGTTTTCTTTACTGTCTTTTCATATTCGGGTCATTCATGGTTCGAGCCTTTAATGTTTGTTCTTTCGCTGGCATGTTATTTCGCAGGTAACATTCTGTTTTCTTACGGCTGGCCGGGCTGGGTTTTCCCGCCAATCATTATTTTATTTGCCGGTATTTTAGCATGGGGCATCTTAAAAGATAAAAAACAATTAAAGATCCACTCCGGAGGCTACCGTGTACAGATCGGTAAACAAGCCAACGAATTTGAGTTACCCGATCAAAACGGAGAACAGGTTAAACTTTCCGATTTTAAAAACAAGCGTCACTTATTATTGATCTTTGTTCGTGGCGATTGGTGCCCCGGTTGCCACATGATGTTGCGTACCTATGAAAAGAATAACGAAAAGTTTAAAGAGAAAAATATTTTAGTCATGGCTATTGGTCCCGATCCCGTGGGTGTTAATCGTGGTATGGTAGAAAAGCTGGGACTCGATTTTAAAGTATTGGCCGATGAAGGACAAAGAACAGCTATGACTTACGGTGTTCAGTTAAAAGAATATGATAATGATTTTGCAGAGAAATATGAAGAAGGTATTCCATTACCCGCTTCTTTTTTGATCGACAAGGATGGTATCGTGCGTTATGTGTCTCGTCCCGATAAAGTAGGCGAATTCTTAAATCCTTCATTGATCTTTCCAATTATAGAAGGCCTGGATGCAAAGCATCAGATGTCGAAAGATGAAGCTGACATTTCTGTTACCGCTACCGGACTTGAAAAATTAGCTACAACCGATGAGGCAAAAAGTTACGAAGCCACTATTGCCTCCTTAAAAAAACAATTAAGCAATTACGAAAGCATCATTGATCAGGCCAACGACTCTATGATCGTTATCGATATTGTAGATGGTAAGATCCATCAGTCAAATCCAAGTGCTGCTAAATTATTGGAATATTCAAAAGAAGAACTTGAAAAACTGTCGCTGTTCGATCTGCATCCAAAAGAGTATCTCGAAAAGAGTTCTAGTATCGTTGCCGACGTTTGGGAAAAAGGAGGGCTCATCTACAAAGACATTCCCTTTATTACAAAGTCAGGGAATTTAATTCCTGTTGAATGCTCTGCTAAAGTGGCGCCGTTTGCCGGACGTCCGGCAATTGTTATATACGCGCGTGACATTACAGAGCGTTTGCGTTTAGAAAAAGAGATCAACGAACAACGGCATGAGATCGATGAAAAAAGTAAAGATATTTCGGATAGTATAGAATATTCCAAACGCATACAGCGATCCATTTTTATTGAGAAAGAAAAATTAAAAGAGTACGCACCCGATTCTTTTATTTTCTTCAAACCCCGCGATGTGGTGAGTGGCGATTTTTATTGGTTCACTAATTATGATATTAAAGAAGATCTTCACTCTGTAAATGGTTATCACTACAAAGCGGGAACAAATATTTTAGTAGTAGCCGCAGTTGATTGTACAGGCCATGGAGTGCCCGGTGCTTTTATGAGTATCATTGGAAACACCCTGTTAAACCAAACCTTAAATAACCTCACAGTTGATTCTGCTGCACACGCATTAGATTATGTGAATTTAGAATTAAAGAAAAGCTTAAATAAGAACAGTAACGAAACACCTTTACGCGACGGGATGGATGTGGCTCTGTGTTGTATAGATATTAAAGGCATGCGCCTGGAGTATGCCGGCGCCAATAACCCCATATATATAGTGAGAAATAAACAACTCATAGAATTTAAAGCAGATAAACAACCTATTACGGCATCGATGGATACGGTTGCAAAACCTTTTACTAATAAATTATTCGATCTTCAAAAAGGCGATGTCATTTATTTGTTCACAGATGGATACGCTGATCAGTTTGGTGGCGAACATCTGGAAGGAGCAAAAGTGGGAGGTAAAAAATTTATGTATAAACGCTTTAAAGAAACTTTAGTAAACATGCAGGATCAATCTATGGAAGAGCAGAAAGCGTCCCTGTACAATACATTTGAAAACTGGCGCGGTTCTCTCGCGCAGGTAGATGATGTACTTGTAATAGGCATTAAGGTTTAGGTTTTATTTGGCTGTGTCTTTTATTTTTTAGGACGTGCCGGCGCAAAGAGGCAGCGCCGTCGGGCTGACCTGCTTCAATCTTTTGCAAGAGGCAGGCAAAAGGATTTCCGCTTGCATCCCTCACGCGGATAAACTTATTATTTTTACAGGATTTTGCATTTAGTATACGCCACTGCATACGTTGGTAATAGTGCGGCTGTCCCGATAGCTATCGGGATTGGCGAAAGAGAGCGAACCACCATTCTGGGAAGCTATTTCAGGGCAAATGGGGGTTGGTCTTTCGCTTTGAATTTTTGTTTCTTTTTGTTCAAGCAAAAAGAAAATAGAAAAGTGCTTTTGGATACTTTTCGCAAAAGTATCTCAGATGCTTTTTGTATCTTCAAACCCTCAATATACTATTATCAATACAACTCAGCATATCTTAATGATTGGCACTGTGTGGCCCGAACCAAACTCTTCGGCAGCCGGTAGCCGAACTATGCAACTCATTGAGCAGTTTCAAAAACTCAACTGGCAAATAACCTTTGCCTGTGCAGCAGCCGATAGTCAGTTCAGTATTGATTTTGCAAATTATGGTATTGATAAGGTAACCATTGAACTAAACAACAACAGCTTTGATGAATTCATTAAAGCATTAAAACCAACTATTGTTTTGTTCGATAGGTTCATGATCGAAGAACAATTTGGCTGGCGCGTGGCCGAAAATTGTCCTGATACTTTACGCATTTTAGATACCATTGATCTGCACTGCTTGCGTTTAGCAAGACATAACGCATGGAAAGAGAAAAGAAAATTTGTAGAAGAAGACCTGTTAAACGATACAGCCAAAAGAGAAATTGCCAGTATTTACCGCTGCGATTGCACGCTGATGATCTCTTCCTATGAGATGAATTTGCTACAGCAATTCTTTAAAATTGATAAAGCACTTTTACATTATACACCTTTTTTACTTGAACCTGTTTCAGAGAGTAATAAAAACAACTGGCCTTCATTTGAACAACGCAATCATTTTGTAACCATTGGTAATTTTTTGCATGAACCCAACTGGAATGCTACCTTGTTCCTAAAGGAAGAGATCTGGCCCTTGATCCGCAAACAATTACCTGATGTACAATTGCATGTGTATGGCGCTTATGCTTCGCCAAAAGTAAATCAATTACATAATGCCAAAGAAGGCTTCTTCATAAAAGGAAGAGCAGAGAGTGCGCAGGAAGTGATGCTCAATGCCAGAATTTGTTTGGCGCCTTTGCGGTTTGGTGCTGGTATGAAAGGAAAATTAATTGATGCCATGGAGTGCGGAATCCCGAGCATAACCACCACTATTGGTGCTGAAGCTATGCATGACGAGTTAGAGTGGGGTGGTGTGGTTTCGGATGATGTGGAAACGTTTGTAAAAGGTGCCGTTGATCTTTATACTAACAAAACAAACTGGCTCAGAGCACAGCAACAAGGCGCTGCTATTATTGATCACGTATTTAATAAAGTAGTACACTCTAAATTACTCATCGAAAGAATCGAGTACTTGCAACAAAACATTTCTGAACACCGCAAACAGAACTTCACAGGTTTAATGTTAATGCATCATACCATCTCCGGCACAAAATACATGTCACGCTGGATAGAGGAGAAGAATAAGGGTAAGTAGGTTTTTAGTATAATGATTTGGGCGTGTCGAGATTTGCGCGACGATTCTGGGCTGTTTGAGGCTTGTTTTTCACAAGCCGAGTTTCCAGAATCGGGCGGGAAAATAAGTTCAGATTTTCGAGGAAAATTTAATAAGCGGTGATTTTTCTTTGTTACTTTCTTTGCATGGTAGGCAAAGAAAGTAAAACAGCTACAACTTCAACTGAAGCGTCACATAAAAATTAATGGGATCTGAAGGTAAAATACCCGGTCCGGGATAACCCTCTGCACGACGGGTGAAATAAACTTCATTAGTGAAGTTATTTACTCCGGCAGATAAGTTCAGCATCTTAAATGTATACTGCGCCGAAAAATCACAAATGGTATACGCAGGTATGATACCTGTAATTGCATTAGTGCTGAATTTTGAATTGCTAGCATCAGCAAACTGTTCGGCAGTATAAGAACCTTGAACAGTTGTGCTAAAGTTCTTGTATTTATAAGTTAAGCCGCTTCGTAAAATAGTTTGCGGCACCAGTTCAACTAGCTTATTGTTAAAACCGCTTTGCTGGCTACTAATATATCTTGCATCTGTATATGATGCGTTCACAAAAACACTTAATTGATGTTTGGAACTGCGTTTGAATAATTTGATAAGATCCAGTTCGGCAAAACATTCAGCGCCAATATTACGGCTATCAGAAATATTAGTGCGGTAACGATATAACACATACGTTGATTCATCAACCTGCAATACAGAACCAATGCGATCATTGTATCTTAGATAGTAAACGCTAAAGTCGACATACAATAAATTCTTTAAAGTAATTCTCACGCCGCCATCAGTAGTATAACCGGTTTCATCTTTTAAATTTGGGTCAACCCTTGAGTTTGGATTTACCACGCGCATGTCATTAAAATTAATGGAGCGGTAATTCTGACTGAAGTTGGCGTACAATTCTATTTTACTCACCGGCTTATACAATAAGCCTAATCCGCCCAATACAAAAGAACGTGTACTGTTCAATGATTCTTCATGTGTTTGATCTAAAATGATATTTCCGGCAAGATCTCGGTTGGTTTCTCTATAATATCCATTAGCAGAAGTACTGATGTATTCGAATCGGATACCCGGAGTTACACTAAACTTTGATCCTAACTGAAAAATATTTTCTGAGAACACTGCTACGTTCCTGCTCGGGAATGTATAATCGCTGTGCTCTAAATTAGTTGGGTTGTTAAATTCAAAATGCGGCAACGAGGTGGTGTCTCCCAGGCCTTGTTTACGAATGGTTTGTCCCTGGTAATAACGGGCACCAATTAAAAAGGTAGAAGTATTTTTAAGCAATTGATAGCGTTGCAGCAACCTCAGCTCCGAACCGAAATTTTTATATTTATCTCCCAGGATATCTCTTTCTGCTAATGGGTCGGCTCGATTGATCTGCCCCAGATAACCAACGGTTATACGTTCGGCCATTAAACCAAAATTCATCCAGTTGATGCGTGTAGTTGGAGTTAATTTCCAATCTAAAGAAAGCGAAGCTAAGTTCCAGTTCACTTTAAACCAGTTTCGGTTACGAATACTTTGTGTAGGATCTTTTTCAAATTGTTTATCGGTTAAGCCACCCGGTTGTTGAGCCAGGTAGGTCATATAAGTGTACTCACCCGAAATTTTAATATTAGAGTTAATCTGATAATTTAAAGCCGCATGCGCAGTGTGCATTTTAAAAGCAGAGTTTGGTCGCCAGCTATCGCCCTGTTTGTATTGGTAAAAAGTATAGTAGCTTAATTTTTTGATAGTACCGCCTAAGCTATTAAAGCTGTTAATTAAATTAAATGAACCATAAGTTTGCCGTGTGGTTAACTGGACCTTCTTATCAACCGGCGGTTTTTTGAATTTAAAATTAATAAATCCACCGAATTGTGTGCCGTATTGCAAACTGGCAGCACCGCGTATCACCTCAATGCGATCCAATGCTTCAGTTGGCGGTGTATAATAGCTTTCTGGATAACCTAAGGCATCGGCACTGATATCATAGCCATTTTGGCGCGTATTAAAATTGGAAACACGGTTAGGATTTAAACCGCGGCCACCAATTCCTAATTGTATACCAGCACCATCGTTCTCAAAAATATTAATGCCTGCTACTTTTGCAAATACCTGGCGCGAATTATTGGTTGCTAAGTTTGCATTGATATCTCCTAACAAAACAACTTCACTTTTTTTACCGGCGTAGATGGAAGTTCCTTCCACGTTCATTAATTTGCCAATACCAAAAGCATTGTCTTTCTCTGCTTCTACAACCACTTCGTTTAAGTTGTTACCTAAAGAGTCTAATTGAATTAATAAAGTTGTATCTGAATTAATCTTTATTTTTTGATCATAATTTTTATATCCAGGTAAAAAAATGCTTATGTGCAAAACGCCTTCCTTAATGTTGGTTAAATTGAAATTACCTGCGGCATCGGTTTCTGTTTTTTGATGCTGGCTGTTTATTTGCGCACCTTTGGCTGCAATGCCATTTGAAGCAAACACCGTTCCACGTAGTGTAAATTGGTTTTGAGAGTCCAACTTGGTAAAACAAAATACAAATATGAGGACTAAGTATTTCATTTTTTATCGAATGGCAATATCCATTTTTTTGGTTTAAAATTATCCTGTTCAAGACTAAGGTCGGTTGTTTTATCAACGATCAAACGGCTGCCTTTTCCATTCAATGTTACGTATGATTCAACAACGATCTCAGGTTCCTGTATTCCTTTATGTTTAAATTCTTTTTTTAAAAAATGTGCGTAATTGATCATCATGTCAGGTTGTGTAGCCATCATTTTTTCCTGCATGGGAGTTAAGTAATCGCGGTTACTGATCTCAATTTCTTTTCCGGTACTTTTTTCACGTACAAAAAAGAAAGCAGTGCCTGCTTTTTCCATCAACATTACCCGCCACGAAAATCGGTAACCCTGTTCGGTCCAGTATAAATTACCATCATACAGCAAATAACGAAATGGCACCAATACCTGAATGGCAAAATGGATGATGAATAAAACAGTTAACACCTTCAGGGTTTTGTATGAAGGAATATATGTAGAAAGAGTTTCGTCTGGTTGTCTTATTTTAAAAACAGAACGTAAGATCTCGATGATGCGGATATGAAAATTTTCTGTAAAGAAAATAGTAGTGAGTGTGATCATAATATATGGGAACATACCAATATTGAAAAATAAAGAAGTTGCAAGATGAAATAGGATGACCAACACATAAGCCGGTTTTACAAAACGTGGAATGAATAATAAAAAGGGAATTGCAAGGTCGTAAATACAACCAAACCAGCTAAAGGCATAGGCCACCCATTCTTTAGTAAGTAACGAACCAATAAGAGGCATTTCGCTATGTGCCGGCAACCATATTTTTAAGGGCTGTGCATGTAGTAGCCAGTCGGAATTTATTTTAGCGAGACCGGCAAAAAAGTAAACAATAAATACCTGGATCTTGATAGTAAGAATAAAATAATTGGGAACGTGTGTGGCCTGTAAATGCTTATGATGATATGTATCCAGCGAGAAGTAACGATGTGCAGGTAAAAAAATGAGTAAGAAAGAAGTGATGCTTATAAAATAATAATGATTGAGGTAATTGGTTTTATCTATTAGCTCAACATAAGTGAACAGAATAAAGAACATAATGGCTGATACTCTGTAAAAGAAACCAAGTGCCATGAAGAGTGCAAATAAAGCCAGTAGTATAAAAACCATGTACATGGCATTTCCTTCTAACGGTTTTATCCATTCAAAACCATAATAAGGAAAGAATAATTTTGGTCGAATGTACATATCATACACCCATCCTTTGCTCATGAACCGTATGACAGATGCTAGCATTAAAATGCCAAAGGCCATTCTAAAAACGGCCAATGGTGCAAGATGAACAGGTTTAAAAAAATATGAGCGGATATGTTTAATCACCGTCGCCGTCCTGATAGGTAATAACTATGCCTAATGCAGAAGGCATATCGGTTTTTAAGAGTACTAATAATTTTACCATTTCCACATAAGCGGCATCTACAGTAGCTTCATCGTTTATCACGCTATTGGATAATGGTTCATTAACCAATGCCAGTTTGGATTTTGCGATAGTAAACTGGTTTTTAATAGCATCATTAAGCGATCCGGTAGTATGTTGCGCTCCTAACGCACTAAGGTAATCGTCAAGCCCCAGTCCATCGTTGCCGGTCAATGAACGCCCTAAATAAACATTCTCAATATTATCCAAACAAGCTTTGGTTAAGTTTACCGAGATGGAGTTTGTATAATAAGCTTCACATTTTTCGGGTAATTTTGCTCCTAACGATTTTTTACCTAACGGAATACCAACCTTTGCATTTTTCATCAGATCGATCTGGAAGTCAAGATTATTTACTAATACCCCCAGTGAACTTCCAACTTCTGAACCTGTAGAGTTAATAAACGTTGATTGATAGCCGTTCCACCCGTTAATAATGTTATTGGCTTTCGATTGCATGTCAGCAATGCAATTGTTGACATAAGCAACCCTGTTTGGCGAAGTTGCGAAAAGGTTTACCAATTGTACATCAGAATAGCCGGTACTGTTCAATAGATAATCTACGGCAGGAAGTCCTTTTGCATCTATATTAATAAACGCCGCTAAATTATAGGTGCCATTTGTGATGTTAGATAATATTTGCGGAGTATCGGTTGGAAAGGTATTAAAGTTGGCAGAAACAAGTTCATTTTCGGCCGGACCAAACCCAAACAGTTCCATTTTTTGATAATCTTTATAAGCCTTTATGAATTTTTGGCGGGCCAGATCTAACGTTTGCGTGGTTTTGTTTGATAAAAATGCATTATAAGCTACGGCAAATGAATCAATAGAATTTTTAGCGACCTGTATATTTGGTATAATAACGTTTGAGGAATAATTATTTAGCATACCTGATTTATCAAACGAAGTTTCTTCGTCTTTTTCATCTTCAAGTTGATTTTTTTTCTTGCATTCAACAACGGCAAATGTTACTGAAAATAATAAAAAAATGAGTGCGACTTTTTTCATACTTTAAAATAGGGACTATAAATATCCTTGTTTTTATTGGCTAAATACATACCTTAAAAGTGGTATGACAGGGGTTTTAAATAAAAAAGCACCCGCCGGATGGGTGGGTGCTTTTAAAATTCTTAAGTGATTATAGTTTGTTTTTATCTAAATTAAATTTAATTGCTAAAAAGTCGATAGCAAGGTCAATGTTTGTAGTTGTTACATTGTATGTGCTATTACCTAAGTAGCTTTCTAAAGTTGCAATCTCAGCAGTTGTAAGAGTTTTAGCCGGGTTGTATTTAAACGCTTTAATAAAGCCAATTCCTTCTGATACTAAATGTGCAAATTGAGCAGCGTCAGCAATATTTGTTTTTGCTAATTTCATGTAAGTAATAAAACGACCTGCGCCTACTTTTTCCCATGCATTAATTACAGTTGTTTTAGCAGCATCACGTCTTGTGTTATCTTTATTGCTGATAGCAGCACGTCCGGCTAACCAGGCGTTCATGATGGTTACATTTAAAGATGAAGAACTGTTTACACTTGGTGCATCCAATGCGTTACTTACTGAATTGCAGTAGCTTCCCCAGTTTTTTAAACCTACAGTATAAGTTGGGAATGTTGTTGGTACTCCAAAATATCCAAAAGCTTCGTCCCATGCTTTTTCCTGCGCTGTAATTCCCGCTACAAGCGTTGTATTATCGTAACTTGCAATGTTATTTAGTATGGTTGTTCCTTCTGAATAGAAAACAGCACCCATGATGCCTTTTTCTACAACTTCTTTAAACTCATAACCATTGGCATTTAATAAATAAGCTCTTGTACCAACAACCACTTTACCTGCTACAGTACTCGAAGCTGTTGTAACTGTTGGATTTGCAGCCGAAAAGATACTAGCAGCTTCTGCGTCATCAAAATATACATCAAAATCAGTTTGTAGGTTATAAGCATTGCTTGTTTTTGCCTTTAGATCAATACCACTTGAATTTAAACCTGTTGTTGTAAACTGAGAGACTGCATTTACATACATGTTTTTTAGTTTTTGCGCACTAAGGGTTGGTTGAGTAGTTTGTGTGGTAGTATGAGCTGTTCTAATATAGGTTGTCATTTCTCCTAACATAGCAATACGCTGCGTAGAAGTTGTAAAATCTACACCGGTAAAATTATAAGATGTTGGGATATTATAAGTCGGGCCGGTTGAACCAGTTGTAGTAGGAGTTTCCTCTTCCGGTTCAGCGTTGTCTTTCTTTTTACATGCAGTTGTTAGCATTAACATAGATACCGGTAAGGCTAATAACAGGGATGTTTTGTAAGTTAATTTCATATGATTGTTTATTTAGATTGATTATAAATTGCGCTCAAAAGTATAATTTACCTGCGCAACACCAAATACCTAAAATAGGGTATATTGCATTTGAGCCATAAAAAAAGCCCCCCAATGCTGGGAGGCTTTTTAAAATAAGGTGGTTGAATTTAGTTTCTTTTGCCAAAGATGTTTAATAAAGCCATAAACAGATTGATGAAATCTAAATACAAATTTAAGGCACCCATTAAGGCTAATTTTTTAAAATCTGCAGAACCATCATTTTGACTTAAGGTTTCTTTGATCTTTTGCATATCATAAGCTGTTAATCCTGTGAAAATAACTACAGCTAAAACACTGATAATGTAACCCATTGAGCTGCTTCCTACAAAATAGTTTATGATAGAGGCAATGAAAATACCTACTAAACCTATAGTTAAGATGCTTCCTAATTTAGTCAGATCTGTTTTTGTAAAATAACCAACACCCGCCATTAACCCAAATAAAGCACAGGTTGACAAGAATACATTTAAAATAGAGCCTATCTGATAAATGATGAATATGTAGCTTAAGCTAATTCCAAAAATAATAGAAAATCCTATGAAAAAAGCTGCTAAACCTGCAAAGGGTAATTTACGAAAACCCGCACCTAAGCCGATCAACATTAATAAAGGAGCAAAAGTAATGATGTGACCAAGCATTGATTTCTTTACATAGCCATCCGGGCTAACAGTGATCATATAATCAAATAAAGTTGGGATGAAGGCAAACATCATTGAAGAAATAGTTGTAAGGATCATACCTATAAACATCCATCCAAATACTGATGCCAGAAGATTTTTCTGATCTACAATTGTTGCACTTTCAATGTTGTTGAAATCTGTTTTTCTGAAGTTGTTATCCATTTTTACTTTTTTTGAGTGTAAAGGTACATTATTATTAGGCCCGTCGTTTCTAAAAAATGCTAAATTTTTAACATTAGAACCGTGCCATTAACTGGAGAAGGAACATTCTTGGTGGCCGAACATCACCCGGGCGTAAACTATACTCGGCATTAAAAACATTATTGACAATAAAAGAAGCTTTTAATGTTTTTGATACTTGATAGGAAATTCTGGAATCATGTACCCAATCGCCTGCCCAACGTAGAATAGTTTTATCGCCTATTACCAAAGTGTTGTATCGGTGTTCCTGACGGTATTCTTTTAGTCCCTGGATAATATAGGTCGACGGGATACTGTCCCAGTTAACACCATTTGCGATATCATTATATTCATGTAAGATACTTTGCTCAAAACGCCTGTCAACATTTTCCATAAAACTATAATAACGTGCGCTCCAGCCTATGGATAATTTTTTATAGTCGAGTTGAATATCGGCTTTAAACAATTGTTGGTTTCTGTATTTTAATACTTTTAACCCTTCTATTCCAAGTGTATCTTTTTTAGCATCGTAATTCAGGTAAAGAGGATTTGTGTATGTAAAACCAATAAGGGTTGTTACATTCACCGGCCCCATTTTACCCGTTCCTGTAACAGAAGCATCAATACCATTAATGCGGGCGGCACCAACATTTTGAGATTTAAATCCTGCACTATTAATATCGAGATAAAATTGCCCGGTTTTTTCACCATAAATATCAAAAGCAAATTCAACCATATCGGAGTATTCTGTCCAAAAGCCGGCTACATCCAAAAACCCTTTAAAATTTAAAATTTTAAAGCCCTGCTTAATGCCTATTTCAGCACTCCAACCTCTTTCGGGTTGTAGCGACTGATTGGGATAAATTTGCAAGGCACTTACACTGGTACTTATATATTTTTCGGCAATGGTTGGAAAGCGATATCCTTGTCCGTATGAAGCACGTAAAAAAGTATATTCAAGCAGGTGATAATTTACACCTGCCCTAAACACAGGCTGAAAAGGTAAATTATTTATTTTGTTTGATAACCGTCCACGTGTATAGGCCGTGTCAATGCTGTTATACTCTCCGCGTAAACCAATGGAAGTAGTTAATTTTTTATACTTATAATCAAACTGGGCATAGCCGGCATAATTTTTTCCGGTATGGCGCCCATATAATGAGTCTGCAATAACCTGCTGCTCCATATATACTGCACCGTAGGTCATAGTGAAATTGTTTTTGAAACGTTTCTGGTACTGAAATTCATTGTAATACAATTCAGCCCTTGACCCCTGATTTTTATCATTATTATTATTGGTAAGATAATAGCGTGAGCGTAAACTGTATTTACCGCCTTTTTTTGTGAAATAAGTGATGTAAGGGTCAATATTGGCTCTTTGGTTTGTAAAACGTTGAATATTGAGGCCCTGAGGAAAATAAACCGAATCGGCATTTTGCCATAAAAAGAATAAACCTCCGCGGGTTTCCATCATATTTGTATTAACTCCGATTGATAATCCTGGAATACTTTTAAAATTATACCGCAGGTTCATGTTGAAACGCGCGCGTTTTTCTGTTTCCAGGTAACGATAACCTTCATCGTTGAACATGTGCCCCCCTAAAACGAGGTCAAGCTGTCCAATTTTTTCGGCATGAGAAAAATTAACACCGGTTTGCATTTGACTGGTACCTTTCCACCATTTATAAGTTAAGTTTTTTGGCGCATCATAAGTGGCAGCAAATAAAGAAACAGTTGTTTGCGGTTTATCCTTTGCATACGCAGTTCTCATATTAATTACACCGTTCATAGCCGATGAGCCAAATAAAGCAGAAGCTGCACCTTTAATAACCTCAACCTGCTCAAGGTTTTCTAATGGTAAATAGTTCCATTTGATATCTGCAGCATCTGCACTGATCATTGGCATCTCATCTACCAACATCAGTACGCGTGTTCCGGCCCCGTAGCTATAGCCACTACCGCCACGAATACTGGCCTGGCCATCAGAAACTACAACACCAGGCACCTGGTTCATGATAATATCTAAACTTTGGGAAGCTTTATTTTCAATAAGTGCCGGTTTTATAACTTCCATACTTACCGTTACGTCAGACAGCTTTTGTTCAAAGCGCCCAGCCGAAACAACTACCTCATCCAGTAACTGATTTCCATTTCCCAAAACAACTTCAATAATCGTAGTATCATTTCCTTTTACAGTAATGTTTTGCGCATATTTTTGGTACCCTACTAATTCACACTCCAAAGTATGGCTACCTTCGGTAGTAGTCATATAAAAAACACCTTCAACATCGGCGGCCACTCCTTTTGTTTTATCTAAAACGACCACAGCTCCCGGTAAAGTTTCATTGTTGGATTTATCTTTCACCACACCTTTCACCACTCCCATGGTTTGAGCATATATCTGGCATGTATAAAAAAAGGTACCTGTTAAAATATATTTGATGTTTTTAATCATTATCTGTTTACTTTTGCGAACACAATATAATAATTAAGAGTTATTTAACAAATGGCCTCTGTCGATTTAACATATCAAATAGGATTGACTTTATTAGATGGAGTTGGTGATGTGCTGGCTAAAAATTTAGTGGCTTATTGTGGTAGTGCTGAGCAGGTTTTTAAAACCGGTAAAACACAACTTGAAAAAATTCCGGGCATTGGCACATATACTGCAAATGCAATTAATAATAGTAGATCGGTTTTAGAAAGAGCAGAGCAAGAAGTGAAATTTATTAATGATAATAATATCCAGGCTTTATTTTTTACCGACAAGAATTTTCCACAACGTTTAAGGAATTGCAATGATAGTCCTGTACTGCTTTATTATAAAGGCAATGCTGATCTCAATACAGAAAAAATAGTGGCGGTTGTTGGTACGCGCACACCATCTGTGTATGGCAAACAAACTACCGAAAAATTCATTGCTGAGCTTACACAAAGCGGATGCTTGGTTGTTAGTGGCCTTGCTTACGGTATAGACATAACAGCGCACAAAGCATCTTTAGATAATGGATTACAAACCGTAGGAGTTTTAGCTCATGGCTTAGATAGAGTTTATCCTGTTGTACATTCAAATTACGCTGAGAAGATGGTCTCGCAAGGAGGCCTACTAACCGAGTTTATGAGCGATACAAATCCTGATAAAGAAAATTTTCCAAAGAGGAACAGGATAGTTGCCGGTATGTGTGATGCCTTAGTGGTAGTTGAGTCAAAGAGAGGTGGCGGTAGTTTAATAACCGCAACCATTGCTAATTCCTACAACAAAGATATTTTTGCTTTTCCCGGTAGAGCGGGAGAGGTGTTAAGTGAAGGTTGTAATGGACTTATCAAATCTAATAGAGCTAATTTAATTGAAAGTTCCGCAGACCTCATGTATATTATGAACTGGAACCAGGAAGTGAAAAAGAAAGCAACATCTCAAATCCCTTTATTATTGAATTTGTCTGAAGAGGAGCAGATCATTATCAAGGCATTTGATAATAAAAACCAGTTACATGTAGATGAGATCTGTTACGCTACTAATTTTCCTATCAGTAAAACTTCAGGCCATTTATTACAATTAGAATTTTCTAATGTGATTAAGTCACTTCCTGGAAAAATATATCAGTTAAATCATTAAACAAAAACCGGCTTCTGCTTGCTATTTCTGGGTTTTGCGGCGAACAAAAAATATCAGAACTCTATTGTATTACATTTAAAAACAGTGTAACTTTACTCAAATTTTTTAAATTATGCAAACTACAAAAGTAGATGTTTTGGTTATTGGTGCAGGCCCCGCAGGCTCAATAGCTGCAAGCATTATTAATAAGGCAGGTTACAACGTTCAGATAGTGGAAAAAGAAAAATTTCCTCGTTTTGTTATTGGCGAAAGTTTATTGCCACGTGTGATGGACCATCTGGAAGAAGCAGGCTTATTAGAAGCAGTAAAGAAAGCGGGATTTCAGGAAAAATTCGGCGCTAAGTTTGTGAGAGGCGAAGAAGTTTGCGACTTTAATTTTAAAGATCAGTTTAGTAAAGGATGGAACTGGACATGGCAGGTGCCACGCGCTCAGTTTGATAAAATACTGGCAGATACGGCTGCAGCTGCAGGTGTGATTGTAGAACAGGAAACAGCAGTAAAAGATATCAAGTTCAATGGAACTGATTCGGTTACTACGGTTGTTGATAAGAATGGCAATGAAAAACAGATAGTGGCTAAATTCATTGTTGACGCCAGTGGTTATGGTAGGGTTATTCCCAGAATGTTTGGCTTAGACAAGCCTTCTAATTTTGAGCCGCGTAAAACACATTTTGTACATTTTAAAGATCTAAAGCGTCCAGAGGGTATTGACGGAAACCGCATCACGGTTGTTGTTCATCAACCCCGTACGTGGATCTGGATCATCCCTTTTTCAAATGGTATTACATCTGTTGGTTTTGTAGCAGATCCTGAATTCTTTAAAGATTTTCCTGAAGATCCAACAGAACGCATGAAAGGCATCATCAATGCCGATGTTCATACAAAGGAACGTTTTGGAGACGCTGAGATGGTTTTCCAGCCTCGTACAATTGAAGGTTACGCGATTTCAACAAAGCAATTATACGGTGATGGATTTGTATTATGTGGTAATGCCACTGAGTTCCTGGATCCCGTATTCTCTTCGGGTGTTACTTTTGCCATGGAGTCGGGCAACAAAGCTGCCAAATTGGTCATCGAAACTTTAAAGGGGAATAAAGTAGATTGGCAAACTCAATATACAGATTATATGATGCAAGGAATTAACACATTCAGATCGTATGTATCTGGTTGGTATGATGGTGATCTGCATGAGATATTCTTTTCAGAAAATCCTGATCCTGAGATCAAAAAGCAGATCTGTTCTGTACTAGCAGGTTATGTATGGGATATGGAAAATCCTTTTGTGAAAAAACATGACAGGGCTCTGAAGTCATTAGCTAATGTGATACGCATGAACAGAGAAAAGTCTAACGTTTAAAAAAACAGGTATTAAAAAAAAGGCCCTTCAATTATGAAGGGCCTTTTTTGTTTTAGTCCGAGAATCTTTATTTTCTGAATACAGTAACAAAGCCTGAATATTTTTTATCGTCCGGCACTTCAATTATGTAAAAGAATGTTCCGTCATTCAATCCATCACCTTTCCATTCGTTATTATAATTAGTGCTTTCAAATACTTTTAATCCCCATCTGTCAAAGATCGTAACCAAAGTATTTGGGTGGTACTCAATGTTTTTAATACGGAAGAAATCGTTAGCTAAATCTCCATTTGGAGTAATAACATTCGGGATCTCTATTTGGCATGGAGGCAATACATTGATCAGTTGATAATCTGATTGTTGGTATCCACAGCTATCGGTTATTACTACCTGAACTGTGTAAACCCCTTCAGCCTGAGGTGTTGTATAAGATAGACCGGACGTGTTTGAATAACTATTGTTATCCGGTAATAAGAACCACTGATATGTATAATCAGGATAACCGCCATTCATAGTAGAATTCAATGAAAATGGTGTGTTACCACATAAAGATACCGAATCAATGATCGCAACGTTCAACGTATTTGGTAATACATATATCACTTCTGTATCAAATTTCTGATAAGCACAACTATCTATAACGGTTACTCCTACAGTGTACATACCTCCTGATGGAGGACTTGTGTAGTTTAAATTCGGAGTTGTAGATGCTTGTGAACCGTTTACGGTCCATGTATAATTGTATATCGCATGTCCACCAGTAACTGTAGACGTTAATGCGAACGGCTTATTAGGACATGTTGTTAACGAGTTTGATATCGCGATACCCAGATCATCAACAAAGTTTTTCACTACAACAGTATCGGAAGTTGGTATTGCACATGAACCCGTTACTGTTACTACTAAAGTAGTAGTGGTGTTACTATTGGTTGTGTAAGTGTTAGTAGAGTTAACGCCTGGTGCAGGTAAATTTCCAGGTAGGGTTGTCCATGAATACACAAGAGGAGTTCCAGGGCTATTTGGTGTTGTTGAATTCGCACTGGCGTTGAAAGCAAATTCCTTGTTCAAACATTTGGTCACGTCCACTAAAGGCGTAACAATAAGATTTGCCTTAGGTATTACATTAACAGTAACAAAACTGGAGTCATCTATACTACTTGGACAAGGCGAAGATCCGATTACCATATATGTATTGGTACCTACAGCCGGTGGTGTTACGCTAATATTTTGAGATGTCGCAATAGGTTGGAAAGGTCCACCTGCCCCTTGCTGATAATACCAGTTGTAATTGAATGCACCGTTAGCTAATAAAGTGGTGGTACTTCCTTCACATAGTGTGGTTGAACCACTAGCTAACACAGTAGTTGTAATAGGAGGATATAAAACTGTAACAACTTGAGTAGCTGTACAAGCTCCAATTGGATTTGTAACTGTAATAGTATAAGTAATATTGCCACCAGCCGGAGGAACCGCTGCTGAAGGAGCTACTTTAAGTGAGTCATTTGCGTAATTAGTAGTAATAGTTCCATTTGAAGATACAGCTACTGTATAAGCCGACGGAGCAGAAGCTCCACAGTTACCAAATCTGATGTTAGGTCTATAAGTAGTATTAGGTGTGTAACCATTTGATGTAGGATTACCACATGCCGGAGTACCATCACTATTAAACCACCTTACAGAGTTGAAAGAAGTAATTGTATATGGTGTTGAAGAGTTATACGTATAAGAAGGGTTTGTTATACTGTTACAAACATCAATAAGAATATTGGATACGCCATCCCACTCATAAGCATTAGCAAATGTATATGTGTTCCATCCTGAATTAATATTAATGGAAGGAGCATAGAATACCTGAACCAATCCGGTGTTATCAAAATTACTACCTGCAGCTAGATCATTTGCAGGCGTACATTTTATTTTGATAGTAAAGTCCGGGTAAGTTGTAGTTCCATCTATTGTAGAAATATTAAAGGCGATGCTTGATAGTTTACCTGCCTGAACTCCTGCTGCCAATAATTCAGAAGCTCTGTAAAGGATCTGATGTCTTGTATTTCTATAGAAATTACCATAGATAGCCGGATAGGAAGTGTTACTGTTGGCAGCTGTTCCCGTTCCAATTTGTATAACGTTTGGAGTAGCGCATGAACCCGTTGAAGATAGTCCACAACTTGCAGGAGCAACATCACCGAAATCAAAATTTAAAGTTACTTCTTCTGGGAAACACAGTACGGTATTGGTTGGGGTTATTGTAAAATTAGTTGCGATAACACCTACTGTTACCGTGTTGTTGTAAATACATAAGCCATCATAAATAACAGCCGTGTATGTTCCAGGTGCCAGTGTGGTTAAAGTTAAAGATGTTGCACTGCTGTTTGTAGTATTTGTTACAATATTTGACGGAGTTGGCCCGGTCACTAAATAACTGTATGGTGCAGAGAATGGTGTATTTAAGTTGATCACGGTAGTACCATTGCTATCACTTGGACAAACATTGGTTGTATTTGAAAAATATGAACTACCACCGGCCACTAAGTCAAGAGTATATTGTATTGAATCTCTACATCCTTGAGGATTATTATAAACGGCTGTATACATATCACCTGCTAAAGCCGATGTAATATATAAGGTGTCATTTATACCAATAGGAGCAGGAATAAGTGTGTTATTATGGTACCATGTATAGCTGTTCCCTCCTGGTAAAGGAATGGATGTTGAGTTACCACAGAAAGGTTTTATTTGACTTAAGAAAAATGGCGGGGAGACACCTACTGATAAATTGGCTGAGGCCTGTCCGCAAGTGGTTGATGAAACGAGTACACTGTACGTTCCGGGAGCTAAACCGGTTGCAGTTTGAGAAGTTCCTGCCGGCGCTCCAGTGCCCGTATTTGTCCAGGAATAGGTATAAATACCATTACTACCTGAAGCCTGAACAGAAGCTGTACCTGAATTACCACCAGCACATGAGCTTGTAGCATTTAAGTTAATAATATTTACAGTTGTAAAACCTACAGAAACTGTTTGAGTAATGATACATCCACCTGGTGAAACCATATTTACAGAATAAGTTGTTCCTGGAGTTGCAGGAGTTTGGATCAGTGTGTCATTGTTTGCACCTACAATAATACCACCCGGGCCATACCATTGGTAAGTTGTAAAACCGGTTGGAGCAACTAAAGTAGCAAAGTTTGAACCTGAACACATATTGCCATATGGTACACCTATACCACCGCATTCAGCATCAACATAAGCATAACCCCAGTGTCCACTTGCAGTACAACCGCCCACTTCAAAATTAATAGAAACGCTTGTTCCTGAAGGCAAGGTTGAAAGATCAACTGAATAATATTGCCATTTTCTATAAAACGTAGGGTCAAACGTGCTACCCACATTAGATTGCATTAATGAATCAGAAGGTAAAGCAGACTTTGGATTAAAAGTATAAGATGTACAGCCAGGTAAAATAGCGCCGGTTCCTTCATTTCTAACTTCAACTTTAAAGTAAGGCGATTCTTCAACAGCGTGACCTGCCGGATCCTGAAGAACTACAGCATAACTAAAAGATAAACGTTGGTTGGTTGACGAACTGGTTGTAATATATTTTAATCTACACGCTCTGTAGTTTGAATTAGTACCATTCATCCTAACAGAAACAGGATCAAAACTAAACGGACTTACATAAGGAATTTGCGAAATAGTTTGAGAACCTACCGCTTTACAGGCATTTTCATCGTATCCGTTAGCGGGCGACGCAATGTTTGGTTGAACCGGAGGAAGTGACATAATGGTATGATAGTTAACTGTATTGGATGGAGGAACGTTATTTCCTGCCGTATTTACAATAGTTCCACCTGTAGAGGTATAGATTGGATTTCCTCCTGTTGGCCCCATAGCTACGGTTCCAATTCCACCTGTCCATCCGTTAAAGTTATATTGTTCAAAACCCATATTTGGGCACCCTAAACTCATAGGTTTATTAGGCTCCAAATAAATAACGGTTTCCTGAATTCCAGGAGTTCCTGCTTGTTCATATGGAGAATGTTTATGTGCCTGTTTTGATAAAGCTTTTTTGGATGCAAAATCATTTTTTAAAAATTGAACGTAACCTTCGATATCAGTTGCTCTGATACCCTTGGCTTTTGCCTGTTCGCGGGCCGCTTTTTCATCAAAATGATATTGGTCAATTTTTTTTGATTCTTTGTTTTGTGCTACTATTGCTTCTGAAAAAAATGTTACAGCAAGAGCTAGTAAAGTAAGTAGAATGTTTTTCATATTATTCTTTTTTATCGTGGATTAATTCTGTAGTAAATTTGAAGAAATTACACATAATATATGTGATCACCTCATTTTACTTAATCTTATATTAACCCAAATTTAAGCTTTTTTTTAATACCCAACAATTATTATGGCTTTTAAAATGCTGTTTTTATGTGTTAAAAATGCCCGTTTATTGTACTTCTATTATTTTATTGAAAATTTTCCAGTCTAAGCTTTTACGTTAACTTTGCATTCAATATCATGGCAACAAATAAATTCACGAAGTACATACGCTATACATGGCTGCTGGTGTGGCTACCTTTTATCCTTATCTTCCTGTTACTTAGCATGATCTCGTTCGAGATCTTTGTTGATCTGCCAAGTGTTGAAGAGCTTCAAAACCCTAAAAGTAATTTAGCTACTGTTATTTACAGCAGCGATATGAAAACGCTGGGTAAATATTATGCTGAAAACAGGGTTAGCGTTAAGTATTATGAATTAGATAAAGATTTGGTGAACGCGCTTATTGCCACAGAGGATGCTCGGTTTATGGAGCATAGCGGAGTAGACCTTAGAGCTTTGGGTAGAGCCATTTTTGGGGCATTAACCGGAAGTTCCAGCAGCGGAGGTGGTAGTACATTATCACAGCAACTGGCTAAAATGATGTTCCCCAGAGAAAGGCTAAGTAAATTTCAAACGGTCATTCGAAAACTAAAGGAATGGGTTATTGCTGCCCGTTTAGAGAAAAATTACACAAAAGATGAAATTCTAGCTTTATATCTTAATAAATTCGATTTCTTGAACCAGGCTGTTGGTGTTAAATCCGCAGCTCAGATCTATTTCAACAGGAGTCAGGATAGTTTGGAGATCCAACAAGCAGCAATGCTTATTGGCATGGCAAAAAACCCTTCCCTATTTAATCCCATTAAAAAAGCAGATACAACACTTCACAGAAGAAATGTGGTAATGATGCAGATGGTAGTGAACGGTTATCTAACCAAGCAAAAGTATGATAGTTTAAAGCAATTACCGTTGGGTGTTATTTTTCATCCCGAAGATCACAACGATGGCTTGGCGCCTTATTTCAGAGAGTATTTGCGGGAATATTTTTTGAAGACCTGGTGCGCCAAACACATCAATCCTGAAACAAATAAGCCTTACAATATTTACAGAGACGGATTAAGAATATTTACAACTATTGATTCGCGTATGCAACAGTATGCAGAAGAAGCTGTAACCGAGCACATGACCGACCTACAAAAATTATTCACTAAAGAATGTAAGACCAAAAAAAATGCACCTTTTGCCTGGAATGTCAATAAAGAACAGATCGAAAATATAATGATGAGTTCTATGAAACGGAGCGATCGTTACCGTTCGTTGAAACATGCCGGTTTATCAAAAGAACAGATACTGGCAGAATTTAAGAAGCCTGTACCTATGAACGTCTACAGCCTGCGAGGCGATATTGATACAGTTATGACGCCATGGGATAGCATCCGTTACTACAAAAGTTTTTTACACACCGGATTTATTTCCATCGAGCCATCAACAGGTTTTGTAAAAGCTTGGGTGGGAGGCGTTAATCATCGCCATTTTAAATTTGATCATGTAAAGGTTGGAAAAAGGCAGGTAGGCTCTACTTTTAAACCATTTGTTTATGCTATGGCTATTCAAAATGGGCTATCGCCTTGTTATCAGGTTGCTAATGTGAGAACGTGTATTGAAACTCCGGGGCAACCTGCCTGGTGCCCTGATAACTCAGACGGGAATAAGGGTACAGGCAAAATGGTAACCCTTCGTTATGCATTGGCAGGGTCTATTAATTACGTAACGGCATGGGTGATGAAGCAATATGGACCTGAAGCGGTTATTAATTTAGTTCGTCGTTTAGGAATTACATCACCTATCGAAGCTGTACCTTCTATTGCACTTGGAACCCCTGACGTTTCTGTTTTCGAAATGGTTGCGGCCAATGCAACATTTGCCAATAAAGGAACTTATATCCAACCAACATTTATTACCCGTATCGAAGATAAGAACGGGAAGGTTTTGGAAGAGTTTTTCCCAACCTCTGATGAAGTATTAAGTGAACAACATGCTTATGCTATGATCCAGTTAATGAGGGGTGTTGTAGATCATGGAACAGGAACACGTTTAAGAAGCAGGTATAATTTACGTAACGAAATTGCAGGTAAAACAGGTACAACTCAAAATAATGCTGATGGTTGGTTTATGGGTTTAACACCAGATCTTGTGGCGGGTTGTTGGGTTGGAGGGGAGGAAAGAAGTGTACATTTCAATTCAACGAACGAAGGACAGGGGGCCAGCATGGCTTTGCCGATCTGGGGTAAATTCTTTCAAAAAGTATATGCCGATCCTACTTTAAAAGTAACCAAAAATGGTTTTGTAAAACCTGCTAATATGGGAGATGTTCAGTTAAATTGCGAAGAATTTGACCGACAATCTGCATTGGATATCCCAGTGGGGGATCTTGATTTTGATAGTCAGTAATTAAAAGTATTGTAAATCAAAATTGCGATGGACTTTATATACTTAAGGTCACCGATTTCACAGATGATTAAATGAATAAATTTAGCTAATGAATTTTAAAAATAAAAAGCCACTATTTTTTTTTTCATCGAATAAGGTGTTTGCTTTTTCTATGATATGTGCCTTCATAGTGTTGTTAGTAGAAATGTACCTTAATACAGGAAACTTATCAGCATATGCCGTTACCCTTAAAAATCCTGCTATAGCAGAAGGCTATATAGTAAATTTTGATTATGTGCATTACGAATGCAATTACAATTTTATTATTGGAGAAAACGCCAGCAAATGGCAGAATGGATGGGTATTAAGACGAGAATTGTTTTACATCTTATCGTTTCCTTTTTTTAAATTTTTTGGATTTTATGTTGGCGGTTTGTTGTCTGCTTTTATCATTACACTTGTTTCGTTTTACTTTTTTATAAAATTTGTTTTTAAAAACATGGGTATTAGGTCGGCTTACCTAACTATGGCAATATTAGCCACCTATCCGGGAATTATGTATTGGATAGGTTCGCCGTTTGCTCAGGTAATGATAGTTCCGTGTTGTTGCTGGATCTATGTTCTCATGTGGAAGATGAATCAAACAGATAGTTTTAAGAAACATGTAATTTATTTAGTTTTCATATCAATCATGTTTACAGCTTATGATCTGTTTATTTTCTTTTATCCTGCTATTGTTATCATATACCTGAGACATCGGGAATGGAAAAAGATGATCGTATCATTTCCTATAATGATTATTCCACAGATATTAATTATCCTATGGTTCAGGTATTTCGGAGTAACTGAACTCAAATCCCAAAACAGTGGTTTGTATATGACTATTATCAAGTCTTACTTTAATGTAGATGATTTTTCAAACTGGTTTGAAATTATGGCCCAAGCACCGGGCTATTTACTTAGTAACTATCTGGATTCTAATTTTTTCTTCTTACCCTTATTGTTTTCGATTCTGGTTATATGGGGATATTTTAAAAAGAAACGACTTAATGAAATTGAATGGAGTATTTTACTTTCTGCATTAATGGTTTTTTTGTTTACCAATATGGCACCTTTTTATCATGCCGAAGTTCAATTGCGGGGCGAGTGGCTAGCGCGACTTTATCAGCCTGTTTTTATTGTAATGCTAATGTATGTGGTTAGATTTACATCTCAGTTGCTTGAAGAGAAGTCAACTCATGTAAAGTATGGCGTTGCACTCTTTGTGTTGTGTGTGGGTTTTAACCTGGCTATTAATGTCGGTGGCATTCTCAGAAGTAAGCTAACTCAGCGGGCTTGGTACAGGTTTTACATGCACGCTCCTCGCAATACAATGGCGAAGAATTTAAATGAATTTGGAACCCGACCTGTCGGTTTCCCAAAAAAGAGAAGATAGAAAAACTAGAGAATCAATTTCTTAAGTTCATGATTTAGAATTAACTGAAAAC
Organism: Bacteroidota bacterium; assembly: GCA_040386075.1. Lineage (GTDB taxonomy): Bacteria > Bacteroidota > Bacteroidia > B-17B0 > Aurantibacillaceae > UBA4416. The sequence goes on from JAZKGE010000015.1 coordinate 42,605, forward strand.
AGAATTATTTAGTTATTTTAGCCAAAAATTAAATGCGTATTAAATAATATAAATACAAGGTCATGATAAACAGAGTTGTTAAAAATGCGGAAGAAGCAATAAAGGATATTTTAGATAATGCAACGTTATTGGTTGGTGGTTTTGGTTTATGCGGTATTCCCGAAAACTGTATTTCGGCTTTGGTAAAAAAAGGACCTAAAGGATTAACTTGTATTAGTAATAATGCAGGTGTTGACGATTTTGGTTTGGGTTTGCTATTGCAAACTAAACAGATCAAAAAAATGATCTCGTCTTATGTAGGCGAAAATGCGGAGTTTGAAAGACAAATGTTAAGTGGCGAATTAGAAGTTGAATTGATACCACAAGGCACGCTAGCAACGCGTTGTTTAGCGGCAGGATACGGCATGCCTGTAATTTATACGCCAGCAGGTGTTGGAACAGAAGTAGCTATTGGAAAAGAAGTGCGAACTTTTACCTATAACGGCGAAACAAAAGAATATTTAGAAGAAAAAGCTTTTGAAGCAGATTTTGCTATAGTAAAAGCATGGAAAGGCGACACTGCAGGTAATCTTATCTTTAGATCAACTGCCCGTAACTTTAATCCTATGATGGCCATGGCAGGTAAAATTACCATTGCTGAGGTTGAAGAACTGGTTGAGGTTGGACAATTAGATCCTGATCAGATTCATACCCCAGGTATTTATGTACATCGTATTTTTCAAGGAGAAAAATATGAAAAACGTATAGAGCAGGTAACTGTAAGAAAAAAAGAAATTTAACTTAATGCCTTTTCTTTCTTTTTAAATAATCTATTTTTAAGAAAGGTCACTTCATCTGATATTTTATAGTTTTTGTAAATTAGCAACAATCCGGTTGCAATAATCATTGCAAAGATTGTTGCTATAAACTGCGGTTTGTACAAAAATGTATCTTCTGGGAGTTTGAAATAACGAAGTACAGCATCAAGATTTAAAAAATAGGCTATTGAAGTAGCTATATAAAGTGTAAAATTTCGTTTAGACATTCCGTAAAAAAAGAAGAAGATCATCGCGGGATGCGAATATCTTTCGTGCATTTCTGTGTTAAAATAAAAAAATATTAAAGTGATCAATCCTGAAGTTAAAAATAGTAATTCCTGTATGTCTGACTTGATGTTTTTAAGAATAATAGAATATATTGTTTTAATAAACAAAGGAAATAATGCAAGAGCACTAAAAATCAAAAATAATAAAAGACCAAAGGATTTATAAGTCATTGTAAGCTTAAATGATCCAAAACCGATCCTGATGAAATTAGTTACATCACTTGTTTCCCAGAGGTTCCCATCTGCAATAAAGTACCACATATTAAATGCATTCATTGATGCCTGCGGAAAATAGGATGCCGAATTGATTACTACTAGATATAATTCGTTAATTGTTCCACTTAATAAAAAAGGAGTTAATATAATAAGTTGTGTTACTATAGCAGCAGCAATAATTTGTATAAATATCTTAATAGATGATACTTTTGGGATTAAGCATAAAAAAATAACAGGAAAAAAGATCACAGATTGAAGCTTCATATTCAATGCTAAAACAAAAACCACCATTGCTAATCGTGGCATACTTAAAACTAAAAATAGGGACAGAAGTATTAAATTAGAGTGAATGCTATCTACCTGACCCCATAACATCGTATTATATAAATAAGCAACATTAAACAGCAGAAAAAAATGGTATCCTCTTTCCAACTCAAATTTCTTCTTAAACAGCATTAATATAATTACAGGAAGAAAATCAAATAGAAGCGGGATAAGGCGGAAGTAATAAATATTTTCTACTATTTTTTCATTATTCTCCTGAAAAAGATTAAATACGTATAAAAAATACATGATCAATGGCGGGTAATTTGAATCAGATTTTTTGTAAACATTTCCAATCCCATATTGGTCAATAGCGGTTGCCCAATTTGACCAACATTCGTTATCGAATCCAAAACCACCACTGGTAGGCATTAAGAAAAACAGTAGCAAAAAACATAAAGGTAACTCCAGATAAAGCCTGCGACTATATTTCTCATTCATACCTCACAAATATAATAATATATTTATAGCTATCATCATATCAATATTTCAAATGCTCCGGCATTAATTTGAATAATATAATAAAATTGACTTACTTTATAACCTTAAATTTATATAGTAATGTTGGATAAAAGCGGAATTGCAAAACGAATAGCCAGAGAAGTAAAAGATGGCATGTACGTGAATTTAGGAATTGGTATTCCTACTTTAGTTGCAAATTATATTCCCGATGGAATTAATGTGGTTTTGCAATCAGAAAACGGTATCTTAGGAATGGGACCGTTTCCTTTTGAAGGAGACGAAGATGCAGATTTAATTAATGCCGGTAAGCAAACGGTAACACTTTTGCCAGGATCATCGATATTCGACAGTGCCGTTAGTTTTGGAATGATCCGTTCTCAAAAAGTAAATCTTACTATTTTGGGAGCTATGGAAGTAAGTGAAAATGGCGATATCGCTAACTGGAAAATTCCTGGCAAAATGGTGAAAGGCATGGGAGGTGCTATGGATCTGGTTGCCTCTGCAAAAAACATCATCGTAGCCATGCAGCATGTAAATAAAGCGGGCGAATCTAAATTATTACCTAAATGCGACTTGCCTCTGACAGGCATTAAATGCGTTAAAAAAATCGTTACTGAATTAGCAGTGTTGGATGTCGTTCCCGGACAAGGGTTCCGTTTATTGGAGCGTGCTCCCGGAATAAGTGTTGAACAAATTAAAAATGCCACACTGGGCAAATTGATAATTGAAGGTGAGATACCTGAAATGGTCATATAACTCCATGTTCAATAAGTTTAAAGAGCTGCTTTGGCAAAGAAAATATATTTTTCTTTTTGTAGGACTTTTTTTGATCGTATTAAGCCAACGTTTTTTGAACGATCGTCAGCAAGGTTTAAAAAATTCTATTTCCTCTGATGGGGTTGGATATTACTGTTATTTACCCGCAGCGATCATTTATCATGATTTTTCCTATAGGTTCTATTATCAGGAGGGTAATAACATCGATCCATTTTTTAGGCCTTACATTCACCCGTATAAAAGCAGAGGCGTAAATAAGTACTATGGCGGTACCGCAATTTGTTTACTGCCGTTTTTTTTGGTCGGTGTTGTTATTTCTGCTATTACCGGAACCGATATGAATGGCTATACAGATACATTTTTAATGTTGGTAAGTGTAGCAGCAATTTTTTATTATTTACTATCTGTTTTTTTGCTTTTAAGAGTTGGTCGGTTCTTTTCTATTTCTGATAAAATAAGTTTTGCAACTTGTTTGATTTTTTTATTTGCTACTAATATGTTTCATTATGTGATCCAGGAACCTTCTATGTCGCACATCTATTCCTTTTTTGCAGTAAGCTTGTTTTTATATTGTTATATGAGGCTTACTGAGCAGGTGAGTACAAAACGATTGCTTTTTTTAGGATTTGCCCTGGCCCTTGTGGCTTTAATTAGACCGGTGAATGTAGTTGTTGTTTTATTTACACCTTTCTTTTCACATAATTTCAAAGAATATGTCTTGTTCCTAAAACTGGTATTTACTACACATATTAAGGGTGTTGTCTTGTTTGTATTTGGTAGTTTTTTGGCCGTAGCGATACAGTTTATGTTTTATTATTTGCAAACCGGTGATTTTTATGTTATGACCTACGATGGGGAGAGTTTTGATTTTGCTCATCCCGAGATCTTAAATGTTTTATTTAGTTACAGGAAAGGCTTATTTGTATATGTACCTCTTTTATTGGCGGCATTTATTTTCATATTGGTTACTAAGAATAACCGGTTTAAAAAAACTGTTTTTTTTATCACTTTTTCAGTCTTTATGTATATTACAGCATCCTGGTATTGCTGGTGGTATGGAGGAGGATTTGGCTTAAGACCAGTAATAGATGTGTTGCCTTTGTTTATAATTGTTTGCATGTTGCTGTATAGTAAATTACAAACAAAAGCAAAAAGAATAATTTTGATATCTACGTTGCCTTTTTTGTTTTTATGCCAGCTTATGGCATTTCAATACAGCAATAAATTGATGGATGGCAATAATATGACAGAGGATAAATTTTGGGATATATTTTTAAAGACAGACCTGGCTAAAATTAATGAAGGCCGAATGAGAAAAATTTTAGAGCGAAATGAAATTCAAAAAACAGAGCTGCTTAATTATGAAAACGATGGAGATGACCCCAGAGTTACTAATAGTGGATATCACAGTAATAAAGCATGCATTGTAGGGGAGAAAAATCATTTTTCCAAAGCATTTGAGTTTTCGGTAAATAGTCTGAGAATTAAAGGACCTTTTTACATTATAATGGAATGTATGGTTAAAACTAACAAAGAAGGAAAAGATCTTGGGTTAATTTTATGGATCGATGAAAGGAACAATCTAGTAGTGTGGGATGAAGTTTTTAGAAGTCAGTTTAATGAAGGTATCGATGGCTGGGTAAAAATGACCCATGTTGTTGAGGTAGATGGAAAATTTAACAATGATATCTCAAATATAAAAATATTTGCGCATACCGAGAAAGGCGATAATCTGGTTGATGATTTGAAGTATACAATTGTAAAGAAATAACGGATTCGTATCACTATAATTTCAGACCGACCCAGTGTAAGAATATTTTTATTTCTCATAAATTTATGTAGGTTTGTCTTATGCTATTATCTATTGTTATACCTGCTTTCAACGAGGCAAAAACCATTCATTTGATCCTTAACAAGGTCAAGTCTGTGACTTTACCAGCGAATATTGAAAAAGAAATTATTATTGTAAATGATTTCTCAAAAGATAACACTGAAGAGGCTATCCTTAAGTATAAAGCAGATAATACTGATCTAAATATTCAGTATTATAAACACGACTTTAACAAAGGAAAGGGCGCTGCTTTGCATACCGGTATAAAAGAAGCTAAAGGTGATTATATCATTATCCAAGATGCAGATTTAGAGTATGATCCTGAAGAATATAACATACTGTTGAAACCTATTTTGCTGGGTATGGCTGATGTTGTATACGGTAGCAGATTTATTGGTGGTAAACCCCATCGTATATTATTTTTCTGGCACTCTATTGGTAACAAAATGCTTACCAGAATGTCTAATATGTTTACCAATCTTAATTTAACAGATATGGAAACCTGTTATAAGCTATTCAAAGCTGATACTATTAAAAGTATAAATTTGGTGGAAAAGCGTTTTGGGTTTGAACCTGAAGTAACATCAAAAATTTCCAGGATCCCGAACATTAGAATATACGAAGTAGGTATTTCATATTATGGAAGAACCTACGAAGAGGGTAAGAAAATTGGCTGGAAAGACGGTTTTAGGGCTATTTACTGTATATTGAAATACGGATTATTTAAGGCAAAATAGCTTATAAACATTTGTTTTGCGCGACTGATTTTTGCAAAATATTTTTTGGAACGAGAGGATTATTATTTGAATTATAACATAAAATTTCCTTTCTTTATGGTTTAATTTATGAAATTCAGGTATAGCTGCTTCTATTCAAAAAATAGCAAATAAGTAAAAATTGATCTAATAATAATTTATGAAAACTAAAACTTTATTCTCTACATGTGGCGCATTGGTCTTTGCAGCCGTTGCTTTTGTATCTTGCTCAACAACTCAGGAAACCGAAATACTTACTTTGATTGATAAAATACAAGTAACCAATGAAGATACTACTGATGGCTCACAAAAATTTGTTGGTGATGCTCACGGTGGAAAATATTTTTCTCATACAGATAGTGCTTCGGGTCAATATGGTACTTGCACAGTATATAACATTCATGACTCTTTGATGCAAAAAGGCATTAGGGTTAAAATTAATATGTGGGTAAAACAAGGTGCTTTTAGTGAAAGTAATCAGTTTGCCGTTTCTTTACAAGACAATGAAGGAATTATTAAGTGGGAGGCAATTGCACTTAAAAACCATCTTGGTGAAGATAATAAGTGGATCAATGTAATTGATAGTATTTCGTTCCCACAGGAGCTAGTTAATAAAAACGGATTATACCTCAAGATGTTTTTGTTTAACCCTGATTTGAAATCATATTTAGATGTAGATGATGAGGAAATATCTATTTACAAAGTGGATAAAGTAATGGTAGATTAATTGCTGTTAGAGGAAAGTTTTTTTGTACGATGTGCCAATTCTTAATAGTAATTAAACATGATTAAACTTTCCATAGTTATCCCAATTTATAATGAGTCGAAGATCATACCGGAACTTCATCAACGATTAAATAAAACTTTTGCTTTATTTAAAAGCGAGTGTAATTTAAATTTAAACGAAATTGAGATCATTTTTGTAAACGATGGATCAAAAGATGATTCGCTGCAACAATTAATAGCTTTAACAGAAACGAATCCTCATTACCAGGTTGTTAACTTTTCAAGAAATTTCGGGCATCAAAAAGCAGTTACGGCAGGTATTGATATTTCTGTTGGCGAGAGTGTTGTATTAATAGATGCTGACTTGCAGGATCCTCCCGAATTTATTGCCGAGTTGTATAAAAAACAAAATGAAGGCTACGACGTTGTTTATGCTGTACGAAATAAAAGAATAGGCGAAAGTTATTTTAAAATGGCTACTGCCAAGTTATTTTATAGAATATTATTTAGAATGACGGATATCAGCATTCCTTTGGATACCGGTGATTTTAGGATCATGAGAAGGAATGTAGTTGATGTGTTAAAAAAAATGCCAGAGACGCACCGTTTTATTAGAGGCATGGTGTCTTGGGTTGGCTTTAAACAAATTGGACTTGAATATGAAAGACAAGAACGTTTTGCTGGTGAAACCAAATACCCATTTAAAAAAATGCTTTCCTTTGCCATTGATGCGTTAACGTCTTTCTCAACAACCCCACTTAAACTGGTTACCTATTTTGGATTTATCGTGTCTTTAATTGGGTTGCTGGGCATATTGTACGTAGCCTATACCAAGTATTTCACAAATAATAATATAACGGGCTGGAGCAGTATTATGGTAACCATTTTATTTATGGGTGGCGTTCAACTCTTAACCCTTGGAATTATAGGCCAGTATATTGGCAGAATTAGTGAAGAGAGTAAAAATAGACCATTATATATCATAGATAAGATTTACGGAAAAAAGTAATCGCTTTTTTCTCTTCTATCGTGTAGTACATATTAGTAGCTCAATAAAGCATCATGATCATCGGATCAATGCCCTTAATTTGGCATTAATATGATATTTAATTTGATATTAGAATTAATTTCTTTTACTTTATGTGTTGTATTAATTAACATCGTATTAAGCTGATGACCTCTTCACTGAATAACTTTTTTTCCACTAAGACTTCAGCATTCCAGCATTTTTTAAGTAATCGAAAAATGCTGGTGTTTTTTTTAATTTTTATTGCTCAGCTTGCCTTAACAACATACAAAATTGGTAATGTTGGTTTTTGGTATGATGAATGTTTTAGTGTGAATTGTGCCGACAGACCAATTGCTGATATCATTGAAGTGTCCCGTACCGATCAAAACCCTCCATTATATCCAATTATTTTGCATTATTGGATCAGCTATTTTGGTATAACAGAATTTGCGGTAAGAATGTTATCTGCCATTGCATCTTCATTGGCATGCTCGTTTTTGTTTTTATTTGCTATGCGCTTTTTTAATTGGCAAACCGCGGTATTTGCTACTTTGATGTATTTCACATCTAATGATCTTTTTTATTATTCACAGGAAGCCAGAACATATGCTATCATAACACTCGTTGTGATATTGTCCAATTTTTGTTTTCTGGCGATATCCCAGAATCCAAAAATATGGAAAGGAATAATGCTTGGTATTTTTTTAGGCTTATTAAATATTAGTTTATTTTATTTACACTATCTGTCCTGTTTTATGATCGTTGCGCAGGGAATATTATTTCCAATATTTTTCACAACCAACCCGGGCTTTTTAAAAGATGGGGGGCGGTTGTTGATAAGTGCGAGCTATAACATCAATTTTTTAATTTACTATTTAATTTCATGGATCGTCTTCTTCATCATTTTTTATCCCTGGTTGGAAAGATTTATGTTTCTTGTTACAGAGGGCGGTAAATCATTTTGGTTGGCGAAGCCAAGCTCCTGGGATTTTAAACACACTATTTATGAGCTGTTTAATTCTAAAGAAAATTATCAGGCTTATATTTATTCGTTTGTTCTCATTGTTTTATTACTGATAATAAAGAGATTCAGGAGTGAAAAAATAAATGTCAAATTTTTGTTGTTTGCATTAATTAGTGGCCCGATTTTAATATTTATAAATTATGAGGTTGCGCAAATATCCCCTGTTTTTTTAAAGCGATATGTTTTATTTACCTTTATTGGGTTCATTCTTACATTTTCCTATGTTTTCTCTCTTCTAAAACTACGATTTGAATACAAATTTTTAATTGCATTTTGTCTGGCGTTTTATGCAATGCTGCACATGAAAGTTCCGAGGGAATCTTATTACGATTATAAGGAAGCAGTTCCTTACCTTATTTCTAAAAAACATGAAAACACGCTTATCACAACTGATATGCCTGATCTGTTTTCTTATTATTTTGCCAGAAACGATATTTTTAGAGTTAAAGAGTATGGCACAAAAGCTAAATTGTTGGCCGACAGAGGAATTTATGTACAATATGATTTGGCCTGGGTTAACAGAGAAGATCTTTCAAAATATAAGGATATATACTATACCAGGAGTTTTGATGACTACAGCGATCCGAATGGTTTGGTTGATAAAGCACTGAAAGAAAAATTTGAATTGGTGGATGAAAACAGAAATTATAAAGGGCTTAAAATTTCCCACTTTATCAATAAAAATTATAAATAATACTTTCGGTTATCACAGCTTCATTTGTCAAATCTCAACAAGTGTCATTTATGGTTGTGTTCTGAGCAATATCGTGACCAAATTTGTGGTGTAAAAATAGAACTAGAAAAACTCAATAAATGACTTTAATCAAATTTATAAAGCAGTATTCTTTTTCGTTTCTGTCATGGATGTTCATTGTCTTATTCACACTTGCGTTTACACAATTTTTTATAAACTGGAGCAAAGCAGGACATCCTTTCGTAGATGATATCGATCAGTATTATTCTTATTTGAATGCCGTTTTTATTGACCATAATTTGAGTTTTGAAGGTGAGAACCATGGTTATTGGTTAATCGAAACGCCTACTCATCATTTAGTTCCTAAAGTTACATATGGAATGGCTTTCTTTTATTGTCCTTTTTATATTTTGGCGAAAATATTCTCAGCTTCAGGCTCTGACGGTTACGAAGCAATTTACGCTTGGTTTATACATTTAGGCTGTATATCTTATATTTTATGCGGGCTATGGTTTGCAAGAAAAATTTTATTGATTTGGTTTAGCGAGGCTGTAACAGCTGTATCTCTTTTAGTGCTTTTTTTTGGAACAAATCTTTTTAATTATACTTTATCGGAAAGTGAGTCGGTTCATGGCATACTGTTTTTTTTGATAGCTGTGTTTTTTTATTATGTTATAAAATGGCAACAAACCAGCGATAAAAAATATTTTTTGGTTTTTTGTATGTTTGCAGGTTTTATATGTTTGATAAGGCCAACAGAGTGTTTGATTTTTTTATTTCCGTTACTTATAAATATAAACTCAAACAAAAACCGCCAAACTAATCTCACTAAATTCATATCGTTAAGGTGGAGTTTAATTATTGGAGCTTTTCTTTTTTTGCTTCCAATATTACCACAACTATTTTATTGGAAAATACAATCAGGGCAATGGCTTTTCTTTTCATATGGCAGTAACGAAGGATTTTTTTTGGCAGATCCAAAACTATTTAAGGTATTAATGAGTTATAGAAAAGGTTGGCTGGTATATTCGCCCATTATGATTTTAAGTCTTATTGGATTTATCCTTTTATACAAAAAAAACAGAAAACTATTTTTTCCAATACTCATTTATTTTTGCATCAATTTATATTTGATATCTGCATGGTGGGATTGGGCATTTGGGGGGTCTTTTGGAATGAGGGCATTAATACAAGCATATGTATTTTTAGTAATTCCTTTAGCATATTTTATTCAATGGATCATTGAGGTAAATAAAAAAGCGATACTAAAATATTGTTTTGCAGTATTTGTTTTGTTCTTTATTGCACTGAACCTGTTGCAATCAAATTTATATAAACACGGGATCATTGATTACGATGGAATGACCAAAGAGGCGTATTGGTATACATTTTTTAAAAAAAAGTATAGTAGCGATGATCTATCACATTTAAAAACGCTCATTAAGCACCCAAACTACGACTCAATGCGGTCTGGCAATAGGAACGAATAAATATTATCTTATCCAATGTTGTTCTGTGGCAAGTTCCATCATTTTTTTGTCGCCGTTACTGTCTCCATACACTATTATTTTATCAAAATCTGAAATATTAATGTTTTGGCTTACACGTTTTTTTTTCTCCTCATAGTTGCAATTATTTGTGTTTAGTTCGCCTAAAAAAATATCATCTGAATATTTTATCTCAGTGCAGATATAGTTTATGCCATACTTTTGACAAAAGGGTTTTATCCATATATCCAGAGATGCAGATACAATGTAAATGGTATATTGTTCGTTTTTATAAAATAAAATTTTATCTATAAGATCTGTTTTTATGATTTTATCTGCATGTAAAAAGCTAATAAACCTTTCGCCCGAATCTTCTATCCATTCACGTTTTTTATGTTTTAGGAATAAAGAAAGAATTGAAATTTTAAATCTTTTTGCACTGATAATTTTTACTTTGTGAAGTATATACATTGGAATATGTATAAAGAATCCAAACGCATATTTGAAGTTGCCAAAACTATATTTAAAAAATAGTGGAAAAGTGTCTTTTTTTGTAATTGTCCCATCAAAATCAAATAAGACAAGCGTTTTTACAGTATTAACTTTTAGCACCATGATATCAAATATAAGCAAATGTTTTTTTGCTGCTTCTGAGAATATAATTAAATAAACTCAATGAAAGGGTACATAATAGTAGATCAAGAAGCCAAAGAATGTGATCCAACTAATAATGGTTACCTTAAGAAAAGTATCATGTATCAGTATCTTTGTTGGTGATCCACTATTTTTCTCAACAAGTGTTATCTGCAAATATCTTAAAACTCCTGCTATTACAAATATAACCGAAATAAAGGCGTATTTGGTATGAAACCTGGTCACAATTTCAGGCGAGGTAATATACAATATATACGAAACAATTAGCACGCCGCATAACATGCTGATAGAATTATTTATAAATTCGATATTATACCCGGAAATGGATCCCCTCATTTTTTCATTGGTCATTTTTTCTATGAGTACATCATCTCTTCTTTTTGCTAACGCAATGAATAGTGCCAATAGAAATGTCATAAGGTATAGCCAGTGCGAGATCTCAATATTACAAACGGCACCACCGGCAATAATTCGTAAAACAAATCCAATGGCGATAATAAAAACATCAATAAGTGATATTGACTTTAGTCCGAATGAGTATATTAAATTCATGCAAAAATATATAAGCAAAATGCAAAAAAATGAAGTACTTAAAATATATGCAAAACTAAGTGATAGACCAGATAATAGAGCAAATGCCACTAATGCTAATTGCTTTGAGATTCTACCAGAGGCTAAGGGCCTTTCTTTTTTTGTGGGATGTAGCTTATCTTTCTCAATATCTTTGAAATCATTTATAATATAAACAGCACTCGCATTAAGGCAAAAAATTATAAATGCATAAAATGAGCCCGTTAATTTTTCCGTTATCAGGAAATTACCCGAAAAAAACAATGGCGCAAATATGAATAAGTTTTTAAGCCACTGATGAATACGGATTAATTTTATTAATTCTTTCATTATGATCTGATAACAGATGGTGTTAAAATTTGTGATAAAAAATGGTATTATATACTGTCATCTATTTTTTCTTCTTCGTTAAGGATATATAAAGCGTCCATTAACAGTACTTCGTCATATGTTCTTTTCCATTTATCTGCTTTTTCCTGAATTTGTTGCTTCCATGATTCTGAACTGAGTATGCGTGATTTGGCATCATCTATTTTTCTGGCGCGAATAATTTCAAATATTTTTTGATTCGTATATGAAGTTTTAAAATTTTCTGTGTCAACGTATCCCCAATCATAGTTGTAGGTGGTTGTATTTTTAATATTTTGAATAGCAGCGTCATCTAATCCAAAATTCCTCAGATCATCAATTTTAGTACGATGTATCAATATTTTTTTAGGTTTACGTTTATAAAAATAGATGTACGGAGACTTATCCGGATTAAAATCCGAATGTGGCCTAAGACGTACCGCAAAGATTTTTGGATCAGGGTAATACATTTTTTCGGCATTGCGGTAAAACCATTTTGCTAAAGGCCGGTTGAAGTAGAAAGACCAGTCATATGTGTTTAATTTTTGATGATAGACACTAGTGGCAAGCTGACTAGCACAAATTAAACCAAAGATAGTTACAGAAATTTTTGTTTTTCTTTCGGAGATATGGTAAAGGACGTACATCATAATGATCACACTCATCCAGGTTGAGTACCTGTTAATAATTGCCATTGCATGGTTCCAGTTCTCCATAGCTGAAATTACAGAAGTTATCGCCAATAGGATAAACGGCAAAAAAATAAAGAATGTCACTTTCCTATTTTTAAGTGATTTAATTATTTCATTAAAATACAAATAGATAAAAATCAATAAAATCAAAGGTATTGCCAGTATCATACCTTGGTTAAAATCGAAAAAGAATCCAAAAATCCTATTTGCTGTAACGTATTTTGAATCCAAAAACCCGGAGTCTTTGATCAAATTAGTTGTACCAAAATTTATATAATAAAAAACAGGCGGTATAATGCCTATGATACATGAAAAACCTGTTTTTAGAATGTTTTTGAATGTGAATTTAATTTGAAATAAAGTATTAATGGCAAGCACCAAGAGAAGGAGCATAAGTGGCTGATTCTGGGTACATGCTATTGAAATAAGAATAAGGCCGGTAAAATAATTTTTCCTGAAATAAAAAATTAATCCCATACATAGAAAACTCATGGTGAAAATTTCGGTGTGAATCCAGTTTATGTACCAGAAAACTGAACTAAATGAAAAGATAACGGCGGCTAAAATACTATTGGCAACATTAAAGGGGGTATAAAACAGTAAAAAGAAGCAGGTAATAAGAATTAGTAAAGTATTTGTATAATAAAATGGGCTTATAGGATCAGTCTTGCTAAAAATAGCATAAAGAGGTGTGTTTACAAGGGAGTATGCTGAAAAATGAAAGCTATACCATTTCCCCGATTTGTTGGCAAAAAATTCTGAAATACGGGTTTTATAGGTGGGTGTTGTTTTACTGAACTCATTTATCTTTCCGTCTATGTACGAATATTTAGAAAATTTATCCCATGTTTTACTAAGGGTAGTTGCTTTTCTTTTAAAACTAATAACATCCTCTTTTTTTACGTCCGGCCCACCGTGGTTTACAATTGCTTCAGTCATTAATATATACTCAAATCCATCACCGCAAACGTATGGCTCTTCAAAATCTTTTACATTTTTTTGAAAAAAGAGACATCCCAACAAGATTAGGATCAAACATTTTAAGATAATGTATTTGTGTAATTTTAGTTTATCAATCATTTCCAATGAATTCTCTTAGTGTAAATGTCAAAAATTATATTGTATTTTTTACGGTTTTTAAATTTAATTATAAATAATCTTGTTATTTCATATTTTTGCAAAGAATAGCTATTATTCTGGTTTTCAAAGAGTACTTCAATGAAATTTTTCAAAGATATTAGCGCTAATATAAAAACACAGTTGTTTCCATGAAAATGGGTATCTAAACTGATTTTTTTAGTTAGATTAGAAGTCAATTGTTATATTCAAAAATGTGATCTTGAAATCATTTTTTTACACTAGCATCCTACTGCAAAGTCAGAAAATAAAGTAAAACACATGAGTAAAAAAGTAAATATTGCTATTATTATTCCCTGCTATAATGAACAGGATAATATTGTTGCGTTGTACTGCGAATTGAACAACACCATTTTTCCGGAAAATTACCATGTTGTTCCTGTTTACGTAAATGATTGCTCAATAGATAACTCAAAGCAATTATTAATTGAAAATAATATCACGCATATCAATTTACCGGTAAACTTGGGTATTGGTGGTGCAGTTCAGTCCGGCTTTAAATATGCCCTGAAAAATGGATTTGATATTGCTGTTCAGATGGATGGGGATGGTCAGCATCCGCCTGGTGAATTGCACAAAATATTGACCCCACTGATTGAAAGTAAAGCTGATGTAGTTATTGGTTCCAGATATATAACAAAAGAAGGATTTCAGTCTTCTCAGCTGAGAAGACTTGGCATTAACTATTTCAAAAATCTTAATAGATGTTTGACAGGCATTACTGTTAACGACAGTACATCCGGTTATAGAGCATTGAACAAAAAAGCATTGGAACTTGTGTCAGAATATTACCCGGATGAATACCCCGAGCCGGAATCTATTGTGTTGTATGCTTTAAATAATTTAAAAATCAAGGAGGTACCTGTTTTTATGCGTGAAAGACAATCCGGTAAGTCTTCTATCCGTCATTACAAAACAATTTACTACATGTTTAAAGTTACTTTAGGAACAATCTTTTTGTATATTCGTTTAAAATTTAATGGAAAACGTCATTTCATATAGGCTTCAGATCATTGCCATTATCACGGCATTGATCTTTATGTTCTTTATTTTTAGGTTAATTGTAAAAGGTAAATTAAGAGAGGAATACTCTTTTATTTGGATCGTTTGTACGGTTTTGCTTTTATTATTTTCAGTTTGGCGCGATGGGTTAGATGTAATAGCCGGGTTATTGGGAATCTATTATGCGCCATCCATCATTTTTTTAGGGGCTATATTTGCTATTGTGGTATTTCTGGTTCATTTGTCAGTTGTAAATTCAAAGCAACATAAACAGATCAAAGAATTGGCCCAGGAAATGGCATTATTGAAAGAAAAAATGGAAGCCGAAGAAAAGAAAAAATTATAAATTCTCTTTGATCTCTCCGCAAATAAATTCCGCAGCTTTCCCATCTCCATATAATTTCGGGAATTTCATGTCGGTCTTAGAAGTTAAAGTTTGAAATGCTTCAATTATTTTTTGTTCGTTCGCGTCCGTAATAACTGCTGTACCACATTCTACCAACTCTACCCATTCGGTTTCGGGTCGTAAGATTACACAAGGTTTTTCAAAATAAAAGGCTTCTTTTTGTACGCCGCCACTATCTGTCATTACTATTTTGCAATTTTTTTCCAAGGCGATCATCTCTAAAAAAGAAACCGGAGCTGTTATTTTAAAATGTGCGCTGGCTTTTATTTTTTGATGTAATTCCTGATCTAAATTGAATTCCAGTAATTTAGCTGTACGTGGATGCAGTGGCAACAACACATCCAGTTTGTGCCTTTCGCTTATCTTATATAAGGCATTAAACAAAGCATTTAAACGAACAGGCTCATCCGTATTGTTATTGCGGTGGATGGTAGCTAAAATAAAGTTGTTTTTCTGTAACGCATTTTTTGAAATAACCGTTGTTTTTTGTTCTGCTACTTCACTAAAATGTAAGCTATTATCATACATCACATCGCCGCTATGATAAATTTTAGGATTATTGGCATGGTATGGTTTTGGGCTGTCAGACTTAAATCCCTCGTTCAGTAAATTTTGAAAACCAGTTTTTGTTGGCGAAAATAAAAGAGTTGATACATGATCACACATGATGCGATTCACTTCTTCAGGCATTGCTTTATTGAAGGAACGCAACCCTGCTTCAATATGAACAACCGGTACATGGATCTTACTGGCAGCAATCGCGCCGGCTAACGTTGAATTTGTATCGCCGTATAAAACAATGGCATTTGGTTTTTCACTCACTAATATTTCTTCAATACCTGCTATCATCGTGGCTGTTTGTTTGCCATGACTACCACTGCCTACATTTAAATTATAATTTGGTGCAGGAATACCTAATTCATCAAAGAATACCTGACTCATATTTTCGTCATAATGTTGTCCGGTATGCACTATGACCTCCGTTATCTCGGTCGAAAATTTATTTTTGATGGCCCTGCTTAATGCAGCTGCTTTGATAATTTGTGGTCTGGCTCCAATAATAGTTACTATTTTGATCATAATGTGTTTATTTCTGTTACCCTGAGCGGAGTCGAAGGGCAAGTTATTTATAAAATTCCTTCGTCTGCAAAACTATAATAGGCCTGGTCGCCAATGATCAAATGATCCTGAAGACTTATGTCCATTAACTTTGCAGCCTCTTTTATTTTTTTTGTTAAATGAATGTCTTCCTGGCTTGGTTTTAAATTTCCGGATGGGTGATTGTGTGCTAAAATAACTGAACTGGCTAAACATTCGAGTGCGGGTTTTAAGATAAGACGAACGTCGACTACCGTTCCGCTGATCCCTCCTTTACTGATACATTCTGTTTTGAGTACGCTGTTACTGCGACTCAAAAATAATACCCAAAATTCTTCATGAGGCAGATCACTTAATTTCGGCCTTAAAATACCATAAGCCTGTTTGGGTGAAACGATCTTTATTTTTTCTTCAATAGCTTCATCTGTCCTTCTTCTTCCAATTTCCAATGCTGCGGCAATAGTTACTGCTTTAGCTTCTCCAACGCCTTTAAATTTTTTGAGGTCGTTCAATTGCAGTTTAGCAAGTTCATTAATAGAATTTTTATTTTCTTTTAATATGCGTTGCGCTAATTGAACGGCAGTTTCATCTCTGTTGCCTGATGCCAAAAGTATTCCAAGCAATTCTGCATCAGAAAGCGCTTGCCTGCCCTTGGTAACTAATTTTTCTCTTGGCCTGTCATCTTCCGCCCATGATTTTATAGTTAGATGTTTATGTTGAGGTTCTTCCAATTCGACTTAAAATTAATGCTTTTTAATAAAAATTAAAATAATACTTTTGTATGACATGTCTTTCGCCTCTTCCCTGCAAATATTAAAACACAACGAGTTCAGGTGGTTCATCTATGCCCGGTTTTTTATAACGCTGGCTATACAAATGCAAATGAGCGCTATTTATCTGCAGATCTATTATGAGTATGCCGAAAAAGACGAAGAGGAATTAACTCTTGGTTTAATAGGGCTTACGGAAGTCATCCCTTTTATTATGACCTCTTTTTTTTCGGGGCATATTGCCGATATTGTCAGCCGAAAAAAAATCATTGTTACCGGATGCCTGGCATTATTACTTGGTTCCCTGTTTCTGTGGGCTTACAGTAGTAACTATTTTTCTTTTTTGCAGGTATTAGGATCAGCCGCCTTATTCTCGGTGGTTTTCATTTTTGGCATTATCCGTGCATTTCTGGCGGCCGCTACGCAACCATTTATGAGCCAGTTGGTTGAGAGAAGCCAATATGCTCAGGCAACAACATGGAACACAACGGTGTGGCATACAGGAGCTATTTTGGGTCCTGTATTGGCAGGATTGATCTATGGTTACCAAAACGCCAATCATGCCGATTGGTGTTATGCTACTAATTGTATTTTATTTTGTGGGGCGGTGTTTTTTTACCTCCGAATTAGGTCAAAACCGATACCCGAAAAACTAAAAGACGAAACCTTAATACAAAGTCTTACCTCAGGGTTAAAATTTGTTTATAATAACAACATGATCTTAAGTGCTCTTTCACTGGATATGTTTGCTGTGTTATTTGGCGGGGCAGTTGCTATTATTCCTGCATACACAGATAAAGTATTAGGCTTGGGACCAGAAGCTTATGGTTTTTTAAGAACCGCACCGGCCATAGGGGCAGTACTTACTTCTTTTATCCTGGTATTTAAGCAACCGGGTAAACGCGCAGGTTTTGATCTGTTATGGACAGTTGCAGCGTTTGGAGTTTGTACTATTTTGTTTGCATTATGCACTAATTTTTGGCTGGCTTTCGCTATGCTATTTTTAACCGGAGCTTTTGATAATGTGAGCGTGGTGGTTCGGCATACTATTTTGCAATTAATGACACCTGATAATATGCGTGGACGTGTATCGGCGGTCAACAGTATCTTTGTTGGTTCAAGTAACGAAATTGGCGCTTTCGAATCGGGTGCAGCCGCAAGGTTAATGGGATTGGTGCCATCGATCGTATTTGGTGGAGTAATGACAATTGCCGTTGTATTGGGTGTGAATAAATTAAATCCAAAATTAAAGGAACTTGATCTTAAAAAACTGGAATAATGTTATCTCATTTAAATGAAGTGAAAGCATTGCTGGACGAAAAATACTTTTTGTTCAACAATACTAGTTTTATTGAAACCGATCCTATTTCTATTCCTCATCAATTTTCAAAAAAAGAAGATATTGAAGTTGCAGCACTTTTAGTAGCAACTATTGCCTGGGGCCAACGTATTTCCATCATTAATAATGGCAATAAACTCATGAAATTGATGAATAATGAGCCTCACGATTTTATATTAAATTTTTCAAAGAAAGATGCCTTGCGTTTTGAAGGTTTTGTGCATCGTACGTTTAATTCGGGCGACTGTGTTTTCTTTTTGAATTCCCTGAAACATATTTATACGAACCATAATGGTTTAGAAAATGCATTCAGTAAAAACGTAAAAGATGATCCTGATGTAAAAAATGCCATTACAAATTTTCGGGACTTATTTTTGATTACTACACATCTTCAGCGTTCAGAAAAGCATATTTCTAATCCTTCTGCTAAATCTAGTGCCAAGCGCTTATGCATGTTCCTTCGCTGGATGGTGCGTAAGGATAAGCACGGCGTTGATTTTGGTATTTGGAAGTCAATTAAGCCATCACAATTATGTTTACCATTAGATCTTCATACGGGAAATGTGAGCCGAAAATTAGGATTGCTTACCAGAACCCAAAATGACTGGCAGGCAGTAGAGGAAATTACTTCGGTATTAAGAGGATTTGATAAAAAAGATCCGATCAAATATGATTTCTCATTATTTGGATTAGGAGCTTTTGAAGGCTTTAGATAATGTTTTGCGAATTATTTTTTATTCTCAAATAAGATAAACTCTACGCGTCTGTTTATCTCATGTTCAGGGTCTTCGCAGCTTACACCTTCTGTACATTTATTTAAAATAAAGGATTCACCTTTTCCATTCACTTGTACTATCTGTTTCTTACTTATTTTTTTAGATACTAAGTAATCTTTAACACCTTGCGCACGCTTTTTAGATAACGGTAAATTATAGGATTCTTTCCCCCTGCTATCAGCAAAACCATAGATCAACACAGAGATCTCGGGATGCTTTGATAAAACATCTATGTTTTTTTTCAGGATCTCTATGGCATCTTCGCGGATATTTGATTTATTTAAACTAAAGTGTATAGGTGTAATATCAAAACCTAAAGCTGCAATTTGTTTTGGGTTTAGGTAGGCTAACCTGATGGTATCATAAGGGTTTTTACCACTTTCATCAGGCGCATGTTTTGCTAATATATCATCAGGTATGTGATAGATCATATTTGTACACAATATAATTGGTTCAACGCATGTGTCACATCCTGCAATCAATTTTACATAAACAGAATCGCCTTTTGATTCTAAAGGAATAGTTTGTGAAATAGAAGATGCATCCTGAGGTAATTTACTGCCATTAAAGGTCCATTGGTAGGCAATTGGTTTTACGTTTTCAGGAATACTAGTTTCAAATTTTACCTCTATATTTTCCAGATCAATTATTTTAGTACTTAAAGTAAGTATAGTGCTTTTTTCATCTTTACACTCTTTTTTAAATTTATCTAAATAAGTGATCTTGTAGATGTCCATGTCACCTTTTCCACCCTGTCTGTACGAAGAGAAGTAACCGTTATTAGAATTATCAGATTCGATCATGAAAATATCATTTCCGGGAGAGTTAATAGGGTGCGCTAAATTTTGTGGCTGCGACCAGGCTCCGTTAATAAATACACTTTTGTAAATATCATAATTTCCGAAGCCTTCATGCCCTTTTGAAGAGAAGAATAATGTTTTACCATCGTCTGATAAATAAGGTGAATCCTCATCATATTCAGTATTGATTGGTTTTCCTATATTTTCCGGGATGCCCCACGTACCATCAGCACCTTTTGTTGATTTGTAAATATCCAAACCTCCTAAGCCTCTGCTATCTTCGCTGGTAAATAATAAGGTTTGTCCATCTTTACTAATTGTAGCGTGATTTTGGTAATAATCCATATTTACATTCTTCGACAATGCTTTTACTGTTTTGGTATTTCCATCGATAGTTATTTCATGTATCTTGTTCTTTTGGAACACGAACATGGTTTTTCCATTAGTAGAAGCTGAAATAATGGATAAGTGACTTTTTTTAGGATTAGTTTTTAAAACATCTTTTGATATGGTGTATGTTTGTGCTGCTTGTGGTTTACCATCAACCAGTTTACTTATGTAAATATTCTCCATCCACTTGTCATCGATCTTACTTTTCTTTTCTTTCTCAAAATCTTTTCTGCGGGATGTAAATAGTAATTCGTTATTTGCTGTAACTACCGGGACATATTCCGAAGCTTCTGTATTTACCTTTGACCCCAAATTCCCAACATACACGTTTTTATCTAAAACCATGTCTTTATTTTTTTCTGCAAAAGCACAATCCTCTTTACGTTTTTTCAGATCGATAATGTAAAGTTTGTCCTGTTCCTTATCTTGTGTGGCCCTTACAATCAAATTGTCATATAAGGCGTATGCTTTTCTGAATTCCCCTATATGTTGGTAGCAGCTCGCTAATGCATATAACAGGTCAGGAAATGTATCTAAAGGGGTTTTATTATAAGCAGTTTCTAAATATGGCAGCGCCTCTTCATATTTAGACATATATTGAGCCAAAACATATCCAAGATCAGCATTTGCATCATAACTGGTTTTGTCAATATTATAGGCCTTTAAAAAATTATCTTTGGCTTTTTCGATTTTATTCTTTTCAAGAGCTCTTGTCCCTTTTCTGATATATTTATTTATTTGTGCCGAAGAAAGTAGCGTAGAAAAAATAAATAGAAGTGTTATCAGGTTTTTCATGAAATTTGAATGGGATAAATGAGTCGGCAAAAATAGCAATTTATATGAAAAATTTATGCCAAATTAGTTTTTTAACAAGATGAACTCCCATTAATTGCCCATTAAAGGCTTGCTGTCTAAGGATTTTGAATCAAGTGCATCTCTTAAGCCGTTTCCAACCAGCATAAACGCTAATACCAATACCATAATTGCCAGTCCCGGAACAAAGGCAAGATAAGCTGCATCAACCAATACATAACCTCTGTGAGCGTTTATCATTTCTCCCCAGGATGGGGTAGGAGGTTGTGCACCAATTCCTAGAAAACTCAATCCGGCTTCCGTTAAAATAGCCGCAGCAAAATTGGATGCGGCTATCACAATCACAGGCCCCATAACATTAGGTAAAATATGACCTAAAATAATTCGCATATTCTTAAATCCTAAAGCCCTTCCCGCTTCTACAAATTCCTTTTCGCGGATACTTAAAATTTGTCCACGGATCAATCGGGCAACATCTACCCACATGGTTAATCCTACAGCTATGAATACCTGTAGGATACCTTTTCCTAAAACTAAGGTAATAGCAATAACAAGTAATAATGTTGGGATCGACCAAACTACGTTGATCAACCACATGATCACATCATCCAGCCATCCTCTGAAATAGCCAGCCATTGCACCTAATAAAATTCCAATGACGATCGAAATGATCACTGAAATAAAACCAACTGATAATGAAATACGCGTGCCTATCATTAACCGGCTTAGCAGGTCACGTCCTGCCAGATCAGTTCCTAAAACATACCTTCTGTCTTTAATATTATTTTCAACTATAGATTTTTGCAAATCCGTTATATTTAGGTTTAATTTTTCACCGGTACTTAATTGATAGAACTGTATTTTGTTAGTGACACTATCATTTTTGATAGGATAATTATTATTGACATCGTAAACAATGTCAGCCATGTTATATGCCACTTTATTACCATTGTTTGGCTCATTGCCGGTATACTCTTCAATAACTACATCAAAACCTTTAAATGAATAGGAATAAGCGGGAATAAAGGAATAATCACTCACTTCGCCGAAGATCATTTTACTGAACCAATTTGATTTGTGGCTCAATTCATTTTTTCTGGCCAATAACATCTGTGCTTTAAAACCAGGTTTTTTAATATGAAGTTCAGGTTTTTGATCGTTAGCGTAAGGTGAAGAATCAGGTGTAATTAAAAAACCTAGAATAGAAATGGTTGATGCAATAATGATCAAATACAAGCCAAACATGGCTAATTTGTTTCGTTTAAAGCGACGCCAGGTTTGTACAGAAAGAGATTCTGACGTGTAATTAATATGTTTCTTTTTAGGTAGCAATTAGTTAATCTTTTTTCCTTTCCAAAGGGGTTTTAAAAATATAGAGGTAATTCCAATGATCAAAGCATAGGTCCAATATATGCATTCAAAAGGAATAAGCCACCAAATATATTTTGAGCGCCCTAAAAAATTTGAAGCTAAAAATAGCAACAAAAAATCAAAAACACACTTTGCAACTACAAAAATCGATAAATAAGGTATAATGACTGACTTTTTGAGGATTGCGACAAACAAAGCCAGAAATAACACATTTGCGGCTAATACTATAAATCCTGCAAACAAATTTAAAGCATTTGAATTGTATTTTGCTTTATATGCCCAACGAACCCTTTGATGAAACAGACTTTTAAAAGATGTCAGAGGTTTTGTCTTAACTATTAGTTCTCTCATTAAAACATAATGCACACGTGAATTTATTTTTTTAAGGTCTTCCAATAAAAATACGTCTTCGCCCGATGAGATATGGAGATGAGATCTGTAACCCAGCACACGATCATAAGCACTTTTTGTAAAAGCAAGGTTAGCGCCACTACACAAAAATGGTTTTTGGATGCCTGTATAGCCGGCTGTAATAGCTGTCAATGCCAAATTTTCAACGATCTGGGATTTTGCCAAAAACCCGGGTTTGGTTTCAAAATCAATGGGCATAATAAGCATGTCAGGCGCATGATTTTTAAAATAGTTGGAAATGGTTAAAAGCCAATTTGGGTTTCTATAAATAACATCGGCATCAGATGTAATGATAGCAAAACCTTTTGATCTTTGAATAGCCTCAGTAATGTTGTGTTTTTTGCCCTTATGTGAAGTTTGTTTAATAAGTTGATAGGATAAATCAGACTGTTCCAAAATTTTTAAGGCAAGATCGTAAGTATTATCTTCCGATGCATCATCTATTAATATCAATTCAAAAAATTGTTTAGGAAAATTTTGTTTGATGATCTGCTTAAGGCATTCTTCAATAGTTTCAGCTTCATTGCGGGCCGACATAACAATAGAAATAAATAGTGGATCCCCGGGAGTTTCTTTTACAGCATGGTGTAACTTGCCAAACCCAATAATAGCAAGAGTAGTGAAAGTGCCATAGGCTACAATGATAAACGCAAATATGTACAACTCAATTAGCACCGGCTGATCTGAAATCTATTTTTTCCTTTAAAATTATTATGTAACCAATAGCGCTTGGGATCACAACATTAATGATCCATACAAATGTTGACGACAATACTACGATAACAGTATTATCACCTGCATTATTAAATACAAATAATGCAATGGCCGCTCTAATAGCTGGCTCAATAACGCTGATCATAGGAATAAGACTGGTAAGCATAAAATAAGCGGCTATACTCATAAAAATCTGCAACACGTCATTTTGAGGTGATAACGCTTTATAGATCAGAAAGAATTGCATTGTGAAAACGATATAACGGATAACAGAGAGTGAAATCAATTTAAGAATGAGCGTTTTTGAAAACCGGATGTTTTTTGCATCATCCATTTTCTGGAACCACTTAATGAATTTTAATTTTTGCTGAATGAACGAGACATTAAAAATTGCCCAACAAAAAAATAGTAGCATGCAAAACCCGGCAGCTAAAACAAAATAGATGAAGTTTGATGATTCGTTGGCTTTTCCAAGCTTGTATGCAATTGCAATAATTCCAACAGTAACGGTGATAAGCATTTGAAACATTCCATTTATGAAGTGCAGAACAGTGATACTGGGTCTGTTTTCGAATTTAAAAAAAACGATCTTTGCTAAAAACTCCATAGCTCGACCTGGCGCAATGTTACCTACACATATTCCCGAAAAAACTGACCTCAAGGCTATTGAATATGATATTGGTTCTATTTGCGTTGTAATGCTCTTCCATTTATAACATTCAATTCCCCAGTTAAGGGGCATCATAAATAAAACAAGAAATAAAGTGAGGTACATGGAAGGCGAACTGAACCAGAACAAACATTGCTCTTTTAATTGAGGAATGGCACTCAACCGGTTATAAATGATCCAAAAACTCAAAAGGCCAATGACCAATTTCACGCAAAGGATAAGTGTTTTCTTAGGAGTCAATTTTATTTAAAGTAAAAAATAAATCTACGAATAATTGCATCGTACTTTCAAAATAAGTTCATTATTTCAACATAACTAACAAAAATACAACAATAAAGCTTTACTAGACCAAACTGCTGCTTTGCTAACTATTAATCGCCTTCTACTCATTGAATAGATCACTCTATTAAATGACTGTTAATTTTTGCTAAATTTATATAGTTCCCTATTAAATTTCCTTACTCTAAATTATCATATGCAAATGAAACAAACATTATTCATTACATTTTTTGTATTGGCATTTTTCATATCTACAGATATGAGCGCTCAAAAGTATCCCTCGCAAAACATGGGATATACGCCTCAATTAGAACCCTCGAGCAAGAAAAATGAAAAATTTTCTTTTCCGGAAATAGAGAAATTTGATGGCACATATCAGTTTATCATCAAGCAAAAAACAGATTTCCTAATTACTTCTGAAACGTTTCAGCTAATTGAAAATAATCGAAAAGAAACTGAAGATGTAACCATTACTCTAAGTGACTATTTAGATGTTTTTATTCCATCTAAACAAACAATTAATCAACCGTCTTTTAAACCTTTGACTAAAACATACATATTTAAGTAATATATAATTATGAAGAAAAATTTATTTAGAAATGCCGTTATTGCAGTTTTCACACTATTTTCTTTTATTTCAATTGCGCAACCCGCTAACGATTTGTGTGCAAATGCTACGCCTCTTACCTTAGGGAATCCATGCGTAAATGGCACCGTTGTTGGGGCTAATGATAATATTACAAGTGTTGCAGGATGTCAGGCCGGCGGTGGTGTTAATCAGCATTTAGATGTTTGGTATTCATTTGTAGCTACAGGAAATCAGTTTGCGGCAACGTTTACAAGTGCAGCACCCTTTACGGGAAACATTGAGTTCCTTTTAGTTTCAGGGGCTTGCGGAGCACAATCCATTATTAGTTCTTCCTGCGCGGCTTCTCCATTGACCGTGAATGTCCCTGGCTTAACAATAGGAACAACCTATTATGTAATTATTTCTAAGCAAGGTAGTGGTACTGCTGGGCCATTTACAATTTGCAATTATAATACAACCACATCTGCCTGTACGGTAAACGACGACTGTTTTACGGCTCAAAATATTGTTTTGAATGCAGTTGGAGCAGCTTCAGTTTGTACGCCAGGATGTAACACAGGCGCAGCTGCAGGATTGGATTTTGCTGGCAACAATTG
Organism: Bacteroidota bacterium; assembly: GCA_040386075.1. Taxonomy (GTDB): domain Bacteria; phylum Bacteroidota; class Bacteroidia; order B-17B0; family Aurantibacillaceae; genus UBA4416. The sequence continues at coordinate 68,419 of JAZKGE010000015.1, forward strand.
TGAGGATATGCTTAACCCTACTGTTTGGTATAGCTTTACTACCGGAGCAACCGCTGCATCTATCAATATTAACCTGACAAGTGCAACGATGACCAATCCTGAGTATACCATTTTCTCAAATACTTCACTATGTTTTGGCCCATACACAATTCTTAATTGTTTAGAAGGAACAGGAGGGAGTGCGATCACAACCTCTCTTGTTGTTGCTCCTAATACTACTTATTACATAGCAGTTTCAGATGCAACCGCAGATCAGGGAAATTTTAATTTATGTATTGCTCAAAACCCTGATAATAGTGCCTGTAATACCAATAATAATTTAGTGGTTTCAGCTACTTCTATGGGCTCTCCTTTAGTAGGTCCTTATAAACCGGGCGAAGTTGTTAGTTTCTGCTATACAATTACTGATTGGCAAATGATCAATTGTAATTATTTAGGTGCAGTAGTTCCAGTTTTTGGTGATTGCTGGGCAGCATCTTCTTTTAATGCGCAGGGAATGCCCGTTAGTATAACCACGCCTTTAAACGTTAATGGTATAATTCAAACTTCTGCCGGTGGCCCTCAAAATCCTTGTGCGGGTACTGCGGCAGGTTCGTGGGTTTGGTTTCCGGCTGGCGCAGCTCAATATAACGTAGCCGGTGGTTCTTTACCCGTTGGTGCGGCAATGGGTGCGGGATGGTATTTTTTATCTTCGTATAATCCTGCTACCGGACTTTGTACCGGAGACCCTACAGATCCGGATTTTACTTATGGGGATGGTAATTATCCAAATTGTGGTCCTAATACATTTGATTATACCCTGTGTTTTAACTTAACTGCCGGTGCCGCGGGAAATTGTGGTACAGGATTTACAGATTGTGGGGTTTCATTTAAGACATATGCGGATGGAGAATTTGGAGCATGGAACAGTATTGGCTGTACAGCAGATATTACTACAGTTACATCAGCTACTTTTGAGTGTTGCGCGCCTCCAAACGTAACGAGTGCAAATACTGCTACGGTTTGTAGTGGTAACACAGTTTCTATAGCTTTAACCAGTAGCGTTACATCAACTTATTCATGGATAGCAACGGATAATACAAATGTTACAGGTGAAAGTACAACAGCCCAAACCACCAGTACATTAAGTAACACATTGGTAAATGCAACTGCTTTTGCTCAAACTGTTATTTATACCATCACTCCCACGTCTACAACAGGTTGTCTGGGCATACCACAAACCGTAACAGTTACAGTTGATCCGTTGCCAACAACAGTTGCAAGTACAACCGGTACATTAACATGTTCAGTCTCATCTGTTACTTTAAATTCAACGGTGGCTGGTATTAATTATACATGGACAGCTCCAGCCGGAGGTTCAGTGGGTAGTGCAAATACTCAATCTACCACTGCTTCGGGTGTTGCAGGCACATATACGTTAGTTGCGCAAAATGCAGCGGGCTGTACTTATTCTACAACCACTGCGGTTACACAAAATACAACAGCACCTGCACCAACCGCATCTAATTCAACAACTTTAACCTGTTCAAATGCCACGGTAGCATTAACAGGTGGCCCTGCATCAGGTGTAACTTATCAGTGGAGTGGTCCGGGCTTTAGTGGTTCAACAACTTCGCAAAATGCAACGGCAACAGCTGCGGGCACCTATACATTATTAGTAACAAGCACAACTAATGGATGTACAGGAACAGCAACTACAACGGTTATTCAAAATACAACTGCACCTGCACCTACAGCATCAAATACAACTACCCTGTCATGTACAACAACAACTGCAACTTTAACGGGCGGCCCTGCATCAGGTGTAACTTATCAATGGAGTGGTCCAGGGTTTAGTGGAAGTACGACTTCACAAAACGCAACAGCAACTGCTGTGGGCACGTATACACTATTAGTAACAAGTACTACAAATGGATGTACAGGATCAGCAACTACTGCAGTTACTCAAAATATAACTCCACCTGCACCTACGGCGTCAAATTCAACTACGTTAACATGTACAACAACAACTGCAGCGTTAACGGGTGGGCCTACTTCGGGCGTTACATATCAATGGAGTGGCGCAGGTTTTAGTGGAAGTACAACTTCACAAAATGCAATAGCAACGGCTCCTGGTACTTACACATTATTAGTGACCAGCACAACAAATAGCTGTACAGCAACTGCAACTACAGTTGTATCGCAAAATACACTAGCACCTACAACTGTTGCAAGTACAACAGGAACTTTAACCTGTTCTACCACAACGGTCGCTTTAAATTCAACTTTAGCAGGTATGAATTATACATGGACAGCTCCGGCAGGAGGTTCTGTGACTAGCGCCAATACGCAGTCAACAACAGTATCCGGAACAGCGGGCACTTATACAATAAGAGTTGTTAATCCTGCAAATGGTTGTTCATTTACAACCACAACCAGTGTTATACAGAATACAATTGCACCTATAACCGTAGCGAGCACTACAGGAACACTAACATGTACAGTATCTGTAGTTTCCTTAAATTCAACATTAGCTGGCATGAATTATACCTGGACTGCACCGGCAGGTGGTTCTGTTGCTTCCGCTAATGCACAGTCTACAAGTGCATCTGGAGCACCAGGGACCTATTCTTTAACTGTAGTTAATTCTGCAAACGGATGTACTTATTCAACAACAACTTCTGTTACGCAGAATACACTGGCACCAACAGGTGTTAGCGCAGGCACAAACCAAACTTTAACCTGTGCGTCAGCATCTGTTACATTAACAGGTAGCGTTGCAACACCAACCAACGCAACTGTAAACTGGACAGGAGCGAGTGTTTGTGGTTCGACAAGCAGTTTGGCCACCTCTGCTTGCGGAGCGGGTGTATATACTATAACTGCAACAAGTCCATCAAATGGCTGTACCGCAACATCTACTGTTCAGGTTTTTCCTAGCGCAGGTGCACCAGCTGTATCAAACAATCCTGTGACCAATACCATTACCTGTACTAATACATTAGTAACTGTAAGTATTTCAACAACAGTAACGCCTGTAAATATTACCTGGGCCGGAACCGGTATCTCTTCAGGAAATGGTACAGCGACAATTACAGTGAATCAGGGAGGAACATTTAGCTATACGGTTTTAAATACAAGTAATGGTTGTTCAACAGCAAATAATCAGGCGGTGGCTACAAATACAGCAGTTCCAACATCTGTAGCAAATACAACAGGTACATTAACATGTTCAACCACAACAGTTGCATTAAATACAAGTTTATCTGGTATGAATTATACATGGACAGCTCCAGCAGGTGGTTCAGTTGCTAGTACCAATACGCAATCAACTACTGCGTCGGGAACAGCAGGAACCTATACAGTAAGAGTTGTAAATCCGGTAAACGGATGTTCATATATAACAACTACAACAGTTACACAAAACACAGTAGTGCCAACAACTACTGCAAGTACAACCGGGACATTAACTTGTACGACGTCTACTGTTAGTTTAAGTTCGACCTTATCAGGTATGAATTATACCTGGACTGCACCAGCAGGAGGTTCTGTTACGACAGCTAACACACAAAATACTAATGCAACTGATGTAGTGGCAGGAATTTATTCATTAACGGTTTTAAATCCTGCTAACGGATGTGCTTATTCAACAACAACCTCTGTTACTCAAAATACAGTAGCACCAACCGGTGTTAGTGCAGGAACAAACCAAACATTAACATGCGCTTCAACTTCAGTGGCATTAAACGCAAGTGTTACAACTCCTACAAATGCATTATTAGATTGGGGTACAAGTGTATGCGGCGCTCAAACAACGGCAGCAACTGCGGCTTGTGCGGCGGGAGTTTTTACATTAACAGCAACGGATCCATCAAATGGTTGTATAGCAACTTCAACAGTTGAAGTGTTTCCAAATGCAGGAGCACCAACAGCAACCATTTCTTCAACAGCTTTAGTGATTGATTGTAATAATGCCAGTCAGTCGGTTACAGTAACAAGTACACCAAACACGGATGTAACTTATACCTGGAATAATACGCCATCAACTGTATCAACAGATGGTTCTGTTGCATCTTTTACAACTCCTAATGCATACATTTGTACGGTAACTAATACATTAAGTAACTGTTCAACTCCTATTCAGGTAGTTGTAACTACTAATACTACAGTTCCTACAACAACAGCATCAGCAAGTGGAATGTTAACTTGTGTGACTACAACAGTTGATCTTACTTCAACATTAGCAGGTATGAATTATACCTGGACAGCACCTTCAGGTGGAAGTGTAACAAGCGCAAATACTCAATCAACAACAGCGAGTGGAGCCGGTGATTATACTTTGACGGTTACAGATCCTTCGAACGGGTGTTCTTATACAACATCATTAACCGTTACGCAAAACACAATAGCTCCAACAGGTGTTAGTGCAGGTTCAAACCAAACATTAACTTGTGGATCTACTTCAGTAACATTAAGTGGTAGCATCACTACTCCAACTAATGCAACTATAGGTTGGACAGGAGTAAGTGTTTGTGGTACAGCTACAAGTCTTTCTTCAGCAGCTTGTGCAGCAGGTGTTTACACATTAACTGCTACTGATCCTTCAAACGGTTGTGTATCAACATCAACTGTTGATATTGCACCTAATGCAGGAGCACCAACAGTAACTATTTCATCTACAGCTTTAGTGATCGATTGTAATAATGCAACACAATCAGTAACAGTTACAAGTACACCAAATACAGATGTTACTTATACGTGGAACACACCGCCGGCAACCGTATCAGTAAACGGAGATATAGCAACATTTAATAGCCCTAACACTTATATCTGCACTGTGACCAACACCTTAAGTAACTGTTCAACGCCGGTTCAGGTTATTGTTACAACTAATACAACAGTTCCTGCTATTTCCATTACAGGTGCTCAAACATTAACCTGTGCTGCTCCAACAGCTGTTATATCAACTACAGTCATACCTTCTACAGGCATCACTTATACATGGACAGGTACAGTTGTTTCGGGTCAGGGCACGGGCACAATTACAGTTAATGCAGCCGACGATTACAGTGTGACTGTAACTGCAGCTAATGGTTGTACAAACACTGCTTCATCTCAAATTATTCCAGGTGTCAACGTTCCTACTGCAACTATTGTAGCCACATCATCTAATAGTATAATTACTTGTCAGAATTCAACAGTAACTTTAGGCGCAAATGTCGCTCCTACAGGAACTTATTCTTACACATGGTCGCCAAGTGGAAATACAGGAAGCGCTACCGAGATGGCTACAACAGCAGGTGTTTACAATGTAATTGTATTAAATACAGCAACCGGTTGTACGGCAACAGCTACAGCGTTTACTGTAACAGGAAATACAACACCTCCAACAGTTACTACTTCAAATACAACCATACCTTGTGGTTCGCCTTCAGTAACTATAGGAGCAAATGCCAGTAACGTATCATACAGTTGGTCAACATCAAACGGAACAATTTTATCGGGACCAGGATCATCTTCTCCTATTGCAGGTTCGGCTGGAGATTATGTTGTAACGGTTACCGATAATACAAACGGCTGTACAAATACGGCTACTGTTACTGTAACATCTGTAGCTGTAACAGCAGCGTTTACTGCTAATCCAACTTCAGGTTCGGCTCCTTTATTAGTAAACTTTACAAACCAAACTCCGGGAACAGGGAATGTTTATTCCTGGAATTTTGGTGATGATAATAACAACACATCAGCATTAACAAACCCTGATCACACTTATAATACTGTAGGAGATTATATTGTAACTCTGGTAGTAACTAATGGAGGAGGATGTTCTGCAACTGCGACAATAGCAATTAATGTGTACGAAAATTCATCTATTATAGTTCCTAACGTGTTTACGCCAAACGGTGACGGAAAAAATGATGTATTCAGAATTACAACAACTGGTATGAAAGATCTGAATTGTGATATTTTTAACCGTTGGGGAACAAAAGTGGCTACTATTTCAGGCGTAAATGGCTCATGGGACGGAAGTAATGTAAATGATGGAACTTTCTTCTATATATTAACTGCTACAGGCATGGACGGCACTGATTATAAGCAACAGGGTTATATAAATGTCTTTAAATAATCATAAGTTCATAGATTTTAAACCCCCTTGTAATTTTTACAAGGGGGTTTTTGTTTTACATTTGTACCTTAAAATATTAAATTGGCAATTAACGATAGGATCATATTAGGAATTGACCCGGGGACTTTAGTAATGGGTTATGGATTAGTTCATATTCAAAATAATAAGTTGTCTTTAATTGCTTTAGGAGTTATTAAGCTCGATAAATTTGATGAACATTCGGATAGATTAAAAAAAATATTTGAGCGTGTGATAGGTTTAATTGATGAATATAAACCTGATGAATTAGCGATTGAAGCGCCCTTTTTTGGAAAGAATGTTCAGTCGATGTTAAAGTTGGGAAGAGCTCAGGGAGTAGCCATCGCCGCTGCATTATCAAAAAATATCCCAATGACAGAATACTCACCAAAAAAAATAAAAATGAGTATCACCGGAAATGGAAATGCTTCAAAAGAACAAGTTGCAGCTATGCTCGAAAACCTGTTGAACTTTAAAAATGATGACAAGTATATGGATGCCACTGATGCATTGGGGGCAGCCGTATGCCATTACTTTCAAAATAAAGCCACATCAACAGGTGTAAAAAAATCTTATTCGGGTTGGGATGCCTTCATCAAAGACAATCCTAAAAGAAAAGCCTAAAAGATTGATGCACTTGGTTTTCTTTCTTACCTTTCTTTTTTATTAAATTGACTTATGGCAAAATCTAAAATTTCCAAATTATCTATACTAACTGAGTTTGACGTTTATAATTCATCTAAAGATCTGGATAAAAAGGATGCAGGATTGCTGTTGGAGGCTCAAAAAATGGTAAAAACGGCCCATGCTCCTTATTCAAATTTTCACGTTGGCGCTGCTGTTTTATTGGAAAACGGTAAGATCGTAACAGGAAACAATCAGGAAAACGCGGCTTATCCAAGCGGTTTGTGTGCTGAAAGGGTCGCCATTTTCTATGCTTCAGCACAGTACCCAAACGTGGCTGTAAAAGCTATTGCTGTTGCTGTAAAATCTAAAAATGTGGTTGTTAGTGAGCCATTATCCCCGTGTGGAGGCTGTAGGCAGGTAATTGCCGAGTATGAAAATAAATCCGGGAAACCAATCAGGATCATTATGTCGGGCGAAAAGGGGCAGATTTATATCGCTAAAAGCATCGAAAGTTTGTTGCCCTTAATGTTTAGTAAAAAGTATCTATAATTGGGCTTTATTTAGGCCTTTTCTATTAAACAAATTCTCTTATTTTTGTACCTTATTAAATTGTAATTTCTATGGCTAAAACAGCTGAAAAAAAGAGCAAATTTTCAAAAGAACAATACCTTAAATGGTACGAGTCGATGTTATTGATGCGTAAGTTTGAAGAAAAGACCGGACAGGTATATGTTCAACAAAAGATCAAAGGCTTTTGTCATTTATATATTGGCCAGGAGGCTATTGTAGCCGGCACTGTAAGTGCTACCAAAAAAGAGGATAAACACATTACTGCCTACCGTTGCCATGCACATGGTATTGGTTTGGGAATGCATCCAAAATACATCATGGCCGAAATGTATGCAAAGATTACGGGTTGTTGTAAAGGAAAAGGTGGTTCGATGCATATATTTAGTAAAGAGCATAATTTTGTTGGCGGACATGGTATTGTTGGAGGTCAGATCCCTTTAGGTGCAGGCATTGCCTTTGCTGATAAGTATGCCGGTAACGACAACGTATGTGTTTGCTCGATGGGTGACGGAGCTGTCCGTCAGGGAGCATTACACGAAGCGTTTAATATGGCCATGACCTGGAAATTGCCGGTTATTTTTATTGTAGAAAATAATATGTATGCCATGGGAACTTCTGTTGAGCGTACCAGTAATGTTCATGACCTTTGGAAATTAGGATTAGCATATGACATGCCGTCTAAACCGGTTGATGGTTTAAATGTTGAAGCAGTTCATGAAGCTATGGAAGAAGCTGTAGCAAGAGCTCGCAGAGGTGACGGGCCAACGTTTTTAGAAATGAAAACCTACCGTTACAAAGGTCACTCGATGAGTGATGCGCAAACTTACAGAACAAAAGATGAGGTAAAAGAATATCAAACACAGGATCCTATTCAGAAAGTAGTAGAAACATTAATGGCTAACAATTGGATCAGCGAAGCAGGAATTGAAGAAGTAGAGGCTAGAGTAAAAGCGTTGGTTGATGAATCAGTTCAATTTGCAGAAGAAAGTCCTTATCCTGAACCGGATGAATTGTACAAAGATGTATATGCGGAACCAAATTACCCTTACATTCAAGAATAATTTTTAGTTAAATAAATATTAGAACTCAATACAAAACTTACAATCAATGGCTGAAGTAGTAAGAATGCCCAAATTAAGTGATACGATGACAGATGGTGTAATAGCCAAATGGCATAAAAAAGTTGGGGATAAAGTTAAAAGTGGTGAATTGCTGGCTGATATCGAAACAGATAAAGCAACTATGGAATTCGAGTCTTTTCAGGATGGCATGTTATTACATATTGGCGTTCAGGAAAAACAAGCTGTGCCTGTTGATTCTATCATAGCTATTTTAGGAAAAGAAGGTGAAGATATTTCAGCATTGTTGTCAGGTAAGGAAGAAAAGAAATCAGCTGCCCCTGAACAAAAGTCGGAAAATAAAGAGCAGCAACCTGTAGCAGAAAAAACCGAAGCAAAAGCAGAAATGCCTGCGGGAGTTGAAGTAGTTCGTATGCCTAAATTAAGTGATACGATGACAGATGGTGTGATCGAAAAATGGCATAAAAAAGTTGGCGATAAAGTAAAGAGCGGAGAATTACTGGCTGATATTGCAACCGATAAAGCCACTATGGAATTTGAATCATTCCAGGATGGCGTTTTATTGCATATAGGTGTTCAGGAAAAACAAAGCGTACCGGTTGATGCGATCATAGCTATTTTAGGAAAAGGCGGTGAAGATGTGAATGCTATCTTAGCTGCGGCAAATAGCGGAGGAAGCAAACAAGCAACCAGCGATAAAAAAACAGAAACAACTTCTACTCCAACGAACGAAGAAAAACAAAGCACACCTTCAACAGAAAAATCTTCTGAAAAATCTTTTGATGGAAGAATAAAAGCATCTCCTTTAGCAAAAGCTTTAGCAAAAGAAAAAGGAATTGATATTTCAAAAGTAACAGGAACCGGAGATAACGGACGTGTTACCAAATCGGATATCGAAAACTATAAACCACAGCAACAAGCTGCGGCCAAATCTGCCGGCAGTTCATTTGTTCCGGGTGTAGAAGGATTTACAGATGAGCCGGCTTCTCAAATGCGTAAAGTTATTGCTAAACGGTTATTGGAAAGCACCAACGGAGCGCCTGCGTTTTATTTAACTATTGAAGTAGATATGGATAATGCCATTGCATCGCGTAATGCTATAAATGCCATCCCTGATACAAAAGTTTCCTTCAACGACTTAGTTATAAAAGCTTGTGCAGCGGCATTGCGTAAACATCCTAAAGTAAATTCAAGCTGGCTGGCAGATACCATCAGAACATATTCTCATATTCATATCGGAGTTGCAGTTGCAGTTGACGATGGATTATTGGTTCCTGTTGTTCGTTTTGCCGATCAAAAAACACTATCTCAAATTTCAGCTGAGGTTAAAGACCTAGGTAAGCGTGCTAAAGATAAAAAATTACAACCGGCAGACTGGGCTGGAAATACATTCACGGTTTCTAATTTAGGTATGTTTGGTATTGATGAATTTACATCTATCATCAACACGCCTGAATCATGTATCTTATCAGTAGGAGCTATTAAACAGGTTCCTGTAGTTAAAAACGGACAGATCATTCCGGGAAATGTTATGAAAGTTACTTTGGCCTGCGACCACAGAACGGTTGATGGTGCCACAGGAGCTGCATTCCTGCAAACATTAAGGATTTATTTAGAAAATCCGGTAACGATACTTGCCTAATATTGAATTAAAATTAGTAGATGTGACCTCTAAACTTAGAACTAAATGAAATACCTGCTTTTATTTAGTACTGTGATTTTATTATTTAGCTCATGTATACAAACACGTACATTTTCAACACATAATCAAAAACTTGACGAGTTTAACAAGCCAGATTATATAGGAACTTTTGCTTCGATTTATTATGTAGATGCCAATAAAAAAGTAAATATAGAACCTCTTCAAACATTAACTTCAATTTACAAAAATGACTCTATAATTAGAAAGAGGGTAAAAAAAACCAATTTTACAAATCAAAAATTCGACACATTAACATCAAAAAGAATTAATTCTGCTATTTTTTCTATTTTAAATTATACAAAATCCAACGAAAAGATAAAAGGGTACACTGCACCTGATGTTTTTGATGAAATAGGAAAAACTACAACATCAAATTTTAATCTTTATTTTATTTCAGTTGGGTTTACAAAAGATACTAATTTAGCAAAAGAAGAGGCCATATTAAAAGGTGAAACTATTGCTTTAAACCTTTTGTCGGGGTTTGCTTTTGGTATGAGCGGTGTTTTGATTGTTAATGAGATCAGTAAAAATGGAGCTGACGCCAAAGCCAAGTATGTGATGAGTGATAGCAGTATAGATTTTAAAGGCGCTTTTGATGGAAAACAAGGACTGAAAGGATTTGTTGTTGTATATGATAAAAGTAAAAAAGAAATCTGCTATATTAGAGAACAATTTTTCACTTCTGATCAAAGCCCTTTAAATTTAAATTCAGTAAGAAAACAAATAAAGAACGCATTTAAGGAAACATATTTTTAAATAAAAATTAAAATGGAAGGAACAATTAAATCGACAGTTGAAAACGGGATAGGAACAATTACTTTTTTTCATCCACAAAGTAATTCTATGCCGGGAGTTCAGTTAAGAAACCTGGCAACGGAAATTGAAAAATTAGGAAAAGATGATAATGCTAAAGTTATTGTATTGCAAAGTGAAGGAGAAAAAGCATTTTGTGCAGGTGCAAGTTTTGACGAGTTAATTTCGATCAAAGATATTGATACCGGCTTAAAATTCTTCTCAGGTTTCGCGATGGTGATCAACGCTATGCGTAAAGCCCCTAAATTTATTATTGCCCGTGTACAAGGTAAAGCTGTTGGCGGTGGAGTAGGAATTGCATCAAGTGCTGATTATACATTTGCTGTAAACGATGCATCTATTAAATTATCTGAATTAGCAGTAGGTATTGGTCCGTTTGTAGTTGGTCCGGCAGTTGAGCGAAAAGTAGGAACTTCTGCTTTTTGTCAGTTAACTATCAATGCTACCGAATGGCAAACAGCTCAATGGGCTAAAGAAAAAGGTTTATATGCTGAGGTTTTTGATACCGCAGCTGAAATGGATAAAGGTATTGAAGTACTAGCAGGAAAACTAGCTACCAGCAATCCGGAAGCTATGATGATGCTAAAGAAGATCATGTGGGAAGGCACTGAGAACTGGGATACTTTATTAATTGAAAGAGCGGGTATGAGCGGAACTTTAGTTCTATCAGAATTTACCGTAAATGCTATCAATAAATTTAAAGCGAAAGCTTAATCAATAATTAATTTAATCCCGATCCGTCGGGATTTCTTATTTTTATGAAATCGATCATTCTTCTTCACGGAGCCATTGGCGCTAAAGATCAATTAGAAGCATTATCTGTTGAATTAAAGCAGCAAGGTTATACTGTGTATGTCTTGAGTTTTAGCGGGCATGGGCAAGTGTCTTTTAAAAATGCTTTTGGGATCGAACAATTTGCTAACGAATTGGAAGAATTCATTAATTCTAATAAGTTAGAAAAGCCAACCGTGTTTGGTTACAGTATGGGTGGATATGTGGCTTTGTATCTGGCACATCAACAACGAGTATTAGTAGGAAATATCATTACACTCGGTACTAAATTTGACTGGTTGCCGGAAATAGCGCAAAAAGAAATAAAAATGCTCGATTCTAAAACGATCATTGAGAAAGTACCAAAATTTGCCGAAGCTTTGCAAAAACGACATGGCAATGATTGGGAATTACTCTTGCAAAAAACAGCAGAGATGATGATCGGTTTAGGGAATACAAATCTTCTTAATGCTGAGGTTTTCTCTTCAATAGAAAATAAAGTGCTGTTAGGTTTAGCAGATAAAGATACCATGGTTGGCTTAGAGGAAACTACGACTGTTTTTAAGCAACTAAAAAACGGTTCCATGTATATGTTACCTAATACCAAACATCCTATTGAGACGGTAAGCGCGAGCTTATTGGCAAAGATCATAGTAGATTTCAATTAAACATGTTTCTTTTTTACAGGCATTTGTTTTGATATTATATAATCAAGATTAGATTTTGATTATATGAAAATGAAGCATCACATTCGCCTGTGGCTTTTGTTGGCCGGGTTGTACATAGCTATAACTTCTTCAGCTCAAAAAAACGTTTATATTTCCTTAAATAATGCAAAAGAAGTAGCTGTGCCACAAGAAAACTATATTTCTTCTGTTGATGCGGGTGCAGTTTTTGGAAAAGGACCCTGGTTTTTTGCTGGAGGCGGTATTAGTGTTATGAAAGTGTGGGGACCTGAATATAGTTCGGTCGGGGTTGGTTTAGGGCCTGATGTTCAAATTAATGTTTTGAAAAGAAGTAAATTCAAATTATTTTTAGAAGGGAAAGGACGTGTGATGTATTTATTTCCTGAGTATCCGGGAAACGAGCTTAATTATGCGTTTTGGGGTGGTCCCAGTATTGAATTCCTTTTGTCTAAGAAATGTAATTTAAAATTAGGGCCATGTTATAACCATCTTTCAAACGCAAAAAGCCACGAACAAAACTATAACAGAAGCCTTGATGGATTGGGAATTAATATCGGTTTTGCGTTTTATTAATCAGTAGGCTGTTATACTTTTTTGCCCTGACTATAAGCTGCCATATTTGCAATGCGATATAATAGGCGCGAAGCTACATTAGCATTCCATTCATCTTCACCACCAACTTCGTTTATATCGAAAGCAATAAATGTTTTGCCTGATGCCACTACCTGTTCTAACAAATATAGCACCTGATCAGTCTCAAAACCACCGGCAACAGGCGTTCCCGTACCTGGACATAATTTCGGATCCAGCCCGTCTATATCAAAACTCAAATACACGTTTTGTGGCAATTCTTCCACGATTTCCTTACAAATTATGTCCCATGATTTGCCTTTGTATTCTTGCTGTTTGATATCTCTATCGAAAAATGTTTTTACGCGACCATTAGAATTATTGATAATATCCAATTCAGCCTGGCAATAATCTCTGATACCAACCTGTACTAATTTTTTGACATTATTTATTTTTAGGGCATTATACATGATAGAAGCATGAGAGAATTCGAATCCTTCATAGGCAACTCTCAAATCGGCATGCGCATCAATTTGCAAAATAGCAAATTCACCCACGTGTTCGCTTAGTGCCTGCATCATGCCTAATGGTGTAGAATGGTCGCCGCCTATTAAACCAACGCTTTTATTTTGCTTCAAAAAGTGTAAACAACGCTGTTTTACCCAGGCGTTCATTTCGGTACAAACTTTATTGATATCTTTTATTTCATCAATTTCAGATGAAGGTTCGCCATTACTTTGCCTGTCAATAATAATTTCGGCAACCGGACGATAGATCTCACTTTTCTCTCTCAGTTCTTCGCTGATCGTATCCATGGCAATGCCCAGTTTCCAGGCATCTTTCACGATCGGGTCATACAGGTCAACCTGGAAAGACGCATCAAAGATTTGTTGAGGACCATCTATGGTTCCCCCACCATAACTAACAGTTACTTCCCATGGAACAGGAATTAAAACAGTTTCAGATTCGGAAGTGGTAAAAGGTAAGCCAAACATGTTGGCATTTATATCACCAACTGAGTTTGGATCAAAGTTCTTTATTTTTTCTTGTTTGTTCATAGGATTGAATACGAATAAGTACGAATATACGAATCTGGGTTTGCTAAATTGTTGTTATCAGTATTTTTGTAGTTCTTTATTTTTTATGGAGCTAATCGCTCTATTCTCCAATTGCTGTTCTCTAAAGTAAAAGCAATTCTATCGTGTAATCTGCTTTTTCGACCTTGCCAAAATTCGTAGTAATGTGCGGTGATTTTATATCCACCCCAAAAATCAGGACGTGAAATTTTTTGGCCTTTAAATTTTTCGGTGATTTCTTCTACTGCTTTTTCTAATACACTTCTGTTGCTTATGTTCTTGCTTTGCGGAGAGCTCCAAGCACCAATTTTTGATTCAGTGGGGCGTTGATTAAAATAAACATCACTTTTTTCTTTTTCTGCAAATTCGATCGTTCCTTCTATACGTATTTGCCGCTCCAATTCTGGCCAAAAAAAAGTCATGCTGATATCTTTGTTAGCCGAAATATCCAAAGCTTTTCGCGAATTATAATTGGTGTAAAAGTAAAATACATCATTGCCGAATTCTCTTAAATAAACAATGCGTGCTGAAGGCTTATGGTCTTTACTAACTGTGCATAAATTGAAGGCCTGAACCTCGTTCACTTTGCTTTCAATGGCTTCTTTTATCCAATTATCGAATTGAAGTGAAGGTAATTTAGCGATATTATTTTCTGAAAGTTGTCCTTTCATGAAATCCTCTCGTAGCTCAGAAATATGTCGGTTTGATTGTTCCATTTTTTTGTAAATTTACATAAAATATAGACTTTTTTTTGATAAAAGCTGGAGATATATTAATAGCAAAACCATTCTTGCAGGACGGGCATTTTAAGCGTTCTGTCATATATCTTTGTGAACACAATAAGGAGGGAAGCCTGGGGTTTATTGCCAATAAATCTCATGGAATGTTATTGAAAGATATTTTCCCACATCTTAAAAATGGTAATTTCCCTTTATTTGAGGGCGGACCTGTATCTCCCAATCAGTTGTTTTATACCCATACATTAGGGTTAAAGATCAGCGATAGTCAACATATTACGGATAATGTGTATTGGGGCGGTAATTTTTTTGAACTTTCTAAATTAATCGAATTGGGAGAGGTAAGTACCGATCAGATCCGTTTTTACATCGGTTATAGCGGTTGGGGTGAAAGTCAGCTGGATCAGGAGGTTGAGAATGACATGTGGTTTTCAAAATCTGAAAATTATACAGACCTCATGCGTGTTGCAACTCAGGAATTATGGGCAGAAGAGCTTATTAAAATTAACCCCGGATACAAAGCATTTACTGATTTTTCCTTTGATCCGTCTCTAAACTAAATTATTTACCGCCCGCCCGGTACCGTTCACCGCCTGCCTGTGTAATCCCGCCTATTTGCTATTGTGCAGTAGGAATTCCTCCATTACTTTTGACCCATAATTTACACATAATGGAAAATCAAGCTACAAATACTGAACACGAAGAAATGTGGACGCGTTCAGAAAAAGAACATAAAAGAGGAAAAATAATGAGCGGCATACTGGTTGTTATAGCGGGTTCATTATTTTTGGCAAAAGAGTTAGGCGCAGATATTCCTCAATGGGTATTTACCTGGAAAATGGCATTAGTCGCTTTAGGTTTAATTATTGGAGCAAAAAATAACTTCCGTCAAACGGGCTGGATCATTTTTGTGGTCATAGGTGGTGCTTTTTTACTGGTAGATATTTATCCTGATATTTCGATCAAGCCATTCCTTTGGCCGGTACTAATTATCCTGATAGGTATAGCCATGATCTTTAAGCCGCAACGTAAGAATAAACATCGTCATTGGAAAAAATTCTATGAAAAAAAATATGGTAAAGCTTACGAAGAAAAGTACCATAGATATTACACGAAAAAATATGGCCATCATAATTATAAAGATTGTTATGCCGAAGAGTCTTCAAGTTCAGACGATACGATTGATTTTACAACATTTATGGGAAGTGTCAAAAAAAATATCCTCTCTAAGAATTTTAAAGGAGGAGAAGTGTCAAACGTATTTGGCGGAACTGAATTAAATTTAAGTCAGGCTGATATTGGTGAAAGTGCAACGCTCGATCTGACTAACGTATTTGGTGGAACGCGTTTAATTGTGCCGGCAAATTGGAAAATTAAAGCTGATCTGGTATCTATTTTCGGGAACATTGAAGATAAGAGGCCTATTCAACCTAACACTACCAACGAACCAGAAAAAGTGTTAATCCTACACGGCACTACATTTATGGGCGGCATCGAAATTAAAAGTTATTAATCAATTATAAACCCACTAAAATAAAAATTATGAGCACCTATTTAGTAAAACTGATGTTCAACATTAACATCGACAACGGAAACCACACTTCGCAATTTGATGAGCAGATCCGTGTTGTAGAAGCATTCAATGAAGAAGAAGCTTTTCATAAGGCCAGAGCAATTGGCCGTCATGAAGAAGAAACATTTGTAAATAGCGAAAACAAACTGGTTCTATGGAAATTCATAGATGTAGTTGAGTTGTATTCGATCTCCGATGCGAAGGATGGAGAACAGATCTATTCGAGTACGCACGAAAAAACTGACACCAATTCGTTCATTAATTATATTCGCCAAAAAGCTATGGTTATTCAGGCTAAAAACTTAACTTTTGCCTAACTAATAATTTTTTGAAAAACGCATTTGCATATTCTTTAAAAAAGATCCTTGCCTTATACTTTGGGTGGTGGATCTTTTGGGCATTGATACAAAGTTGTGTTTTACACCGATTAGGTTTAAGTTGGGAAGTGTCGCTGGCTGATGCTTTTATTTCTAATGGCTTATTAGCGTTCGCCTGTTTTGCTACGATCATTGTTTTTCGCTATTACCAGCCGGGTAGCAGTAACCGAATGTATCGCTTCTTATTTGCTTTTGGGATCACCATATTGTTTTGCGCTTCATTTAGACTTACTCTTAGTGCGCTATTGTCTAACGATATCAATTATCTCCATTTTCTGGAAAGCTCCATGCCTGTGAGGTTTATTATTTCATTATTGGTTATTTCGTTTGTAACACTTTTAAATTGGATGTGGAGTAATTTACAAGAACAAAAAGAGCAGGAAAAACGAAGAACAGATGCTGAACAATTAGTAAAAGACGCGGAATTAGCCAGACTGCGTCAACAACTTCAGCCGCATTTCCTGTTTAATAGTTTAAACTCTATTAGCGCACTTGCTGGTTCAAAACCTAATGAAGCCCGAAAAATGATCCAACAACTGTCGGATTTTTTAAGAGGCACTTTAAAAAAGGATGATCAGCAAACAGTTCCTTTAAATGAAGAACTTGAGCATTTGAAATTATATTTAGAAATTGAGAAAGTTCGTTTTGGACACCGCTTGAATGTTGAAATAAATTTTGACGCAGAAAACCTGTCAGCGCACATTCCGCCATTATTGATGCAGCCTATTGTAGAGAATGCTATTAAATTTGGCCTGTATGATACAGTGGATGAGATCACAATTAGAGTAACATCCTTTTTAAAAGACGGGTATCTCAACCTAGTTGTCGAAAATCCTTTTGATATGGATACACAAATGGCAAGTCAGGGAATTGGTTTTGGGTTAAGCTCCGTGCAACGCCGCTTGTTTTTACTATATGCCCGCAACGATCTAATGATTATCGAGAAAAGAGAAAATCAATTTATTGCCACCTTAAAAATTCCTCAAAAATGAAAATTGTGATTATTGACGATGAGCCTTTAGCGCGTAGCATTGTTTTAGAGTATTTGCAGGAACACAAAGATGTAACTGTTGTTGCTGAATGTAATGATGGGTTTCAGGGTGTGAAAGCAATTGCTCAACATAAGCCTGATCTCATATTTTTAGATATACAAATGCCAAAGATAAATGGTTTTGAAATGCTGGAGTTATTGGATGCAACACCTCATGTGATTTTTACTACTGCATTTGATGAATACGCTATTAAAGCCTTTGAAGCAAATGCCATTGACTATTTATTGAAACCATTCAGCAAGGAACGTTTTGATCTGGCTTTAGAAAAATGGAAAACAAAGAGTGCAACCATATCTTCTGAAAAAAATATTCAAACTTTAATTGAGAATACGTCAAAACAACCCGACGAAAAAAACAGGATCGTTGTAAAGAATGGCAGTGATATAAGAATTGTGCCGATGGCAGACGTTATGTATATTGAGGCATATGATGATTATGTGAAGATCTTCACAAAGGATACTTATTTTTTAAAAAAGAAGACCATGAATTATTACGAACAGGTGCTGGACAGTAATCATTTTTTTAGAACACACCGTTCATTCATTATCAATTTACAGGAGCTAACTAAAATAGAACCACTTGAAAAAAACACATACATTGTACTATTAAAAAATGGTAAAAAGATACCATTAAGCCGTTCGGGTTATTCTAAATTAAAAGAAACGCTTGGCGTTTAAAAACCATGTCACTATTTAAAGCATTAGGAAAAAATCCTTCGGGAAAAAGGCTGGAAAGAATCAAACGATCATCCAATTATAAAAATAATATCTTTCAAAATTTATCGAGAACAGATCAAATCTCAAAGGATAGTTCCTATATTAAAATTTTGAAAGATAATTTTAGTAAATCGAAAAAAACACTGCCAAACAAGCCCTTGCCATATGTTAAAACCGATTTAAATGAGTTAAATTCTGTAAGACCAACAATAGTGTGGTTTGGCCATTCATCTTACCTGATTCGTATAAATGACAAAAATATTTTAGTTGATCCTGTATTTAGCGGAAATGCTTCACCTTTTTCATTTATGATAAAAGCTTTTGATGGAGCTAATGAATATGGAGTCAATGAAATGCCTGATATCGATTTGTTATTACTAACACATGATCATTATGATCATCTGGATTACAAAACTTTGCAACTTTTACGTTCTAAAGTAAAGAAAGTATATTGCTCATTAGGTGTTGGTTCTCATTTAGAACATTGGGATTTTAAAGAATCTAGCATCACAGAATTTGATTGGTGGGAGTCACATAGTTTTGAAAACGATATAGAAATAACAGCAGCACCAGCCAGGCATTTTACCGGACGAACAACGGTACGGGCAAAAACCTTATGGTCTTCCTATATTTTAAAAACAAAAACTCATTCGATTTTTTTAGGAGGTGATTCTGGTTATGATTCACATTTTAAAACTATTGGAGAAAAATTTGGCCCATTTGATATTGCCTTATTAGAATCCGGGCAATATAATACAGCATGGCCATTTATACATATGATGCCTGAAGAAACAGTGCAAGCCAGTATTGACCTAGATGCTAAAGTTTTATTCCCGATTCACTGGGGTAAATTTGCTTTAGCGATGCATGATTGGGATGAACCGATTAAACGTGTTATGAAAAAGGCGGTAGAATTGAACGTCACTTTAACCACACCGAAAATAGGTGAACCAGTTGTTTTGGGTCAATCTCTTCCAAACTCGCAATGGTGGGAGATGTAATATTCGATTTCATTTTATTGCTATAACGCGTATTATTCTTATTTTTAGTTATGGCTAAATTTAAGGAGTTAACTCCTCAAGCACCCAAGTCTATTTTATACAGAGTTTTAACTAATACTGCATTGCATGTATTGGTCGCTATAGTTGCCGGAATTTTTGTGGGCCATTTTTACCCGGCGATAGGTGTAAAGATGGAAGTTGTTGGAAAAGGTTTTGTAAATGTCATCAAAGTATTTATTGCTCCAATTATTTTCTTAACTATTGTGCTTGGTATCAGTAGCATGGGAGATCTTAAAAAAGTTGGAAGAATAGGCATTAAGTCATTGCTCTACTTTGAGATTGTGACCACATTTGCATTAACGTTGGGATTACTGGTAGCCCATTTTTTAAAGCCAGGAGATATTGACCTGACAGGGTTAACAGCTAAAGATGCATCACAGTATACTCAAAACCCACAGGCTTTTAGCTGGCTAAATTTTTTTATGTCAAATCTAACTTTACAGGTTTTAGCTGTTGCTTTAATTGCAGGCATTGTTATCAGTAATTTAAAGGCAAGAGAGAAGGTCGTTCTATCCTTGGAAAAAGCTTCCCAATTTGTGTTTAGTATTTTAAAAGTGGTAATGTATTTAGCGCCAATTGGCGCTTTTGGGGGAATGGCCTTTGCCGTGGGCAAATTTGGAATTGCCACCTTATTACCGTTAGGGAAATTGCTATTATGTGTTTATATCACTATGGCTTTATTTATATTTTTAGTACTTGGCACTATTTTGAGATATTATAAGGTAAGTATACTTTCGTTTTTAAAACAGATCAAGGAAGAATTATTGATCGTGCTTGGAACATCGTCGTCAGAAGCAGCTTTACCTTCCATGATGAATAAGCTGGAGAAAATGGGATGTAGTAAATCAGTAGTGGGTTTGGTAATTCCAACAGGTTATTCGTTTAATCTGGATGGCACTTCTATTTATTTATCTATGGCTGTTATTTTTATAGCACAACTTTATAAAGTAGAGCTGTCGATCATGGAAATGGGAACTATTATTGGTATACTCATGTTAACCTCCAAAGGTGCGGCGGGTGTTACAGGAAGCGGATTTATAGTTCTCGCTTCTACACTCACAGCCATTCATAAAATACCGGTTGAAGGATTAGCTTTTTTATTGGGAGTAGATAAATTTATGAGTGAAGCCAGAGCCATAACCAATTTAATTGGTAATGGCGTAGCAACCATTGTTATTTCTAAAAGTGAAAATGAGTTTGTTGATCCTGAAGAAATAAAAGAATAGTCCCTTATCCCATTTTTTGTTTCGCTTCGGCGCACCAGATCAATTCTTCCAGGAATTTTTTTGCACGTTTATCTGTAGTTTCTTTGTCTAAAGCTTCACCTTTTTCTGAATATGCTTTTTCTACAGTTGGTACCGGGAAAGTAGCCGGCGACATTAAAGCGCCTTGTTTCCATAAACTGAATAATAAAGAAGTAATAACCTGTGAACCTCCAAAAGCTCCTGCCGAAACAGTTGCTATTGCAATTGGCTTTCTTTTCCATTCCGAGGTAAGCAAGTCTACAATGTTTTTTAAACTGGCTGGATAGCCGCCATTATATTCTGGTGTTACAATTAGCACAGCATCTGCATTTGTGATCTCTTCTGAAAACTGTTTTGCCTCTTTAGGAGCATCCTGCATATTTTTTAAACGCTCTTCAAATATGGGAAATTTATATTCGTTCAGGTCGAGTAGAAGAACTTCTCCCATTTTATTTTCTGTAATATACTTTTGAAAGTATAAAGCAACGCGATGACTTGCTCTTCCTGTTCGGATACTTGCGGAGATAATGGCAATTTTCATAATTTGATTTTTTGAATTAATATTAGGCTCTCATGTGATCCGGGTTCCAGTTCTTGACGGAGCGCTTAATCTCATCGGTAGTCAATTTTTCTTTTATGGTTCTTTCAATTAAAGTTAGTAGTTCTTCATCAGCGGCAAAACGTAAAGCAAGAATTTGTGATAATGACAACTGTTGCTCGATCTCTTCAAAGTTCTTTTGAGTTAAGCGATAATATCTGAAACGCATTTCCAGACGTACGATTCGGTTTTGGTTTCCTAAAGCGTAATGCTGCCTTACCATAAATGAGAGCCAGCCAATTAAAGCAATGATTGCAGCAAACACGAGCCATAATAATTTATGTTCATTACAATTGAATGCATTATATACACATACGCAAAATAAAAATATCACCACCGGATAAAACATAAAATGGTGTTGTGTGTAATAGCGAACGTGATTTTGATAGTTTTGGTTTTTCATTTGGATCTGTAAAATAACGAAAAAAGATCAGTATTTAAGTAACAAACAATTTTGAAGTGAAATAGTTTCTGAAATCTGTGATTTTAATATAATTTTTGTAGATTTAAATTCATGTCATTCACGGAATATATCTCCTCTGTTATTAGTATTTCTAAACTTCTGGAAAAAGAGATAACAACTATTTCAAAAAAGATCACTGTTTCAAAGGGACATAATTTAATCAGCATAGACGACAGATGTAATAATCTATATTTTATTGAAAAAGGGTTGATACGCGGATACTATTTTGTTGATGGAAAAGAGATCACCAATTGGTTTGCACAGGAATCGGAATTTGCAACCTGCTTTTATGCATTTATTGCAAGCAAGCCTTCTTTCGAGATCATACAAACAATAGAAGAATGTGAATTAATAGAACTTAATTACTCCGCACTTCAGGACTTATACAAACGTTTTCCGGAAACAGAACGTATTGGAAGGATGATCACTGAAAATTATTATATCAAACTGGAGGAGCGTATTTTAAATCTTCAATTTAAAACGGCAAAGGAGCGCTACCAAAAACTAGTATCATCGCGCCCATCTTTATTACAAAGGGCATCATTGGGTCAGGTTGCATCCTATCTGGGAATAACTCAGGAAACATTGAGTCGTATCAGGGCTGAATTGTAAATAAACGTTAAAGCCTCATTTTTTGATATATGTCAAAAATCTTTCCCTAGTATCTCTATAATTTTGATCTCATAATTTAAAACAACTAATTATGAATCAAAAACCATCAAATGCATTTATAGGTGCCTCATGGGTAGCCTTGTTAGCCGGAGCAGTTTCTTATAACGTAGGCTTATGGAATGCCGACATGTTGCTCAATGAAAAGGGATATTATTTTACGGTATTAATGTTTGGATTATTTTCTGCGGTGTCACTCCAAAAAGCGGTACGAGATGATCTGGAAGGCATTCCGGTAACTACTATTTATTACGGGATAAGCTGGTTCTCAACCATTCTTTCCATTTTGTTATTGGTAATTGGTTTATGGAATGCCGATCTGTTAAGAAGTGAAAAAGGATTTTATGGCATGTCGTTTACCTTAAGTTTATTTGCTTCGGTTGCCGTGCAAAAAAATGTACGCGATAGCATGCGGGTAAAAAAGGATTCTGATAAGCTACCTGAAGAATCAACAAACCTTAATTTGTAATAGAAATGCCTGTCAAGCTTCAAATAAAATACGGAATATTAGTATCTATAACAGTTATAGCAGTCGTAGCAGTAGTGATAAATGGATCCATTCCACAGGATGCCAGCTATGACGCTTTTGCAGATACAAGATCGATGTTGATGCTCCCAAATTTTTGGAATGTGTTTTCTAATCTCCCGTTTTTGTTGATTGGTTTAGCAGGCATTTTATTTCTCATGTTTGGTAATAGTAAGAACACTCCCCCACTTTTTATAAATTGTTTAGTGTTTTTTGTCGGGATATTTTTTACAGGAATAGGTTCGGCTTATTATCATTATTTTCCTTCAAATTGTACGTTGGTGTGGGACAGATTACCGATGACCATTTCTTTTATGTCTTTTTTCTCAATTATAATTGGCGAATATATTTGCCTGAGGTCTGCCAAACGTATTTTATTTCCTCTGATCTTCATTGGCATTATGTCGATCATTTATTGGCAAATGACTGAGAGTAAAGGATACGGCGATCTGCGATTTTATGTATTGGTACAGTTTTTACCGATCGTATTAATTCCGATAATTATGTTGCTCTTCCAATCACAGCAAAAAGTTTCAGGTTATTTTTGGCTGATGATACTTTCCTATGGTTTTGCCAAGCTCTTTGAAGCAAATGATCACCTGGTGTTTAATGAATTTCAACTACTAAGTGGACATACGATCAAGCACATTTTTGCTGCATTTACACCCACAATATTCCTGGTAATGTTATGGAAGAAAAACGCTATTAATGATTTTTAAGTTTGCTGATAATTTCATAAGAACGTAATCTTGCCGAATGCTCATAAACTGCACAGGTGATCATGAGTTCATCAACCTGAGTTTTATCAAGAAATTGTTGCATTTCCAGTTTCACTTTTTCGGGTCCGCCAACAAACGAATATTTGATCATTTGCTGTAGAGCTTGGTCTTCGAGTGGATCCAGATAAAAATCTGAAAGTTCAACCGGTGGCTTTAGTTTTTCTCGTTTCCCGGTTATAATACCCAGGTATAATTTTTTGAAGGAGGTTGCTAGTTTTTCCGCTTCTTCATTTGTATCGGCGGCTATCGAACTTACGCAAGCTATTACATAAGGCTTTTGTAATTGTGGAGAAGGTTTAAAATGCTGACGATAAATGGCTAAAGCCTGAAGTAATTGCGCGGGTGCAAAATGACTAGCAAACGCGTAGGGTAGGCCGGCAGCTGCAGCCACATAAGCGCTATCAATGCTTGAGCCGAGAATCCAGATAGGAATATCAAGCCCTTCGCCGGGAATAGCTCTTACACGCGATGTTTTGTTAGATGCTGAAAAATACGTTTGAAGTTCTTTAATATTTTCCGGAAATGCCATTACTGCATTTTGATCACGCCGTAAGGCATTAGCTGTAATTTGGTCGGTTCCAGGTGCACGTCCCAGGCCCAAATCAATCCGGCCAGGGTAAAGTGTTTCCAGTGTTCCAAACTGTTCAGCCACTACTAATGGCGCATGGTTGGGGAGCATGATTCCACCAGAGCCAACTCTTATGGTTGTTGTTTTGGATGCGATATGACCTATTAATACAACAGTTGCTGAACTGGCTACGCTTTCCATGTTATGATGTTCGGCCAGCCAAAATCTTTTATAGCCCCATTTTTCTGTATGCCGTGCAAGATCAACACTATTGGTAAATGAATCGGCAATAGAATTACCATCTATAACCATAGCAAGGTCTAGAACAGAAAAGGTTGTATTGGAAATATTTTTTGTAGACATGTTATCTTTATGAATACTTAGATGCAACGGCAATATAAATTTGGAACTTGTTACGCTCTCAGTTAAGTTTTAAAAAGTAAAACTTGAGTTTTATTAATTTGGAAAATTGATTATTAAATCGAGTAATGCGGTTTCATCAAAGTCAACAGGAGTGAGTACGTTTGTTACTCCATATTCTGCCAGTTTGTGTTTGGTGGCACTTCCCATTGCTAAAACCAGCTGCCTATCGTTAATTTTATTTTTACTAAAATAGGCTTTCACATTAGATGGACTTGTAAAAATGACTGTATCAGTATATGGAATTGTAAATTCATTTTTTACGGATGTTTTATAAACGTATAAATTATAAGCGGTGTTTGTAAATGCAATTTGTTTCTGAATAGTTTGTAAAGAATCGATGGCTTGAGGAAACAAAACGCTATCGTCTTTTAAAACATCTCTGAAGTTTTTACCTATTTGCACAACATCCACTCCGTTCCCTATAAAATCGGCGGTTTTGTTGAAGGTCAACAGATAATTTGCTGAAGCATTGCTTATAACGCCATAACTAACATTTACAGGTAATTGGGGGTTTTGAGCAAAAAAATATTTAATAGCATTTTTACTTGAAAAAAAGATCCATTTAGTTTGTGGGGTATAAGAATAACGTATTTGACTAGTTTCTATCAACGACTGATCGATCACTTTTATATCGTATTTTTTTAATTTTTTAAATGGACTGTCCTGTGTTAAGTTTCTGGAAATGAAAATTGTTTTTGTTCCTGATTTTGTTGTGTTAAAAGTCATCGGTAATTAGTCTGTTTGTTTTCAATTCAAAAACGTTTTGCGATGAACGAGTTATCGCTTATTTAATGTTGTTATAGGATTTATACTCGCTGAATAAAAGATCTTTGAAATAAGTTTGAGTTAGTATTAATTTTCCGGCTTTATCAAATGTTTTAAATTCACCATCTTTTAATCCATTTTTAAAATATCCTCTACACCAAAGATAGCCATTTTCATAATAAGATTGATACAAGCCATGCCGTTTCCCCTTAAAATAATACTCTTCAATAGAAACAATACCATTTTTGTCATATTCTTTCCATAGCCCGATTCGCATACCATTCTGATCGTAAAATCCTTCCAGGATCAAAGATCCATCCTTTGAGTATTCTTTATGTTCCTTCATTAAATATTCGGTATAACTATAGTAACAAATCTTTTAGTTTAAAAAATTATTCTGAATATGTCTGGGTTGCGTAGATCTGGCTGTAAAAATTAAAACCTGAATAACTATTCCAATAATTATTACCAATCCCCAATTTAATTGGGTAAAAATATCTGAATAACCGGCAAGTTTATTAGATACGGTATTTAATTTTTTTCCTTCAATTAATTGAATCTCCGAAAGTTTTTGTAAATGATCTAATGATATATTGGTCAGTTTATTGTGCTCGTTTAATAGTAATATATCCAAATTTTTATCGCGAGACCACTTAAGTTTTCTTTCAATAGCTTTCAGAATATTTTGATTTTCCTTGAATAGTATGAAAAGTGAATTTTCTTCTTTTGTTAATTTGGTCTTCGCGTAATTTGTTATTATTTTTTGCGATTCATAATTTCTCTTTTCAAATAGATCATAAATTCTTGCGTAGTTTTTATCTCTACTAAATTTCTCCACTTCTATTTTTTTGTCGTAAGAGTTTTCGGTGAGTTTATGTATATAGCCTTGCGCTATTAGCCTATCATTAAAGATCTCATTGCAATTGTTTGTAATTTTCGTTAAATTGTTTTCGTGTTCCTGCATTGATAGTATGATAACGCCTATTAAACTTAGTAGTAGTAGCGCAATTTTGATTTTATGTTTTATGTAATATAAGGTCTTCATGTTTTTAAATTTAAAGTTGACTATTCAATACTCTAATTATCTTTAGTGTTTTTGTGCCTGACGGCATATCCCAGTTAAATACGTCGTTTTCCTTGAAACCAAATAATGCAACGCTTATGGGAGCAAATACGGAAATTTTATTTTTGCTTAAATCAACCTCATTGGGAGGAACGATCTGCATTTTTATTGATTTTTTAAGCGAAGTATTTATAAATTCAACAATAGAATACAGGCTTACTATTTTTTTATTTAATTCACTGTCTTTTACTATTTTGGCTTTTGATATTTCTTTACCTAAGTGTTTTACTTCCTCATTGTTTTGTTTAATGATAAGATCATAAATTTTTTTATATACTGATTCTGATATGATGGGTGTCATGTTTTCTTAATGTTTTTAGATTATATTATTGATTTCTTTTCTTTTGTGAAATCCCATCACGGCCAATTATTGTGAAACCAAATAAACATCAGGCAGATGCCTAGCCGTTCTTTCGCGTCATTTTAATTAGAGTTGTGTGGGAATTTTTAAGAGTCTTACTCTTTCCTCGAAGTAATGAAACTTACGAGGCTAAGTTAATAAAGGCAATATTACTCGACAGGAAGATCAGCTTTCGTCGTTCGACAGAAGAAAAAAATCTGAAATATTTGAACTGTTTGTTGATGATTGTAAATTTTAAACAAACGTACACAAAATAAATTCGGTTATAATAATATAAGAAGTTGCTTTGTGTTAATAATTGTTAGATTGTGCAATCGAAAAGCTAAGTATTAAAGAAAAACGAATAATTGCTTATTAACAATAATAGATGTTTTTTTGTATTAAATGATCTTTGGTAATAAATTTACAAAAGTGGCTCCGGTAGGAATCGAACCTACATCAAACGTTTAGGAAACGCTTATTCTATCCATTGAACTACGGTGCCAGTAATAAAAGCCTAAAATACTGCTTTTAATGCAAAAAAGCCACCCGCTGGACAGTGGATGGCTTTTGCTCCCTCTCCTGGGCTCGAACCAGGGACCCCATGATTAACAGTCATGTGCTCTAACCAGCTGAGCTAAGAGGGAATCGTTCCGACATAAAGAAGGAATATTTTCTGGTTATAATAAAAATACTAAAGAACTTTGTTTTTCCCTATAAAGGAGGGCAAATTTAATATCTATTTTGTAAATAAACAATATATTTGTCAAAATTTTTAATCTTTTTTTAATATGAGTCTTTTAGTTGTAGGTACGGTAGCTTTTGATGCTATTGAAACACCTTTTGGTAAAACCGATAAAATTGTTGGCGGAGCAGCTAGTTATATAGCTTTGGCATCTTCATACTTTACTAACGAAATAAACCTGGTATCGGTTGTAGGTGACGATTTTCCTCAGGATTTCATGAACACATTGAAAGGACAAGGTGTTAACCTGGATGGCTTGCAAATTAAGCAAGGTGAAAAATCATTCTTTTGGAGTGGGCGTTACCATAATGATATGAATTCGCGCGATACACTTGATACTCAGTTAAATGTGTTAGGGGATTTTGATCCGATCGTTCCTGAATCCTATAAAAATTGCGATTTTTTAATGTTGGGTAATCTAATGCCTGCTGTACAACAAAAGGTATTGTCTCAGTTACCTACACGTCCTAAATTGATCGTATTGGATACAATGAATTTCTGGATGGATATTGCTATGCCTGAATTGATGGAAACGCTTAAAGGGATTGATGTATTAACCATCAACGACTCTGAAGCACGTCAGTTATCTGGAGAGTATTCTCTGGTAAAAGCAGCACAAAAAATATTAGCTATGGGGCCAAAAGTATTGGTGATCAAAAAAGGCGAGCATGGCGCGCTATTATTCAATAAAGAAGAAGTGTTCTTTGCTCCGGCTTTACCTTTAGAAGATGTATTTGATCCAACAGGAGCAGGAGATAGTTTTGCAGGCGGCTTTATCGGTTATTTAGCTAAAACAAAAGATATCAGTTTCGAGAACATGAAACGTGCTATCATTTTTGGTTCAGCTATGGCTAGTTTCACGGTTGAAAAATTTGGTACTGAGCGTTTAATAGGTTTATCTCAAAAAGATGTGGATGACAGAGTTCAGGAGTTTGTTGATTTAGTTCAGTTTGACATTTCTTTAGTATAGAAATTACACTATCTGAAAGCCTTCTGTTGAAAAACAGAAGGCTTTTTTATTTTAGATAAATCACAATTTATAAATTACCTTAGCGTTAAATAAGTTCAGCTTGAAACTTAATCTCGTTATAGTGATTTGCCTTTTATTAGGTTGCTCGTTTGTTTTTCAAACAACTGAGCCCGAGCTTCATATTAAATTTCCTGAACAGAAATCACGGATCGAAATAGATGGCTTTGGGAATATATACGTGATCACCGATCATGAGATCGTAAAATACAGCGCCACTGGAAATCTTCAAAAAAAATTCAGCACCAAGCGTTATGGCCGGATAGATTTTGTAGATGCTATGAATCCATTAAAAGTGTTGGTTTATTACAAAGAGTTTCAGCAGCTTATTTTTTTAGATAATCAATTAACTGAATCGAGTAATATGATCTCACTCGAAACATTAGGCTACGAACAGGCAAGTCTGGTATGTTCATCGTCTAATAATAGTTTCTGGATCTTTGATAAACAAAATAATGAATTACTGAGATTTGACGCAGACTTAAAACCATTAGTAAAAACGGGCAACTTAAAACGGATTCTGGATATCGATATCAAACCTAATTTTATGCAGGAACATAATAATTATGTATATGTGAATTGCCCAATCGAGGGAATTTTAGTGTTTGATATTTATGGAACATTCTATAAAACTATTCCCTTAAAAAATTTAAAAGAGTTTAATGTCGTGAACAACGATGTGTTTTATTTTGAAAACAACACGTTGAAACAATATCAATCTCAAAGCTTCAATACCATCGAAAAACAGTTTCCAGATACATTGGTTAAAACGGTATACTGGCAAAACGAGCATTTTTACAGGGTTTACCAAGATTCACTGGTAGTTCAGTAAAATTCGTTTATTTTCTAAAAAATAGTATTTTTAAGAGATGATTAGGATCGTTTTATTTTTCAGTTTTATAGTTGTTTTTTCAGGACTGTCTCTTTCTCAAAATCTGTATACTCAAACAGTAAGAGGTCAGATTACCGATAAAGTATCCTCTGTAGCCTTGCCCGGTGTTATTGTGCGTTTGAGTAACGACAGTACTAAGAAATTTGTGACTACCACAGACGCCAATGGAAACTTTAAACTGGAAGGCATTCCTGTTGGCCGTCGTTCTTTTATCGTGAGCTTTTTTGGATATAATACATTGCCTTTAACAGATATCATTGTGTCATCCGGTAAAGAAACATTCTTAAATATAGAGTTAGAAGAATCTTTGGTGCAAATGGATGAAGTGGTGGTGAATGCAGATGAAGATAAAGATGTGGTGAATAATATGGAGGCAGTAAATGTAAAAACATTCAGTATTGAGGAAACAGAAAGATACCCCGGTTCACGCCAGGATCCTGCTCGTATGGCTTCTAATTTTGCAGGAGTACAGGGAACAAACGATAGCAGGAATGACATTGTCGTACGTGGAAATTCGCCTGCGGGTTTATTGTGGCGTTTAGAAGAAATTGACATTCCTAATCCAAATCACTTTGCAGTTGCGGGCTCTGCCGGTGGGCCAACGGCTATTATCAATAATAAATATTTGGCGAACTCTGAATTTTATACGGGCGCTTTTCCGGCAAATTATGGAAATGCTTTGGGAGGTGTATTCGATCTGAGAATGAGAAATGGTAATAATCAAAAACATGAACGCACATTTCAGTTTGGATTATTAGGAACAGAATTATCTTTGGAAGGCCCGATAAGTAAGAAAAGCGGAAGTAGTTACTTTGTAAACTATAGATATTCTACTTTAAAAATGCTGGCAGGATTAAATATTAAACTGGGAACAAGCGCCGTGCCTCAGTATCAGGATGGCGCTTTTCGTTTTAATTTCCCTACTAAAAAAGCCGGAGTGTTCTCTCTAAGCGGAATAGGAGGGATGAGTACCATCAAGATCATTTTAAGTACACAAACCGAGAGACCAAAAGAATTGTACGGAGATCTGAATCGCGATCAGTACTTTGCCTCCAGTATGGGCGTTGCTATTTTAAATCACAGTTATTCATTCAATAGCCGCACACTAATGAAAACCTCTGTAGCCTATAGCGGACAAGGATTAAATGTAAGTCATTATTTGGTATTACGCGATGAAAATTTCAAGCCAAACGATACATTGCCGAAAATTTTGGGTTATAATTTTTTAGAGACTAAAACTACTCTTGCCTGGTTCATCAAACATAAACTCAATCCAAAGAACAGTTTTAAAACAGGTTTTTTTGCAAATGCTTTTCATGTTAGTTTTTACGACGAGGCAAAGATCAATTCGCGATACGATACCATTGCGCAATACATTAATGATAAGTCTTACAAAACAAGGATCAATGCACAGGCCGATTTTTATTTGATACAACCTTACTTTGCTTTTGTGCATAAATTCAACGAAAAGTGGAGCACTAACCTAGGTGTGTTTGCGCAATACTTAACGTTAAATGAAAGCTGGGTGGTTGAACCAAGGGCGAGCTTGCGTTTTCAATTCAAGCCAAATCAATCTGTAAGTTTGGCTTATGGCATGCATAGTCAAATGCAGGCAACCTATTTGTATTTTGCAGCACCAGATAGTTTAGTGAGAGAAGGAAAGACATATTTTAATGCTACCAAACAATTGGATAATCAAGGTTTAGGATTTACTAAAAGCCAGCATGGTGTATTGGGTTATGATCTGCAGGTCTCCAAACATTTCAGAACAAAGATCGAAGCTTATTATCAATACCTGTGGAATGTGCCAGTGTATGCGGTCCCTTCAAGTGTATCGTTATTAAACAGAGGAGCAAGCTTTAACCGTTTTTTTCCTGTTTACACAATGGAAAATAAAGGAACAGGTTATAATTATGGATTAGAATTGACCCTGGAAAAAACATTTCACAAGCATTATTTCTTTTTATATTCAGCCAGTTTGTTTGATAGTAAATATACCGGCAGTAATGGTAAAACTTTTGATACCGATTTTAACGGACAATACATGATGAATTTATTAGCAGGTATAGAATATGAAATTGGTAAGTCTAAAAAGAATTCTATCAATGTATCTTCTAAGTTCACTTATGGTGGTGGCAAACGCTATTCACCGGTTGATGTAGCGGCAAGTAATGCCATTATGGATGTTGTAGCTGATAACGATAAGGTAAATACATTACAATTTGATCCATACAATCGGTTGGATCTGAGAATTGCTTATAAGATCAACGGTAAAAAGGCAAGCTATGAGATAGCTTTAGATCTTATTAATTTAATGAACAGTAAAAATGTATTGGCCTTGAGTTACGCTCCAGATCCGGCTAATGTTAATGCCGATCCTTTAATTAAAAATTATCAATTGGGTTTTTTACCACTGTTTTATGTTAAGGTTGATTTTTAGGAGTATTACAGTTTTTATTTTGGTGATGTCGGCAAGCATAAAGGCACAAGTCGTCAATATTGAGGGCAAGCGCTTCATGAATGATACGAATGGTTGGGTTGGTAATGCTGATTTTAATTTTAATGTGTTTAATAATACACAACAAGTATTGCAATTTTCGAATACGTTAAGGGTACAATATCAAAAAAACCGAAGCCGGTTTATTTTATTGAATGATCTTAATTTTATTAAGGCGGGCAATACTGATTTTGCCAATGCAGGTTATCAGCATTTCAGATATAATTATAAGGTAAATAAATGGGTAACCATGGAAGCATTTACGCAAACACAATATAACCCGGTCTTGAAATTGGATTTCAGGTATTTGATTGGTGCTGGTCCGCGATTAAAGTTATTGAAAAAGGAGCACGCTAAAATTTATGTTGCTGCTTTATATATGTATGAATACGATGATATTGTGGGCGACCCAATTAATTTATATGAGCATCGCATCAGTTCTTATGTAACCTGCACATTTTCTGTTCTTAAAAACCTGGAATTTACAAGCACAACCTTTTACCAACCTAATATTGAAAATACAGCAGATTACAGGATAGCAAATGATAGCGGACTAGAAATTCATATCAGTAAACATCTGAATTTTAAGTCGTCTTTCAATATGCTTTATGACACGTATCAACCCGTGGGAATACCAGACCTGGTATACTCCTTCAAAAACGGATTATCAATAAAATTTTAGAGAAAATTATTTTTTGGTTGTATCAACTGAAACTGCACCATTTTTAGGTTGAATTGCAACTTCTGCCATTGCTGCGTCAATTGTACGGCCAATGGAATCGGAAATACGTTTTGCATTTTCATGCATTTTAAATCTGTCTTCCGCTGCAGGCTTACATTTAACAATTACAAGCGTTAAAAACATAACTGATAGGATGATAGATACTTTTTTCATAGAATGGGTTTGTGTTTGGTATTCGAATATAAAGATAATTTTTCTTTTGAATAAAAAATTAGGATTATTTATAAATAAAATGGCCTTGTTTAGTGAAACACAAAATATCCCATACAAATTCCAAGATCAAGGCTTATCAAAAATTTAACAATGATTTTACTGGCGTAAATGAAGCAGGTAAATTTTTGGTGTAACGCAGAGATTGGGATTTGTATGGGATATGTATAAATAAAAAGCCCACGTATCAGAGATACGTGGACCTTTCCTAACTAAACACAAATTCTTAGTGTCCTGTGTGAGCATCAGCAGCTGGAGCAGCTGTCTCAGTAGTTGCAGCAGCAGCAGTTGAATCTGGAGCTGTAGCTTCAGTCATAGCGCTTTCTAAAGAAGTAGATAAAGCAGCAGCGATAGAATCAGCAGTTAATTTTGCTTGTTCTTCCATTTTAGCTTTTTCTTCAGCAGAAGGACCACAAGATACAACAGTTGTAGCGATGATAGCTACTGCGATAATTGAAAATAATTTTGTCATTTTTTTGGTTTTAAAATTGTTTTGTTTGAGTTATTTGAACATTTATACCAAAACACGAAAAGGGTAACCCAAAAATAAATGAAAAAATCAATAAAATTTTCAACTAATTGAATTTCAGTGAATTAAATTTAAAATAAAAAGTGGTTACCTCTTTATTTGCTAAGATTTTAATGCTAAAAAAAGAAAATAAGGGCTAGCATTTGATGAATTCGCTCACTACTTTTTCGGCTTTGATAAAAGCTTCTTCCAGAACCTCATTTAAGATAAATACATCGAACAGGTCGGCTGTTTTGAGCTCTTTTTCGGCTTTTTCTACCCTACGGGCTATACTTTCCGGACTGTCGGTACTTCTTGAATTAAGTCTTTCTTCCAGGATCTTAATGCTTGGCGGCATCACAAATACCGCTAAAGCCTTTTCTTTGAATTGTTTTTTCAGGTTTAAACCACCCTCAACATCAATATCAAAGATCACATGCTTTCCTTTAGCCCAAATGCGGTCAACTTCACTTTTCAGAGTTCCATAATGGGTTCCGGCATATACTTCTTCCCATTCTAAAAACTCCTTATTATCAATTTTTTGCTTGAATTCTTCTACGGTCAGGTAATGGTAATCTTTACCATTTTCCTCTATACCACGTTTAGGACGGCTTGTTGCGGATATGGAAAACTCTAATTTATCAGGGTATGTTTTCAGTAAATGCCTTACAATGGTAGTTTTACCGGAGCCGGATGGCGCAGAAAATATAATGAGTTTACCGTTTTTCATAGGCAAAGATAATAGTTTTTGTTAAAATAGAAAGAGGTTAACGAAATCAGGTATCAGCCTGTTTCTTAAAAAACTCATATACCAAATTAGCTTTGGAGTTTCCAATAATGGCAGCTAATTCGGCTAAGGTTGCCTCTTTGATGCCTTTTACGGATTTAAGTTCGGTAAGTAATTTTTGCGCTGTTTTGTCGCTGATGCCTTTAATTTCTGAAAGCTCTGTTTTAAATGTTTCGCGACTTCGTTTGTTGCGATGATGCGTGATCCCAAAACGATGGGCTTCATCACGGATCTGTTGAATGATCTTTAGAGTTTCAGAACGTTTATCCAGATACATTGGGATTGGGTCGCCCGGAAAATAAATTTCTTCCAAACGTTTGGCAATACCTATCACCGTTACTTTTCCCATCAGGTCCAATTTTCGTAAACTGATAATAGCGGCACCTAATTGACCTTTACCACCATCGATCACAATTAACTGTGGCATTGGGAGTTTTTCTTCAATAACCCTTGAGTAA
The DNA here is from genome assembly GCA_040386075.1 of Bacteroidota bacterium. Taxonomy (GTDB): domain Bacteria; phylum Bacteroidota; class Bacteroidia; order B-17B0; family Aurantibacillaceae; genus UBA4416. The sequence continues at coordinate 103,317 of JAZKGE010000015.1, forward strand.
CGTCTAAAGATCACTTCTTCCATGGTTGCAAAATCATCCGGACCTATTACGGTTTTTACATTGAAATGACGGTATTCTTTTTTAGCGGGTTTACCATCAATAAATACCGGCATGGCACTTACCGCATATTCGCCCTGAATATTAGAGTTATCAAAGCCCTCAATGCGTCGAGGCTCTTCCTTCATGCGAAGATCCTTCATCATTTGTTGCATAATTCGGTCGGTATGTCGTTCCGGATCGATGAGGGCTATTTGCTTGTCGCGTTCTTTTTTATAAGCTTCTGCATTTCTGAAAGAAAGATCCATCAGATGTTTCTTGTCGCCAATTTTTGGAACCACGTATTTGGCATTTTCAAAAACCAATTCAGGTTCAAAGGGCACAAAAATTTCTTTACTTAACGAATTGTATCGCTGTCTAATTTCATTGATTGCAAATACCAGCATCTCTTCATCCGTTTCATCCAGCTTCTTCTTAAACTCCAGGGTTTGTGCCTGGATGATGGTGCCATTCATTACTTTAAAATAATTGATATAAGCAGCTTTTTCATCACTGATAATGGCAAACACATCGGTATCTGTAATAGATGGGTGAACAACAGTTGATTTACTTTGGTATTTTTCGAGCAGCTCTATTTTCTTTTTGATGTTACCGGCCTGTTCATATTCCAGTTTCTCGGCATGTTCATGCATTAATTTTTTCAGATCCCTGATAGCAAAATTAATATCACCTTTAATGATCTGACGAATGTGGGTAATGCCCCTGTTGTAATCTTCCAGACTTTGTTTTCCAACACAAGGCGCTTTGCATTTACCGATCTGGTATTCTATACAAGCTTTAAATTTTCCGCTTTCGATGTTTTCTTCAGTTAGGTCGTAAGTGCAGGAACGCAAAGGATATAATTGGCGGATCAGGTCCAATAAAATGAACATGGTAGTTACCGAAGGATACGGTCCATAATATTCTGTATCTTCTTTTTTTAGTTGCCGTGTATGGTAAACCCTTGGAAAACGCTCATTTTTAACAACGATCCAGGGATAAGTTTTATCATCGCGTAAGGCCACATTATATTTTGGAGAAAGGCTTTTGATCAAATTGTTCTCTAAGATCAAAGCATCCATTTCGGTATCTACTTTTACTGTTTGGATGTCGAATATTTTTCGAACCATTAACCGCAAACGAAAATTATCGTGTTCTTTAGTGAAATACGAAGTCACTCGTTTTTTCAGGTTCTTTGCCTTGCCTACATATAGCAAATGATTATCGGCATCGTAATAGCGATATACACCCGGAGTGTCGGGTAGGGTTTTTAAAAGGCTTAGGATATGATCTGAAAATGGATTCGCCACTCTGTAAAGTTAAATTTTTTACTTAATTTGTAACATCTTTAAAAACAAAACCATATTTATTTCTCCCCTCGACTGGGGTCTTGGACATGCCACTAGGTGCGTGCCTTTGATCAAACAATTAATGACAGATAATGTTGTGATATTGGGCGTAACTAAAACTACTTCCCTGATCTTTGACGAGCATTTTCCGAATTTGAAAAAGATCGAACTGGAGCCTTACAAAATCACTTATTCCAGTAATTTACCATTAAGTATTAAGCTATTATTAGATGCACCACGCATTTTAAAGGTAATTAAAAGAGAAAAGCAACAGGTAGAAAAAATCATTAAAGAACATGCTATTGATGTGGTGATCAGCGATAATCGTTTTGGCTTACATAGTAAAAAGGCAGAATGTATTTATATAACGCATCAGTTAAACATACAGGCGGGATTGTTTTCGGTGATGGCTAATAAAATTCATCATCGCTATATTAAAAAATTTGATACCGTTTGGGTTCCCGACTTTGAAAATGAAACTCAAAGTTTAGCAGGAAAACTTTCGAAAAAAGAGCTTTTCAAAAATGCAAGATATCTTGGAGCATTAAGTCGCTTGCCTATTTTAGAAGATACGGCAGAAGAATTTGATTACTTATGTTTGCTATCAGGACCTGAGCCATTGAGAACTGAGTTGGAAAAAATATTGATTGGAAAAGCAAATCAATCCAAAACGAGAATTTGTATTGTGAGAGGAACTAATCGTGTTTTGACAACTATACCAAATAAAAGCATCAGTGTTATAAATATGCCTGGGGCTTCACAATTAAGCCATTTGATAAGCGCATCTAAAAAAATTGTTTGCCGTAGTGGTTACAGTACCTTAATGGATCTTCATCATTTGCAAAAAAAGAACTGTGTTTTAATTCCCACTCCTGGTCAGGATGAACAAGTTTATCTGGCTAGTTACTGGAAGGAGAAATTTGGAGCCAAAGTCATAACACAAAGAAATTTGAACCACTTTTTCTTTGATTGATCAATTCACAATTACGGTTTCATAACTCTGTTCACACAGTTAATAGATGAGTGCCGAATTCCATTACATTAGATGTGGTGTTTTTAATTAGAAAAATAGGCTTTTATGTCTTTATTGTTGTTGCTATTGTTGCAGCAATCTGGGGATATTTACGATTAAAAGAAAGCAAAGAACCAAAGGGCTCTGTTATAGAGCATATTCCGGCTAATGTTACCTGCGTTATTGAAACCAAAAACTTTTCAGAATTGGTTTCCCGGTTAACCCGCCAAAACCTGATCTGGAATTCTTTGTTAAGTAACTCATCCATGCAGGTAGCTCAAAATGGTATCCGCTTTTTGGATTCATTGGTAAATTCTTCTCCCGATATAGCTGGAGTTATTTTCGGCAATTCTATTTACTGGACATTTTACAAAAAAGAAAAAACGAGTGAACATGTTATACTCTTTAAAGTAAAGGAAAAGAACAATAAAGAATTATTTGAAGAATTTTTTGACAAGGTGTTTTCCAAAGATGCATCTGTATCTTCTTTTGAAGCTTATTACTTTACAAATAATAAACAAAAATGGCTGGTTTGTTATAACGATGGGATTGTATATGTAAGTTCTGATCTGGGGGCCCTGCAAAATTGTATTGAGCAAAATAAAACCGAATCTTTAGCCAAAAACAAAGCCTATACCGATCTTTTAAAGGAAAATGGTGAACAAAACACGCAGGTTTATTTTAATCATGCGCTCACTCATTTATTTTCTAAAAGCTTATTTACGCAACAATCTTTGTTTGGAGTAGACGTGCAGCTGAATGAGATCACATTAACCGGTTATTCTAATGAGGACAGCGTTTCATTGTTTAACAGTTTAAAAAATCAACAAGCTGAAAATATTGCAGGATACGAGTTGATGCCAAATAACCCTGACATTATACAGGCCGTAACATTGAGTGATATTAATCTGTTTTACAGAAACATTGAAAAACAACAAGCAGAAGAAAAAATTGAAGTAAATGCTATGGCCTGGCAGATATTAAATGATAGTGCTTTATACAACATTAAAGCAGAGAGCTTTGAAAATATTGATCGTGAGGTATTATCAGCAACGTATGTTTTAGAAAATATTACTGGTCAGATCTTAAGCTTAAAGATCAAAGACGAAGAAAAAGCTGCTTTACTTTTAAAATTAATGAGCGATAGCATTTTAACTTCAGGTGAGTTAAAAACCTATAAATTGAATAAGAATTTTAACCAGCTATTTTCATTTACTAATACCGATCTTAAGAATGAGTATGGCTGTTTGAATGGAGATCATATCTTGTTTTTTTCTAATAAGCAATTGTTCGATTACTATCAACAAGCAGTTACCAATAGCCAATTATTGGGTAAAAATGCAGCATTCATGAGTTATGCCAACGATAATTTATCGTTAGATTGTAATTACATCTATTATGAAAATGCTGAATTAATGAAGCTGCACAACCTTAATTCCATTATTAATTCAGAGGAAATATGGATGTCTGAAAATGCTATGTCCCAATTATCGTTAACGGCAAAAAATTACAAGAATAATGTTCAGGTGAGGATCAATGTAAGTCACGCTCAGCCAAAAACAGGAGCTAATAATTCATTAGCTTCATTATGGGCTTTTACTGCCGACTCAAGCATCACCTCTGGGGCTAATATATTTGTAAATCATTTAACCCAAGAGAATGAACTATGTTTTCAGGATGAGTTAAAACAATTGTATTTAATAAATTCAACAGGAAACCAGATCTGGAAAAAGAAAGTGTCGGAAACTATTCGTTCAGAAATTCATACAGTTGATATTTTTAAGAATGGAAAATTTCAGTTGTTATTCAATACTGATAATTATTTACACCTGGTCGACCGAAATGGGAATTATGTACAGGGTTTCCCGGTAAAATTACCGGCAAAGGCAACGTCTGACATAACGTTGTTGGATTATGATGGCAATAAAGATTATCGCATATTTTTAGCTTGCGCTGATAAACACATTTATAATTTTAATTTGTATGGTGTAAGAACCGAAGGCTTTGTTCCGGTGAAAACAGATGCTGAAGTTGTTCTACCCATTAGTTATATAAAAGTTGGCCCAAGCGATTATCTGATAACAACCGATATATCCGGCAAAATTTATGTGTTTAGTAGAAAAGGGCTGGGACGCATTGATTTTAAAAATAAAACCATCGAAAATCTAAATCACTTATATGTATTGGGTGGAAATAATTTAGATAATACGAAGTTGGTTTACGTTGATGATAAAAATAATTTGTTGAATAAGATCTCGTTGGCAGATAAAAAAGAAGCCTTAAAGATCGGTGATGAACTGAATGGTTTTAAAACATCTTTTGCTTTAGTAAATGATGATTCACAAACTGATATGTTAGTATACGGTAATGGCGCTTTTTATTCATACGATCTATTTACCGGCAAGTTGATAGAGTACTTTAATGAGCAGGCAGTTTATGATGATGCACAAATGGTGCAAACCAGCGACAATGATTGGATCGTGGCTTATGATAGAACAGGGCAGAAGGTTGATGTGATCAATACCGCTGGTAAATTAGGAACATCATTGCCAAACTGCAATCAAAAACCTTTGGTAAGTAACCTTTACAAAAATGGTAAAACTTATGTATTATTAATAAGTGGAAATAAAATTACCTGTCAGGAGTTGAATTAAATGACTTAACTAAAAAAAACATTTACTTTCTTGTTCTTTTTTCTTGACAAAAAAGAACCAAAAACTCAAGGCAATTCGCCAACCTCCATTTGCCCCGCAGAAGCCTCCCAGAATGGCGGTTCGCACCGAATTGCCAAAAGCAGCCGCACTATTACCAACGTATGAAAAACTTGTATAATTTGTTTGAACAAGACTTATTTTTTATATTCTCAGCGAAAAAAACTTAGCGTTCTATGCGGTTAGATTAATATTCAAACTTACCAAACTCCGATTCGATGGTAACTTTTTTGCCATCGAATTTTTCTACTTTTCCGATGATTTGTGCATCCACATTAAAACTTTTTGAAATATCAATAACCTGTTGCGCTAATTCCTGAGGTAAGTAAACTTCTAGTCGGTGCCCCATATTGAACACCTTATACATTTCTTTGTAATCGGTTTTACTTTGTTCGTGTATGGTTTTGAACAGAGGAGGTAAAGGGAATAAATTATTTTTAATGATGTGTACGCCATCCACAAAATGTAATACTTTGGTTTGAGCGCCACCGCTGCAATGTACAATACCGCTGATCTTTGTTCCTAATGTGGAAAGTAATTTCTTAACGATAGGAGCGTAAGTTCTGGTTGGCGATAGCACTAACTTACCGGCCGTAATTTGTTCTTTAATTTCTGTGCCGTTGATATCGGTGTAACTTATATCAACTTTATCAGTTAAGTTTAATTGTCCACTATAAGTTACTTCCTTGGGTAATGCAATGTCGTATGACTCAGGATACTTTTCAGCAACAGCTTTGCTAAATACATCATGTCGGGCGCTGGTAAGCCCATTACTTCCCATGCCACCATTATATTCTGTTTCATAAGTTGCTTTGCCTGATGAAGCTAATCCAACGATCACATCGCCGGCTTTTATTTGATGGTTTGAAATAACATCCGCTCGTTTCATGCGACAAACAACGGTACTATCAACAATTAGCGTGCGAACCAAATCGCCTACATCAGCAGTCTCACCACCTGTTGAGCGGATATCAATGCCGTTGTCGCGTAAATTTTGTAATACTTCTTCGGTTCCGTTGATGATGGCAGAAATTACTTCTCCGGGAATCAATCCTTTATTCCGGCCAATGGTAGAGGACAATAAAATATTATCAGTAGCGCCAACACAGATCAGGTCATCAATATTCATGATCACAGCATCCTGTGCAATACCTTTCCAAACGCTGAGGTCATCTGTTTCTTTCCAGTAAACATAAGCCAGAGATGATTTTGTCCCTGCACCGTCGGCATGCATGATAATGCAATGGTCGTTACTGTCGGTTAAATGGTCGGGAACTATCTTGCAAAATGCCTGGGGAAATAATCCTTTATCTATATTGGAAATAGCATTGTGTACATCTTCTTTGGATGCCGAAACGCCACGTAAATTATATTTTAAATCTGACATTAGTTTGATCTGTAATGAAATCCAAAGATAACAGAAAAAAATAATGTCAGATTAGTTGATTTTAAGAACTATTTCACAATAACCAGCTTTTTGTTAGTAATTGAAGAACTTCCTTTAATACTGATGTTGTAGATTCCAGATGTCAAATGACTGGCATCAATAGTTGCACTGCCGTTTTCGATTGTTTGCGATAAAACACTGTTACCGGTAATATCAAACAACTGAATGGAATATTTTTCTTTAGAGGTTAATTCAATTGTAAATTGTCCGTTGCCTGGATTTGGGTAAATGACCGCGGAGGACTCTTTAAAATTTTCTTTCACTGAAACGACTTGGGTGTATTCATTAATTGTTGTGTTCGTTACAATAGGACTGTTATAATCAAAATAAATATAAGCGGTGTTTTTTATTTTAGTTCCTGCACCTAAGTTGTTTTTTGGTTTTATTTTGTATTGTACATAACCTTTTGAGCCTTCTGAATCTGTTGTACTATCAGGTAGCTGAATGTTCTGGAAGTTAAAGAACGCTACTTTATTATTTACCGACCAGGTATTATTGTGGCTATAATTGATAACCTTAAACGTTGAGAGGTCCAGATTATTATCCAAAGTATCAGTTAGTCTGATATTAAAGGCCGGTGCATTGCCTGTGTTTTGAAAATGAATGGTATAAGTAAACCAATCATTATATCCGGGTGCTACATTAACCGGATAAACTTCTTTTATATTGGGATCATAAGAATTGGATACATTGTAACAAAAATCATAGGAGTTGTTTGATGTATATGAATCACCGGAAACCGGTGAAACCGATACATGAACACAAACAGAGTCGCCGATCGTTGCAGTTGTATCGGTTTTCATGATCAATCCAAAATCCTGAAGGTTATTGATCGTTCCAAAATCCGAAACAACATAAGTAAAAGAATTTCCTGAAACTAAAGGAATTAATGCTCCTGCGGCAGGCGAAACATAAGTTACAGGGCCCGAAACATTGATAACTACTTGTCCGCTAATGCCTGATGCACAATTTAAATTATACCATTGCGACATATCTCCAGCCACTATTTTGAGGGTGTGATTTTGCCCCGGAAAAGCTACCCCATTCCTTAATATAGATTGAACGCCTACATCAAACCCTGGTTTACATTTAACAGAAAAATTCACATCTTCTACAGTTGGGTTTGCAGTAGTTAATTGAATGGTTGTATCAATACCAGGATTGGTGCATTGTGCAGTATAAGGTGCATTTGTTGTATCAAGTAATACCGTGTAGTCTCCTGCCGGATAAACAAAATTGAATATCCCATCAAAGTGTGAACTTGCCTGATTCAAATACTGATTGGTAATGTCGAATAGTTTGAAGTTAATATTATTTAGTTTTCTATCAACTGTGTCTTCTATACAATTTGTATTTGTATCAAAATAAGCGCTACCAAAAATACCATTTGCTCGTTCGCAACCGTTAGGATTAGTCAATATATTTCCTGGAGTACATAATGGATATGTAAAACAAGATGGATCCATTACGGGCAAATAATTTGGTAAACATGTAAAAGCATTATTTGCGATTTCTATATAAGTTATTGAATTTGGAAGCGAAGGAATGCAAGATATTTGATTATTAGAGCACCTTAATTGTGAGAGATTGAGAGGTAGCTGCGGTAACGACGTTAATAAATTATTTCTACAATCTAAGTTATTTAACGAATCAGGTAATAGAGGTAGAGTTACAATCTTTGAATTATTAAAAGAAAGACTTTTTAAACCTGTGGGCAAATTTGGCAAAGTCGTTAAACTCTGACTGGTATTACAGTTGAGGGTTAATAGGCCTGATGGTAATGAAGGAAGTGACTGAAAAATATTCCAATTGCAATCCAAATATTTAAGACCATTTGGTAAAGAAGGAAGAACCGGTATTAAATTCATTCCACATGATAATGTGACTAAGGAGTCAGGTAAGTGGTTTGGAAGGCTGTCAATCTGAAACATCGTGCAATACAATTCCTTTAATCCATTAGGTAAAACGGGTAAATATTGAGCTGCATTAACTGAGCTATTGCTACACATTAATGATTTTAAACCAGCAGGAATTTGTGGCCAGGTAAAAGGGTAAGATAGAAATAAAGTTAAAGATTCGAGTCCTGTTGGTAGAGCCGGAAGAGTAGTTATCTTAAGATGTAAACCAAGTTTTTTTAAATTGGCAGGCAACGTTGGCAAGCTGCTCATACTAGGAAAGCCAGTAAGTGTTAAGCTTTCAATGCTATTGGGTAGATTGGGTAAACCCGTTGCACTATAGATCGTGTGGATTTTAAGAGCTTTTAAGTTATCGAAATATTGTAATCCGTTATAATTTAAAATTGGCGGTGGTGAAGGTTGTGCCGAAGTTGGCTCCAGTTCAATTAGAGTAAAGGTTGTCACCGCTAAACTGGTGGTATCCATTTGGTTTCCATTCATCGCTGATGGAACATTAGCTTGTAGCCAGGCCGCAAAATTAGGATCAGGAATAGTTACATATTGTGCTTTAAGGCTTATTAAGCAAAACAGTAACGTTGATAAGATAAATAATTTTTTCATAACAGTAAGTTTTAAGGCATTCCTTAGTAAAATTAGGGTATATATATGTAACTATTTGACTCAATTGGTAACTGAAGGCTAAAAACAAATAAATGACGGTCTTTTGCCGATAAGTGACAGAACTAAAAAACCACATAAAGCGTAACACCTTATGTGGTTAAAAAAATGACTCGGACTTCTTTTAATTCTACTTCACAATAACCAGTTTTTTATTGATCACGGAGTTTTCTCCTTTAATATTTATGTTGTAGATACCGGCAGCTAAATGACTTCCATCTATTTTAGTACTTCCATTTTCGATAGTTTGAGTTAATACAACATTGCCGGAAATATCAAATACCAGAAGCGAATATTTTTCTTTATTATTGAGTTCAATGGTAAATACACCACTTGTAGGATTTGGATATAAATTGGCAGTACTTTCTTTCATTTCTGTTATTCCGGTTGAAATATCCAGGATCGAATTATATGTAGTGTTAGTTATAACAGGCGCATTAAAGTCAAAATAAATATAAGCTGTGTTTTTAATTTTATATGGTCTTGCCCATGTTGCTTTTGGTTTTAAGCGATATTGTACAAAACCCATAGAGCTATCACGATTAGTTGTGCTATCAGGTAACTGAATATTTGCAAAATAAACTGATAACAAACGGCCGTTCAAACTAACTGTATTTTCATGACTGTAATCGGTTATTTGAAAAGTTGACAGATCTAATTCAGTATCTAAAGTATCTTTTAACAGGATATTGAAAGCCGGTGCATTTCCAGTGTTTTGAAAATGGATGGTGTAGGTTAACCAATCATTAAAAGTTGGTAGCACATCTATCGGATACACTTCTTTGATATTAGGATCATGAGAATTTACTACATCATAGCATGCAACATAATCATTATTGGAAGGGTAATTGTCGCCCCCGATGGGAGTTACTTTTGCAGTTACACATATTGGGTCGCCGGCCTGTGCAGTAGGAAAAGGTTGTAGCAGTATTCTAAAATCCAGCGAATTATTAATTGTTGCAAAATCTGCAATAGAGTAAGTAAATACATTTCCTGAAACAACCGGAGTCAAAGCACCCGGTGCAGGTCCCATATAAGTTACCGGACCGGTTATTGTAAAAACCACACTTCCACTGATGCCCGACGCACAATTCAAATTATACCAGTGCGACAGATCACCTGCATTCACACGCATCATATGTGTTTGCCCCGGAAAAACAATGCCGCAAGTAGAAACAGACTGAACGCCGATATCAAATCCTGGTTTACAGGCTATGGCAAAATTAATATTGGTGTCCAATACTGCAACAGTCACTGTGCTATCTAAGCCAGGATTCACACAGCTTGCCGTATATGGTTTCCCTATCGTATCTACCATTATTTCATAAGTAGCAGCAGAATCTAAGAATTGATATACACCATTCACTGCTGTATATGTACTGCCTAATAAATTTGATGAAGTATCATAAATTTTCATTGGAACATTTTTTAAAGCATTATCAAGACTATCTTTCATACAATTGTGATAAATGTCCTGATATGCAAACCCAACAATGCCATATGAGGTTGGGCAATTAAAAGGATTTCCCGCCGAGCATAATGGATACAATAGAGTAGTAAGATCCATTGTTGGAATATAGTTTGGAAGACATGTAAATGGATTATTTTTGATATTGAAATAACCTGGAATGTTATTAAACGCATCAAAACAATGGATGTTATTATAACTACAATCTAAAACCGCTAGTGAGCTTGGTAAAAATGGCAGGTTTGTGAGTTGATTACTGCTACAGGTTAAAGCATTCAAAGAACCCGGTAATAGGGGTAAACTCCCTATAGAGTTGGCATTACAATTTAAGACATATAAATTATTTGGTAAAGCCGGAAGAATTGTCAATTGATTTGTAGAGCAATTTAAATTTCCCAAAGAATTTGGTAAAGCAGGTAAATTAGTTAACTGGTCGTTATGGCAATCCAAAATAGCTAATGCATTTGGCAGTGCCGGAAGACTTCCTAAGGGATTGGTGCTACAATTTAAGTCAATCAACGAATTTGGTAATACAGGTAAAGCCAGCAAGCCATCATTATCGCAATATAGAATGGCCAATGTATTTGGAAGTGTAGGCAAAGCAGGTAATGGGTTCGAACTACAGATCAGTTTATATAACGCATTAGGTAAAGCAGGAAGCAGGTTAATGTTATTGCTTGAACAATTAATAATATTTAATGAATTTGGTAAGGCAGGAAGAGTTGATAATTGATTTGCAGAACAATCCATAAAGACCAGTGAAGTTGATAAAGCAGGAAGCGTTGTCAAAAAATTATTATTGCAAATTAAGTGTATCAAGGTATTTGGTAAAGCCGGGAGCGAAACCAATGAGTCACTTGAACAGTCTAAATACATTAATAAATTTGGTAGTGCAGGTAGTACTTGTATTGGATTCATGCTACAATTTAACGAAGTGAGCGAATCAGATAATGTTGGTAATGCGTGTAATTGGTTACTTGAGCAGGTAAATGTAATAAGCCCATTAGGCAAAGCCGGCATGCTATCTATAAGGTTGTTACAGCAATTAAATGAATTTAACGAATCTGGTAAGGCAGGAAGGCCTGTTAATTGATTGCCCCAGCACTCTAAAAATTTAATGGTATTTGGCAAAACAGGTAAGCTATCCAAAGAGTTTTGAGAGCAGGATAAGTACAATAAGTTAACTGGCAGTTGTGGTAAACTATCAATGGCATTGCCATTACAGATCAATGTATCCAGCATGGATGGTAAAACAGGCAGACTTGATAATCTTATATTGATGGTATCATAAACATTAATGCTACAGTTCAACATTTTTAATGAATCAAAATATTGTATGCCGTCTAAATTAGCTATATGTTGATTTTGAATATTAATCTGCTTTCTGGAAGTTACGTCAATATGTGTAGTGTCCATTTGATTTCCTAACATGGCAGAAGGAATATTTATATTTAACCATGCGGCAAAACTGGTGTCATTAATGGTGACATAGTTCTGTGCTTTAAGGCTTGTTAAACAAAGCGCTAAAGCTAATAGGGTGAATAATTTTTTCATAACAGTGAGTTTTACAGTATATTTTCTGATGTAAAATTAGAGTATACGTTACTCACTATTTTGTTTGATTGGTAATGGAGTGCTTTAAACTAATAGATGAAAGGTTTTTGCCGATAAGTGATATAATAAAAAAAGCGCTTTGGGATACCAAGACGCTTTTTATTAAAATATAGTACACATCCTGAATCATCCCGATAGCTATAGGGACCGGATGAAGGCTGAAAGATTAAAACACTTCTTTAGCTACACGCTTTGTACTGTCGGATGTGCCCATGGTGTAGTAATGTAAACAGGCTACGTTTGCTTTTTTTAATTCTTTGCTTTGTTCGATGCACCATTTAATACCTACCTCTTTCACGGCTTTATCGTCTTTACATTTTTCTAATTCAACAAACAGATCCTGTGGCAGGTCGATATGAAAAATTTTTGGTAAAGCAATCAATTGAGAACGAGAGCTTAGTATTTTTAATCCCGGAATGATGGGAACATTAATATCATTTTTGCGGCAAAGGTCAACGAACTCAAAATATTTTTTATTATCAAAGAACATTTGCGTTACAATATAGTCAGCACCGGCATCTACTTTGGCTTTTAGCCATTTCATATCGCTGTATAAATTGGGAGCTTCGAAATGTTTTTCAGGATATCCTGCAATACCCATACAAAAATTAGTGGGAGAAGCATCTTTCATTTCATCATCCAGGTATATACCCGAGTTCATATCTTTGATCTGTTTAACCAGATCAATGGCATAATCGTGTCCGCCCGGTTCAGGCACAAATTGAGATTCGGTTTTAATACTGTCTCCGCGTAAAGCCAATACATTGTCAATACCTAAAAATTGAAGATCGATCAATGCATTTTCTGTTTCCTCGCGTGTAAAACCACCACAAATAATATGCGGTACTGCTTCCACGTCGTATTTGTTCATAATAGCTGCACAAATACCAACGGTTCCAGGGCGTTTACGAATACTAACTTTTTCAAGATAGCCGCCATCGCGTTTTTTATAAATATATTCTTCGCGATGATATGTTACGTCTACAAAAGCCGGTTTAAATTCCATTAAAGGGTCAATGCCGTCGAAAATAGACTGAATGCTTTTTCCTTTCAAAGGAGGAAGAATTTCGATGGAAAATAAAGTGTCTTTCGCAGATTTCAGATGTTCGGTAATTTTCATAAAGTAATTTTAAAGCATCAAATGTACATATATGCTCTAATTTAAAAAAGACTATATGAAATAATTACACAATTAAAATCTGTAGCCAAACGTAAGACCAAATTTTACGGCATTAACAGGAAAGCTATTATAAAAGTTAGTATTGTAATAATAACTGCCGCCATATTTATTTTTCAAGTAGTCATCCGGATCATTTGATTTGTAATCTTCCTGTTTATAGCCTAATGCTACAAGCATCATTATATTGAAGTTTTTTGTTACGCGAAACAGTAAACCATTATTTAGCATATAATAGTACCTGTTCAATACAAAGCTTTGGGTAGTACTGGCTTGCGAGGGATAAATATACGAACCAGTATTAGGGTCATAATAGTATTGGTTGTAGTTGTCGCTGTATGTTCCGTCAAATTGTGCCATGGCAATGTAAGGACCAATAAAATGTGTTACTACCCTATTGCCGCTGGTTTGAAAGTTAATACCTATGCCCGCTTCAAACACTTTTTTTGTAAATTTAAAATCGCTTATATAACCACCGTAACTGTATTGGGCTGAATTGAATGATTGATATAGTGTTTGTGTGCCTGACGGTTCGGCAAAACCAACAGAAACCGGAACATACACGTTAAACATTGAATTCCCAAATTCGCGCAAATAACTCACACTAAAACTGCTGTTTAAAATATCGAGTACATTAAGAGATACAAGGTTTTTGGTGGATATAAGGTTTTGAACTTTTGCTTTTTCAATACTATCGTGGTTAATTCTTGCAGGCGGGGTATAATTGTTATAAACTATGTATGGCAATTCGGTAGGTAAAGTTGGGATTTCGGGAGTCGTATTAATAACCTCATGAACGCCATTTTGGTATATAATAAGGGCCACATCCTTTTTCAATATTGTAATTGTTGGGCCATCCTGATAAGTGAAAAGCTTATATTTGATCTCTGTCGGGTTTATTTCCAGGATCTTAACGTCTACTTTGCTATTATCCTTTTTAAATAGCTGGTCCTGCCCATAGATACTCATTGAAATACTAAACAGTAGGCAAATAAGGGTCTTTTTCATACAAATCGGATAAAGTTTATAGTATTAAAGGTAGGAAATTATTCGTAATAAAGCCCCGTTTTTTTAAAACAAATGTTTGCTTGCCCATAATATATTTATAAATTTGGCTAACTTTTTTAAACCTATCAAAACACGTATTATGAGCAAAATAAAAGTAGCTAACCCGGTTGTAGAATTAGATGGCGATGAGATGACTCGTATCATCTGGAAATTCATTAAAGACAAATTAATTGTTCCGTATTTGGATGTAGATATTAAATACTACGACTTAGGCATGGAGTACCGTGATGAAACAAACGATCAGGTAACGATTGATGCTGCTGAAGCCATCAAAAAATATGGTGTTGGCATCAAATGTGCTACTATTACGCCTGATGAAGCTCGTGTAAAAGAATTTAACTTAAAACAAATGTGGAAGTCTCCTAATGGAACTATCCGTAATATATTAGACGGTACTGTATTTCGTGAGCCAATCGTTTGTAAAAATGTACCACGTTTAGTGTCAAACTGGACGGCTCCAATTATCGTTGGTCGTCACGCATTTGGTGATCAATACAAAGCAACAGATTTCGTAGTTCCGGGAAAAGGAAAATTAACGATGAAATTTGAAGGTGCTGATGGAAAAGTAATTGAGCATGAGATTTTTAATTTCAAGGGAGCAGGTGTGGCAATGGGTATGTATAACGTAGAAGAGTCAATTCGTGGATTTGCTCACTCTTGTTTTAACGTAGCATTGAACAAAAAATGGCCTTTATACTTATCTACTAAAAACACTATCTTAAAAAAATACGATGGTCGCTTTAAAGATATTTTCGAAGAAATTTATCAGGCAGATTACAAAGCTAAATTTGAAGCAGCTGGCATTGTTTACGAACACCGTTTAATTGATGACATGGTTGCATCAGCTTTAAAATGGAATGGCAATTTTGTGTGGGCTTGTAAAAATTATGATGGCGACGTTCAGTCTGATTCAGTAGCACAAGGATTTGGTTCATTAGGTTTAATGACTTCTGTATTAATTACCCCGGATGGAACTATTATGGAAGCAGAAGCAGCACACGGTACTGTGACCCGTCACTTCCGTGATCACCAAAATGGTAAACCAACTTCTACAAACCCAATTGCAAGTATTTTTGCATGGACACGTGGATTAGAGTTCCGTGGTAAATTAGATAATAACCAGGAGTTAATTAATTTCTGCCAGGCTTTAGAACAAGTATGTGTTGAAACAGTTGAGTCGGGTAAAATGACCAAAGACTTAGCGGTTTGTACTCACGGTAATAAAGTAAATCATGGCGAGCATTATTTATATACTGAAGAGTTTTTAGATGCTATTGATCAAAACTTAAAAAAGAAGTTAGGAAAATAATAACTTGTCACTTCGAGCGAAGTCGAGAAGAAAAAAATAAAAACATGGACCAGGAATTATTTGATAGAGTAGAGAATGCATTGAAAACCATTCGCCCTTATTTAGAGGCAGATGGCGGCGATGTGGAGTTGTTGGAAATAACCGATGGTCACACAGCGATGCTCGAATTAAAAGGAGCTTGCAGTACCTGTAGCATGAGTCACATGACCATGAAAGCAGGAATTGAAGAAACGATTATGAGAGCTGTTCCTGAAATAAAACATGTACAAGCTACAAGAATGTAGTTTTTAAAAACAACTATAAAGGTCCTATTCAGTTGTGAATAGGACCTTTTTTATTAAACAATAATGTACAAAGTAGAAATAGCAAACACTCAAGAAGATATTGATAGAATCATTGATCTGCGCTACGACATTTTAAGAAAGCCCTGGAGCCAACCAAAGGAAACATCAACAGATGGCATGGAAGAAAGTGCGATCAATGCCTATATTGAAAATAAAAGCCAGGTAATAGCCTGCGGACGTTTGCAGGATAATGGAGGCGGCGTAGTGCAAATCCGATACATGGCAGTTGATGCTTATTACCAGGGAAAAGGCTTAGGGAAATTAATTTTAGCTAAACTGGAAGAAGAAGCTCAGGAAATTAATCTGCAAACTATAGAATTGCAAGCGCGTGAAAATGCAGTAGAGTTTTATAAGTCGCAGGGATATGCGGTGAAAGAAACATCCTTTAAATTATGGGATATCATTCAGCATTATTTGATGATGAAAGAAATTAAATAGTTTTTATAAAAGCATCCAATTCATCGATCACTTTTGACACTGTGATCTCACGAATACATTTAAAATCAGGACATTTCAATGGATCTTTTACTCTGCTGATATTCGGATTCATCCATGCACTACAAGGCGCGCAGGCTAATTTCATAGAAACAATTTTATGTTTTTGTCCTAACCACTCATAACCATACAATATTGAATTTGATGCACCCCAGATTGTAAAGGTTGGTTTACCAAGAGCTACTGCCATATGCATTAAGCCACTGTCCAAACCAATATAAAATTGTGAATGGTAAATTATTTCCATCGCCTCATTCAACGTTGTTTTGCCAATTAAAGAAATGATGTTTGGATATTCGTTCTGATCTATTTTTTCATTCAGGTACAGCTCCGTGTGATCACCTAATAATACAAGGCTTGTATCAGGCATTGTGTTTTTCAAATGCTTAAATAACTCCAGCCATTTTTCAAATTCCCAGTTTTTGTAAGGCGCATTATTATTTGCCGAACTTACCTGTATGGTTATATACTTCTTTGGAAGCTGAAAAGTGTTTTTGTTTTGAGGCTTGTAGTGTAGATCAAAATTTAGATCGATTAATGTTGCTTTTAAATTAAACAGAAAAACATTTTGTAATGCATCATGAGTATTGGCAATCGGTTCTGTTACATGAACCGACTGAAGACTTCTTAAAGAGAAAGCATGATTGTAATTTGTGTAAACGCTTTTTCCTAAAAGGTTTGCACAATAAATATTTGATTGGCTATATGAAAAGTGATTCAGGAAAACCAGATCATACTTTTTTGAATTAAGGATCGCGTAAGAAAATAAAGCCGGCTTACGTTTTTTAACAACGATTGAATCAAACAATGCTGTATTTTTAAAAATAGATTCACAACCAAAAACTGAAGTAAATAAACCGGTAACGGTATAGCCCTGTTTTTTAAGTTCGTTAACTAATGGAACCAGCAAAATAGCGTCGCCAACTCCGGCAGAGAAAAACACTAATGCTTTTTTATGTTGTTTTGAACTCAAGAGCTTATTTTAATGGCAATTTCTTTGTTAATGATATCAACGGCCTTTACAGTCTTATTATTGCTATGAATAAAAATGTAGTTATTGATGTAATCGATCTTTCCAAAGTATTCTTTTGAATTGGTCAAATGTGTTTTATCGTCGTAAGGAAATAACTGAACCTTTTTTTTGGAATAATAATAACAGTTGTAACCTTTTTGCTTAAAACTCTCAAAAACAGAGTCAATATTAATGTTTTTGTGATGACGTTGTTCTATTTCAATGATCAGTGTTGGGTGATGGCTTTCAATATATTTTTCAGCTCCTTTTAAAACGGATAATTCATGACCTTCCACATCAATTTTAATTAAATCAGGAGAAATGTTTTTTTCTGATGTAAAAGCGTCTAACGTATTTGTCCTTACTTCATAAATGATAGATTCGGTTTCGTTATCTTCTTTATTGTCTACTTCCAAAGAACTCAGGCAATTATCTGCCACGCCATTTATAACCGGAATTTTAAATTGATGCGTTCCATTCGTGTCCGATAAAGCTATATCAATAACGTTGCAGTCATTAAAAATGGCTTTTAGTTGACGGTTGAGTTTTTTTTCGGGTTCAAATAAGTATATGTTTTTTGGATCAATCAGCTTTTCGGAGTAATAAGCATATTCTCCTTTATTGGCACCAATATCAAAAAATACTGAATCTTTATTTAGCAAAAATTCCAATAACAATAATTCAGCATCAAACTCAACTTTTGAAAGATCTTTCCAGTTTAAAGTCTGGTAATGCGTAAATACCCTTTTTTTGATAACAGAAGGATAAACAGACAGTAATATGTTTTTTATAGATTGTCTCAAAATTGATGCTTAGCTTACAAGGATACAATATAAAGCAAATTTTACGGTTATGAGGTATGTCCGCTAAAAATTCATATTTTAGACTTCTAATTATACAGGGACTTGCTTAAAAACATCATATCCACATTATTCACCAAAGGCTTTGTAGCGTTCATCAACCTTGCAATTTTGCTGGTTTCCTGCCAGCAATTGGGAAGTGATATTCGTGGGCAGGTAAGTTTACTCATCTTTAATATTGCTATTATACAGATCATCAATGAAATTTATACGGGTTATATTTTAGTTTATTTTATTCCCAAATATTCTTTAAAAAAAATATATGTGTCAGGGATTTTTTGGGCAGTAACCTGCACCATTTTATGTGTAGCAGTTATGCTCATGTTATTTATTTTTTTTGAAATAGGTTCTGTTGATCATTGGCAACATTTGATTGTATTGTCTTTATTGATCATTTTACATTCCTTTCACATGGTTATTATACTGGCAAAAGAGAAGATCAAAGCGTATAATTTTTTGAATTTTTTCCAGCCTGCTTTACTGCTTGGGACTTTGTTTACGATGTTCTTTTGGTTTCAAGTTAAAACTATTGATAGTTATATCATTGCTTTGTATGTTTCCTTCTCTGCTTCCATTTTAGTGTCAACCATCCAGGTGGCGGGCATCTTTAAATTGAATGATCATCACTTTACCTTATTTGAACCAAAACGGATCATTGAGAACGGTTTTTATAATCAACTGGCAAATCTTTGCCACATGCTCAGTAACCGATATAACTTTTATTTGCTTGGAAATACGGTTTTAGTAGGAATATACTCCAGTGCCACCTCTTTGATCGAATCTGTTTGGATAATCAGCGGAAGTGTTTCTCCTATCATCTTAACCTATATTGCCAATGGAAAAGATCCTGCCAATAATGCCAGGATCACATTAGTATTAGCCAAGATCTGTTTTTTGTTAAGTTTAATGTGTGTTGTTATTTTATACTTTATTCCGAGAGAATTTTTTGTGTTTCTGTTGGGCGAAGATTTTATTCATGTAAAAACAGTCATGCTGTACCTGTCACCCGGCATTTTGTTCATCAGTTTTGCTACTATTATCAGTCATTACTTTGCAGGCTTAGGAAAACAGCGTATCCTATTAATAGCTAACAGCTGTGGATTATTGACTACTATTTGTGTGAGTCGTTTTTTGATCGCAAAAGATCAGTTGCTTGGCGCGTCTTATTCTGCCTGCCTTTCTTATTTTGTAGCCACTATTATTTTGGTTGCATTCTTTTTGAAGGAAAATAAGTTTGGCTTTTTAGATCTTTTGCGATTTAAAAAAGATTTTGAATTAGTAAAGAAAAGCTAAATACCTATCAACTATCAAATTAAGATCTGTTAATGCTCAGCTGCGCTGGTTTGAGGCACTTGCTGTTTTTAAATTGAGTGATATAAAACACTTAGTTCTTATTTCCATATACTATAAAACCCTTAGTGTTTTTATACTTTATATTGACAAACCAGCTAGTTAAGACTTTGTTAATTTGCAAAAGCATAAATGAAATATGAAGAAATAAGACAATTTTAAGGATCATTAAAGTTTACATACGACTTTGAACTATGCTATATGAACTATTTTTTTTCAACGGAAAAAATAAAACAATAATTAGATGGTTATTATAAATCTGTAGATAAACAATGCTAATTCATGTATTAATGTGTTAAAAGTACTATAGAATAAGGCCTTCTCATAAAAACTAAAAATTTCAAATTTGTTAAATTTCTTACATATGTTAAAAATTATTTTAATTTTAATGATTATAAGTATTTGCTATGTGGTTGTATAATTATACTGTTCGTATTGTTTTTTTTATTGGTTTGGTTTTCTTATGTAATAAGATCTCTTCTCAATCACTTTTAAATTATTCTGCTGTAAGAAACACCGGTATTTCATATACTTCAATAAACCTTACAGGTAATGCTTTTGACAGTTGGAGAAACACCACAAGCTTTACCCAGGATGATAACCGTTCCGATTTTACAGACATTGGATTTGATTTTTGGTATAACGGCGTGCGCTATACTCAATTTTCAGTATCAACAAATGGTTATCTTGATTTTTCGACTTCCCTTGCCGATGGCGGACCTACTACTGATGCATTTGGATATGGAAATGCTTCCTTTACATCAAATAATGTAACGATTTCTACAAATCCTGCCATTGCCCCGTTTTACGACGATTTAATGGCTCAGGGCGGAACATCAGCTTTAGGAAATAGTATTAAGTATGCTTTGAGTGGAACAGCACCCAGCCGTACATTAACTATTGAGTGGATCAATATGGCGGTGTATGGAAATACATCACCCAGTTTAAATTTCCAGGTAAAGCTGGTTGAGACCACGGGCCAGATCTTAGTTAATTATGGAACGATGAATGCAGGAACATTTATCTTTTCTTATTCAATGGGTCTTAACGGAAGAACCTTAAATGCAACTCCTACTGTAGCTCAATTAAAAGAGCTACAAACTGTTAATGCAAATACATTTAATAATAATGTTCAAAATAATTTGTCGGGAATGCCGGCTGCTAATTCGCAATATATATTCACACCACCTGCACCAACACCTGCTGCCGGCGCTTTAACCTTTAGTGGTATCACTCAAACCGGAATGACACTGAACTGGCCTAATTGGGCAACTAATGAAGTGGGCTATGTTATTTATAATTCAACCGACAATGTTAATTTCAACTTTGTTAATCAACCTGCCGCTAACGCTATCACTTTCCCTGTTACAGGACTTTCTCCGGGTACAACTTACTATTGGAGATTGTATGCTGTAACAGATGGATGTTTGAGCACTGCGTTAACAGGTACTCAGTCAACAACAGCAGGTGGTAATAAAGTGTCTTTTGCCACAGGGTTATGGAATACTGCCGCTACATGGTCGCCCACAGGTGTTCCCACAATTTCTGATAATGTAATTATAGCTAATGGCCACACCGTTACAGTAAATGTTAATGCAGTTTGCAACAATCTTACCATTGGCCAAGGAACAAGCGGAGTATTGGCAATAGGAAATAATAATACGTCGAGAACACTTGCCGTGAATGGAAATGTGATCATAAATACAGGAGCAACTTTTAGCGTTACTCCGGGCTCAAATGCAACACATATTTTAACGCTACCTGGTAATATTACAAATAATGGGAGGTTAAATTTTGCTTCTGATGCTAACAGCTTATGCAATGTAACGTTCATTAAAAATGGGAATCAAACAATAAGTGGTACAGGTACAATAACAACGTTCAACCGTATCATTTTAAATATGGGAGCTTCAATAAATAATATTTTGGACGTTCAGACTCCGAATTTTGTTGCTCCGGCTGATTTTTTAACACTTACCAATGGCACATTCAAGCTGTCAACCAGTGGAGCATCTAATATTACACCCTTTGCTGCTAATGCTACCATTCCTCAAAAAGGAGGATTATGGCTCAACTCAGCCTTATCAGCCATTAATAATGGAGGATCATTAACAATGTATGGTAACATTACGGTATCCAATGGTGTTTTTAATGTTGGTAATGCTGCTAATGAGGATCTATTATCCAACGGAGGTTATCTCACAACTAGTGGTGGAACTTTGAATATTGCAGGTAAGTATTATGCCATTGGAATAAATAACTTATCTAAATTCACTATTTCTGGCGGAAATGTAATTGTGCCGAGTATAGGTTCAACAAATACAACTATTGCTCCTTTTCAAATTGCAGGAGCCGGTTCTCAGTTCAATATGAATGGCGGAAGTTTGATTATCCCAAGAGAAGGTGGCTCGGGTGCACAAAATTTAGGGTTTGTAAATACAGGAACCAGTGGAGGAACCGTTACGGGTGGAACACTTCAGATTGGCAGCACAGCTTCGCCTGCCGCGCAGTTCATACAAATAAATTCTAATTTTCCGGTTGGAAATGTTTTAGTGAATAGTGCAAACGTTAATGCTTCATTATTGACCAACTCGTTAAGTGTTATCAATAATATTACAATTAATTCGGGTACACTAACCGCCAACACCTTTGCAATATCTTTAGGAAGAAATTGGGCCAACAATGGAGGTATCTTTGCTCCGGGAACCGGAACGGTTACGTTTTCGGGAACTCTATCGCAAACCATATTTAAAACCGGCGGCGAAACTTTTAATGATATTGCATTTACAAATGCAGGAACCAAAACACTATTAAGTGCTATTACTGCCAGTAATGTTGTTATTAATACAGGCTCAAATCTCAATGTGAATACCACAAATAACCAGGTAACGGTTAGAGGAAATTTTACAAACAGCGGAAGTTTTAATGCACAAAGGGGTTTAGTGTTTTTGAATGGTACGGTTGCACAGAGTATTGGAGGAACAAGCACCACGGATTTTTATAATTTGACTCTTAATAACAATGCAGGTGCAAACATTACACATGCCGAAAATCTGATCAGTACATTAACACTTAACAATGGCGCCTTTAATACCAACGCGCAAATATTCACAATGGTATCTACAGCTACCAATACGGCAAGGATAGCACAAATAACAGGTACAGGAGATATTATTGGGAATTTGAATGTGCAGCGTTATGCTCCGGGAGGTTACACAGGCTGGGCTTTGCTGGGAACGCCAATATCCTCTGCCTTAACTTTTCAGGCTTGGGATGATGATATGGCGATCAGTTGTTCAAGTTGTCCCGATGGAAGTGCAAACGGTTTTTTATCCATCTATTCATATAGCGAAGCAGCAGTTGGTTCTTATTCGTCTACAGCATCATATGTACCCTTAACTGCAATTACAAATCCAATTGTGCCAAATAAAGGGTATTGGGTATATTTAGGCACAGGCCCTAATGCTACTGCTCCAATAACTATTGATGTTACTGGTACTGTTAGAAAATTCAATAATGCTATTCCATTAACCAGAACAAACACTGGATCTGTAATGAATGACGGTTGGAATTTGATACATAACCCTTATCCGTCGGCCATTAGATGGAGCTCTTTAAGAAATGGAAATGCCAGTGTTGATAATGCTATTTACGGTTACAACGCAGATTTGAACGGAGGCGCAGGTGCTAGTGTGAGTTTTGTGAATGGCATTAGCAGTCCGGCAATTGGCGCTGGAGGTATTAGTGATTCTATTCCTATGTTCCAGGGGTTTCAGGTACACTGCACAGCTAATGCTACTTTAACTGCATTAGAATCCTATAAAATAGGCGGTAATCCTGCATTTGTAAAAATGAGTCAAACAGCACAGGTTGCTTCTTCGGCCCAGCCATTATTACGTTTTTATTTAGATGGGCCTACATCATTTCATGATGAAACCGTATTATACATGCAGGCAGGTGCAACCAATAATTTTGATATTGAATATGACGCCATTAAAATGGCCGGTCAGGATCCTTCTGCGCCTACGATCATGTTTCAAAACGGAGCTGATGAATATCATATTAACGGTGTAGACATCATTACATCTACATTTAGCATGCCTTTAAAAGCTACAACAGGTTATACTGGCACCTACACTATCAGTTTGGCTAATTTCAATTCATTTCCTACAGGCGCCTGTATTTCTTTATATGATACGTTTACAGGAATTACAACAGACCTGAAAACTAATAGTTATGTATTTACGTTAAACTCATCAACAACGGGTACAAGATTTGTGGTTAATATCACGATCAATCCTTTAACCATTAATTCTACTATTTCTCAACCAAATTGCAACGATCCATCTGCGGGAGAAATAATAGTTTCTGGAAATAGTTCGGGACCATGGAATTATTATTGGAAAAATGCCGGCGGTTCAGTTATTAAAACATCCTTAAATAAAGCAAGCGCTGATACTTTGTTGAATTTATCGGGCGGTGATTATTCAATTGACATTAATACAGTTGGGCAATGTGATGCTAACGATTCTACATTTACAATTAATGTGGTTGATCCTGTAACGGCGCAATTCTCTTCGGTAGATACAACGTACTTATCAAGTGGCGCAACTGTTATATTTAATAACATTTCAACTAATTCTATGAATGATTCCTGGAATTTTGGTGATGGTTTTGGATTCTCATCAGTGCCCAATCCTACCTATAATTATTCCGCATCCGGTGTTTATACAGTAAGTCTTATTTCAACAAGTAACAGTGGTTGTATTGATACAACCTATAAATCAATAGTGGTAATAGCAGATATTGTGACAGGTGTATTTTCTCAAAATTCAGAATCGTTGATTATAAAAACCGTTAGTGAAAACGAATACCTTATTGAGGGAATTGTTAATACTGAAGCAACTGTAAATTTCAAATTATTTGATGCTTTGGGTAAGCTGGTGAATGATTACGGAGATTTGAATTCAGCTGCTATTAATTTACGGGTGAATTTGAAAGACCATAAGGCCGGCATTTATTTTTTAAATGTAACCGGAACTCATACACAAAAAACCATTAAGTTACCGGTTAAGTAAATAAGATAATTTGTCTTATTATAAACTGTATCATCATTAAAGATGTAGTTGTGATGAATGCCCACATTACATATTTGCCACCATTAATGTGTTTGGTAGTTAGTTGAACGATCAATAAGACCAGCGTAACAATAAATGGGATAAGTGCAACATTATAATGCAAAGAACCCATGATATCGCCTTTCAATAAAGCGATCAAGCTTCTTTGCATACCACAGCCGGGGCATTCTACACCAAAATATGATTTAAAAAAACAGGAAAATAAATGATGTTCCAGCCAGTCTATCATTTTTAAGAAAACGATCTTAATGCATATTCTGCCATGGGATCATGCTAAACGCAGCGCCTATGATCAGGAAATATATTAAATAGAACACTAATAATAAAGACGAAAGACAAACGCCAATAATAGCACACACTTTACCCGCTTTCAAATTGTTGTAAGAAGAAATTGAAAAGCTGGATGGATTACTGTTATAAGCAGCTAAACCCTTGCCTGCTAAAACCAACGCGATGATACCGCATATAATTCCTACTAATCCAAGACAAAAACAACCCGGAAAAATAGAGCAGATCCCTAAAACGAGAACAGCTGTTGAATTTGGAACTGGTAATGGCCCAAATTGATTATTGAATTGAGGAGTTACATTTTGTCCTTGTTGCGAAGGGTCAGTTGAAAAATTAGTTTCTTCCATGATTTAATATTTTGACCTAAAGATATAAAAATTAGATAAGAGACAGAAAAAAAACGATGAAATCTCAAACTTTTGTAAAATCCCAACGTACAATATTATGAGAATCACAAGCTATTTAATTTTTAATCCCCGTACCTCAAATAAATTAAGGCTTACCATTTACATCAAAAAACAATAAACCATTTAACATGAAATCAATTACAAACATTTCAAAACCTACTTGTCATGAAAACAATTCTATTAACCGCAGTTCTGCTGGCTGTTCTGCTATGCTCGCCAGCAAACGGGCAAAACGTCACTTCTGTATCTCCGACTGACAGTTTAGCTAATTTTGATACTAAATTCTGGACCAATTTCTTTTGGTCTCATCACACCTCTGTAAATGATCTACCTGAGTTCATTTATGCCCATCAACGGACTCATATTCATGATACGTATTTTTCCTCTCAACGTATCTCAGGCCAAAATCCAACCCCTCAACAAGCATGCACTAACATCGATTTCGAATCCGGAAATCTGAATGGCTGGACAGCCTCCAATGGTTTTAACCCATTATTTAACGCATTAGGTTGTTGTCAAAATGTAGGCGGTGCTCAACAGATAACAGCCGGCGCCGGCGTTGATGGCTGTGGTGGTTTTCCATTGGTAGCTGCCGGCGGTAATTTTTCGGTAAGGCTTGGAAACAACGGCACAGGCGGTTTAGCCGACAGATTAGAACAAACTTTTAATGTAACAGCTGCTAACTCAAATTTCACATACCGTTATGCAGTTGTATTTGAAGACCCGGGTCATGCTGTAGCTGATCAGCCCAAATTTGAGATCGAAATGCTTGACTCTAATGGTACCGCAATTCCTTGTACTTATTATAATGTTGCTGCCGGACAAAATATTCCGGGATTTCTTAATTCGCCAAATTGCCCAAATGTAGTGTATAAACCATGGACAAATGTTAGCGTTGATCTTACTAATTTTATTGGACAAGATGTAACGATCCGATTTACAACTCAGGATTGTTCATTGGGCGGACATTATGCTTATGCGTATATTGATGGTAGTTGTATTGATTTTAATATTACTCAAAGCGGAATTTTATGTCAGGGATCCTCCGTACAATTAAATGCACCTGTTGGATTTGCTTCCTATAATTGGACATTGCCAAATGGCAATCCGGCCAACGGCCAGGTATTAACTGCAACCAACGGCGGAGTTTATACATTGAGCTTAACAACAGTTACAGGTTGCCCTGGACCAACGATGACTTATACATTAGCTGAATTACCAAACCCAATTGTTGTTTTTACAACTGCAAATGTTTGTGACGGTTTGCCGGTAAATTTTATCAATAACTCAACTATTATTTCAGGAAGCATTACAAACTATAATTGGGACTTTGATTCAAATGGAACAATTGATAATGTAGCTCCAATTCCAACCCATTTATATAATGCCCCGGGAACCTACACAACCCTGTTAACTGCAACATCAAATAATAATTGCACTGCCACATACTCTTTAGCAACCACCGTTTATCCAAAGCCGGTTATTCAATTTTCAACAGCCGCTGTTTGTGATGGTATTGCTGTACCTTTTACTGATCAGTCAAGCGTTGCTATGGGACAAATTACTTCTTATAACTGGGCTTTTGGTGATAATACCACTGCTACTAATATAAATCCAATTCACACGTATGTTGCAAGTGGTAGTTATAATGTGACGTTAACTGCTATCAGTAATTTTAATTGTTCAAACACAGGCTTAGGTGTTGCTATCGTTCATCCAAAACCTTTGGCTCAGTTTTCAGCACCTGCTGTTTGTTATGGTTTATTTACAGCATTTGTAAATCAATCAACTATTGTATCCGGTCAAATAATAAATCACAACTGGACCTTTGGAGATAATACAGCCAGTGCATTGGTTAACCCCACTCATGCCTATTCATCAACCGGAACTTATAGTGTAGTGTTAACAGCTACAAGTAACTTTAACTGTTCTAATAGTGCATTTCAATTTGTGACTGTTAACCCAAAACCAAACGCATACTTTATTTCGGTGCAGCCTTCAGCTTGTACGCATACTATTGGATTTATCAATACCAGTAATGTATCAGGCGGGAGTATTACATCCAGCAATTGGAATTTTGGAGATGGAAATACCGCTTTAACACAAAACGGTTTGAACAATTATATTAGTACAGGAACTTACAATGCTCAATTGATTGTAACCAGCAATATGGGTTGTAAAGATACCGCGGTGATTCCTGTAACTATTAGTCCGTTACCCACAGCGGCGTTCAATGCAAATAGCGTTTGTTTAAATGGCCTGACTACGTTCACTAATTCATCATCGGCAAACAACGGATTTATTACTACTGTTAACTGGGCATTTGGAGATGGAAGCCAATCTCAGGTAAGTCAACCTACACATCAGTATGCAGGTGCAGGAACCTATAATGTGACTTTAAATGTAACTACTAATTCTAATTGCAGTAATTCAGTTACACATCAGGTTACAGTTAATCCATTACCTAATGTAGTATTTACTGCCAATAATGTGTGTGATGGAAATGTGGTGAACTATATAAATACAAGTTCTATTACAAGCAGTAACATTTCAAATTATGTGTGGGATTATACATCAGATGGAACGCCAGATAATACCAGTCAGGCAGGGAGTAATATATTTACAGCACCCGGAACTTATACTACGCAGTTAATGGTCATTTCCAGTTTCAACTGTTCATCAACACATAGTTTTGCAGTAACGGTGTATCCAAAACCGGTAGCGCAATTTAGTTCATTGCCAGCTTGTCAGGGAGCGCCTGTTGCATTTACTAATCAGTCGAGCATCTCATCAGGTCAGATCATTAATAATCAATGGGCTTTTGGTGATAATACAACATCCTTGGCAATTAATCCACAGCATTTATATGCAGGCTTTGGTAATTACAATGTAACGTTAACGGCAACCAGCACTTTTGGTTGTACAAATTCTATGATATTACCTGCACTGGTTCACCCTCAGCCAAATGTAAATTTTCAATCTACGGCCAGTTGTTTAAATCAGGCTACACAATTCAACAATCAAAGTAATATTGTAAGTGGTACAATTATAAAATACCGCTGGGATTTTGAAAATAATGGAACGATAGATGATTCTACAGCTAATCCAAGTCATATTTATCCCATTGCAGGAACTCAGCAAACAAGATTGATGGCAATCTCCAATAATAGTTGTGTAAGCCAGAATTTAAACCCTGTAGTAGTACACTACAATCCGGTAGCTAATTTTTCAGCACCATCAACCTGTTTGCCTGCCAGTTCACAATTTACAAGTATTTCAACCAGCAGTGATGGAAATATTACATCTTATGCCTGGGATTTTAATGGTGATAATCTTATTGATAATAATCAACAAAGCCCTCAATACATTTATACACAGGCAGGAAACTACGGTGTAAAACTGGAAGTGCAAACACAATATGGTTGTACTAATACCATTATTAAATCTTCTTATGTCAATACAACACCATCGGCTTTATTTACAGCGCAAAATAATACAGGTTGCCCAAGCTTATGTGTTCAGTTCGTAAATAATTCAACTATTGGAAGCGGACATATTGTAACTAATCAATGGATCTTTGGAGATAATACAAATCCTGATTATTCTCAAAATCCAACACATTGTTATTCAACAGGTAATTATAATGTGATGTTAAAAGTAGTTTCTGATAGTGGCTGTATCAGCAGTTTAACTTTACCAAACCTGGTAAATGTGTACCCTGTTCCAACAGCCAATTTTTTAGTAACTCCCGAAGAAGTTGACATCACCATGCCATTGATACAAGTGGATGATAAATCGATGGGTGCAAGTAGCGTAAAATACACCTTCAATGATGGAACTATTCAAAACACACCTAATTTCAGTTACACATTCAATACCGATGTAGCTAAAATGGTATATATTCAACAGCTGGCAATTAATTCATACGGTTGCAGAGATTCTATCATTAAACAAGTAGAGATCAAACCTGCTTATACCATCTATATCCCAAATGCATTTACGCCAAACAGCGATGGCTTAAATGATGGTTTTAAGGCAGTTGGAGTTGGTATTTCGCAATTTAAACTACAAGTATTTGACAGATGGGGAGCTTTGGTTTTTGAATCAAATGACATAAACAATGCCTGGGATGGCAGCATTAAAGGGAAAGGTGATATGGACTCGTCGAAACAGGAGGTTTATGTGTGGAAGGCTCAGGTAACCGATGTTTTAAATGAAAAACACAGTATGGTTGGTCATGTTACTTTAGTAAAATAAGTGTCAAAAAGGCATGGAAAACTATTTGGTTTAAAGTTTGATTATTCTGGGTAACAAAGTTAATTTAGTAATTCGAAAATTATAAACCTTAAAACAAAAATAAAATGGCACTAGAAATAACAGATGCAAATTTTGAAGAATTAGTATTAAAATCAGACAAACCGGTATTAGTAGATTTTTGGGCAGAGTGGTGTGGACCTTGCCGCATGGTTGGGCCTGTTGTAGAGGAACTATCTACTGAATATGCTGGTAAAGCAGTAATTGGTAAAGTAAACGTTGATAATAATTCTGGCATCTCGGCAAAATATGGTATCAGAAATATCCCTACTTTATTGTTCTTTAAGAACGGAGAAGTAGTTGAAAAACATGTAGGTGTTGCTGCAAAAAATGTATTAGCAGGTAAATTAGATGCTCATATCTAATCTCTTTTAAATAATGGAAGCCCGTTCTGCCATCTGCAGAACGGGCTTTTTTATGCCCAAATCCTTCCCCATTAACTCATATAAATCCCCATAAACCCTTTTAGAAAAAATGTTTTATGCTAAAGTTTTTGCACGAAAAATGTTAAATTTCATAGTTTGAAAGCCTCTTAACTCATTATAATCAGCTATTTACGTTTTGGTAACCTTGCCTTAATCATTTTATCACTTTTTGGCACTACGTTTGCCTAATTATCGGTAATAAAAACGAAGACGTTATGAACACGACACAAGCAATGATCATCTTAAACAACGGTATTAGAAAATACGGTACAATTATAAATGGCGAGCATGAGGGAAGAATTAAATTTATTCCTGCAACAGAAATTTTAGCAACCGACGAAAGTCAATTAACTAATTTAATTGAACATATTCCATTAACTAATATTTTTTCGATAGATACATTTTTAAAATAAGTGCATTTATTTGAAAATGAAAATCTCCTTCGACGCGATCGAAGGAGATTTTTTTGTTTATATAACTTGAGAACCTAAGTTCTTATCGTTTATCAGCTTATAAATTTAGCGTGTTTATAAATTACACATCCTACAAGCAGAATTAACCCAATTACCATAAACGTAAGTCCAAATTGTAGTGCTTTGGAATTTTCACTTTTATAGTTATAAATATTTGATTCAATATTAGTGTCAATTTGATAAATCATAGGAGCAAAATCATCTATCTGACTTTTTTTGATCCAAACTGTTGCATTCTCTGAATTCCTTAAAATATCGTTAATTTTTTCAAATCTTTCATTTATAAATCTGCCGCCAATATTTTCTCTAAGTGCAAATTGATTTGGATAATGGTTCAAATAAAAAATTAATTCTGATTTTTGACTCTGATGCCCTTTTGCTTCAACTGTCGAAACATAGGTAGTTGAATTTCTTAAAGTACTTTTGATTTTTGTTAATTGACTATCAAATACTAAGAATGGGAATATTATATATGTTCCCAGGCAAAGCATTGTTATCGCAGCAGTTACAATTCTATACATTCCTACAAAAACAGACTTACTTAAAAATCCCTTCTATTTGCGCTACATGATGCATCCCATGCCAGGCATATAATTGCACTACTTCTCCTAAAACAAATTGTTTTTTATATTCAGGGTGAAAGTATGTTCTATTAAAGTCAGCTTCACCCATTGTTTTCAGTAGGTTTGAAAACCGGAGTTGAATTCCCTCAAATATCACTAACGAACTCTCTAACGGTGCGGATTTATAATCTGCAGAATCTGCCCACGCATTCTGATCATAAGGTTGAATGGTTGGGTTATCCGAAGCCAAGGTATGTTTCAAGCGAATCCACATATTCATATGAGAATCTGCCAGATGATGAACAATTTGTCGAACCGTCCAGCTGCCTTCTCGATAGGTTAATTCAAGGTCCTGTGGAGCAATGCTTTCCAAACGCTTTCTTAAACTTACAGGCGCAGCTTCTATCATCATAATAGAGCGATATAAAACTTCTTTAGTAAATTCCAGATTTTGTGCCTTACCGATGGGATATGTTTTTGGGTCTAATTCTTCAGTCATAACTCTTGTTTTTTGTTATCCTGTCCCGATAGCTATCGGGATGATTCAGGATCTTTTCTTAATTTATTGAGATGCTGAATCAAGTTCTGCATGATGTTAGGTATAAAAAAAGACAGATTAGAAATTAACCTGTCTTTTATTTTTCTTCATTGATATTTATTTTTTAAATATGTAAAGCACGTTTGCCTGTTGCATCTAAAGCAGCTTCTTTTAAGCTTTCGGTAAATGTTGGATGTGCATGGCAGATACGTGAAATATCTTCTGCACTTGCTCTAAACTCCATCGCAACTACTGCTTCAGCGATCATATCAGCCACACGTGGACCGATCATATGTACACCTAAAACTTCATCAGTTGCTTCATCAGCCAGTACTTTTACAAAACCATCGGTATCCATACTGGCACGTGCTCTACCACTTGCTTTGAATGGGAAAGAACCAACTTTGTATTTCACACCTTTTTCTTTTAATTGTTCTTCAGTTAAACCAACCGCTGCAACTTCGGGCCATGTATAAACTACACCTGGAATTAAATTATAATCAATGTGTGGTTTTTGTCCGGCCATTTGTTCAGCAACATAAACACCTTCTTCTTCGGCTTTATGTGCTAACATGGCACCAACAACAACATCACCAATAGCGAAAATATTATCAGCACTTGTTTTTAAATGTTTGTCAACTTCAACTCTTCCGCGGGCATCTAATTTAACACCTGCTTTTTCTAAATTCAATCCTTCAGTATATGGTTTACGTCCAACGGCCATTAGCACATAATCTCCTTTAACTTCTACTTTTTCGCCTTTGCCATTATCAGCAGTTACGGTTACTTCTTTTCCTTTTGATACAACGCTTTCTACTTTGTGTTTCATTAAAAAATCTACTTTCAGATCTTTCTTCATCACACGTTGTAATTCTTTTCCTAAGCCTGCATCCATTCCGGGGATCAAACGATCCATGAATTCAACCACGGATACTTTTGAGCCTAAACGAGCATAAACACTTCCTAACTCTAAACCAATAACACCACCACCGATCACGATTAGGTGTTTAGGGATTTCCTGTAATTCTAAAGCTTCGGTAGAAGTGATCACTCGTTTTTTATCGATCTCAATTCCCGGTAATGACGATGGTTTTGAACCTGTTGCAATAATTGTTTTTGCCGATTCAATTTGTTCTTTTTTACCATCGGCAT
The DNA here is from genome assembly GCA_040386075.1 of Bacteroidota bacterium. Lineage (GTDB taxonomy): Bacteria > Bacteroidota > Bacteroidia > B-17B0 > Aurantibacillaceae > UBA4416. Next base: position 136,440 of record JAZKGE010000015.1, read on the forward strand.
TAGTAATGTTGATAACGGTTTTAGATTCAAAACTTCCAACACCTGTGTAAACAGTAATTTTATTTTTCTTCATTAAAAAGTTGATACCGTCGCAGGTCATTTTCACAACACCACGTTTACGTTCAACCATTTGTTTGATATTTACTTTTGGAGATTTTACTTCAATACCATGTTCTTCGAAATGATGAACAGCATTAAAATAATGTTCGGATGAATCCAACATGGCTTTTGAGGGAATACAACCCACGTTTAAGCAAGTTCCTCCAAGGGTTGGATATTTTTCAATTAAAGCAGTTTTCATTCCCAATTGTGCACAACGAATTGCCGCAACATATCCGCCGGGGCCTGAACCAATAACGGTTACATCAAATTTTTCCATATATAGTGTTTTGTTTAGTTAGTTTTTACGACATCAAATTTACAAATAATTGAGACTTTTTTTCTAAATAATCGCTTTTTAGGGCCTCGTTTCCATTTAATGATTATATTTTTATTCCAATCACGGTCACATCATCTACTTGTTCTAAATTACCAGTCCAGTTACTGAATGTTTGGTCTAATAATTCTTTTTGTTCAAACATTGGTAAATGAGCATTGTTAATAAGCAACTCGCGTAAATTTTTAGTCATAAATTTTTTCCCTTTTGGGCCACCAAACTGGTCTGGGAAACCATCCGTTAAGGTGTAAACCAAATCGCCTTTCTGTAGATCAACTTCATGTAAAGTAAACGGTTGGTTTTGTTTATCATGTTTACCAACAGGCATTTTATCAGGATGAATTTCAAAAAAGCCATCCTTTCGCTCAAAAGAAGTATTTTTCAATGCGCTTGCCCTCAAAATCCATACAGGATTATTAGCGGATGAAACATAAAGTTTTCTATAACTTGCTTCTTTCTGGTGGTTTGGAGGAGTGAATACTAAAAAGCTGCAATCCATACCATCTTTTCCGCCCTCTATGCTACCGTCTCGTTTAAGAACAGAAATAATTTCTTTTCGAGTTCTGTCTAAAATCTCATTTGGCTTTGTATAACCTTCTTTTACTGCTTCGTTTAGGCAAGCGGCATTTAAGATACTCATAATCGCGCCCGGCACCCCATGTCCTGTGCTATCAGCTGTTACTAAAGCAAAATTTTTATCTGAAAGGTTGCTTGCCCAGTAAAAATCACCGCTAACTATATCTTTTGGTTTAAAAAGCACAAAGTATTCATTTAAGTTATTATCTAAAAGTTCTGTACTCGCCAATAAACTACGTTGAATGCGTTCTGCGTAATTAATACTGTCGGTTATTTCTTTGTGTTTTTCTTCTACTACGTGTTTTTGTTCAGTAATAATTAAATTTTGTTTTTGTGTTACCTTAAACCTATTGAATAAAAATCCAGCAAACAATACTACCAAAGCTAAACCACTATACAAAAACCAACGTTGTTTTTTTTCCTGTTCAAATTTTAAGCTATTTAGGTTACGTAATTCCTCTACCTTCAAACTATCAGCAGTTTGCTTTTTATCAAATTCATATTGCATTTGGGTTTGTACAGTAGCTTTTGTGTTTTCTTCGTTAACAAGACTATCTTTATAATTAATATAAAGTTTGTAATTATTAAAAGCACTTTTGTAATCACCGGTAATACTGTCAAGTTTTGCTAAACTCAGGTAACTTAGTTGTAATTGAAATTTATCTGCAGATTCTAGCGCCATAGTTAAAGATTTCTGCAACAACGATGAAGCATCTTGTACTTTTCTTTGTTTAGAATAGATGGTTCCAAGATTATTATATAAGTACATTAACCCTCGTTGATAATCAACGGATTCATAAATGTTTTTGGCTTTTAAATAAGCTTCAATGGCTTTATCATTATTTCCCGTATTGGAGTATATGTTGCCAACGTTGTTATATATATTGCCAATGCCAACTTTGTCACCTAACTCAATAGCAATTGACAAAGCTAAAGAGTCATATTCCAATGCTTTGGCGTAATTTTTTTGTTCAGAATAGATTCGTGCAATATTAAAATAAGAATTTTCTATTCCTGATTGGTCATTGATCGCTTTTTGAAGAGCTACAGCTTTATTACAATAGTTAATAGCTTCCTTGTAGTTTTTTTGATATTCGTATATCATACTTATGTTGTCATACATTGCTGCTATAAGTTTTTTATCGCCACGCTCTTCATAAATTTTAAGTGCCGAAAAATATGCTTTAAGTGCTTCATTATAATTTCCAAGATTTGCCTGAATATTTGCTACATTGTTGTTGGTATTGGCAATACCTTTTTTAGAACCAATTTTTTGGTAAATTGTTAATGCCAATGAATAGTTTTTGAGTGCTTCTGTATAATTTTCCTGAAAATAATACACATTGGCAATATTGTTATATGAATTTGCTATACCTGGTTTAAAGCCTATTTTTTCTGAAAGTTTTTTTGATTCATTGGCTAGTATAAGCGCAGTATCATATTTCCCTACACGCCAACCTGCCACTTCGCTTAGCATCACTAAGTGTTTTGCTCGTGTGCTGTCAGGTATAGACGTTTTTAATGTTTTAAATAAACTATCGGCTACATGTTTTTGTCCAAAACATTTTTCAATTGAAGCTGAAATGGCAATGAAAAAAAACAAAATAGTGAGTATGCGTTTCATCATATAATAAAAATACAATTTTAATTGAACGGACAGTAACAAAATAAAAAACAAGAGATTTTTTTGATTTATTCGTGTGGTGTTTTCTTAAAACGTAATATCTGGCTCCAGATCAATAATAAAATTGCCAAAAATGCAGAGGAATATGAAATCAGATCGCCAAATTTCACATACAGAGTTTGGTCGTTGTTTGGTATCATATTTTTTGAAATGATAGCTTTTTCCCAATAAGGCGTAGCTTGTTCTATTTCTCCGTAAGGCGTTATAAAACACGAAATTCCGGTATTGGCACAGCGTGCAATTTCACGCCTGGTTTCAATAGCTCTTAGTTTAGCGTAGGCTAAATGTTGTCTGTGTCCGGGACTTGTATCCCACCAACCGTCATTTGTAATGATAAAGATCAAATTAGCGCCGTTTCGGATATATTCTCCTACATAATCAGAGTAAACGCTTTCGTAACAGATCACAGGAGCAATAGCTACTTTTTTATCGTGACTAAAAAACACCGTGCGTTCTTCTTGTGTACCCAAACTTCCCATGGTTCCACCCAGATCGATGGCAAAACTTTCTAAGGGCGCAAATAAAGCAGGAAAAGGCATGCGCTCTACACCAGGAACTAATTTGGATTTGTGATAATAAATTATGCCTTCATTGTTAAGCTGCAGGCCTGTATTGAATGAATCAAAATATTCATCTGCATTACTGTATTTTCGGGCAGTAGACGTTCTCACTTCTCCATGTTTGAACGGGTGAATGGTGTTAGCGCCTGAAATGATGGTCATTTTAGGATAGTCCTTCAGGATACTATCCATTAAAAAATGAAGCGAATAGGATTCGTTCTCTTGCCCTTCAAAAATATCTTCGGTTAAGTAAGTTTCAGGGAGTACTAAAAAATCAACTGTCGAATCCAGTTTGCCCTGTAATTGGATCAATACATTGTGTAATTGTATTTCGGGTGCAAAATAAAATTTGTCGTTATACGGATCAACGTTTGGTTGAACGATAACCGTTTTGTAACTGCCCTCAGAATTTAGATGTTTTGTGCTTATAGATAAGATCGTATACGATAACGCAATAGGGATAATAATTGCCGCAACAGGTTTTGCTAACTGCTTTGCATTGTAAGAACCACTTTTGATAAGATTAAAAACTAAAATATTTACGATGAGCACCCATAAACTTCCACCGGATGTTCCGGTGAATTCGTACCACTGAACCCAGTTGTGATTAAAGGCAAAGGCATTACCCATAATTAACCAGCTCCAGGTCAGGTCCCATAAGGTGTGGCCATACTCATAACCTAACCAGATGGGTATTAACAACCAAATAGCCCAGGGTTTATTAATGCGGCGTTTTAAGTTGTGCCAGATCATAAAAACGATGCACATAAAAACAGGGTTGCAAACGATGGCTAATACCGCTCCACCAAATGATGCGTAATATATCCACCAGGTTACGCAAATGTTCCATATAAAAAAGGCAAAATAACTTAACCAGATGATCTTAGTTTTTTTTCGCTTGATCTCTAAATTAGTTGAAATTCGGTCTTCAATAATAAACAACGGAACCCAGGCAAAAAATAATAAAATAGTTATGGGCGCAAACCATCCGGCGCTAAATAAAAGGCCGCTGATGATCGCTAAAATATAATTTGGAACTCTTTGAAACATCGGATAAATATAAACAAAAAAGTCCGACTACATGAGCCGGACTTTTTATGTTTTATGGAATCATTATTCGATATCCAGATCTTTAGCATTTATCTTTAAAAGCTCTCTGTCGTTTAATTTATTTTGCGGTAAAGAACTATCTAATTCTGGTTTTGCGGCTTGGGTCTCTCTTCTTACTGCACCACTTTCTTCAGCTGTTTTATCAGATGAATTTTTCCTGTAACCATAATCTTCATCAGAACCAGTATTTGATTGAGTTGTATTTGGATTACTTTTCCTATAATACGGATTATTCGGGTCGCTGTATGGATCAGGATAAGCATTGTTGTAACCATAAGGATTATTAAAATAACTTAAGGTATTCCAGGCTAAGAATCCTGCACGTTCAGCGTGGTTTAAAGCCCCGGCATAATCTCCCCAAAAGTATAACTGTTTAGCATATTGTTGGTGACGGATTGCTTTTGCTAACCATGGAGAATATGTATCATTCCAATCACTGAATTGTAAGGCCTGCCCGATAACACTTGCCGACTGGCGAATGGAGTTTCTGGCTGCTTTTTTTACACTATAGTAATTGTTATATCCATAGCTATAACCATAATTGTTAGGATATGAATTTGTATAACCTCCAACATGAATATTTACATTACCACCCCAGTTTGGCCCATGGTGTTTATCATTTTGAGAATTGCTTTGTACTGGCTGAGTTTGGTTTTGCGGCTGAGTTTGGTTACCGTTATGACTTCTTTGAGCGGCCATGCTTAAACTAATAATTACTGTACAAATAGTAGTTAATGTTTTAATAGAGGTTTTCATAATTTATGTTTTTATTTTTAATTGTAAGTATAATTCCAAGGCACGTGCCAAAGGATGGGTTTTAACAGAACTTTACATTTGCACTTTGTATCTGGTAGGTTTTTGCCAATAAGTGGCAGAATTAGTTAGAGAATTAGTGAATTTTTGAGTTAGACATGTATGATTTAGTGTTTTTTTAACTCTCTAATTCTTCAACTCTTTAACTCAGTTATTAATAAAATGTATCTTTATGCACTAAAAAAATACTATTGAAATTTTCGCTTCTTCATAAAGACAAACAATCAAAAGCCAGAGTAGGAGTTATAGAAACCGCTCATGGCCAAATACAAACCCCTATTTTTATGCCGGTTGGTACTGCGGCAACAGTAAAAGCAGTACATCAGCACGAATTGCGGGATGATATCAAGGCACAGATCATTTTAGGTAATACGTATCACTTGTACTTGCGCCCGGGACTGGAAGTATTGGAAGGTGCAGGCGGTTTGCATAAGTTCAATGGTTGGGAAAAGCCTATTTTGACTGATAGTGGAGGTTACCAGGTTTTTTCTTTAGCCAATTCACGTAAATTAACCGAAGAAGGTGCCACCTTTAAATCGCATATTGATGGTAGCAAACACTTGTTCACACCCGAAAGGGTGATGGATATTGAGCGTACGATTGGCGCCGATATTATGATGGCTTTTGATGAATGTACACCATATCCATGCGATTATAAATACGCTAAAAATTCGTTAGGATTAACACATCGCTGGTTAGACAGATGTTTTACGCGTTTCAATGAAACAGAACCTAAATATGGCTATGAACAAGCATTATTTCCTATTGTGCAGGGCTCTGTTTACAAGGATTTGAGAATGCAATCGGCTGAATTTATTGCTTCAAAAAATGCCGAAGGAAATGCCATTGGTGGGTTATCAGTTGGCGAACCTGCAGAAGATATGTACGCTATGACCGAAGTTGTTTGTGATATTTTACCGGTTGATAAACCCCGTTATTTAATGGGAGTTGGTACGCCTGCAAATATTTTAGAATGCATTGCTTTAGGTATAGATATGTTTGATTGTGTGATGCCAACACGTAACGCGCGTCACGGCTTGCTATTCACTCAAAATGGCATCATTAACATTAAAAATGAAAAATGGAAAAATGATTTTTCGCCATTGGATGAAAGCGGAACCAGCTATGTTGACAGAGTTTATACAAAAGCTTATTTAAGACATTTATTAGTGTGCGGAGAGTTTTTAGCAGCACAAATTGCAAGTATTCATAACCTGGCGTTTTATTTATGGTTGGTTACCGAAGCAAGAAATAGAATTATAGATGGTACGTTTTACGACTGGAAAAATAAAATGGTTAAACAATTAGCTGTGCGCTTATAAATGCTTAAAATACTTGATAGATATATACTCAGAAGATTTATAGGAACGTTTTTCTTTTCTATATCTCTAATGCTGTGCATATTTATTGTATTTGATATTTCTGAAAAATTGCAGGATTTTGTTGCAAGTAAAGTTCCCGTTCATGACATTATTTTTGATCATTATTTGAACTTTATCCCATATTACGGAAATCTGTTTAGCCCACTGTTTACGTTTATTGCCGTGATCTTGTTTACGTCGAGCATGGCTGCCAAAACCGAATTTGTGGCTATTCTATCAAGTGGTACCAGTTTAAAAAGAATTCTTCGTCCTTATATGATCGGCGCCGCGTTGATCACAGCTATGTCTTTAGTATTAAATCATTTTATTATTCCAAAATCTAATAGAGTACGCATCGGTTTTGAAGACAAGTACATAAACAACGGGTATAATACAGAAGAAAGGAATATTCATAAACAAATTGCGCCCGGAACATCTTTGTACATGGCCGATTACGATAATTTTTCAAACACAGCCAATAATGTTTCTATCGAAAAGATCGCTAACAATAAACAGGTTTCCATGTTAAAAGCAGAAAACATGAGATGGGATAGTTTGAGCGGAACATGGTACCTTACAAGTGTTTTTGAAAGAGAATTGATCTATGCTCCTATAGATTCGGCAAAGCCTGGAATGCCAAAGCATGTGTTCAAAGAAACGCATCGATTTTTTCCAACAAAAAAAATTCGCATAGATTTTTCACCTAAGGATATGATCCGTTTTCAGAGTAGATATGAGGTTTTGAATTTCTTTGAGTTAAGAGAGTTTATTGCCAAAGAAAAGCTGAAAGGGTCGAGTCGTATCGAGTTTTACGAAGTGGAAATGTATAAGCGAACTTCTTTTCCTTTTGCAACATTCATTCTTACTATTATCGGCGTTTCTTTGTCATCGAGGAAAGTAAGAGGAGGAGTTGGTTTACAAATTGCGATAGGGCTCGTACTAAGCTGCGTTTATATCTTATTCATGCATATCTCTACAACATTTGCCAACTCAGGTTTAGCGCAGCCTTTACTGGCGGTATGGATCCCTAATATTATTTTTTCATTCGTTGCATTTTTCCTTTATAGAAAGGCACAACAGTAACGATAGTCCTGGTCTAGCCCTATTTGTTGCCCCCTACATTTTTTATTCTAAGCATAAAAAGGTAGCAATCACGTTTACGGATTCATGCAACGATTGAGACTGATTTTATCGGAAAAATCAAGTAGTATTTTAGATCTGTTGAACGATAATCAAGCCATCTATATCTATAAAATTAAGTAGTTTGGCATAATTTAAAAAAAATCATTATTTTTTTATTGCCAGTAATAAAAAGATTATTACATTTGCAGCCCGTTATTTGAGGTTGTAAAGTTGATAGAGGAGTTGGAGAATTTATTTTTAAAAAAGATTGATTTTTTTTAAAATAAATTTGGAGGAAAGGAAAAGAGTATGTACTTTTGCAGCCCGCAAATG
>JAZKGE010000016.1:0-5095 GCA_040386075.1 Bacteroidota bacterium
TAACTAATCCTCCGAGGTCGCCACCGTTGAAAGTTACGGCGCTTTTGCTCATATAGTTATTATACTTTGTGTTTGGAGAAGTATGAAAGTGTATTTCATTTGCACCAACCATACAAGCAAGAATTTTTAAAGATTTAATTATCGAATTAAATTCTTCCCAAGATGAAATTTCTATATCACCAATCCACAATCTACCATCTATCTTTAGCCAAACTATTTTCTTCTTTATTTTAAGAAAATAAGAAGGGTGATACGATTTATAGCTAAAAAAACTATCATCATGCAAAATAGAGTCATATCCATCAGCACTAAGAGAATTTTCAAATCCTTTATGAGATTTTTCATAAAATAAAAAAATAAACTTAACAAAAAGGGAATAAATCGGTGTCAGAAATAGCGTTTTTTTTACAATTTTAGCCAAAGGTATAGTTGAAACTTTAATTGAATACATGTTTATATCATCTACATGTTTCCAGTCTAATTTTCTAACAAAACCAGGATAGGAGCTGTCATTAGGAAATCCAAATATAAAATGCACTCCGTTGTTCTTTGCTAGTTCATATGTTCTTTTAGCTAACTCAATAAATAATCCTTTCCCTCTGTGATCCTTATGAGTCATTGTATCTCCAGACTGAGCGCATAATACTTTAATCTTATTACAACTACATAGTATAGGAAATACGCCATAGTAAGCAGCTGGAATATTATCTTTTGAAATTGCTAAGAACCCAACATAATCTAACCCAAACAATTTAGTATTATACTTTTTTTTAAGATCTTCTTCATCTATATCAATATTAAAAGCATTCTTATACAATGTTACTAAATGCTTTAAATTGTATTTATTTAATCTCTCGAATGAGTAATTATCCATTTTGTATCATGTTGATTACTTTTATGACTCTAATTTCCTGTAAGCATATTATAAAGTTCTATTTGTTTTCTTATATTATTATCAAGATTATACAAAATATTAACCCTATGAAACGCATTATTACTATTTTTTTCAACTAAGCTTTTATCTGAAATTAATTGGCCTATTTTATTTGCAGCCTCATTCACATTTTCAACATCAACAAATAGCCCATTTTCTTCTGAATTAACAACCTCCAAAAAGCCGGGGGTTTTGGTTACAACTACTGGAATCTTACATGCCATAGCTTCGATAACCGATACTCCAAAGCTCTCGTTTCTTGACAAACAAGCAAATACATTAAACGTATTTAAAATAGCAGGTACTTCTTCAGGAAAAACGCTTCCTCTAAACACAACATCGTTTGTTAGGTCCAGATCAAAAACCAGTTTTTGATACTCTGAAAGCTTACTTCCTTTCCCAACAATAACTAATTTCATTTTCTTTTCAGGAAATTTTATTTTTACCTGAGCAAAAACTTTAATTAAAGTGTCAATGCCATAAATAGGTTCGAGACTTTTAATATTACCAATAGTTATTTCATCACGACTTAAATTGGGCTGTGGTTTAAATAAATTAAGATCAACGCCAAAAGGAATAATTACAACCGGTTTGCTTGAATACAATGCTACTTCTTGGGCCATAGCTTCGCTGGTTGAAATAATACAAGCAGCATTCTTTAAATTGTACTTAAAGATCAGTTCATTCAATTTTCTTTTTCTAGGGAATACAAAAACATCACTTCCCCATACGGTTACTATATGTTTCTTGAACCCTGAAATGTTTCCTAAAAATGAATAGTGCGTTGCAAAATGCGAATGCAGTATATCGGGTTTGAAATGCTTAATGAGCTTTCTTAAAGCAAAAAATAATGTTATATATGAAAACTTGGAGATCAAGCCCGACGACGCAATATTTTTTGATGGAAAATAACAAACGTCTAATGCTTTATACCAATCGTCGTTATTATTTGGAAGATGAATACTAAATAAAGCTACGTTTACTCCTTTTTCTTTTAATGCCAATGCCCACTTCTTTGTATGTGAAGAATCTATTTTGGCAAGCATTAAAATCTTCATACTGTAACTGATTAAAGAATTGATTGGATCAAAGCCATATGCTTTTTAGAAACGCAAAACACATTATCCTCATCATTAAAGTCATTTTCCGAAGTTACTTCTTTCAATTTCCCTTCCACTCTTGACGTATCAATAAACTGAAAGAAACGATACTCAGGGTTTAATTCGGTTAAATATTCGGTCAATACTTTTACATTAAAACTTTCATCCGAAATTTTCTTGATATATTCAATGCACAAAACAGGCTTATGATTTGCTATGGTCTTTCTTGCTCCTTTTAATACATCAAATTCAAATCCCTCTACATCAATTTTAATAAAGTCGATGTTTACGATATTCTCATTTTTCACAATTTCATCGAGTGGTTCAATATCGATCAGCTCAGTTGCCCCTTTTTCGTCACGGAAAGTTGAGATCACCGAAGGACATCCACCATCCAGATAAATAGGAACTTTAGTAGCTATAGAACCTACACCCTTCTTTATAGTATGGATATTCTGAAATTTATTAAGGTTAATATTTGCATTTAACTTATCAAAAAAAAACTGAACCGGTTCAAAAGCCACCACTTTGCCTTTACCATTTAAGGAATGGGCAGCATGCAAACTCATTAAACCGATATTGGCGCCAACGTCTAAAAAAGTATTATGAGAGTTCTTTAAGATCAGATCAATGAATTTTAAAGTTCCGGCTTCGTAAAAGCCTAAATTATAGACATCTTCTCCCCATTTTGGGCTTACTTCAATATTATAGCCATAAATAGTTTCAATTTCTTTGCTTGAAGATAAGCTTGGTATGAGCAATTTACTGATTTTTCTGGCAATTTTTCTACTGCCGGGAAACCTTAATTTATTAAATAAAATATTTGCCTGAGAATGAGCGAAATTTAACCCGAAGCTGTTTTTTATCATACAGGCAAAAATAGCTAAAAATTCATGAAATTGTAACGAAATTCAGCGTTATAAATGGTTTATCAAAGAAATTATTATAAATTTGATTTATAATACAATAAATTAGATGTATATGAAAAAAATTTTACTTACTTGCTCGCTATTTACAGCGATATTATCAACTGCTCAAATAACAGTAACTCTTAACGCCTCAAAAGATGCGGCAATTGGGTACCATGACGGAGCAACTACTGCTAATAACAATTATGGTACTGCTACTCAAAATGCAGCTTATGCTATACCATCTGTAGCGCAAAGTGGTGGTTTGAATGTTAACAGGGCCTTAATTGATTTTAATTTAGGCGCCATTCCTGCCAATGCTACAATTATCTCTGCTAATCTGAATTTATATGCTTTGGGAGCCTCGGGATCTTTACCCGGACATTCGGGCCCAAACAATACGTCTTATTTAGAAAGAGTGACCCAAAACTGGGGCGAAATGACAGCTACATGGAATAACCAGCCTACTTCTACTGCCGTAAACCATGTCACCTTAAATCAATCAACTTCTGCAACTCAGAATTATTTAAATATCAATGTTACCAATTTGGTTCAGGATATGATCAACAATTCAAGCACAAGTTTTGGGTTTAAACTAAAATTGGCTTCGGAAGCAGTTACAAATTCTTTATTGTTTGCGTCAAAGGACCACAGTAATAGCAGTTTGAGGCCAACACTTGTTGTAACATATTCTACAGGTTGTGTTAGCTCAGATACCTTGTCGGCAGATTATGATGCGGCAATCGGATATCATGACGGGGCAAGCACGGCAAGTAATAATTATGGAGGCGCAGCTCAGAATGCGGCTTTCGCTATACCTTCAGTAGCTATGTCGGGAGGATTAAATGTAAACCGGGCTTTACTTCATTTTAATTTAGCAGGGATCCCTGCTAATGCTGTTATTACAAATGCGCAATTAGATCTGTTTGCCTATGGTCCGGTTGGTTCATGGCCAGGCCATTCAGGGTCAGCGAATAATGCATTACTGCAAAGAGTAACCGGTAACTGGACTGAATATTCGGTAACCTGGAACAATCAACCAACAACTACAACAGCAAACCAGGTTAATGTTACAGGAACTACAAATGCTACACTTGATTATTTAAATATGAACGTGACTACATTGATACAGGACATTTTTGCTGCACCTGTCAATAATGGGATCATGTTGAAGTTGGTTGCTGAAAATGCTTCCAATTTACTTTACTTCTGTTCTAAAGATCATGCAACCGCATCTAAACGTCCTAGATTGAGAGTTACTTATACTTGTAATCAATCTTCGGTATCAGAGATCAACAGTACTATTACTGACATTAAATGTTTTCCAAATCCGACAAAAGAAAATATAAATTTTTCTATTAACTCTAAAGTATATGGAGATGGATCAATTTCTGTTTATGATGGGCAAGGTAAATTTATAAATTCTATTCCTCTATCTATTTCTAGCTATTTAAACGGCAACACATGTTCTATGAATACCTCGTCGTTTAGTGCAGGTATGTATTATTATGTTGTTAAATTTGAGGGTGATCAAAAATCAGGGAAATTTATTATTGAATGATTTAAATAATTACCACTAAAAAGGAGCGATTAAATTGCTCCTTTTTAGTGGCCCTACTTAATTATCGAAAGAGAGTTATTGTACCTTTAAATTTTGCTCCGTCACTCATATTCACAATATAAAAATACGTGCCGTCGGGAACAGGTTCGCCACTTGTAGTTCTTCCATCCCAAAAATACTGGCGGTTTTTAGATGTTTTTAGGATAGACAAACCCCATCGATCAAATATTTCGAAATCAAAATCATTACATTTATCAATTATCCGAAAATCAAACCGATCATTTATTTCATCCCCATTTGGCGTAAATACATTAGGGATATTCCCTTCTATTACTACGGCGCCTGTAACATTAATTTCTTTGGACATTGTATCTGAACAAACTAAACCTGCTCCAATAAGTGTAACCGTATATACCCCTGGAGAGTAATAATGCGTACTAGATATTTGTGAACCTGATGAGCCGTCACCGAAGATCCAGTTATAAGCAAGTGCGCCTGTACTATTATTTTTAAATAAAATAGAATCATTACACGAACCAGAAAATGTCATATAATCGAAATCTACATTGACAATATTTGAATTAATAGTTAC